>CALUKX010000095.1 GCA_944321335.1 uncultured Phocaeicola sp. | reverse complement strand
AGCCGCCTCATGCAAGGCGATGTTATTACTCTGCTTACTCGTTTTGAGATAAGCACAAACATCGCCAAAAACAAGACACAGTTCCAAATTCCGGAAATGGGTATAAAGATGGCGGATACGGAAATACCACAGCGTGTCGTAGACCAAAATCCCGATGATTTGATTGACGGAGAAAAGTGGGGAATTATCAAACTTGTTTATATTCCACCGCAAGATAAAGAGAAGGGGTATATTGAAATGTCGAAATATAAACCTTTCCGTCCACTCGAACGTCTCGATCTCAATTCGTTCAGAGAGTGCCGTAAGAAATTTACAACCGATGAATGGATTGATGTGCTTATTTCGGCTATGGAGTACACTCCATCAGCCTTTTCTGGCAAAACTCAAAAACTGGAGTTCCTGGCTCGTTTGCTACCGTTCATCGAGCCTCGTCTAAACCTGATTGAACTGGCACCCAAGGGCACTGGTAAATCCTATGTTTTCGGCAATTTGTCAAAGTTCGTTTGGCTCATTGGTGGGGGTAAAGTTTCCCGTGCCAAGCTCTTTTATGACAAGTCCCGCAAGACACCAGGAATTATGCTCCATCATGACCTTGTAGCACTTGATGAGATTCAGTCTATTACTTTCACTGATACCATGGAGATGCGTTCTATTCTTAAAAACTATCTCGAATATGGTAAGACCAACGTTGATAATTACGAATTCATGTCTGAGTGTGGCCTAATTCTTCTTGGTAATATACCTTTATCGGAAGATGGTTTCCCAATGTCCGATAACTATGTAGAAGAACTTCCAGAAGCATTTAAAGAGTCTGCTCTTCTCGACCGATTCCACGGGTTTATAGAAGGTTGGTTACTCCCACGCATTACCAATGACATGGCACTGTGCGACTGGACCTTGAACGTAGAATTCTTCTCGGAGGTCCTACACCAACTCAGAACCGCAACGGAGTATGCTACAATTGTAAATCAATCTATCGCAGTTCCGGAGGGTGCCGATATGCGCCACCTGAAAGCCGTAAAACGTATTGCCTCAGCCTATCTGAAGCTGCTGTTTCCACACGTTCTCAAAAAGGATGATATGGATATTGCAGAGTTTTATACATATTGTTTAAAACCGGCTGTTCATCGTCGAGATATTATTCGTCGTCAATGTGCAAACATCGACCGTGAAAGTTCCTTCTCCAAACCCATGCCAATATTTGAATTAAAGTAATGCCGTCTAATACCGATATATCAAAGCTGAAAAAGCTATATGAATCCCTCGACAGACTGAAAGAGTCCGGGGAGGATGTTGTTGCAGAAATACGTAAAGAAATCAACAACATTGAATTGCAATATCTCAAAGAAGATGTGTTTCCGGAAATGATGAAAACTCTAAGTCGCAAGATATCTTTGTTGAGGTGCTCGGTTGATATGAGTTTGCAATTCGATGGCGAGAAGCAGCTTGATTATTCTTTCTGCAAATCCGGCTCTACAGTATTTGTCCGAGACAAATACGAATGTGGTTCCCAAGATGATGGTATTATTGAGATGCAGAAAACAGATGCTACTTATTCGGCGATTATCTCTTCGATACCTACTTCCGCATCTGCTACAGATGCAATTGTTCGTATAGTTGAATATTCTGACAAGGCCATAGCTGTGTATGGCGATACCATGCGTTACTCTGAAAAATTCAAGGAGATAGGTGGATATTTTAATGATAGGCTGCGCGAAGGTGCTGGTTGGATTTTCTCCAAGAAGCATGAGTTGGAAGTACGCAATTTTATTAAAGACAAAATGACTGATGTATATACAGAAAATCTTTCTCCATCAAACATTGTTGTAGTTCCCGTAAAATACGAGTTAGAGCAAAGCATAGCTGTATCACTTAAAAACATCAAATGTACATTAGAAGGTTTTCGTACTTTTTTATCAATGATAAAAAATAGTCACGGACGAAGCTATTCTCCATCTACGGTCAATGTGTATTGCACAGCTACTAGAAGTAATTACATGCGGAATAAGATCTTAAAATATCATCATTCCGGTTATCTCTATAATCTAACAGACCTACGAATACTATCACAACTTTATGACGATGTTCAGGCCGACTTTGAGGCTAAGAGAACAAATTCGGGTTCTCCTCAAACTATTCGTCTATATATCCAGTTCATTGAGACATACTTTTCGGATAAAAAAGAGATGGATGTCGAACCAATCCTCAAAGCAGAAATGGTTTCACCTACTGAGTTCATAAAAGAGACAGATACGCAAACTCGTGCCCCTTGGATTGTCATCAATTCTATTTCTTTTAATGATTATATAATCTCAAACGGCAACTCCACCGAAAAGTTCATCGAATTTATCAATATTGTCGGCCCGGAATTAGTGTACCAAATGAAGATTCCTTTCCGTGGTGGCTATCTTGTTGATAAGACTAGAAATCTAAAATATATCACATTTTGCAAACCCTTAAATGGAGGCTATTGGCTCAACACTCATAGCAGTACAACAAATAAAATTGAGCTGATGAAACAGATTGGTGAATATTTTGGCACAGAGGTTGCCTTCGACATAGAAGAAAAGGATGACAACGAACCAACGGCAACATCATCAGCCCATGAAATAAGGCATTCGAATAATATGGCGGCTACAGGTCGCGCAAAATATTCTCTGAACGGGGGCGAACCACAGAACAAGCGTCGAACCGTACATTCTGTCGTTTCCCTTTATATGAAACTCCATCCTAGAGTAACTTGGCGTGAAATGCTTGATGTATTTCCTAAAGAGCTTCAAGGTAGCTATGGAGTTATAAATACCGTTGAGAGCATACA
>CALUKX010000094.1 GCA_944321335.1 uncultured Phocaeicola sp. | reverse complement strand
CAGCTATAAAGATACTAAAAATATTTCATTCCCACAACTTTTTCAATCGTTTTCTTATACCGAACTCACGTTAAAATTAGAGGCGTGCTCGACATGTCGCCCAACGACTACCTTCGCCTTGAGCGATTGAAAAAGGCGGCGCAGCTCCTCAAGGAAGGCGAATGCAAAATCAACGAAGTATGTTACCAGGTAGGTTTCGGTAGTCCGTCGTATTTCGCCAAATGCTTCCAGAAACAATTCGGTGTATTGCCAAGGGATTTTGTCAAGTAATCTGTCTTTGGTCTCTATGGTGTATCGGTATACGAAAGATGGCATGTGGAATGAATAATCATATAGTCATTTCCACATGCCATCTTCTATTTTCAGGAACATCTGCAATATGTCTCCGATATAGGCCTATTTTGTTGCCAGTCCTTCTTCCTTCACTCTCTTCAGCAAGTCGGAAGCGAAGATGAAATCGTTCAGACGTTCGTTGGTTGAAGTCATTACATCGTCTTTCGTGCCTTCCCATTCCTTATTACCTTCGTAGATATACAGGATACTGTCGCCGATACCCAAAACCGAGTTCATATCGTGGGTATTGATGATTGTAGTCATATTATACTCGGTTGTGATACTATGTACCAATTCATCGATAACGAGCGATGTCTTCGGGTCCAGTCCGGAGTTCGGCTCATCACAAAAAAGATATTGTGGTTGGAGGGCAATAGCCCGTGCAATTGCTACGCGTTTTTGCATACCGCCACTGATTTCGCCAGGGTATTTCTTTTGGGCATCGATCAGGTTTACACGGTCCAGACAGAACTGGGCACGTTTCACACGCTCACGATAAGTCATCGATGAGAACATATCGAGCGGAAACATTACGTTTTCCAGCACTGAAAGCGAATCGAACAAGGCTGCACTCTGGAAAATCATTCCCATTTCACGGCGGAGCTTCTTTTTTTCGTCCTTGCTCATGGAAAGCAAATTACGTCCGTCGTAAAGCACTTCACCTTTTTCGGGTGTCAACAGACCTACCAGACATTTGATGAGGACTGTTTTACCGGAGCCGCTTCGCCCGATAATAAGATTGGTCTTACCGTTTTCGAAGGTGAAATTGATATCATTGAGAACCGTACGGTCGCCGAATGACTTATAGATAGAATTGATCTGTATCATCCCATTAACAATTGAGTAAGAATTAAATCGGAAAACAGTATCAGGACACTGCTTGATACTACTGAATCTGTACTGGCTTTACCTACAGCGATTGATCCTCCCTCCACTGTATAGCCGAAATATGCTGAAACGCTGGCGATAATGAAAGCGAAGAAGAGTGACTTGATGAAGCCGCACCAGATATACCATTCCACAAAACTATATTGAAGACCATACTCCAGATCGCTGACTGTCATCAGTCCACCGAACCAGGCTGTACAATAAGCACCGATGATACCGGCGAAGATACTGAAAATTACCAGAAACGGAATCATGGTCATCAGCCCTAGAATCTTGGGCAGAATCAGGTACGAAGCTGAGTTAACTCCCATGATATCCAAAGCGTCAATCTGTTGGGTTACACGCATGGTTCCGATTTCGGATGCAATATTCGATCCTACCTTACCGGCCAGAATCAGACACATGATAGAAGATGAGAACTCGAGGAGCAGGATTTCACGGGTCGTATAACCGACAACGAAACGTGGCATCCACGGACTTTCAATATTAAGCTTGATCTGGATGCAGATAACCGCTCCGATAAACAATGAAATCAGTAACACAATGCCTATGGAATTGATACCCAGCTGAGCCATCTCGTTGACATATTGTTTGAAATACATACGTAAACGCTCGGGACGGGAGAAAACTCTTCCCATCAGCATCAGGTATTTTCCGAAAGTGGTGATTGGCTTTACCATATATATTTGATATAAATTTGTGCAAAAGTACTGTTTTTTAGCTATAATATACTAAAAGCTACATGAAAATAAAGTGAAAGACCACAATACCCAAGATTTTTACTACTTTTGCCGATGGAAAGGTTGGAAGCGAAGCTATACGGATTGATTCCAGCCTGCGTTTACATAAATAGTAAAGATTATGGCAGAACAGGAAAATCAACAACATACTGCAGAAGCGTTCGAACTTCCATCGGACGGACGTATGGTGCTTCGTACCGAAAATCTGGTGAAGAAGTACGGTAAACGTACAGTGGTGAGTCATGTTTCCATTAATGTGAAACAAGGAGAAATCGTGGGATTGCTCGGACCTAACGGAGCCGGTAAGACTACTTCCTTCTATATGACCACAGGACTGATCGTGCCGAATGAAGGACATATTTATCTGAATGATCTGGATATCACAAGCTATCCTGTGTACAAACGTGCCCAAAGCGGTATCGGTTATCTGGCCCAGGAGGCTTCCGTATTCCGTAAGATGAGTGTGGAAGACAATATTGCATCTGTGCTGGAGCTGACAAAGACTTCGAAAGAATATCAGAAGGAAAAGTTGGAAAGTTTGATTACCGAATTCCGCTTACAGAAGGTGCGCAAGAACTTGGGTGACCAGCTTTCGGGTGGTGAACGTCGTCGTACTGAAATTGCACGCTGCCTGGCCATCGACCCGAAATTCATTATGCTCGACGAGCCTTTTGCCGGTGTCGACCCGATTGCAGTGGAAGATATCCAACACATCGTATGGAAGCTGAAGGACAAGAATATCGGAATCCTGATTACCGACCATAATGTACAGGAAACCTTGAGTATTACCGATCGTGCCTATCTGTTGTTTGAAGGTAAGATCCTTTTCCAGGGCACTCCGGAAGAGCTGGCCGAAAACAAGATTGTGCGTGAGAAATATTTAAGTAACAGTTTCGTGCTCCGCCGGAAGGATTTTCAGACCAAGGGCGATATCCGCGAATGATCATCACAATGATATTGGTGCCGGGAATTTCGAGACGCTTGACTTCCCGGCATTTTTATGGGCTGTTGAATAGTGGAACAGGTATGCTGTTCAATGCGATACAGCGTAGTTTTAACGTGAGTTCGGTATAAGAAAACGATTGAAAAAGTTGTGGGAATGAAATATTTTTAGTATCTTTATAGCTGA
>CALUKX010000093.1 GCA_944321335.1 uncultured Phocaeicola sp. | reverse complement strand
ATATCCCTCGCTATGTGGACACCTTTGAGGAAGAAGAACCGATTGACATCAAAGCGGTAATGTCTGAAATCAAGGAACTGGAAGCCAAACGTGCCGAGTTGGATAAGGAGATTGATGTATATTTGAAAGAGTTGGGAATTATAGAGTAAGAAAATATGATTGGTAGCGCAATACTATTGAGTAACTTTATTGAAGGGAATATGAAGCAATTCATAATCCCTGTATATCAGCGAAATTATGATTGGCTGATAGATAACTGTGAACAGTTGTTTAACGACTTGGTGAAATTAAGCAAGCAACATAAGCAAACTCATTTCTTCGGTTCAATTGTTACAGCTTCGGCTGATGCTTATGGACGAAATAGGTTAGTGATAGATGGGCAACAGCGTATAACGACCATATCTCTTTTGTTGCTGGCAGGTATAAAGGCAGTAAAAGATGGGAAATTATTAGTCAGCAATGAAGCCAGACTGAATGAAGCATACGAAATGTTCCTGCTTGCTAAATTTAGTAGTGCAGATAGGAAAATCAAACTCGTTCCTATTGAGAGTGACCGAATAGCCTATGACCTAATTTTTGATAATGCAGAAGATAAATTCATTGCCGAATCCAAGGTTACACGCAACTTCATGTATTTCTATGGCTTATTGACTAAAACTCCGCAAGAATTTTCGTTTGATGATTTATTGAACGCCATAGAACGTTTGCAGATTATCACGATAGAGCTTGACAATAACGACGATGCGCAACTGATATTTGAGAGTCTTAACTCGACCGGACTTGCACTTACCGAAGCTGACAAAATACGCAATTATCTTTTGATGTCGCTTTCGCCTGAAGAACAGCAACAATGTTTTAAGGATTATTGGCAAAAGATTGAACAGGCCACAGACAACGAGCCTACAATGTTCTTGCGTGATTATCTTACCATAAGACAGCAGCGGCAACGCCATGTCAGACTTCCATATATGTATCAAGAATGGAAAAAATACATGGAGGTGAAAGACAGGAAAGAAGAGCTTGCACAAATGCTTGATTATGCCAAATATTATCGGCAAATAACAAAGAGCCAACTTTCCACACCACGTCTTTCAAAGAAAATGAGCCATATCTGCAACATAGACACCGATGTGGTAAATGTATTCTTTATGCAATTCTTGAAGCATGCCGATGAAAATGGTCTTCAAGAGGATGAAGTTTATAAGGCTATTGACTTGGTTGAAAATTATATGGCTCGCCGTATCGTGTGCAATATGCCGGGTAACGCATTGACACAAGTGTTCTGTGCATTGCATAAGGACGTGCTGAGAAGTATTGACGAATACAGGGCAGCAGACATTCCTTTGTCTGCAAGTTATTCTGATATACTTGCATATCATATATTGCGCCGTGATGGTAATTATCTCCTACCGAGAGATACGCAATTCATAGAAGCAATAAAAACACGTGATGCTTATCACATGATGAAGCCATTTCAGATATTCCTTTTTGAACGCCTTGAGAATGCTGTTCCTGGGGAATATAACGATGTGGCAAGCGATATGAAAAATAAAACGGCCACACTGGAACATATCATGCCGCAAACCCTTAACGCCGATTGGAAAGCCATGCTTGGCAACAACTATGAGGAGATAAAGGAAAAATATTTGCATACATTTGCCAATCTCACCTTAACTGGTATTAATAGCGAATTGAGCAATAACTCTTTCGATGTAAAACGGGATGGTAAAGTGATAGACGGGGAGTCTTTCCCCGGATATAAGGATTCAAAATATCGTCTTACACGTAGTGTTATGGTTTGTTCAAAGTGGACACCTGTTGAAATGGAGCAAAGGGGAAAAGAAATAGTTGACACCTTCTTAAAACTATATCCTTTACCTCATACATCATTTACACCTTTACCGAAGCCTGTAGATGAAGTATCATTAGAAGATGAAACATTTTCACCAACAAACAGACAATTAAAAGGATTCAGATTGTTTGGTCAGGAACATGCAGAAACTATTTGGAAAAACATGATGTTAAAAATCATATCCATAGTCTCAGAATGTTATCCTGATATTGTGGATGCCCTTTTCGATGCAGGAAGTTATTTTTGGTCATCTAAAAAAGCCGATTTACATTATTGCACGATGATTGCACCAGATAAGTTTGTGTGGACATCATTGGACAATAAGGGTAAGTTAAATTGTTTGCGGTATCTCTTTGATAAATGCGATATTGCAGAATCGGAATTGATTCTGATATTAGACGCAATAAAGGATTAAAGATACAGTGAAACTATTGGAAATGAGGATACTACGGCAAATTTCATAAGATTAATATTTAATTATGGCAAACGATAAAGAGCTTGAAATCACGATTGACTATAACGAATTACTGCAACGCGCT
This sequence comes from uncultured Phocaeicola sp., assembly GCA_944321335.1. GTDB lineage: Bacteria > Bacteroidota > Bacteroidia > Bacteroidales > Bacteroidaceae > Phocaeicola. The sequence goes on along the minus strand of CALUKX010000093.1, from coordinate 1,115 downwards.
GTTGCAGTTTTAGAAAGGACAAGAATTTCCATAGCACGCAGTATTGCTGATAACATTAGCAATGCGCATTGGGAAATCGGCAGGCTGTTACAAGAAAGGAAATTGGATTCAAAGCATGGGGCTGGCGTGGTACGGCGATTATCAACCGACTTAAAGCAGCGTTATCCCAAGATGGGATTGTCACCTCGCAGTTTATGGCTGATGAAGAAGTTTTATTGCAGGTTTTGTAACTCATCGTTAAAACTGCAACACGCTGTTGCAGTTTTGCCGTGGGGACACACTGCTGAACTCATGGCTAATAAATGGACAAAGGACAACGATGACGCTATACTCTATTATGCCATTGAAACCGTAACAAAAGGTTGGAGCCGCGACCTCTTAGTCAACGCCATCAGTCTTCGTATGTACGAACAATCATGTTTGTCTGTTGAGAAAGACAATAATTTTGCCACAACTCTCCCTGTGCCTGTTGCTTCATATGCCAATGAAGTCATCAAAAGCACATATAACCTTGGTTTTCTGGGTGTAACAGAACCTGTACTTGAGTTAGACTTGGAACACCGACTTGTGGAAAAGATTAAGCTGTTTCTTCTTGAATTAGGAAAAGGATTTACATATATCGGAAATCAATATCCAATAGAATATAAGGGTCGGAATGGCATTGTAGATTTGCTCTTTTTCCACCGAGGGCTTAGAAGTCTGATAGCCATTGAACTAAAAGCAGGAAGATACAAACCTGAATATGCGGGGAAAATGAATTATTATCTTTCCATTCTTGACAGGACAGAACGCGGCGAGGGGGAGAACCCCTCCATCGGCATCATTCTTTGTGCAGAAAAGAATCATGTGGATGTGGAATTGTCACTTGATGGAATGGATAAACCTATTGGCGTTGCTGACTATCGGCTGATTATTCCGCAAGAAGACTTGAAGCAGGTAATACAAGATGAAATTCAAGCATACGATGACGAAAAGCAGAAAGGGAATGAGTAACTGGTCGCAAATTGAGACTGGTTCGAATGGAATGTATCAACAAAATTAAAGAGTAATGATTATGGCAGATAATAAGGATAAGAAAGTCCTTAATGTTCCGGCTTTGCGATTCCCGGAGTTTA
>CALUKX010000092.1 GCA_944321335.1 uncultured Phocaeicola sp. | reverse complement strand
ATTATCAGCTATAAGATACTAAAAATATTTCATTCCCACAACTTTTTCAATCGTTTTCTTATACCGAACTCACGTTAAGTTATAAGGGAGAAACAATAAATAGTTTGCCGAAATTGAAGATTTAAGAATAAATGAAGTAAATTTGTATTCATGGATTTTGAAGCATTAGTAAAACATATTGGCACAATCCAGCATACGTTGCAGTCGCAAGCGGCTCATGCTGTAAATTTAGCCTTAACAGCTCGTAATTGGCTGATGGGATATTACATTGTTGAGTTTGAACAGAAGGGAGAAGACCGTGCTACATATGGCGAGAATCTATTGAAGAGGCTCGAACAACGGCTGAAAATTAAAGGGTTGAATGAGCGTAGATTTCGTGAATTCAGACGGTTATACATTATTTACCCACAACTAAAAGATCCTATTACACAATACATTACATCACAAATTCAAATTCGGCAGTCGTTAACCTCCGAATTCACCGAACCAATTCGGCGGTTGGCGACCGCCGAATCTAAGAATGGCGGTTGGGAACTATCAACAAAACACCCACAAACCGAAACATGGATGATACCGGCTGATAGATTATTCAACAGATTATCTTCAACCCACTTAAACACCATATCGGGAATTGATAACCCTGTAAAACGCGCTTTCTATGAAATGGAAGCCATTCGTGGTTGTTGGTCTGTAAAGGAGTTGGAACGACAAATAGCGTCTCTGTATTATGAACGTAGTGGACTATCCAAAAACAAAGAAGCACTCTCTGCTTTAGTCCGGCAACAAGCAACTTTGTTACAGCCTAAAGATATTATCAACACCCCTGTTACTTTAGAGTTTTTAGGACTGAATGAGCGCGCGTTAATAACAGAAAATGATTTGGAGCAATCAATTCTCGACAACCTGCAACATTTCTTATTAGAAATGGGACATGGTTTCTGTTTTGAAGCCAGACAGAAACGAATCTTAATTGATGATAATTATTTCTTTGCAGATCTTATATTCTATCACCGCATTTTGAAATGTCATGTTATTGTAGAGCTGAAGATAGACAAGTTCCGTCATGAGTATGCATCGCAACTGAATATGTATCTGAACTATTTCAAAGCGGAAGTGATGCAGCCGGATGATAATCCGCCTATTGGTATTTTGTTATGTACTGATAAAGGGGATACTTTGGTAAAATACGCTACTGCTGGATTAGACCCTAATATCTTTGTCCAAAAATATATGATTGAACTTCCATCAGAAGAAGAGCTCAAAAAATTTATTATGGAGATAGAGGATTAATAATCTTTTTATTTTTTACTTTCACAAAAGGCAATTTTTATTTGGATGGTTACAAAACAGCAAAAAGTTAACCCCGTTTGCAGAAACTTTCTTTCCAAATCCGGTATTTTTCTGTACATTGCGTCCTGCCTAGCAACAGATTCATTAATTTTATATGGGATCAAAGTAAAAGAAAGTTATGAACCGGATAACAGGCACAATAAGAACAAAGGAAGATATTGAAAAGCTGATAGACAACAAACGCAATATCGTGATGTTGGTTACAGAAGGATGTGCCATCATTGAAGTGAACTTCACGCGGCATGCCGTCCGTAAAGGTTATTCCATTTTTCTGTTCTCTGACGGATTCATCAAGATTATCGACACTTCTGCCGCTTTTTCAGCCCATTATGCATCCTTCAACTTTTTCCTGGTGGAAGACCTGTTCTATCGGATCAAATCGCCTTACTTCTGGCGATGCCTGTACGCCACGCCATCTTATCCTCTGACCACTTCTTTACTACAAGCCCTCCAACGCTGGTTCGACCAACTGGAATGGAGCCTGACAAACATCGCTCCAGACAGACTGGATCTTATCCTGAAACAACAACTCTATTTATTGTTCGTTACCATAGAAGACCAGCTTCTGCAACAAGGGAAATATGACACCTCACAACCCTTCAGCAACAGTTGGGCCTATATGATCCGCTTCCTTGACTTGGTAGACAAGTTTTGTCATAAATACCGGGAAGTACAGTTTTATGCCGACAAACTTTGTATTTCCACCACCTATCTGAACAAGACAGTGAACCGTTTGTGGCATGTCTCTCCTAAAGAGCTGATAGACCACAAGACCTTGTTGGCCATCAAAAGTTATCTCACGGATACAGACCTACCGATTAAACAGATAGCCGTAGAAATGAATTTTGATGATGCCTCCTACTTTTGCCGTTATTTCCGTAGAATGACAGGAGTCGCCTTATCCACCTATCGGCAACAAAAGCAGATGAACGGTGGATTGAAATGTACCGAATAAGGGTAAAATAGTTCACCTGTTTTCCCGACCGAAAGCTATAGTTTTGTGCGATTTTTGAAACGTAATGGTAAAAGAAGTATGAAACAGAAAACAATTGATTTCGGGAAAGACAGAATACCAACCTTATTCTGGAAAATTCTGATTCCAACCTTGCTGGGAATGATCTGTATGTCGTTGATGACTGTCATAGACGGATCTTTTGTGGGACGTGGTGTCGGCAGTGATGCCTTGGCCGGTGTCAATATCTTTACTCCTTTATGGCTTACCATACAAGGAATCAGTCTGATGCTGGGTATCGGCTGTTCAGTGGTCGCTTCTATTCATTTATCCGTTCATCGACTGAAGGCTGCCCGGATTAGCATGACGCAAAATCTATGGGTCGGTATCCTCCTTATGGGAACTTTTACAGTCCTTGTCTGGATTTTCCGTGAACAGACCGCCCGCCTGTTTGGAGCTTCCGATAAATTGTTGCCTTATGTGCTCGAGTACCAGGACTATGTTTCGCTTTGCTTTATTCCTATCTTTCTGCAAAGCTTGGGACTGCTGATTATCCGTCTGGACGGCTCTCCCAAGTATGCCATGTACTGTGCTTCTCTTCCGGCCATCATCAATGTCGTACTCGATTATGTCATGCTGTTCATATTCGGATGGGGATTGAAAGGAGTAGCCATCGCTACTGCCATCGGAAACTGGGTAGGTGGGCTGATGGTTATCTTCTATCTGTTGTTCATGACCAACTATATGCGGCTTCATCCGCTGAAATGTGGCTGGAAAGAAACCTTATTCCTTATGGGCGACATCCGGCATCAGATAACATTGGGCTTTCCGGCATTGTTGGCACAACTCTGTATTGCCGTACTGATGGTAGCCGGAAACTATGTGTTCATGTATTACATTGGGGAGGATGGAGTGGCGGCTTATTCAGTGGCCTGCTATGTATTGCCTTTTATATTCATGAACGGAAATGCCGTATCCCAATCGGTACAGCCCATCATCAGCTACAACTATGGTGCGCACAATGAAAGTCGGGTCTATTCGGCCAACAAGCTTTCTTTGGAAACCTCGGCAGCTATCGGTTTTATCATGACCCTGATGCTGATTATTGCCGTGCGTCCTATTGTCGGGATGTTCTTAGATACACAGTGTCATGCCTTTCAATTGGCGGTCTATGGGATGCCTTTACTTGCCATCGGGTTTATCCCATTCATCCTCAATATCGTTATTATCAGCAATTACCAAAGTGTGGAAAAAGCTCAGGCTGCTACTGTATTTTCCTTGTTGAGAGGCTTTGTCCTGCTGTTGCCCTGTTTCTTTGTGCTGCCAATCCTTGCAGGGGATACAGGAATCTGGCTGTCTATACCGATAACGGATTATCTTACTTCTCTCTTTATTTTAACGTGAGTTCGGTATAAGAAAACGATTGAAAAAGTTGTGGGAATGAAATATTTTTAGTATCTTTATAGCTG
>CALUKX010000091.1 GCA_944321335.1 uncultured Phocaeicola sp. | reverse complement strand
AATGGGATTTTTGACAAAGCGAAGTTTGTAAAACCTGTCGAATGGATTAAGGAGCAACGCTTGCTGGCATATTTTTTATATTTGGCTTTTGGCAAATGGAACAAGAAGAATTTATGGGTAAAAGGCGGAAAATGTTTTCTAATCAACGGAAAAGCTCCCCATATAGCATGTTTTAAGTCAGGTTACAGCTCGATTAAACGCTTAGGGTGGATGGATAGATTTGACACCAGACTAAAAGCCATCTGTGAAGAATTTAACCATATTGAAGAAACCGCAAAAGAAAAAGTGGAAAATAAAGGGCGGATTATCCACATTGGCAAAGAGGTGTTCTATTCAGACAAAAGCGAAGAAAAGAAACAAGCGGTATTTTCAGGGCTCATCAATGGCGGATATATTTCGCCAACCACTTCAATTGATATATTCATGGGAATTTTTGATGAAACGGTATTTACCCGGCCTGTATTATGGATAAAAAGTCAGGTATCACTCATGTACTTCGTTTATTTGTCATTCAGAGCAGATAATCCTTTTGACTTTTGGACAAAATGCGCCAACTGCTTTCAAATTCGAGAAGGCAAGCCCATAAACCGGGAAAGCCTAAGATGCAATTTCCGGTCGATCATAAGTAAAGGGAAACTGGATACCTATGACATAGAATTGAAAAGAATTGCTGATGAGTATAATAGTTGTACAATAAAAAAGGAAGCAACAGCCTCCGATAGAAAGGCTAAAGCATATATTACCTAACATCAAATTCAATCAAGCAATGACAAAGAATTTAACTTTGCTCCTCTCTCTTTTTGAAAAGAGCGATGCGCGGAGCCGGAAAGACTCCTGCGCAAACCGGTGAACAAGGGTTATTCCGGTTGGTCTATCAAGCCCATGAAGTTTATAAAGCTGAAGTCCTAACTCACAGAAAATGTTACAGGCGCTTCATGCTTGACTTTATTCATTCGACGCAATACCACGATGCTACTGACGCTTGGAGCAAGAATGAACATCAGAAGAATTATTGCATTGTTTCAGAGCTATTGGAAAACCATGAAAAGCTGGTATGCCAATACTTCAGTCAGTCCACCTTAGACGAAACCCAAATTAAAAAATTGCTCGATACATTCAATACATCCGAACATCTCCAAACAAAATCCCGGATACAAAGTTTCCAAAACAGCCGTCAATCAGAACAGCCCCCTTTGCCAGATTCCTATGAGCCATTGATTGACAAAGACACAATCGGCCTCATTGTACAGCTTGTCAATGAGGTCGGCCTGTTTATAGAACAACTGGATGTGAACGATGTCATCACCCGATATGAGAGAGCCATGTTAAATCCGGTCACATCGAAAAACAACACACGGTTGGTGTTGCTACTTGACAAACTCGCCATGCACGACATCATACCGTATGACTGGCAATCGGTCATTGCCAAAAAGCAGCTTGTCAGAAGTTCTTCCGGTAAGAAATTTCTCAATCAGCATGACCTATCCTCTACCCTTAACAGGATAAAGGACATACAACCGAGTATCTCTGAAAAGAAATTCTTCGCGACAATAGACCGGTACATAAAGCTAATCAAAGACAAAGAAATAGACTAAAAGAAAGCAAATTTGTTGAGAGTCGTGTTGATAGAAACGTTGACACTCAACACTATCAACATGCTCATCAGGAAGCTGTCCATAACTTTGCCCTCCGTAATCAATAACTGCGGAGGGCAAACCTTCTATTGTCAAATTTAATTTTAGCAATAAATGAAACAACGAAGAACAAACAGTGGAAGCAGTCCAGTTTTCCGATATATCAGACAGATGGAAAACATGGTTTCCAAAATGACATCCGAGAAACCCATCGAACGTATCCAATCCTTGGAGCAGCGAATCGGCGAAGTCGATAAAATTCCCAATATAGAGAATTTTGTCCGTCAGATAAAGGAGCGCATGTGGATTACCAAAGAAGTGCTGACCATTTCCGAGGCATCCGCCTATCTGGGGCTGTCAGAGAGCTACATCTACAAGCTGACCGCCTCCAAACAAATCCCCCATTACAAGCCCAACGGCAAACTCGTCTATTTCAACAGGAAAGAGTTGTGCGACTGGGCTTTGAGAAATCAAGTGAAACCCCATCAGGAAATGGCAATTAAAAACAACGTATTATGAAAAAGAATGACATGGACATCATACTATCCCGCATTGAAAGGCTAAGTGTCTTCATTGAGGGAAATACATTGGAGGGCTTTCAGAGGGAAATATTAAGAGTAGAGAACTACCTGCAACGTTTCGCCAAGCTGGACGAACTGCTGGCTCATCTGAAAAACGTGGAAAAGATAGCATATGCGGCAAAGGATTTTCTGAACATAGACGAAGTTGCAGCGTATCTGCAAGTATCCAAGAGCTTTGTCTATAAGCTGACATCCACCAAGGAACTTACCGTTTACAAGCCCAACGGCAAGAACATATTCGTACTCCGGGACGACCTGAACGACTGGATAAGACGTAATCCATGTTTCTCCTACGAAGAAATCGACAAACAGGCCAATGTTATGTCGTATCGCCTTGAAAACAACAACAAACGTAAACGCAGAACAAGAAGAGATGGAAACGGAAAGATCTAATTTTATGTTTCCGGATACGCACAGAATAGACGAGGCGAAATACAAGTCGCTGCTGAAATATATCCGGCTCAATGTCACAGAACAATACGATTTCCCTCAAGAGATTGTCCAGATTGACGGTGTGACCATAGCCACATTAGGCAATTTCAGTGCATCCACGGGGAAACCTAAAAGCAAAAAGACCTTCAATGTAAGCGCCATAGTCGCATCGGCGCTTTCCGGAAGAGAGGTATTGAAATACAAAGCTGACTTGCCTCCGTGCAAGAACCGTATCCTTTATATTGATACGGAACAGAGCAAATGCCACTGTCATAAGGTACTTCAAAGAATACTGAAACTGGCAGGTATGCCCATAGACCAGGAGAATGACCGCATTGAGTTTTTTGTTCTCCGCGAATACACTCCCGACCAACGCAGGGACATCATCAAATGGGCCCTCCATGAAGAAAAAAATATCGGGCTGGTTATCATAGATGGAATACGCGACTTAATCCATGACATCAACAGTCCAAGCGAGTCACTTGATATTATTAATGAGCTGATGAGATGGTCAAGCTATTACGAGCTTCACATCCATACGGTACTCCACCTGAATAAAGGAGATGACAATACCAGGGGGCATATCGGTACCGAATTGAATAATAAAGCTGAAACCATCTTGCAAATCTCCAAAAATATAGAAAACGGAAGAATCAGTGAAGTAAGAGCTATGCATATCAGGGATAAAGAGTTTGTACCATTTGCCTTTGAAATCGGAGAAGACTCGCTTCCCCATTTGGTAAAAGACTATCAATTTAAGATGAACAAGAAAGACAGGCTGTCTTCATACCTTGACATGACAGAACAGCTACACCGTTCTGCTTTGGAAGTCGCCTTTTCCGACAACACCTCATTTGGCTATCAGGCATTGCTTGACGCACTAAAAAAGGGATATGACAGCATCGGTTACACCAGAGGAAGAAATACCCTGGTCAATCTGTGTAAGTTCCTGATTCAACATAACGCGATACAAAAGAATGGCCGGGAATACCGTTACAACGAGAATTTCAGCATCTGAGCCGTATCGGTTTAGTTTGCGGGTATATATAAAGAAACCATACTAAACACAGGATGCACATGAACATATCGGAAGCGAAACAAATACGGATTGTGGACTACCTGCGACTTCTCGGCCATGAGCCGAAGAATGCGCGCGGGGGACAATACTGGTATCTTTCCCCTTTCAGGGAAGAAAAGACGCCGTCGTTCAAGGTGAACGACCGGCTCAATGAATGGTATGACTTCGGGGCGGCTACCGGGGGCGACCTCGTGGAACTGGG
>CALUKX010000090.1 GCA_944321335.1 uncultured Phocaeicola sp. | reverse complement strand
ACCCTAAAAATGCTTGTAAAAGACTATATTTCAATTATTTCAAAGACCAATTTCCATTTTTAACGGGACAGTAATGTGGTTAGTTATATAGATTATTATACTATTGCCAATCAGTCCGGTGTGGAATTCCATGCCGGACTTTTTTTATCAAATGTAAAGTGCTATGTCTGAGAGGCCTGCTATCTTCGTGCCATTCATTTCTCATTATATTATATATAGTATGGATTGGATTATTTTGATTCTGGCAGGATTGTTCGAAACGGCATTCGCTTTCTGTTTGGGGAAGATGAAGTATGCCAAAGGAAAACTTTATCGTATGTGGACGACGGGCTTTATTGTCTGCCTGGCCTTGAGCATGTGGCTGCTCGCCGTTTCCGTGAAGACACTACCTATCGGTACAGCCTATCCGGTGTGGACGGGCATAGGTGCCGTCGGAACCGTGTTGGCAGGCATCGTGTTCTTTCACGAACGTGCTTCTTTCGCCCGTATGTTCTTTATTGTAATGTTGATTGCATCCATTGTTGGCTTGAAGATGGTATGACCGCTTAGCCCGCCGGAGAGTTGTCAGAACGGGATGTTGTGGGTCTGCTTGATCTCTTCCATGGCAAAGATGCTCTGCAAGCTTCCGATGCTGTCTTCCGAGTTCAATATCTCGACGATGAAGTTCTTGTAGTGTTCCATGCTCTGTGCATAAATCTTGAGCATGAAATCATATTCTCCCGAGATGTTATAACATTCGGTGATATCGTCTATCTTCGAAATCGTTTCGATGAAGCGGTTTCTGAATTCGTAGCTGTGTTGTTTCAGCCGGACGTGACAGAATACGATGAAGCCTTTGTTCAGTTTGGAGTTGGAAAGGATGGCGGCATATTTCTTGATGTAGCCTTCCCTTTCCAATCTTTTTATGCGTTCTGCCACAGGGGTGGCGGAAAGGTTAACCAGTTTGGCCAGTTCCTTGATTGGGCGACTGGAGTCGTCCTGCAATAATTTGAGTAGCTTGATGTCGGTGGCGTCGAGTGTTTCCATTGAAAAAAACTGTTTGGGTTTTGATTCTGATGCAAAATTAGTGAAAAAATGCAATAAATCAATTCTGAACAGTTGTTTTAACCAAAATAAATCATGCTGTCATTTATTGAACACTATTATAGTATCTTTGCAAAGTGTAAAACACTAAACAAGAAGGATTCTATAATAGATTTCAATAGACAACAGGAACAATGGAAAGAAACAATCAGAACGACAAGGATATTTTTCTTATTTGCCCGATGAAGAAGGAGGATAATGCGCAGATTGCATCGCTTGTCCGCCGTGTAGTCGATGAGTTCGGTGCTTCACAGACCAATAGTGTGTATGATGACCCGGATACGGACCGTGTGTTCGAAACTTTTCAGGGAAAGAATGCCGAATATTGGGTGATTGAACATGCCGGGGCAGTCGTGGGAGGCTGCGGATTTTTCCCGACGGCCGGACTGCCTGCGAAATGTGCCTAAATGGTGAAGTTTTATCTGCTTCCTGTGGCGCGTGGCAAGAGATTGGGTGCCCGTATTTTTGACTTTGTGGAAGAACGTGCCAAGGATGCCGGCTATACGAGTCTGTATCTGGAAACTGTTCCCTTGTTTGCCCGGGCCATTGAGATGTACAAGGAGCGTGGCTTTACTTTCCTGAAACGTACCATTGCCAATACGGGGCATTCTGCTCCCAATGTATTCATGACGAAACAGCTTTGCGTGTAGAAGTTTCGGATAGATTGTTTTTCGGATAGATAGCTACAACGGCGGTTGTCTTTATCCATGTTTCCGGTAATTGGTCAGATTCAGTCCGGTCTGTTTCTTGAAGAAGCGACACATATAGGAGCTGTCCGGAAAATGAAGCTCATTGGCTATCTCCTCGATGGTCATATTGGTGTATTTCAGCATGAACTTGATTTCCAGTGTGACCATGCGGGCGATGAGTTGCTTCGGGGTTTCCTGCGAGACTTTCCGGGTAAGCATGGCCAGGTAACAAGGGGTGATGTTGAGCTTTTCGGCATAGAAGGCCGTGTCGCGGTGTTCCTTGTAATGGTCGAATACCAGGTTATAGAACTTGGAACAGATGAATTCTGCATTCTGGATTCCTTTTCGGGAAGGGCGTTTCCCGTATGTCTGTTGCCAGATGTGGAAATAACTCAGCAAGGTGCTGTAGGTGAGGCTTTGAAGAATATCCTTGCGGTAGGGATTCTGCTCGTCCTTGGCTACATTGTACAGAATATCCATCCAGGCATCCATCTGCTTGTCCACTTGTGTGAGGGGACGGGTGTAGATGGCATCGATGAACTCCGCGGTAATGCTATAGGCCGCCTGTTCGGCAAAAGTCCGGTCCATGAGGTAATAGAACACTTCGAAATCGGGACTTATATCCGAAAAGACCGGAAACATGTCGGGAGGGATAATCGACATCATTCCTTCCCGGATAGTATATGAACGGAACGTCAGACTCAGTTTCGCTTCCCCTCGCCGGCAGAAGACGATAATCCATGCCGGAAGATGACTCTCCCACATATCAGAAAATTGACGCATGTCCGAATGGCCGACAAGGCAAGTGTATTCCATAAGTGTTTTGTTCTCAGTTATTGTTTTATACGCAAATATAGGCAAGTTCGGACGAAAAACAGGCGATTTGTTATCAAAAGTACCGACATGTTACTTATAATGAAAATAATTCTCCCGATAAAAGGTCCTACTTTTGTGCCGTAACTATTAAACCGGGCTTTATGGAAAAAGACAAACTTGACTGGGGAGAAATGAATATCCCGATTTTATTCAGAAAGATGTTTGTTCCTACTTTGTTGGGTATGTTATTGGCTTCGACTATCAACCTTGCCGATGGTGTTTTCGTGGGACAGGGAGTGGGCAGTGATGCTTTGGCGGCTGTAAATATCGTGGCTCCGTTTTTCCTCATAACTACCGGTGTGGGACTGATGTTCGGTTCGGGCGTTTCGATTGTGGCATCGGTTCATCTGTCGAAAGGAAAGCGTAAAGCTGCCAATATCAATGTGACGCAGGCTTTTACTGTATCGTTTGCCATGATGCTGGTGATTGCTGCCCTTGTGATGATTTTTCCGGAAACGGCTGCCCGGATGATGGGGTGCAGCGACCGACTGATGCCTTATGTCATCGACTATATGCGCTGGGTGATTCCTGCCTTGCCTTTCGGCATGCTGATGAGTATCGGTTTGTTCGTGATACGTCTGGACGGTTCGCCAGTATTCGCGATGCTGTGCAATTCCTTGCCGGCCATCATCAATATGGTGCTCGACTATGTATTTGTCTTCCCGATGAAGATGGGGATTGAAGGGGCTTCCTTGGCAACCGGTATCGCCCAGGTTTTCGGTGGTCTGATGATTGTCCTATACATGTGGAGATATAATCGTGTATTGCATCTGTACAAGCCGAAGTTTACACCGACAAGCATCCGCCTGACGGTACGGAATATCGGTTATCAGATGGCTTTGGGTGCTTCTGGAATGATTGGCGAACTCGCCATTGCGTGTATGATGATGACCGGCAACTTCGTTTATATGGGGTATTTGGGTGAAGACGGAGTGGCAGCATTCAGTGTTGCCTGTTATTGCTTTCCGTTTGTATTTATGATAGGGAATGCCATTGCTCAGTCGGCACAACCTATTATCAGTTACAATTATGGGGCAGGGTTGTTATATAGGGTACGGCAAACGTTAAAGCTTTCCTTAGTGGTGGCGTTTGTGTGTGGTAGTTTGATCACACTTCTTGGGATGATGGAAAGTCCGCTTGTCGTATCCCTATTTTTACCCGAAACAGCTGTAGCCAATAGCATAGCGAAAGCCGGATTTCCTTATTACTCCATCGCTTTCCTGCTGTTTGCCTTGAATCTGGTCTGCATCGGCTACTTCCAAAGCCTTGGACGCTTCAAGACCGCCACCTTTTTCATGATGTTACGTGGATTGGTGTTCGTGGTTCCGGCCTTTATTATCCTTCCGCGGTATATGGGAGTGCCGGGATTATGGCTGGCAGTACCCGTTTCGGAATTGTTGACATTGTGCGTTATCGTGTTGTTTTATGTCTTTATCAACAGAAGAAGGGTTGCCCTTGCCGGTTGTTGAAAAGGACAGGAGCTTATAATCGTTGCAGAGGCCGTCTCAAAATGAATTGAGATGGCCTCTGTCGTTTCATATCAGACTGAAGTCGTTTGGATTTTCCTCAAAA
>CALUKX010000089.1 GCA_944321335.1 uncultured Phocaeicola sp. | reverse complement strand
GTATTCTTTCTGTTCTTAGTGGTAATGTAACGAGATGTTCCCGGCATACCGCTATCCTTCATTTCTGTGCATTCAAGGATTACCTGTACTCTATTACCTTTAGCTTTCTTAGCCATAGTCTTCTTCTCCTTTTAATTAACCAATAATTTTGATAGTTTTCCAATCACAGTAACCCTTAGCAACAGCTTCATTCAGCGCTGCGTCGAGGCCCTTCTTGTTAATAACTCGCAAGCCGTTAGCACAGATGTTCAGGCTAATCCAGCAATCCTGTTCTACATAGTAGAATTTCTTAGTAAACAAGTTCACATCAAAAGTTCTCTTAGTTCTTCTCTTTGAGTGTGAAACGTTGTTGCCAATCATGGCTTTCTTTCCGGTAATTTGACAAATTTTTGACATTTCTATCTAGTTTTTATAGTTTTATTCCTTGGTTCTCTCAAACGGAGTGCAAAATAAGTGGTTTTATTTGATATACACAAACTTTTTAGCAACTAATTGCATTTTTATTGCTCATTTTCTTGATTTTGGCAAATTTCAAGCAGTAATTGCAATGCTTTTGCAGTTGCCGACTGTATATTTTTCTCACGACCTTCATCTTCGGTCAGCTTGGCAGTTACAATCTTGTCGGTTGTTCCTGCGGCAACCCAAATTGTGCCGACCGGTTTTTCCGGTGTGCCTCCACTAGGGCCTGCGATACCCGAAGTTGCTACTCCGTAGGTGGTACCAAGGGTCTGGATAGCGCCCTTTACCATTTCTACTACGGTCTCTTCGCTTACAGCACCGTGTGCTTCCAATGTTTCCGGCTTCACATGAAGCAGGTTTTGTTTCACCACGTTGTCGTATGCGATGATTCCGCCTTTATAGAAACGCGAACTACCAGGGATAGCAGTTATGTTAGCTGCCACGTTACCTGCGGTGCAGCTTTCGGCTGTAGCCAATGTAAAGCCTTCTCTCCAGAAGATCTCACTTATCTCCTTGCTGAGTGTTTTAGTTTCTACTGATGACATAATAATAATGTATAATGTGTTTTACTTAATGGTTACCCGTGAGTAAGCGGGCTTGTCTATAGTGCAAAAATCCTTGTCCATAAATTTGTAGTAGCCTGTAATGGCAATCATGGCTGCATTGTCGGTAGTATATCCGAATTTAGGGATATAGATTTTCCAGCCATATTTATCGGCATGTTCGTGGAATGCATTACGCAGTCCGTTGTTGGCCGATACGCCTCCGGCAACCGCCACTTCGTTGATGCCTGTATCTTTTACAACCTTGCGAAGCTTGTCCATCAGAATATCGACGATAGTCTTTTCCAAGGAAGCGGCCAAATCGGTCTTGTGGTGTTCGATGAAGTCCGGATCTTCCTTCAGCCATTCACGGAGTGAATACAGGAATGAGGTCTTCAATCCGCTGAAGCTGTAGTCGTAGCCCGGGATGTGTGGTTTGCTGAATGTATACGCTTTCGGATTTCCCTGACGGGCCAACTTGTCAATGATCGGTCCTCCCGGATATCCCAATCCCATTACTTTGGAACATTTGTCGATAGCCTCCCCTGCCGCATCGTCGATGGTCTGCCCCAATACCTCCATATCGTTGTATGCATTGACACGGATAATCTGTGAATTGCCTCCAGATACCAACAGGCAGATGAACGGAAACTTCGGTTGGTTATGGTCATCTTCCGATTCCTTGATAAAGTGTGCAAGTACATGACCCTGCAGATGGTTTACATCGATCATCGGAATATCCAGCGAACGTGCCAGTCCTTTGGCAAAAGATACACCTACCAGCAAGGAACCCATCAAACCCGGTCCACGGGTAAAGGCAATGGCGCTCAGCTGTTCCTTGGTAACTCCGGCACGTTTCAATGCTTCATGTACTACCGGAACAATATTTTGCTGATGAGCACGTGACGCCAGTTCCGGAACCACACCTCCATAAGCTTCGTGTACGGCCTGACTGGCAATGACACTCGAAAGCAGCACACCGTTCTTGATGACAGCTGCAGAAGTATCATCACAAGACGACTCAATACCTAATATAATTGTATCCATAATTTCGTTACTGAATTAATAAGTTAAAATCTCAAGCCCGTGATCGGTCATTACGAATGTATGTTCCCACTGAGCAGAAGGAAGTTCATCTTCGGTGACAACGGTCCAACCGTCTTCTTCATCTACAAACACTTCCCATGTACCCATATTAATCATCGGTTCGATTGTAAAGACCATACCGGGAACCAAAAGCATACCGGTACCTTTCTTTCCGAAATGTTCGACATCGGGTTCTTCATGGAATTCCAATCCGACGCCATGACCACAAAGATCGCGTACCACAGAGAAACCATTCTTCTTGGCATGTTTTTCGATGGCATGGCCTATATCACCTACAAAGCCGAAAGGCTGTGCTGCCTGCATACCGATTTCAAGACATTCCTTTGCTACACGTACCAGTTTCTCCTTTTCCGGCGTAGTCTTCCCGATGATAAACATACGGGATGCATCCGAATAATATCCGTCGAGGATAGTAGATACGTCGACATTGATAATATCGCCTTCCTCCAGAATCTCATCTTCCGATGGAATACCGTGGCAGACCACCTCATTGATGGAAGTACAAACACTTTTCGGGAAACCTTCGTAATTCAACGGCGCCGGGATTGCCCCATGGCTTACTGTATAATCATATACCAGCTTATCGATTTCGGCGGTACTCATACCTGCATGTATTTCCTTTGCGATCAAGTCCAATACACCGGTATTTACAACTCCGCTGCGGCGGATACCTTCTATCTGTTCAGGAGTCTTGATCAGCTGACGGGTAGGAACCAAGTGCCCTTTATTCTGATAATACAACACTTTCTTATCCAACTCGGTCAGTTCCGCACCTTTCGGGACCCTCCAGTTTATCTTATTCCTCCTCATATTCCTTGATTGTCGTTTATAAAGTCATGCAAAGTTAACAGAAAAAACAATAACAAACCGATTATCTGATAGAAAAATACATCTGCACATGGCTAAAGAATGTAACTCAATATTTAAAAAATATTAAAGAAAACACACACGATAAATTAAATCGAAAGAATTTGGCGTTGCTTTTCTAAAAAATTATTATATTTGTTATACACAAAATTCTATACTATTAATCTTTAATAAACTGCAAGATGGACAAATATCAAATTGGTACAAATGCCGGTATTGTCTGGAATGTATTGAAAGACAATAATCATTGGGAATACGGCGAATTGAAAGCCGCTACCGGATTGTCCGACCGAGAACTGAACGCAGCAATCGGTTGGTTAGCGAGGGAAGATAAAATCGATTTTGAGATGGATCCGGTCCATGACAAGCTGTTCTTAAGTGTAAATGTATACATCGGATAACTTTTTATTTTAAACAAATTACACTATGGACAGGATAGAACTAGGGTCATAACAACATTGTTGTTATGACCCTCCTTTTTTTATCTCCTATCCTATTTACTGAAGGAATCCTGTACTCAAATTATTTTGTTGACCGTAACATCCGGAAATTCCTGAAGCAACATCAACAGCAAACCTTCCTCATTCATTTTTTTTGCTTTGATCAGAAAACTTACGTGATAAGCCACTTTGCCTTCGTAGAATGATTCTGTCATCTCATACGAAACCACTACATAACTCTTCGAATTGAATTTTGCAGATACCCGTTTGATGATTTCCTTATCAGTAGTAGTAAACTCTACCATCATGTTTCTCAATCCGACACTCTTGAAGAAATGCGACAACAGTTCCAATCCCAAAAGCACCAGAAACGTAGCGGCTATTCCAATAGCATACATACCTGCACCGATAGCCAGACCGATACCTGAAGTGGCCCAAATGCCGGCGGCAGTAGTCAAGCCGCGGACGATTTGTTTTTGTAAAATAATGGTTCCCGCTCCGATAAAACCGATACCGGTAACCACTTGCGCCGCAATACGGCTAGGATCCAGACGTATAAGGTCGGTTTCCAGTACATCTTCAAAACCATATTGGGATACGATCATCAGCAATGAACTTCCGAGCGCCACCAGAAAATGCGTCCGGTATCCCGCTTCCTTTGCCCGGTATTCACGTTCCAGACCAATCAGAATTCCCATTATTCCCGCTACGAAAATACGTAGGGAAAAATCCCAAAACATTCCGTCCATAGTATCGTTTTATGTGTTTATACTAAATTTATCCGAATATACAAATTTATGTTTGAACCTCATCATTATATGTTTAAAAAGAAATTTAATCGTTAAAGAAAATTGCAGTTTAACCTTTTGATTTGTCTATTTAACGTGAGTTCGATGAAATATAAGTGTTTGAAGATTTGGTGATTAGCGAAAATTGCTGTAACTTTATAGTGC
>CALUKX010000088.1 GCA_944321335.1 uncultured Phocaeicola sp. | reverse complement strand
GGTACTGCGTATTAGTGGGAGAGTAGGTAGTCGCCGTCTTACATAAGCCTCGAGGTTTTAGAACTTCGGGGCTTTTTCTTTATTTATGAAACAGATGTCCTACCAAAATTCTGTTACATATTTCTTTCGAGAAGATGCTGTCCGCTTGGCGAAACAAAGATTAAAAAAGAAAAAATATATTTGGTTTTTAGGGATTATCAATAATTATTTGTAACTTTGCTGCCCGATTTATATAGTATTGCAAATTGGGTAAACTAAGTATATATAAGGTTGAGCTGAAGAACATGCAACAGGACTCATGTCAGTATGAGTATGTTTTGAATAATGAGTTCTTTTCAGCAATCGATGCTCCTGAAATTCAGAAAGGCAAACTTAATGTTGTTTTGAATGTGAAGAAGAGCATTGGTGTGTTTCTGTTGAAGTTTCACATCGAAGGTATGGTAATCGTACCTTGCGACCGTTGTCTGGACGATATGGAAATTCCGGTAGAGACCGATGAAGAATTGAAAGTAAAATTAGGTGCCGAATTTTCCGATGAGGATGATATTGTAGTCGTTCCGGAAGAAGACGGATATATCAATGTTGCTTGGTTTATGTATGAGTTCATTGCGCTGAGCCTTCCGATGAAGCATGTACATGCTCCGGGAAAATGTAATAAAGGTATGTTGAACGCATTGAACAAACATTTAAGTACATCGGCCGATGAAGATGAACTTCACGATGGTTCGGATGAAGAAGGTTTTGACGATGAAACCGAAGCTCCGCAGGAAACCGATCCCCGATGGGACGCTTTGAAGAAAATATTAGATAATAATTAAATAAAGTTTTAGAAAAATGGCACATCCTAAAAGAAGACAATCAAAAACGAGAACTGCCAAGAGAAGAACTCATGACAAGGCAGTTGCTCCTACTTTAGCCATCTGCCCTAACTGTGGCGCTTGGCATGTTTATCACACAGTATGTGGAGCTTGCGGTTATTACAGAGGAAAAGTAGCAATTGAAAAAGAAGCTGCTCTTTAATAGGAAGCTTTGTTGAACACATTTGTGTGTTTCATGGAAAGAATAAAGCCGGAGAGCTTTCGGCTCTTCCGGCTTCTTTTATTATGAAAGACATAAATAAAACTTTGAAATGATGGAAAAAATTAATGCAGTAATTACAGGAGTCGGCGGATATGTACCTGATTACGTATTGACAAATGAAGAATTGTCGAGAATGGTAGATACCAACGACGAGTGGATTATGACCCGTATCGGAGTGAAGGAGAGACGTATCCTGAATGAAGAAGGTCTGGGCACTTCATACTTGGCACGTAAGGCTGCCAAACAATTGATGCAGAAAACGAATTCGGATCCGGATTCGATCGATTGCGTGATTGTAGCAACTACAACTCCTGACTATCATTTCCCTTCTACTGCTTCAATCCTTTGTGATAAGTTGGGCTTGAAGAATGCGTATGCATTCGATTTGCAGGCTGCATGCTGTGGCTTCTTGTATGCGATGGAAGTTGCTGCCGGCATGATTCAGTCGGGAAGACACAAGAAGGTTATCATTGTCGGTGCCGACAAGATGTCGTCGATGGTAAATTATTCCGACCGTGCCACTTGTCCTATTTTCGGTGATGGTGCTGCCGCTTGTATGGTAGAAGCTACTACTGAGGATTACGGTATTATGGATTCAATCTTGAGAACAGATGGTAAGGGGCTTCCGTTCCTGCACATGAAAGCTGGCGGATCTGTATGTCCTCCTTCTTATTTCACTGTCGACAATAAGATGCATTATCTGTATCAGGAAGGTAGAACCGTATTTAAGTATGCGGTATCCAATATGTCGGATGTTACTGCCGAAATTGCAGAGAAACATGGTCTGACTAAAGATAATATCGATTGGATTGTACCACATCAGGCAAATTTACGTATCATTGATGCGGTTGCTTCCCGCTTGGAAGTTCCATTGAGCAAGGTTATGGTCAATATCCAGCGTTATGGTAATACCAGTGCAGGTACATTGCCTTTGTGCTTGTGGGATTTCGAGAAACAGCTGAAGAAAGGTGATAACTTAATCTTCACTGCATTTGGTGCGGGATTCACTTGGGGCGCTACTTACGTGAAGTGGGGTTATGATGGTGACAAATAATTAGTACTGAAAACAACTGACACATATGAAAAAACGCATCCCAACCCGATGCGTTTTTTTGTCTGTGAACTAAATAAACCGATTATGCACAAAGCCGGATTTGTTAATATTGTAGGTAATCCGAATGTCGGAAAATCTACATTGATGAATTTGCTGGTAGGGGAACGCATCTCTATCGCAACATTCAAGGCGCAGACAACCCGCCATCGTATCATGGGTATCCTGAATACCGACGATATGCAGATTGTCTTCTCTGATACTCCGGGAGTCTTGAAACCGAACTACAAGCTTCAGGAATCTATGCTGAACTTTTCGGAATCGGCCTTGGTCGATGCAGATGTGCTGCTCTATGTGACCGATACGATTGAGAAGCCCGACAAGAACGCCGAGTTCATGGAAAAGGTGCGCCGGCTCAAGGTTCCTGTTTTGTTGCTGATCAATAAGATTGACCTTACCAATCAGGAGAAATTGGTGGAGATGGTGGAGGAATGGCATGAGATGTTGCCCGATGCCGAAATTATTCCGATTTCTGCCAAGGCGAAGTTTAATGTGGATGTGGTGATGAAGCGTATCAAGGAGCTGATACCCGATTCTCCTCCCTACTTCGGTAAGGATCAGTTGACCGATAAGCCGGCACGTTTCTTCGTGACCGAGATTATCCGTGAAAAGATTCTGTTGTACTACGACAAGGAGGTTCCTTACTCGGTAGAGGTCGTGGTGGAACAGTTCAAGGAGGATGAAAAGAGTATCCATATCAATGCCGTGATTTATGTGGAGCGCGACTCGCAGAAAGGCATTATTATCGGACACCAGGGCAAGGCGCTCAAGAAAGTGGCGACCGAAGCCCGCAAGACACTGGAACATTTCTTCCAGAAGTCGATCTATCTGGAAACCTTTGTGAAGGTTGATAAGGACTGGAGAAGTTCGGATAAGGAATTGAAGAACTTCGGATATCAATTGGATTAACACATCGGCTGTGACAGCCGTTAATGATACAAACTTATATGGGAAATTTAGTAGCAATCGTAGGACGTCCCAATGTGGGAAAGTCGACACTGTTTAACCGCTTGACAAAGACTCGTCAGGCTATTGTGAATGAACAGGCCGGTACAACCCGCGACCGCCAATATGGCAAATCGGAATGGCTCGGAAAGGAGTTTTCTGTAGTGGATACCGGAGGATGGGTAGTGAACTCGGACGATGTGTTCGAGGAGGAAATCCGCAAACAGGTGGTGCTGGCTATCGAAGAAGCCGACGTAATCCTGTTTGTCGTGGATGTCATGAATGGAGTGACAGATCTAGATATGGAGGTGGCAGCTATCTTGCGCCGTTCGAAGACTCCGGTAATCATGGTTGCCAACAAGACTGATAACAACGATTTGCAGTACAATGCTGCGGAATTCTATTCACTGGGTCTGGGTGATCCTTACTGTATCTCGGCCTTGAGCGGTAGCGGTACAGGTGACTTGCTCGACCTGATTCTGACCAAGTTCAAGAAGGATACGGCCGAAATCGTTGAAGAGGATATTCCTCGTTTTGCAGTGGTAGGCCGTCCGAATGCCGGAAAGTCATCTATCGTGAATGCTTTTATCGGTGAAGAACGTAACATTGTAACCGATATTGCCGGTACTACCCGCGACTCTATCTATACCCGTTACGACAAGTTCGGATTCGATTTCTATCTGGTCGATACGGCCGGAATCCGTAAGAAGAACAAGGTGAGCGAGGATCTGGAATATTATTCGGTAATCCGCTCGATCCGTGCCATCGAAAACTCGGATGTATGTATCCTAATGTTGGATGCTACCCGTGGTATCGAGGGACAGGACTTGAATATCTTCTCGCTGATCCAGCGTAACCAGAAAGGTTTGGTTGTGGTAGTCAATAAGTGGGATTTGGTAGAGGATAAGACTGTAAAGGTGATGAAGACCTATGAAGAGGCTATCCGCAACCGTTTCGCGCCGTTCACCGACTTCCCGATCATTTTCGCTTCGGCATTGACCAAACAGCGTATCTTCAAGGTGCTGGAAGCGGCTAAGGAAGTTTATCAGGCACGTACCACCCGTATCCCGACAGCTCGTCTGAACGAGGAACTGCTGCCGTTGATCGAGGCATATCCGCCGCCATCAAACAAGGGCAAGTATATCAAGATTAAGTACGTGACCCAGTTGCCGAATACACAGGTGCCGTCGTTCGTTTTCTTTGCGAACTTGCCGCAGTATGTGAAAGAGCCGTACAAACGCTTCCTGGAAAACAAGATGCGCGAGCGCTGGAAACTTTCGGGAACACCGATCAATCTGTTTATCCGTCAGAAATGATTCTGCCTTATAGAAAAGCAAAGGGCATCGTCTCCACCCGGAGAGGATGCCCTTTGCTTTTGGGGGCTAGGGAATAGGAGTATCTCCCTGATGATAGGGTTTGGCAGGAAACGGGTGGAGGGGATCGTTTTGATGCACGAGGGGGCGGTAATGTGCCTGTTGCCGTTTCACAAAGGCGGTTTTGAATCGATTTTACGATATTCCGATTATTTTGTTTTATTCGCTGGAGCGCGGATTCTTTATTTTTGAACCAGCTGTCATATAAGATTTTTTAACCCAAATATGGAAATGTTAAGTCTTTGGAATTTACTCATTCAAGACTCAATAGACCTTAAATATATTAACGTGAGTTCGGTATAATAATCTTATGCAATAAGCCTACTTTTATCAATGATGTCAATATTGAGTGACGGTTT
>CALUKX010000087.1 GCA_944321335.1 uncultured Phocaeicola sp. | reverse complement strand
TAAAAAGCCTTGCATCCATGTACAACGCACATTGGATACACAGCTTGCCTTATTCTAAATTCATCGAACTCACGTTACTATATAAATTTAACCTCGTTCAGGGCTGCTCCGATGTGATATCGTGGCAGCCTTTTTTAGATTCCTTAAGCCTGTTTAACCATCGTATCACGGTTTAATCCGGACGAAGCGTTATCTTTGCAGCCATCTTGACAGAATTCATATTACTATCCAAATCAAATTCCATCTATCCACTAATCCGCCCCGATGCGACATCGGTGCGGATTTTTTTCATTCCTTGCTGTTCGGATAATCCATGCCCAGCTCCTTCAGACGCCCGCCGATGATTTCCACCAGCTTGTCGCGCAGATCGTCGTCCGACTTCAGCCCCATCTTCTGCCGGATGTGCGTACGGTGGCACGTCACCACGCCTTGCGACTTCTGCAGTATCTCGCTTATCTCGCTCACCTTCTTGCCTTGCAGCACCCACCGGCACACGGCACGTTCGGCCGGCGACAGGTCGGGAAACAGCCGTCCGATGGAATTGTCGTCGTACCAGTTGCGGCGCATGTAATCGGATACCGCTTCGCAGAGCCTCATCCGAGGCATTTCGGGAAGCATTGCCAGCAGGCTGCTCACCTTCTCGGGCGACGGACGGTTCTTCGACGAAAGCTCGATGAGCGCCAACATCTGTTTCCGGTCCACCCCCAGCTGCGAGGCGATACGGTCTTCTTCGTCCTCCAGTTCATGGCAACGGGTCTGCAGCCCCTTGTAGTCGGAATACATGCGCAGTCCGAACCAGTTGACAAAGACCAGAAACACGAAATACATCCAGAAGAAATGGCTCAACGCCCAGTTGTCGGGCAGCAGGCAGATGACCGCCGCATAAGCCAGCAGGCTGACGACAGAAAACACGCAGGTCCACCACCCCAGATAGCCGATAATGGAAAAGAAGATGACAAACAGCGACACGCTCAGCTGAGTCATCACGCAGGTACCGGGATTGAGGTCGTAGGCAAGGGCATAATAAAGCATCAGAAAAATCACCCCGATGTGTACGAATCCCAGCAGATAGAGCAGCAGCCTCGCCATCGGGAACAGGCGGAGGAAGTAAGCGGTCAGCAGGGTAACGGACGTCACGATAAGGCAGACATCCAACTTTACCATAGGCCGGTAACTGATTCCCCTCACCCCAAGCAGATTGAGCGAGATGATGACCACCAGCGTAAGCGAAAGGAAGAAAAAAGCCCTCGCCCTGACACGGTCCGTATCGTTAAGCGAATCGGGACAGACATAAGCGTTCCAGATGTGGAAAAACTGACGCCCGATGTTTGTAAATTGATTTTTCATAGCGATTAAGCATTTGTAAGTATCGTTTGAAGCATTTACAGCCAATTTCAAATACCATGATTTTGTGATCATGACCTTCGAAGATGAGTTCAGAGATGATT
This sequence comes from uncultured Phocaeicola sp., assembly GCA_944321335.1. Classification (GTDB taxonomy): domain Bacteria; phylum Bacteroidota; class Bacteroidia; order Bacteroidales; family Bacteroidaceae; genus Phocaeicola. The sequence continues at coordinate 3,831 of CALUKX010000087.1, read as the reverse complement.
TAACGAATAAAGGCACAAATGCGGATTATCAAGACATTGGATTCAATATCACAGGGCATGCATCGGGAAATATCCCTGATGCGGACATGAATACAGAAAATGCTTTCACGTACACTCTAGCCTATGAGGATATGGGAACGGTAGGTGATTTTGACTTCAACGATGTAGTTTTGAAGGTTAATTATACTTCGGGTACGGGGACTGCCTACGTAACATTATGCGCAGCAGGTGGTACATTGTCGGTTAAGGTGAAGTACACCGACAATAATTCTTCTACCCAATATATAAAATGGGGAGAGAGTCAAAAAGAAGAAATACATGATGCTTTTGGATATAGCAGCAGTAGCATGATTAACACTACAGCCGGCGGATTAACTGTTGAATCGATAAATCAGACAATAAATGTCCCCGCAGACTTCTCAATAAAAGGAATAGGCGATAATCCGGCAAAGCTGACCATTGAAGTTACTAAAGACGACGGGGTAACAGAAATTGGCATCCCCGACGGAACAGATAAAGGTGGAGCACCACAATGCATCTGCATCTCCGGCAATTGGGAATGGCCGACAGAAAGGACGCATATAGATGTGGCGTATCCAGGTTTCGGGAAATGGGGAGCCGGATATACGACATATCTTAACTGGTGGTCGGAAGGTGTCAAGACAGATAAAGATGGTAACATCCTGATCTGGGAGAACACCAGTACTTCCTCCGCCTCTTCCAACTGATAGCTCCGAACCTTAATTAATACTAGTCTAAATATATTAGAGCATCCCAGCCCGATTCTGCGACAGAATTGGCTGGGATTTATTTTTGCCGTATCGTGAGAGGGGAAGCGGAATGCGATACTTGCACATGCCTGACATACCTGCAGGCATGGGGCACGGACAAGGCTCTGCACAACCGCTGTAACCGATACTTTAGCCCGTAGCCGAAGCGCTGCGAAGCTGCCGACGAAACTCTTGAAGAAAATCGAGAAGTCCTTGAAGAAAATCGGGAAGTTCTTGAAGAAAATCGGGAAGTTCTTGAAGAAAATTATTTTTCTCCTAGAAGAAGATATTTCGGTCGGACAAGATAAAAAAATCTCTGCCGAGGCTTCACGCTCCCGGCAGAGATTCATCGTTATCCAAACAATCAGTGAGGCATCGTCTGATCGGTTGTATCGTACCAATTTGTATTTAAATGATTTTTCACCCAAGTTTCAAAGCCGGTATACTTCTTACGGATATCCTGGTATTCTTCCGGCCATTCCCAATCACCGCTTACCACAAAGGCCATAGGAGGCTCACCTCCATGCTGTGGAATAGCAATTTCATTTCGGTACTCTGTATCACCATTACGCTTTACACGAATCATGAAATTAGGCGCGCAAGCCGACATGGAGAATCCGGATACAGTCAGAGTTTTGTCAACAGAAGGCTTCTGGTCACGGTTTCCACCGATAGTATTAATCATTTGCTGTACAGAAACTCCAAACGACTCATGCACCTCATTGAACAGGATCTGTTCCTCGTTGTTTCCGTCTTTATACGCTACCTGTGCCGGCAATGTACCGCCAGCAGCCATCAAAGTAACCGTTACAGCTTCAGCGACAGCCGCATTGTTTGAAGCGGTGTGCGAAACTTTCAGCACCACATCGTTGAAGTCGAAGTCACCTTTTCCTCCCAAGTCTTCGTAGGCGATGGTCCAGGAGTGGGGTTGAATGGTAGGAATTATAGGATCAGGATCCTTCGGAGCATTTCCTTCACCTACACAAGGCAAATTCATAATTTCTTCATCGGTGATTGTTTCTCTATCATAATCTACACCTGGTGCATAAAAAGGAGCACCACCAATATATGTATAAAAAGTAGATGGATTAGTCTTAATATGACTTTTAAAACAATTTTCCGTTAAGTGATTATCAGCAGTGGAAGAATTTTCATTCTGAAAGATAAAATCCCCTTCAATATTATCTTTCACTGCTACTTCAAAATAAATATTACCTTCAAACATCATCTGTGGATTAACGCCATTGGAATATTGAAAATTACCACAAATATGAGGGCACGAAAATAAACAATATCCATCTGTTGGTCCTGATATTCCATACTCTAAACCATCCCATAGCATATATGCTATATCAGCCTTCAAAATTGAATTCGTACCCATTGTTATAGCACCATGCGAATCTTGCTTTATTGTCTGAACCTCAACCATTGATTGATTACCCATTACAAGATCTTTTATCATGAGAGTATATTTACAATCCAACAAACAATTATTAGTCAATTTAATTTGTCCATTAGTCGTTGATGAATTAGTGCCATCTGTTCCAAAATAGTCACAGAAAATTTTTCCATCATTAACAAAATCTACATTAACATTACCATTACCTCCACCAGTTGTACCAACAATGGCCTTAGCCCTTAAAACACCTTCATTATAAAAACTAGTAGGAAATGTTGAATTACTATAAAATTCAAAATTCAAACCAGAAAAATCAATTATCCCTTTATTGAATACTATTGGCCTATATTTATCAAAGTCAGAAGGGTTTACCGATTCAGTTTTCACATCCGCATTACCAATATTAATTTTCTCAATAGAAGAATTTTTATCATAAGTAACCTTTCCTTGAGGAAAAACAACCAAACGCGATCCCCATAGTTCTGGAATTGTTCTAGAACCTGAAATCATGAATTCTCCACCATTACCTATAATAAATTCACGTTTACGACTTCCCGTTGTCATACCTTGACTATCGTCAAAAGTAAGAGTAGCACCATTATCTACATAAAAAACAATCTCCATCGGTATAGCATTAAATGTAGTAAAAGAAAAATCTTTCGTTACATGAACTAAATAATACCCACCTTCTGCTATAGAAGAAAAATCAGTTTCATCATCAATTCCATCAATTTCAATAATAGTATATCCACTATATTGATTTTTAACTCCGTCATAACCATCCTCCGCATTATATGGGAAAGTATATAACTTAGCATTAACTTCTGCACGGCTTATACTCCTACCCAATCTTAAAGGTTCGGATCCAAACTGAATTTTCACCGATTTATCCTCATTAACATTTACATCACGGCATAAAGGACGATTATGTGCATCATATAAAACTACACAAACTGAAGTCAAACCTTGAGGCAAATCAAAATCAAAACTATTCTGATAATTACCGGATGCATCTGTGCTGACCTTATAATCGGCCAACAGACGAGCGTTCTTGTCAAACAAGGGATTACCGGAACAGATTTTCACCTGATACTCCGAAAGAGCATCGATTCCATAGAGAGAAATATCGGCCTTCGCCTGAACAGCCATATTCCAAGTATGTTCGGGATCTACTTTCCCGAATTCTTCATTAAAAGTCTTACGGTATTGCACTTCATCAACATCCCCCACATACACATCCTCATTCCTACAACCCGTAAATACGGCGGTCAACGACAGACCGCACAACAGCAATTGTGCTCCAAAATTTTTCATAAAAGTCTAATTTATATGTTTTTTTTCATGTATCAGATTCAAGGTTAGGCTTCTCAGCTCATATATTCATTCCCCCCCCCATTGAATCTGAAAATTCAATTCTCGCTTGTCACAAATATATATTACAACGCACGAACATTGTTCGCCCAAATGTAACATATACCAATTGTAAAGTTTCAACGTGTTTCGCAATTTATATTAAAACATACTGAAATATACTGAAAACCCTGCACAAAATGCATATAACGTATTTTACAGCATATAAAAATCCACAATAGTTCGTTAAAAATTAGCCCAGCCTAAGCGGCTCTGGCAGTAAATAAAATGAGTTCTTTGAAAAGTTTGTCA
>CALUKX010000086.1 GCA_944321335.1 uncultured Phocaeicola sp. | reverse complement strand
TTCAAGCCCATTTTAGCAATAATTGTGGGTGGATTATGCCGTTCTAAGTGGGTGGGTATGCTCCGTTTTCGCCAGTTACCAAAAAGCTGCTTCCAGAACTGCTATGGCAGATACAGATATTCCTGAATATTTGAGTATCGCTCCATATAGTAATGAAAAGGAGTCTGCTTCTTGGCAAGAAATTCCTGAAGAATTTTTTAAAAATATAACAAGTTTTCTTCCCGAAAATACACCGGCAACAACAAACCCATCAATCGTGACCAATTTCGAGCTGATTCCAGTGACAGAAAATTACTCGTTTACGTTCTTCCCGGTCTATTCCGGAACCAGCTATCGTGATGACGTAGGTTTCTATATCTATGATAAAAGTGAAAATGACGCATCTCTAGAAGTAATAAAAGAAGGAAAGATTTTCGATAATCAAGATGTAACAGAGGGGAAAGCTGTCTTTCAAAACTATTATACTTTTGTAAACAAAGACGAAGAAGGCAACACAACACAGGAAGGAGACGGATGGGCAGACAAACCTTTAGGTTGGCTATACAATGGTAGATGGAGAGGACGTAAAATTACTATAATTGGCAAGGAATCAAAAACGCCCGGTAAAATGCAGCGAATAGGGTTCTACATAAAGCCACTTAAAGAATTAAAATATGATGCAGATGGTGTATTTCAAGGAGAAATTGAACTGCAATACTTCGGCACCCGCTATACAAATGCCTCACTGAATGATAATACACCTTATTGCACAATAACCCCTGACGCCAATTATTACCTGTTAGGGCTGGAAGACGGATGGGACAAGGACGGCAATGATATCGTTATAGCCATCCCAAAGACCGAAGTAGAATACGTTGACCCTGAATCAACCGTCGAAGGCCAATTCTTCACCCTTGCCTATGAAGACATGGGAGCTATCGGCGATTTCGATTTCAACGATGTCGTGCTGAGATTCAAACGGGTTTCGGGAGTAAATACCGTACCGGTATATCTGATGGCAGCCGGAGGCACTCTCCCTACATGGGTTTATTTCAAATATACGGATACATCGGGAAATACCGTTTACGACCTTTTGGGTACAGAGGGAAAAGAAGCCTTTACCGAACAACAAGTTCTTACCGAAGATATTGAATCTGCCGAAATCCACAAGCTGTTCGGAGCGCCAAGCCACAAGACAATGGTCAACACAGGTAGTGGAATAACCAAAGATCCTGTATTGTTGGCAAAGTCGCTCGATTTAGGCGATGACTATTGGGTATCGAGGGAAGTGAACAGCTTCGTCATTAAAGTGAAGACAGACGACGGAAGCAGCATTATGGTAAGTACCCCCAACAGAAACAATGGCGATAAAGCACCGCAAGGTCTGTGCCTCCCGAACGAATGGCAATGGCCGAAAGAACGCTCATCCATCGTCAAGGCATATCCGAGCATCAAGAATAGCAATTCAGAAACCAATACGGACGACAACGCCGAGAATTACGGCGATGTAAATTGGTATCTGAATGATAAAGCAAATAAAGATGAAATATGGATTGGTACGTAACATACCCTGAAGCAACAACAACCACTACAACTACAACAGAATAATCTCACACCAAATCTCATCTTTTCTATTGGTTGATTGCCTGTAGTCATCGCCCGATGATTATGGGCAATTTTTTCCTCCGGCCCGAACATAAGGGTATGAAATTATGTGTCCCGACAAAGGTAAAATCATTGAAGTTTTTCCCTTCGCCACAATTCGACGGATTGAGCTTTTAACATAACGCACATTCCGCATAAACATCCGATACCCATGCAAATTCCGAATCAGTATGTTTCAGTATAAACAATTCATGATACATCGGTTTATGCCAATAATTACACATAAAAGAAGATACCCATCGGTAATTTTCAGCTAGAAATCGAATGGCTATAATGCTACATTTATATTTTAGAGGTTAATATTTATAGTAATATGAAAATCACAAAAAAACTTTTCTGGGGAGCACTATGTCTTGGCTCATTGACTTTTACCAATTGCAGGAACGAGGATGTTTATCTGGCGGAAGATGCCACAGTTGCTAAATACAACCAAGCTTTTAAGGAGGTGTTCGGAGATTTCGATCCGAATACAAACTGGAATATGGCTATCGCACACGACCTGAAAGTAACCACACCGACCAGCGGAACTATCAGTGTATATTCGGATTATGATAACCAATGGCACATAGTTGCCCGTTATGATGTAAAACCGGGTACTACAACAATCTCATTTGACCTGCCTGCCGGAGTGGAAAAGGCACATATCATCAAAGAAAGCAACGATATGTTACCGCAAGCCTATGAAGTTACATTCGATTCGTCGCACAAAGCCTCAATCGATTTTGGCGGGTACACCCCAACACGTGCATTTGCAGATGAAAGTAGCGAGCGGCCTGAAGATGATTTGAATGGAAGAAAGACAAGAAACGAAATAACCATAGCTGCAGGAGAGAATTTAAAGCCCATGATGATAATTAAGGAAGAGTTTAAGAATATTACAGATGATAAAATTCCAGCTCATCTGCATGATGAGTTGTTTTCCAATGCAAGCGGCACCAATGCGTTACTCCCCGAAAACGATCCCGACAACTATACAACACTTAATGGCTTGGGGGCAATCAAAAACATTATTGTAAAAACTACCGGCGGACCGGTTTACATGACGCCATTTTACCGGAACACCAATTCTCCAGCCTCCATAAGCTACTTCTACGACAAGATCGAGAATCTGCCGAAAACCGCCGATGAACTGAGCACCTATATGCAAGCTCCCACACATAAAAGATATGTTCTAGTAGGTGATACCAGAAAATATTTAACAAATAATACCGCCGGGAACGAATATACACCCGAAGTTGATACTGACGGGAATCATATAGGTAAAAGACTTTCATTCATCTATTTCGACGAAGAAGGAAAAGCCTACAGGAATTTCCCTGAAGGATATGGCATAGTCCTTCTTTACACAAGAGAATATACATTCGCCATAGAAAATGATGCCGTAAAATGCACTGCCAATAATGGGGATGTAACCTCATCTGTAACAGCCGACGACTTGAGAAACAAAACCGTGGCATCTTATGGCCCGTATAACGACAAGAAAACGTTTGTCACCAGCGCCTGCGACAACAACTGGACATGTCATTTCATCTACAAAGGATACCCGGTCATGGGCTTTGAAGATTATCTGGACTGCGGTTCGAATTCTATGAAAGACTTTAACGATTTCGACGTTACACTAGGTGGCTACATCAAAAACGACTGGCCGGAAGACAGAACCGAAGCTGTTGCATCTTGCTTCACCATTGCTTGCGAAGATATGGGTAGCATAGGCGACTTCGACTTTAACGATATAGTGCTTAATGTCAGATATATATCCGGAGTAAGCAGAGACAAAGACGGAAAAGACAGACCCAACGGCGACTTTACTGAAGTATCTGTCAGCCTGTGTGCAGCCGGAGGTATATACCCGATCAGGGTTACATATTTGCCGGAGATGAAATACACCAAACAAGGGGATTATAATAATCAAGATCAATTCAATGTTGACAACGGAGCAGGATACTACCTTGGAGCGGGATACGAGTATTATTCCGGTTTTAAAGGTGGATCATCATCCAATGACGACGGAGAAATACATCAAGTGGCAGGTTTAAATCCCGAAAATGGGGTGTACTCATTCTTCAATACAGAGCAGAGTGCTGCCGGCTACTTTCCAGAACTGACAGTCAAGCAAGCTGAATCTTCTTTTTATGAAGAAAAGAATCTGCTGGCAGAAGGAAACTTTACGCTCGGACGAAATGCAAGCAGCTTCAAGATTCACGTAAACAAAGGGGATGGATATAAAAGTGACATAATCAAGATGCCGGGAGACTACACGGCCGATGAAACCAAGAAAGATGCTCCACAAGTGCTCATCATCAAGGAGCGCTGGAGATGGCCGCTGGAGACTGTCAGAATAGATAAAGTATATCCGGACTTCAAGGAATGGGGACAAGGATATGGTACAGAGTGGACTCAGAATATCAACAGCACTGAAAATGGCAAGACCATTGTAGTGGACGATTATTCAGCTTCATTACCGTTGGATGGTGCTTGGATAGACGGTCCCCAACCTACGAATCTATAAATGGAATCCCACCGTTTGTTCAACCAAAAAAAATCTGTCCATCTCTCCGCGAGAGATGGACAGATTCCGATTGCAAACATACGAATTTATCCGATACGTTCCTAATAAAGGAAGTCTGCGATGTGAATCGCGGACTTCAACTTGCTTTTTCTATACCGGTGAACCTGTTCACACGGTCTTCCAACGCTTTCAGCAGATCGTCGGCCGGTTTCAGGCCCAGTTTGCTGCGGATGTGTGCGCGCTGACTCGTAATGTTTCCGGTGGTCTTGTTGAGGATGGTACAGATCTCCCCCATCTTCTTGCCTCGCAGAATGAGGCGGCAGATGGTGAGCTCCGACGGCGTCATCTCGGGGAATACCTTGCGCAAGATATCGTCTTGCGTGTCTTTCATCTTCATGTACGCATCGACAGCCTTTATCAGACGGATACGCGAGTTTTCGCGCATCATCGAGAGCAGCTCCTTCAGGCGGTCTTCTTCGGGACAGGTCTTCGACGACAGTTCCAGCAGCACCAGAAGTTCGTCGTTATCCAGCTCCAGCTCTTCGGCTATGTGCTGGCTCTCCTCCTTCAGCGCCGTATTCTCCTCCTCCATCGTATGTACGCTGTAGACCATCCGCAGGCCGAACACCGTTACCAGTGCGGTGAAGATGATATAGATGGGGAAAAACACTTCGAGCGTATGGCTGTCGAGCTGATAGATACAGAACCCGTAGGCAGCAATGCTTGTAACCGACAGGATTATCGGGCACCAGATGAGATGGGCGGCCACCGCAAAGAACAGCAGGAACACGCACATACAGAGATGCAGGATGACCAGCGCATCCGACGGATGTGCCGAACTGCCGACGGTGCAATGCATCATGATAAAACAGAGCCGGGCCTGAATGAAAAGCAGCAGCGTATCCAGTGCCGGATTGATCGATATCGCCTTCAGTCCGCACCCTATAAACAATACTACGGCTGTACCCAGCAGTATCCACGTAAGCCGGATAACATACGTATTCTCCACATTGGTTACTCCCAACAGAGTAATGGAACACTCCACAAAAATGGCAAGAACCAAGTAATAGAACACCATCATGCGCAGGCGCTCCACCTTTGTCTTTGCACGCGGATACAGATACCTGTCCTGTAACCATATAATCCAATCCTTTAATGCCCCTAACATGCTACAATAGTTTAAATTGGTTATTTGAATATAGCAAGTTCACTAAATACCGGAGATGCATCTGCCGGTCGGGTGGGTCAAAGCCACCGATACTTTCATAGAAAACGTCACGATGCCGACAGATTATTACCCAAAAAGGCCGGAATGTTTCAATTCAACATTTTTTCGGACCACTAGCTTTCAAATACCTCTCCAAGTAAGTTAACGTGAGTTCGATGAAATATAAGTGTTTGAAGATTTGGTGATTAGCGAAAATTGCTGTAACTTTATAGTGCTAA
>CALUKX010000085.1 GCA_944321335.1 uncultured Phocaeicola sp. | reverse complement strand
ATAGTTTGCAGAATTCTTGAATGTACCATTTTGCATTGTCGAGACTTTTAACATCATCAAGTTTTGCCTTAATTGTGTGGCCAAGGTCGAAAGTGTCATAAAGCAACTTAGTAAGGTCACTTTCTTCCTTCGAGCCAAAGCGAAGAAACATCTTTGAGTTTGAATCAGATTTACCGTCCTTCCACATCTTGAATAAGTCGGTTACCATAGTACACAATGCCTCGTCAGAAATGGGCTGTGAGATAGTTGTTTGAAACAACTCAGACTTATATTGGCGGAGAGCGTATGCTATAGCTGCACAATTCAACATGGAAGTGAACATGCCATAGGGCGGCTTTATGAACGAAGCTAACACTACAGACAGACTGAATTTATCAGCGTATTCCTTGCGTGCTTTCTCCATACATTTTTCTACATGATGATAGATTTCTACCAGCCACGAATGTCCATTCAGAGCATTTTCCGAAAGCGTTCCATCGGATTTGATAAGTGTATTTCCGTTTTCCTCAAAGAGGTATTTCAGTGGCGAGGCGCTGCTACCGTGCGACGTTAGCTGATCACGGTTTTGTGCTTGTAGTATTTGCTGGATAACTTTCGGACAGTTGCCGTCTTTATAAAATGTCATGGGAGGCACTACACCCTTGGGGAAACGCATTATCTCAAATCCCCTGTTATAAATCTTGGTGCTGAGCTTATTGTTAAGAAGGTCAGGAAGTTGATCAATAGTGCCTTCGCGATAAGACTCACCATTAAAATAGACATTATAGGTGTTGTGCCGAAGTTGTGTAATCCACTTAGAAACAAAAGCATGAGCCGCTTTCTCAAATTCCTTGGCCTCAGATTCATTGAAATGACTACGAGCAACTTTAGATGTGGCCACGGCATCAATGAATTTGTTATAAGACTGTGTAGAGAATGTTTCTTCAGCCAGCACAATAACTAGATTTTCAAATTCTTTTGAGAAATTGTTAAGCAGTGTCGATTTTATTTCACGGTTTTCTTCATAAAGGGCGAGGAAGAACGCGACGTGCATATAGTTGGGCTTATCAGATGTGAACTTATTCAGCCTACTGCGAAGGAGTTGCTCGCTATCCTCGCATGAGAAGAACTGGACGGCAGTTTCTCGTTTAACAGAAACGCCTATTTGGAACAACCCACCGAGGTCTTCTTTACTCATAGTGTCATAATCAAGAACAGAAATTGATGTCTTATAGGCCGACTGTTCATCCTGACGGTGTTTGTTCATCTCATTCTGATTGTAGGAAGTCCCGCGGATTTTGAACTCGCCAAAGATGTCGCGGACCACAATTTTGTTCTCGTCGAGATAGTTCAGGATGTCGATGACTTTACCGTGAGCACGATCGCCGGCAAACACGCAGCGGAGCACATTGTCGTTTGGGGTCATCAGCTCAATTGACTTCTTGAACTTGGGCGATAGTGCGTTAAGCAGCAAAATTACTTTAAAAACTCGCAAATAGTCTTCACCTTGAGCACGCACTTTGTCTTCAAACGAGTTGAACAGACCTGTGAACGCTACACTAGCGGGATCTGCATCAAATGTAGGATAAAAGAAATCCCACAGAGTATCAGCTGTCATCAGCATATCCACATCGTAACAGTTTTCGTTATTGAGGAATGCTTCAAAGCCGGAGTCGCCATCATGCATAAACTTAATGACGCTTCGATTTGAAGAACCTATGAAGTTCGATACTTCCGAGCAAAGGAAGGCTGTATAAGGATGCATTGGGAGGAGTTCCTTGATATGGCTTACCTGTTCGGCATTGCCATGTGTCAAGAAGTCAAGCACTTCTCCGATTTTTGGAAGTACGGTATTCTTAAACGCCTTAAACTGCTCGTTCGATTCGACATCTGGAATAGTAAAGCTGTGACGCATAATCAAATATGTGCTCAGACTATCCATCTTATAATCAATTTCATCGAATCGATCACTCATCTTCGTGATGTCCTTCGCCTTATTGTCGGTGCTTTGTGACTCTACGCGGTGCGAGATAAGGAACAGAAATACGTTGTGATGCTGTGATTTCTCTGCGATATTTTGGAGAAGGTTGATTCGGTCGCTTTTCAATGTATCCATTACAGATGTAAATTCATCCCAAAAAATGATGAGTCCGTTAGCAATACTGCGCTTCTCTATTTCCTGTTCAACTTCAGCGAGCCATTCTGCAATCGCCGTTTGCTCAAAAACAGAGCCAATGGTTTCACGGATGGCATTTTCAATGGTAATATACATTCCTGGATTGTAGTTTTTAAGGAATGTAATGGCTTCATCAGCGGTATTAATGTTGTCGGCAAGGTCTTTTGCGTTGGGGATGACTTCTTCCTCAAAAATGCGTCGATGCCCCTCAATCCAGTTTATGGCGGCTGTGAAATCAGAATTGACTACGAAGTCTGGCGCAACAGCCTTGACAGCTTTTGACACCTCGCGCTGTAGCGACAGTGTGAAGCGTGGAATGTCATATGCTTGTTGAACGCCTTTAAGTGTTACGGCAAAGTAACGTTTGTTTGAGCGAAGGTTTCTTATTTGGGATTTAAGCGCTGGAGCATTTATATTTTCTATATATGTCTTGATTGAATCATAGTCATCACAAAGCAGGTGCTTGACTACTGCACTTGCGTGACTTTTACCGGTGCCGAAAGTACCACGTACCCAGATGCTTCTTCTTTTACTTATCTCGCTGCTGGTAATTGCGGTGAGCGAGCGTTGTAACATCTCATTGAACTGAACCGTTGGGATAAATGATTGCCACGAAGAAGTCCCTTCTTCCAGTATGTCATATACCGGAAGGAAGTCCTGCAAGTGGATAAAGTCAGAATATTTTGTTGCCATGAGTCTACAGGTCAATTATTTCAACATAAGGTGTATGATATCTTCTGAGGTGAGATCATCACGGAGGATAATATTGTCAAGTCCCATCTTCAGTTCGGCACGGAGCACCTGATTCTGTTCCTGTTCAAGTGAGCGTAGGATTGCCTCGAAGTCTTCACGCTCGATACCGAACTGACGGACAATGCCTTCCGTCTGAGCCGGATTATAGAATTCAGAAACAGTCAACGAGTAACATCCTTTTTTCTCGGCATAGCGATAGAGGGAGTATGCAACGGTCGCTAAGGCGAGATCATTGTTTGTGATGCGGCGTACTGATGTCTTATTTCCTGCTTTTATAACCTTGCCCACGCCAAGGACTATGCCAAGAGGACTTTCTTTGAAAGTGTTAAGAAGTGATTTAAGAGCGTTGTCTCTGGTGCTATCAGGTATAAATGAGAAGGAATTAGCCATCAGTGCCGAAAGAGCTTCTCTGGAGTAATCATACTCATAATCCACTTTAGAACTATACCATGAACAAAGTTCATTGTCATTACATAAGTTGACCCATACAATTTGCCAGAAAAAACTAGGATCCTGATGGTAAGCACCAGAAATAGCTACAGAGAGATAAGTGGGCTTTTTGTCTTTAGCAGATATGAGACCTGCACTCATCATCCAATTAGAGAAAATCGGGAGTTGCTTCTTCTCATTCAGAATTTCTTTCGCTTCCTTGTTTAGGAAAGTGTCCGGGCTTTTATAGTAGGCTTGAACCCATCCATTTCTAAAGCCAAAAGTGTTGAACTTTTTGATGGAGTATATATTCATGTCGTTATTTGATTTAGCTATGTTACTTGTTTGCTTTATTGAGTTAGCTACTACGCATCCATTGTCTTTAAATGTTAGACATTTATGACAATGAATACATTTAGATGCATCAACGGAAACGCACGGCACTACAGATAGTGCCCCCGATGGACATTCTACTTCGCATACTTCACAATGGACACAATAAGCAGTTTTGTTTAGGACTCTTTTTAAAAGACTCACAAACACAATATCTTGTCCACAGTTTTTCACTAATATTTGAAGCTTATTATCTATAAGCTCTACAGAGAGTGTATATACCTTATCTCTAAATTTAAGGGATATCTCATATAGGCTTTTTGAAAGTTCTTTGATTGAAGATTTCCCAAGTACCTTTATCCATTGGAAGAAGTCTTCCTTAGAGTTTGTTATAATCGCAAATAAATCATTATCTGTTATTTGATATTCTATATAAGTTGAAGATGTATGCCGATTACCTCCTGCACGAATCTTCCATTTACGCTCCTTGAGATAAGTATCAACGCTTTTAATACCTGTTCTTTTAGCATTTTCTCTTAGCTTTTCAATAAATGGTTTAGCCGTTTGCGGAAAGAATTTGTGATCAAGACAATCACCTAGTTCAGAACTCAGAGGGCATATAACACACCCAACTCTACTAAGTCCTTTCCGGTATGCTTTATTGATTGGAAGATTATGTGTAAGAATATAAAGCCAAACTTCAGTAACAGACCAATCGAAAATCGGTCTAACATTCACTACATTACTATGTTTAACACCTTTACCAATTCTCGCATATGTTGCTCGAGTAGAACTTTCTTCAGCTCGAACACCTTCGAAGGCAATAACATTAGGCTGTCTACCTTTACCACTTATTTCCTTTAGTAAGCGATAAAGGGGAGCAGTTTTCATTACCGCACAACACCAGCGGTGAATTTTGCTTGGAGTATCAAGCTCATCCCAATAATAAAGAACTGGTTGATGATTTTTTGCGGTCAGGAACTGTAAAGACGGATATACGGCTTGGTATTTATCTCGTATCTCATCATACAAGCTTAACGATGTTGGGAGTTCATAACCTGTGTCCGAATAGACAACATAGTATCTATCCGGCGGTATAACCCTTGAAACTAGGTCTAAAACAACTTGTGAGTCTTTGCCTCCGGAAAAGGAAACAATAACTGATTCTATTTTGCTATTATAGATTTTTCTTTTACCCGACTTCTCTATTTCATCTTCAGGCATAATATCGAAAGATCCGCAGTCTTCTAGAACAACAGCATGCCTCTGATGGCTCTTTTCGTTAAGCTTAATAGTTAACTGCTCATATTCAATATTAGGGTTAATTTTCTTTTTTGTGACATGCGAGTCAAAGACCTGATCAATAAATTCCATTGCCTCATGTTCGATTAAGAATAGACTATCCTCATTAACTTCAGATAGCAGTGTCAGGTTCGTTGGTTCCAACGCAATATTAGCAATAATGGAATTCACCTTGGGCGAATCAAATAAATTTCCCCCAATCGTTTCCAGTATAAATTCACCTTTGTAAAAATAGCGACGGTCACAAGCCCATAAAAGTGGTTCCTCACAATGAGGATACTTCCAGCCTATTCGGTTAAGTCCAAGAAAATCGAGTTCTTCCCAAAATACGGGACGTGGACAAACATTTAGAGCCTCGCCAGACGGTGGTGCCATCGTCAGTCGAACACCATTGTTTTCTTTATCCCATATAACCTTAAACATACGTCAATTACTTTGTTGGACATAATAATTCTCTCACATCCACATCAAGGAAGTGAGCTATTTCTTGAAGTTGTGTGACTGATGGCTGAATTTTGTTATTACACCATCGCGATATTGTCGTTTCATTTTTACCAACAGCAACACTAAGCTGCTTAGCTGAAATTTGTTTTTCTGCCAATACAGCTTTTATTCGGTTTATCGGTATAGGTTTATCTTCTGTTTTCATCGCATTACAACTTCTTGTAATAGAATGCAAAGGTAGTGCAAATATCTGAAAGAGCCAAAGAATAACCGACAAAACAAAGAT
>CALUKX010000084.1 GCA_944321335.1 uncultured Phocaeicola sp. | reverse complement strand
ACAACTCCAGTTAGTGTTCCGGAGGCGGGTTCTGTCGAGCAACCTACTTTATGGTAAAATTTCTCCGGACAGCAGTGGGCTTTTATTTTCATTAAACATAAGCAAATATAGATAATCATATTTAGAATTATGCATAAAACGCCAATTTATTTGGGTATAATTCTAATAGTAAGGACAAAAACATAAAAATTGCTATCTTTGCTGCAGTTGGATAAAATAAGTAATATCATGGGCAAGAATATGAACCGGCTGAAAGTGGTATTGGCAGAAAGGAGACGAACCAACAGATGGTTGGCGGAACAATTAGGGAAAGATCAGGCAACTGTTTCCAAATGGTGCACCAACACCAGTCAGCCGAGTCTTGAGACATTATTTCAAATTGCTGAAGTATTGGGCGTGAAAGCTCAAGATTTAATAAGTAAAGATATCTCTAATGACCATGAATAAAAGACAAAATATAGATAACAACATTGTAGCAGATATCGCAGCACGTATCGAACGATTGATTATCGATGCTCGAGCCAACGTGGCTCGGTCAATCAATCTTGCAGAAGTCATCACTAAATATGAAATAGGACATGTCATTGTAAGTGTTGTGCAGGAAGGAGAAGAACGTGCAGCATACGGCAAACAATTATTAAAAGGCGTATCAGAGATATTGACAGAACGATTAGGTGATGGCTGGTCTGTAGAGACATTGAAAAGATGCCGCAAATTTTTTATTATGTATTCGGCAAAAGAGATTGGCGCAACAGTGTTGACCGAAGCTTTGGACAACAATTTGGTCAACAGCGTTGACCAAATCCAAAAAGCTATGACAAAATCAAACAAATCGCCTGTATTATATCCTTTTACACTTTCATGGTCTCATTATCTGGTGTTAATGCGTATTGAATCAGACGAGGAGCGCCACTTTTATGAGATTGAGTGCCAAAAACAAAATTGGAGCGTCCGTCAATTGCAACGGCAATACAGTTCAAGCCTATATGAGCGATTAGCCCTAAGCCGTAATAAAGATGAAGTCATGCGGCTCTCCCATGAAGGACAAACAATCAATAAACCTGACGACATCATAAAAAATCCTTTGACATTAGAGTTCTTAGGTCTAAAGCCGGATGCGTCTTATTCTGAGACCAAGCTGGAAAATGCCATAATCGACAAGATGCAACATTTTCTGTTGGAATTGGGAAAGGGATTTTTATTCGAAGCCCGCCAAAAGCGATTTACATTTGATGAGGAAAATTTCTATGTAGACCTCGTCTTCTATAATCGCCTGCTACAATGTTATGTCCTGATTGATTTGAAAGTAGGCAAACTCACACATCAGGATTTAGGTCAGATGCAGATGTATGTCAATTATTATGACCGATATGTGAAACAGGACTTTGAAAAGCCGACAGTCGGCATTCTGCTATGCAAAGAGAAGAAAGACGCGTTGGTAGAATTGACACTGCCAAAGGATTCCAATATCTACGCCCAGCAATATGCCCTCTATTTGCCGGATAAGAAGTTACTCCAGAACAAGCTGCAAGAATGGTTGGAGGAACAGGAAGAATAAAGTTAAAACGATGTAATCTATAGCGGATAATGGACAAGGTCATGCATTCTCATATATTCACCAACAAGAACGGCAATACCCTCATGCGCGAATTTGAAGGTGTATTGAGCAACAACCCAACGATTAAGAACCTAGATGCCGTTGTAGGTTTCCTTCGTGCATCAGGATATTTTACACTAAGACCATTTCTTGACAACATAAACAAAGCCCGCGTATTGGTTGGGATAAATGTGGACAAATACATAGCAGAAGCCGCCCGACAAGGAAAAATATTCTTCGGAGCAGAAGATGAAGTAAAAGAAGATTGTCTCAGGCAAATCCGCAATGATATAGAACACGCAGGCTACAAGGAAGAAATCGAGCAAGGGATTTTCCAGATGGTCAAAGATCTTAATGACGGTAAACTCGAACTCAGGGCGCATCCATCAAAAAGAATCCATGCCAAAATATATGTCCTTTACCCGGACAATTTCAACCAATATACAGGAGGTATCGCAATCACCGGATCAAGCAATCTTTCCGGCAACGGTCTTGGCATAAGTGAAGACAAACAATACGAATTTAATGTCAAGTTGTCGCAATACGATGATGTCCAGTACGCCAAAGACGAATTTGAAGAACTTTGGAAAGAAGCGGAAGGATGCGAAATTAAAGCCGATGACATTACGGCCAATATCAGAAAAACCTATCTCAACGGAGACATCTCACCATACGACCTATATATCAAAATGCTGATGGAATACTTCTCCGACAGGGTAATGGAATCCGATAACGAAAGTACCCTTGAAGTGCCTTCTGGTTATACCAAATACGATTACCAAATGGATGCCGTCATTGAAGGATATCAGAAACTCCTACGTTATGACGGATTTTTCCTCGCGGATGTTGTCGGTCTTGGAAAAACAATCGTGGCTACAATGATTGCGAAAAAATTCTTGCAGGAGAATGGCCGTGACAACACCAAAATGCTTGTCGTATACCCTCCGGCAGTGGAGCAGAACTGGAAAAGCACCTTCAAAGATTTCGGCATAGACAAGTACACTAAATTCATAACGAACGGCAGCCTTAACAAAATACTTGACGAAGAAAACTACGATTATTGGAATGCTGATGAATATGACCTCATACTTGTTGATGAAGCCCACAAGTTCAGGTCTCACACAACCAATGCCTTTGAACAGCTGCAGGAAATATGCAAGATGCCCCGCATCAATCAAGGAAACATAAAAGGTTATAGAAAGAAAGTAATGCTCATTTCCGCCACTCCGATGAACAACTCACCGGCGGACATTTACAATGAAATTCTTCTCTTCCAAGATCCTCGTCACTGCACTATTGACGGAGTGGCCAACCTTACCGCATTCTTCAGTCCACTCGTCAAGGAGTTTAAAAAATTGAAAAAAGAACCTGAGATTGATCTCGCCAAATTTAAAAAACTGGCTGAGCAGGTACGCGACAGAATCATAAAACCGCTGACAGTAAGAAGGACCCGCACCGACATCGAAAGTATATCGCGGTACAATAAAGACATTGGCGATTTTCCGAAAGTGGAACGCCCCGTAGAAAGTCGGTATGAACTCAATGAGCACCTTGCAGACTTGTTTGAGAAGGCCATGACCATTCTGACAAAAGACCTTACCTATGCCAGATATCAAGCTATCGCATATCTGAAGCCGGAAATTGCCAATGGGTTGTACGACAATGCTGAAACCATAAGCCGCTCTCTCGCCGGAATAAGAAAGAACGGCCTTGTCAAACGACTGGAAAGCAGTTTTTACGCATTTCAAGTATCTATCGCTAATTTCAAACAGGCCAATCAGAATATGATAGACATGTTTGCAAACGACAAGATCTTCATTGCTCCAGACTTGGATATAAACAACCTGATTGCTGCTGGATTGAGTGAAGAAGAAATAGAAGAGAAACTGAACGCCAAAGCGCAGGACAATCCTAAGAACGCCTCATTTCGGGCAGCAGATTTCAACCCCGGGTATATAGGTATGCTGAAGAAAGATCAGGAAATACTTGAGCAAATGTGCTCAGACTGGGCATCAGTTACCGAAGCCGACGATTCTAAATTCGCCAAGTTCAACGATCTGATCAAACACGAACTGTTCAAGGCAGACCGTAATCCGGAAAGAAAACTTGTAGTATTTTCAGAATCAGTCGATACCGTTGAATACCTGGCCAAACGCATAAACCGCAAAGATGTACTGGTAATATCTGCAAAAAACAGAAGCAACCAGTTCAAGACCATAAGAGAAAACTTCGACGCCAATTACAAAGACAAGCACGATAATTACAATATTATTCTCACCACGGATGTCCTTGCCGAAGGGATTAACCTCCATCGGTCAAATGTAATAGTCAACTACGACACCCCGTGGAACTCCACCCGGCTCATGCAACGCATAGGCCGTGTAAACCGCATAGGGTCAGCCTCCAAACACATATATAATTACGTATTTTACCCTTCCCGGGAGGGGAACCGTGAAATCAATCTCAATCAGATAGCCCTCAGTAAAATCCAAACATTCCACTCCACCTTCGGTGAAGATAACCAGATATATTCTCAAAATGAAGTTATAGACAGGAATCTAGGTAAACTCTTCGATGAGGCAATTAAAGGGCAGCAGGAAGACCGTAATCTAGAACTGCCTTATTATGAAGAACTACGAGAGCTATACAAAACAAACCGCAAGGAATATAATCGTATAGCTAAACTTTCCATACGAAGCCGTACCGGAAGAAATCCAAGGCAAGTCGACGGTACAACTCTCTCAGGAGATACTCTTGTTTTCTTGAAGACTAATTTCCGAAAAGTGTTTTATCTGATATCTGAGACAGCTGAAGAACTTTCCGTCCTTGATGCCCTGAAATACTTCAAAGCATCTCCGGATGAACCTTCAGCAGACCGTATCCATTTACATCATAAACATGTGGAAATGGCATTGCAGAAATTCAGAACCAAACAAGATGAAGAAATCAAAATCCAGGAAAGTACACAGGATGATCCGTCCAGCCGAGGTTCACAGGTAAATACTGCCCTTAACCTACTTTCCAGATTTATGGTCGAAATTGACGATTCGGACCTCTATGAAAAAGTAAGACAACTCAAATCACTTGCAGAGCGTGGGGTCATTACATACATATCCAAACGTCTCCAAAGGATACATAAAAATCTGACAAGTTCCGGGAAGTCCCGAATGACACGAAACGAAGCTATGGACGAGATAATCGGTATGGCGCAGAAATACTCTTCATACTACACAGCAGAAGAATCCATGCTCCATCAGCAGGAGACGGAAGCCGAAATCATTCTTTCTGAATCATTTAAATAAGTCCAAAATATGAACTACAAAGATATTATTGAATCCAGATATAACAGAGAAGCCTGGCAGGGCCTCCTTCATGACATATTCCACAATAATGTTAAATTCTGGAGCAAGCCCATCCCAATACAAGTCAGCAGCCGTCTTGCCAAAACTGCCTTACGCCTCGGCAACATAACTCTCTCTGATGGCGAGACCATAGCCGTTTATGAAGTAGAACTCAATGACAAGGTGGATATATCCCGAAACAAACGTGGCATCCGCGATATGCTCACCTCTGATTGGAGAGGAATGGGCTATATCGGAGCCTTTGTGTTCAGTTATCGTAAGAACGAAAGTTCCCTGCGCTTTTCGTATGTAAGCGAGACATGGAACTTCGACAAAGATGGTAACTATGAGAAACGCTCGACAGATACAATGCGATATACCTATCTTCTCGGGGAAGGTAGGGGCTGTCGCACCGCGATTGACCGTTTCACTACCCTAAAAGAAAGTAAACAGGCCCTTAGCGACATCACAGCAGCTTTCTCTGTTGAAACTCTCACCAAACTTTTTTACAAAGATCTCTTTGACTGGTATCTTTGGGCTATCAGTCCTGATGGGAATATATCATTTCCCAACAATACAGCAATTGAAGAAGATGATCGTGAAGACCTTGAGAAAAAAATCATCAGGATGATTACCCGCATAATCTTCGTTTGGTTCATCAAACAGAAAAACCTTGTACCAGGTAATTTGTTCGACGAAAACTTCATTGAAACCATCTTGAAAGAATTTGACTCCCAAAGCTCGACATCTGGGACTTATTACAATGCAATACTCCAGAATCGGTCACCTGGACATTTTGGGTGATAAAATGGGTTGAAAAAATCAAGGGTGGACATTTCGGGTGATGGAAAGGCAAA
>CALUKX010000083.1 GCA_944321335.1 uncultured Phocaeicola sp. | reverse complement strand
TCCCACAAATCATTGAATTTGTGGGACTTGTCTGTTCGTTGTCCGGTTTTGTCCGTAACGTTCAGCGGAGAGACAGGGATTCGAACCCCGGGTACCTCGCGGTACAACGGTTTTCAAGACCGCCGCAATCGACCACTCTGCCACCTCTCCAAAACTTCTTTTCAGAAGTGCTTCCTTTCAAAAGCGATGCAAAGGTACGCATATTTTTGGAATATCCAAACAACTGAACAAAAAAAGTTTCTAAAGTCTGTCCTTTTGGCAATAAATCAGTATCTTTGCCTACTGTGAAGTTTAATCTAGCAAATCATTGATTATGAATAAAGCGATTATTACTGTAGTGGGTAAGGATACGGTTGGTATCATTGCCAAGGTGTGTACTTATCTGGCTGAGAATAAGGTGAATATTTTGGATATCTCGCAGACTATCGTACAGGAGTATTTCAATATGATGATGGTTGTCGATCTGGGCGTGATGGAAAAACCGTTCGAACAGGTTGTCAACGAACTGGTGGAAGTCGGGAATTCCATGGGGGTACAGGTGAAGTGCCAACGTGCCGATATTTTCGATAAAATGCATCGTATCTGATTTTTAACCACGTAAATCCATCGTTATGATTAATATTGCCGAGGTTCTCGAAACCAATAAGATGATTGAGCAGGAAAATCTGGACGTGCGTACCATTACAATGGGTATCAACCTCTTGGATTGTGCCGACAGTAATCTGGATGTGCTCTGTCAGAATATCTATAACAAGATTACAGGTCTGGCCCGAAATCTGGTGAAGACCGGTGAGGATATTTCGAAGGAATATGGTATTCCTATCGTCAATAAGCGTATCTCCATCACTCCGATTGCATTGGTGGGTGGCAGTGCGTGTAAGACTCCCGATGATTATGTGCAGATAGCGAAGACGCTCGACCGTGCAGCTCAGGAGTTGGGCGTAAACTTTATCGGCGGTTATTCGGCTGTCGTTTCGAAGGGAATGAGCCACAGCGATGAACTGCTGATCCGTTCCATCCCGAAGGCGATGGCTTGTACCGAACGTATCTGTAGCTCGGTGAACGTAGGTTCTACCAAGACCGGTATCAATATGGATGCGGTCCGCCTGATGGGTGAGATAATCAAGGAGACTGCCGAAATGACCCGTGACCAGGATTCATTGGGCTGTGCCAAACTGGTGGTGCTTTGTAATGCTCCCGATGACAATCCGTTTATGGCGGGTGCTTTCCACGGTGTTTCAGAGGCTGATGCCATTATCAATGTGGGTGTCAGCGGTCCGGGTGTAGTGAAATATGCCTTGGAACAGATTCGTGGGGCTAGTTTCGAAGTGCTTTGCGAAACCATCAAGCGTACGGCGTTCAAGATTACCCGTGTGGGCCAGCTGGTGGCTCAGGAGGCTTCCCGCCGCTTGGGTGTACCGTTCGGTATCATCGACCTGTCATTGGCGCCGACTCCGGCTGTGGGCGACAGTGTGGCCGAAATCCTTCAGGAAATCGGTCTGGAACATCCGGGTGCTCCGGGAACGACCGCCGCTTTGGCTTTGCTGAACGATCAGGTGAAGAAGGGTGGTGTGATGGCTTCCTCTTACGTGGGAGGTTTGAGCGGTGCCTTCATTCCGGTAAGTGAAGACCAGGGTATGATCGATGCGGTTGAGGCCGGTGCGCTGACTATCGAAAAGCTGGAGGCGATGACTTGCGTATGTTCCGTAGGTCTGGATATGATCGCCATTCCGGGTGCGACTTCTGCTGCAACCATTTCGGGTATCATTGCCGACGAATCGGCTATCGGTATGATTAACCAGAAGACTACCGCTGTGCGTATCATTCCGGTGGTAGGTAAGGAAGTGGGCGATACCGTTGAGTTCGGCGGTTTGCTGGGATATGCACCGGTGATGCCGGTCAACCGTTTCAGCTGCGACGCTTTCGTGAACCGTATGGGACGGATTCCTGCACCTATTCATAGCTTCAAGAACTAAATTTCTTCTATGACGGATTATTTGGATGAACTGAATGACAGCCAGCGTGCTGCCGTACTTTATAATGACGGCCCCTCTCTTGTGATTGCAGGAGCGGGGTCGGGCAAGACACGTGTACTTACCTATAAGATAGCGTATCTGCTCGACCAGGGTTATGAACCTTGGTCCATCCTGGCTTTGACCTTTACCAACAAGGCGGCACGTGAGATGAAGTCGCGTATCGCCCGACAGGTGGGAATCGACCGGGCACGTTATCTGTGGATGGGGACTTTCCATTCCATCTTCTCACGCATCTTGCGGGCGGAAGCCGCTGTTATCGGCTTCTCGTCGAATTTCACCATCTATGATTCGTCCGACTCGAAGAGTCTGATAAAGACCATCATCAAGGAGATGCAGCTTGATGACAAGACCTACAAGCCCGGTACGGTACAGAGCCGTATCAGCAATGCAAAGAATCATCTGATATTACCCGATGCCTATATCGCCAACCGGGAGATAGCTGAAAGTGATGCGGCTGCCAAGATGCCGGTCATGGGTGAGATATACCGCCGTTATTGGGAACGTTGCCGACAGAGCGATGCAATGGATTTCGATGACCTGTTGGTTTATACGTATCTGCTCTTCCTGCGTAATCCGCAGATTTGCGATGAGTATGCGGCACGTTTCAAGTATGTGCTGGTGGATGAGTATCAGGATACCAATTATGCGCAGCACTGCATCGTGCTGCAGCTTACCGGCAAGCATCAGCATGTTTGTGTGGTAGGCGATGATGCACAGAGTATCTATTCGTTCCGTGGGGCGAATATCGATAATATTTTGAAGTTTACGCAGCTCTACAAGACTGCCCGTCTGTTCAAGCTGGAACAGAATTACCGTTCCACGCAGACCATTGTCAATGCGGCCAACAGTCTGATCGAGAAGAACCGTGAACAGATCCGTAAGGAGGTCTTTTCCGAAAAGGAGAAGGGCGAACCGATTACGGTGTTCAATGCGTACAGCGATGTGGAGGAAGGTGAGATAGTAGCCAACAAGATTGTACAGCTCCGTGCCAAGGATCAGTGCAGTTACGATGATTTCGCTATCCTTTACCGCACCAATGCACAGAGCCGTATCTTCGAGGAAGCATTGCGTAAACGGAATTTGCCTTACCGTATCTATGGAGGACTTTCATTCTACCAGCGTAAGGAAATCAAGGATGTGATCGCTTACTTCCGTCTGGCGGTGAATCCG
The DNA here is from genome assembly GCA_944321335.1 of uncultured Phocaeicola sp. Classification (GTDB taxonomy): domain Bacteria; phylum Bacteroidota; class Bacteroidia; order Bacteroidales; family Bacteroidaceae; genus Phocaeicola. The sequence goes on along the minus strand of CALUKX010000083.1, from coordinate 2,711 downwards.
AACGATGAGGAGGCTTTCAAGCGTGTCATCAATTATCCGGCACGTGGTATCGGCGATACTACCTTGTCGAAGATTATTGCGGCAGCTACCGAACAGAAGGTGAGCTTGTGGAAGGTGTTGAACGAGCCTCTTACTTACGGCTTGAATGTGAATAAGGGTACGCATGCCAAGCTGCAGGCGTTCCGCGACCTGATAGCCGGATTCGTTGAGGCTGCTCCGGAAAAGAATGCCTATGAACTTGGCGGCAATATCGTTCGGGAGTCGGGTATTATCAATGATATCTATCAGGACCGTACGCCGGAGAATTTGAGCCGTCAGGAAAATATAGAGGAACTGATGACGGGTATCCACGATTTCTGTGCAACCCGTGAAGAGGAAGGCAATCCGCATGTCAGTCTGACTGATTATCTGTCGGAAGTGTCGCTGTTGACCGATCAGGATAGCGACAAAGACGATACCGAGCAGAAGATTACGTTGATGACAATCCATTCGGCCAAAGGGTTGGAGTTCCGCAATGTCTTTGTGGTAGGGTTGGAGGAAAATCTGTTCCCGAGTCCGATGGCAGCCGAATCTCCCCGTCAGATGGAAGAGGAACGCCGTTTGTTTTATGTGGCGATAACCCGAGCCGAGGAGCATTGTTTCCTGTCGTTTGCCAAGAGCCGTTTCAAGTACGGCAAGCAGGAGTTCTGTGCCCCGAGCCGTTTCCTGAAAGATATTGATATGCGCTATCTGAATATGCCTCAGGATGAATTGCTGGCACGGAGAGTTGATGAGGGAGCAAGCCGATTCCGTCGTGAGCTTGCCGGCAGTTCCCGTTATGGACAGGATAGCGTCCCTTCACGTTTCGCTTCGTCACGCTCGGACGATGCTCCTTCACGTTTCGACAGGACTCCGTCGATGTTCGACGGCGGACCGATGCCGGAAGAGCCGCATCAGTTTGTAAAACCGGCAGCTCCGCGCAATTTGCGCAAGATAACTCCGTCGGCAGCTAGTCCGATGGGAAGTAAGTCGTCGGCTTCCAATGCTTCGGTATCGGTTGGACAGACCATCGAACACGAACGCTTCGGAATCGGTGAGATTGTGCGTGTGGAAGGTACCGGCGACAACTGCAAGGCGACTGTCAAATTCCGTAATGCCGGTGAGAAACAACTGTTGCTCAAATTTGCCCGTTTCAAGGTAATCGGGTAACTGTTTTTTAATGAAGAAACCTAAAACCCCTATATACCCATGTTGGATGTAACGAAAGTGCCTTCTCCTTGCTATGTCATGGAAGAAGATTTGCTCAGAAAGAATCTGAGTCTGATTAAGAGTGTAGCCGACCGTGCAGGTGTAGAGATAATCCTTGCCTTCAAGGCTTTCGCTATGTGGAAATCGTTTCCTATTTTCCGTGAATATATCCGATATACTACGGCAAGTTCGGAATACGAAGCCCGTCTGGCTTTCGAGGAATTCGGAAGCAAGGCACATACCTATTCACCGGCCTATACCGAACAGAATTTTCCTGCTTTCCTGAAATACAGCAGTCACATTACATTCAATTCATTGTCGCAGTTCGAACGCTTCTATCCGATGGCTGAAGCCTATCCCGAACATGTATCCTGCGGAATCCGTGTAAATCCGGAATATTCGGAAGTGGAAGTTGAGCTGTATAATCCATGCGCTCCCGGAACCCGTTTCGGGGTGACTGCCGATCTGTTGCCCGATCGCCTTCCCGAAGGTATAGAAGGTTTCCATTGCCATTGTCATTGCGAATCGAGTTCGTATGAACTGGAACGTACGTTGAAGCATATCGAAGAAAAATTTTCCCGTTGGTTCCCGCAGCTGAAATGGCTGAATCTGGGAGGTGGTCATCTGATGACAAGAAAGGATTACGATGTGGAACACCTTATCGGTTTGTTGAAAGGCTTGAAGGAGCGTTATCCGCATCTGCAGATCATCCTTGAACCGGGTTCTGCATTTACCTGGCAGACCGGGCCGCTGGTTTCTTCGGTTGTCGATATTGTGGAGAGTAGGGGAATCCGTACCGCTATTCTCGATGTAAGTTTTACTTGCCACATGCCCGACTGTCTGGAGATGCCCTACCAGCCGGCAGTCCGTGGTGCTGAAAGTCTTCCTGCCGATGCGGTGAAGACAGCTTCCCGGGAGGAACACATCTATCGGTTGGGAGGAAACAGTTGTCTGAGCGGTGACTATATGGGTAGCTGGAAATTCGACCATGAACTGCAGATAGGCGAACGGATTGTCTTTGAGGATATGATCCATTATACGATGGTAAAGACTAACATGTTCAACGGCATCCATCATCCGTCCATCGCTATGCTTCATAGCGACGGTGAGCTGGAAATCTATAAAAACTTCCGTTACGAGGACTATCGTGACCGGATGAGCTGAGCATCGTAATGATTACAGTTGAAAAGGTTTTGTAGGCGGGGTGACGCTTTTTATCAAAAAAAATGCCCAAAGTTTTGGAGTTTTCAGAAAAAGCGCTACCTTTGCACTCGCAATCGAGAAACCTTTTTACGGTTGCTTACAAAACAGGCGGAAATAGCTCAGTTGGTAGAGCATAACCTTGCCAAGGTTAGGGTCGCGAGTTCGAGTCTCGTTTTCCGCTCCAAATACAGAAAGATTTGCGCGAGAAGCCCAGGTGGCGGAATGGTAGACGCGCACGTTTCAGGTGCGTGTGTCGAGAGGCATGCAGGTTCGAGTCCTGT
>CALUKX010000082.1 GCA_944321335.1 uncultured Phocaeicola sp. | reverse complement strand
GAATATAATTTTGAACCGGATTATGCCGATTCTATGTTTAATTTTAATTTATCGGTAAAAATTTACCGAAGTATTGACTTAAATCAACTTAAACGACACAAAGCATGAAAGATTTTCTGAAGTACACACTAGCAACGGTTCTGGGACTGGTAGTAGCCGGAATCATTTTTACGATTATCGGCATAGTCAGTCTGGCTGGTATGTTAGCCTCATCGGATAAAGAAACCGTAGTCAAAGATAATTCGATTTTTGTTCTCGACCTGAAAGGAGCGGTTACCGAACGATGTACCCCGAATCCGCTAGAGCAGTTCATGGGATCGGAATACTCCACCTGTGGATTGGACGACATCCTTTCTTCCATTCGCAAAGCAAAAGAAAACGACAAAATCAAAGGTATCTACCTGAATGCCGGTATGCTTGCTTGTTCACCTGCATCATTGGAAGAAATCCGCAATGCTTTGCTCGATTTCAAGACCAGCAAGAAATTCATTGTAGCTTATGGCGGCAATTACACACAAGGAACTTATTATCTGGCATCAGTAGCCGATAAGGTTGTGGTAAACCCGTCGGGAACCATCGCTTGGCATGGCTTGGCTGCACAAAGCATGTTCCTGAAAGAAACCTTGGAGAAATTGGGTATCGAGATGCAGATATTCCGTGTCGGCACATACAAGTCGGCCGTAGAACCTTTCATCGCTACTGAAATGAGTCCGGCCAACCGCGAGCAGACACAGGCTTACCTGAACTCCATCTGGGAACAGATGTTGAAAGACATTTCCACATCGCGTAACATATCAGTCGATTCATTGAATGCCTTGGCCGATACCAACATGGACTTCCAACCCGCCGAAGTATATATCAAGAACGGCATGGCCGATACGCTGATGTATAAGGACGGAGTGCTGGCCTATTTGAAAACGCTGACCGAATGTGAAGAAGACGATGACCTGAATACATTGTCCCTGCAGGATATGATCAATGTAAAGCGTAATGTTCCGAAAGACAAGAGCGGCAACATCATCGCCGTTTATTATGCTTACGGTGAAATTGACGGAGGCGGCGGTTATTCTTCCGAAGAAGGGATCAACTCAGAAAAAGTTATCAAGGACCTCCGCAAGCTGCGTGAAGACGAGAATGTGAAAGCGGTTGTATTCCGTGTCAACTCTCCGGGCGGAAGCGCGTTCGGTTCGGAACAGATCTGGCGTGAAATCACGTTACTGAGACAAGAGAAACCGGTTGTCGTTTCAATGGGCGATTATGCCGCATCGGGCGGTTATTATATCTCCTGCAACGCCGACTGGATCGTTGCCGAACCTACAACCCTGACCGGTTCCATCGGTATCTTCGGCATGATTCCGAATGCAGGCAAACTGATGAACGATAAACTGGGACTGCACTTCGATGTTGTCAAGACCAACAAGCTGGCCGATATCGGCGATTTGTCGCGTCCAATGAACGAAGACGAAAAGGCATTGGTTCAGAATATGGTCAACCAAGGATACGAACTTTTCACTAAACGATGTGCAGAAGGACGTAAGATGGCGGTAGACAGTCTGAAGATGATAGCCGAAGGCCGTGTATGGACAGGCAGCATGGCAAAAGATCTGAAACTGGTCGACCAGCTTGGCGGATTGGATGACGCAATCGATGAAGCCGTAAAACGTGCCAAGATTACCGAATACAGTCTGTTGAACTATCCCGAAAAGGAAAATTTCCTGAGTACGCTGTTGAAGACCAAGAAAGACGGTTACATCAGTTCGAGCATGAAAGAAAACTTCGGCGATTATTACAACGGATTCACTTTCCTGAAGAACCTCAAGGATGCCGACCGTCTGCAGGCACGTATGCCTTTCATTCTGAGTATCAACTAAACGGACAATGAGCGGCAACAGAAAGATAAAGATATACCACGGACTCCGACCGTTGGCTTTCCTGTTCCGGATAGGTGTAACCATCCGTAATTACCTGTTCGACAAAGATATCCTGCATTCGCGCAGTTTCCCGATACCGGTAATCTGTGTAGGCAATATCACCGTAGGCGGAACTGGCAAGACCCCTCATACCGAATACCTCATCCGCTTGTTGAAGGAAGAGTTTCAGGTAGCGGTGTTGAGCCGTGGCTACAAACGAAAATCGAAAGGCTTTGTGTTGGCTGACGCCCGAACGGCAATGGAAGAAATCGGTGACGAGCCTTATCAGATGGCCCACAAGTTTCCCGATATCTACATGGCGGTCGATCGTGACCGCAGCCACGGTATCGAACAGCTCACCGACGGCCATACTGCACCTGGGACAAAAGTCATCATCCTCGACGATGCGTTCCAACATCGGTACGTCAAAGCCGGAAAAACCATTTTGCTCATCGACTACAACAGGCCGATCTATATGGACTGCATGCTACCGGCAGGCCGTCTGAGGGAACCACAGAAAGGAAAGACCCGTGCCGACATCATCATCGTCAGCAAGTGTCCGCAAGCAATGAGTAATGAGGAAGAGGAAGAATTGCGCCGCAACATCTCCCCTGAGCCTCACCAACAGCTATACTTTACGACCTTGAGCTACGGCAAGCTGCAACCGCTCTTTACCAACGGAAAAGAAAGGCAATTGGAATCTTTGGAATCCGATGAACACATCCTGCTGGTAACTGGTATCGCCTCCCCTGCTGCCATCATCAAGCGGCTGGAACAACATACCAGCCACATCAAGACAGTCACCTTCGCCGACCACCACGACTTCAGCGAAGCCGATCTGCAGAAAGTGGAGAAAACCTTCGATGAACTTCCCGAAAAGAAGCTCATCATCACCACCGAAAAGGATGCAGCCCGCCTCATCAATCATCCGCTGGTGGGCGAAAAGCTCAAGCCCTACATCTACGTCCTCCCCGTGAGCGTAGAATTTCTGAACGAAGGAGAAAAAATGTTTAACCAAAATATCATTGAGTATGTTAGAGAAAATTCAAGAAACAGCAGCCTTTCTGAAGGCTAAGATGCACACTCACCCCGAAACCGCCATCATTCTGGGTACAGGTCTGGGAAGTTTGGTACACGAAATCACCGAGAAGTACGAAATCAGCTATTCTGAAATCCCCAACTTCCCGGTATCAACAGTCGAAGGACATAGCGGCAAGCTGATTTTCGGCAAGCTGGGCAACAAGGATATCATGGCCATGCAGGGCCGCTTCCATTTTTACGAAGGCTACAGCATGAAGGAAGTAACCTTCCCGGTACGTGTGATGCGCGAACTGGGCATCAAGACTCTTTTCGTATCGAATGCATCAGGCGGAACCAACCCTGACTTTGAAATCGGCGACCTGATGATTATCACCGACCACATCAACTTCTTCCCGGAACATCCGCTGCGTGGCAAGAACATCGACTACGGACCACGTTTCCCGGACATGAGCGAAGCCTATTCGAAGGAACTTATCGACAAGGCACTGGAAATCGCCAAGGAAAAAGGCATTAAGATTCAGCAGGGAGTATACCTGGGAACCCAGGGCCCGACTTTCGAAACTCCGGCAGAATACAAGATGTTCCGTGTACTGGGAGCCGATGCAGTAGGTATGTCGACCGTGCCTGAAGTCATCGTAGCCAACCACTGCGGCATCAAGGTATTCGGCGTTTCGGTCATCACCGACCTCGGCGTGGAAGGCAAGATTGTGGAAGTATCGCACGAAGAAGTGCAGAAAGCAGCCGATGCAGCCCAGCCGCGTATGACAACCATCATGAGAGAACTTATCAATAGAGCGTAAAGAATATGCACGAAGGAAACAGAACAGAAATATCAACCCTGGGCGAATTCGGCCTTATCAAGCACTTGACCCAAGACATCAAGCCGGTGAACCCGGAAACCAAATACGGTGTGGGCGATGATGCAGCCGTACTGGAATTTCCCAACCAGCAGGTACTGGTGACAACCGACCTGCTGATGGAAGGTGTGCACTTCGATCTAGTATATACTCCGCTGAAGCACCTCGGATACAAATCGGCGATGGTCAACCTCTCGGACATCTATGCCATGAACGGAATTCCGAAGCAGATTACCATCTCGCTCGCCGTATCGAAACGCTTCTGCATCGAAGACCTGGAAGATTTCTACAACGGAGTAAAACTGGCCTGCCAGCTCCACAACGTGGACATCGTAGGCGGTGACACTACATCATCGGTAACCGGTCTGGCCATCTCCATCACCTGCATCGGAGTAGCCGACAAAGACAAGGTGGTTTACCGCAACGGAGCCAAGGACACCGATATCATCTGTGTGAGCGGTGACCTGGGAGCAGCTTATATGGGACTCCAGCTGATGGAACGCGAGAAAGCCGTATTCCAGGGAGAGAAAGAAGTACAGCCCGACTTTGCCGGCAAGGAATACTTGCTGGAACGCTTCCTGAAACCGGAAGCACGCCGTGACATCGTGGAAGCTCTGGCAGCAGCCGGAATCAAGCCGACCGCCATGATGGATATCTCCGACGGCCTTTCATCCGAACTGATGCACATCTGTTCGCAGAGCAACACCGGTTGCCGCGTGTACGAAGAACGTATCCCTATCGACTACCAGACAGCCGTAATGGCCGAAGAGTTCAACATGAATCTCAGTACCTGCGCGCTGAACGGAGGCGAAGATTACGAACTCCTCTTCACCGTCCCGTTGACAGCCCACGACAAGGTATCGGAAATGAAGGATGTAAAAGTTATCGGCTACATCACCAAGCCCGAGCTGGGCTGTGCCCTGATAACCCGCGACGGCAACGAACTCGAGTTGAAAGCGCAAGGCTGGAATCCGCTGAAAGAATAAATCCGAGGATATCGACAGAACCATAAAACGCTGTTCAGAACGCACCGTGAACGTTTTGAACAGCGTTAATTATTTCCGTTGATAACTTTTTGACATAAAAATTCGCAAAAAGTTTGGTAATTTCAAGAAAATGCGTACCTTTGCATCCGCAAACGAGAAACAACGTCTGCAAAACATAAAAAATTGGTGCCATAGCTCAGTTGGTAGAGCAAAGGACTGAAAATCCTTGTGTCCCCGGTTCGATTCCTGGTGGCACCACTTTGAAAATCTCACGAAACGTTGTAACTGAACAAGTTACAGCGTTTTTTGCTTTTCTGGGGTAAAACAATGGTAAAACATTCATTGCAATCACTATAAATATCTGTTTATCAATTACTTGTATTGCAAAGATACGGACTTTTTCATAACTTTGCACCACTATTCAAGGAAAAACGTGTATGAAAACGGATATTAGCGGAAAATCAAACGGTTTAGACGGTTTGCACTGGCATTTCAAGAAACGATGTTGTTTAACCGATTGTTTTTTGATGTAGATATATGGCACGTGCGGAAACCACACAACGGTACATTTACTGTTTAGAGGGCAACTGGAACAAACATCTGCACAGCAGCCAAAGCATAAAACCCATATTGGACTTGTTGTTTACTTTCTCCAAGACCAAATACATTTACCGCAAGTGTCCCACCAAAGAGGACTTCATTAAAGGTTTGCAAGCGTTCACGCAAAAACGGTACTCAAACTACACCGTTTTATATATAGCGTATCACGGGCGCAAGAACCGCATTTATTTCGGTAAGGAATACATTACACTAAAAGAGATTGCCGATGTGTTGGAGGGCAAATTAAACGGCAAAATCGTACACTTCGGAAGTTGTTCAACACTCAACACAACGGAAAGCAATATCACCGACTTTATTAACCGTACTGGATGTTCCTTTGTTTCGGGATATAAAAAGGATGTACGTTAGTACTCAATTTAGGGCGTACCCTTGATTTAAGGCACTTTATCCGTGCCTCAAACCAAAAATGTTAAAAAATTAGGGTGTAAAAAGCCTATCGACATGTTTCTAGGCCGATATTTTGTGGTGCAAGACTCAAAAAATCTGTGCAACCGTTAAAAATTCCGCTAAAAAATTTTCCAAGGAACTCCCAGGTAGACCGGCAT
>CALUKX010000081.1 GCA_944321335.1 uncultured Phocaeicola sp. | reverse complement strand
GGTGACTATAGTTCAGTTGGTTAGAGCGTCAGATTGTGGTTCTGAATGTCGTGGGTTCGAGTCCCACTAGTCACCCATAAATGAAGCCTTGCAGATTTTCTGTCTGCAAGGCTTTTTTATTTCTTAAAATATTACAATTTTATAAACATTTTTTATATATTTGCCTAAAATATATAAAAATAAGTATCATGAAACTGCGTACGATAGCCAAACTGGCGGTTTTTGTGTCTATAATCCTATTTTGTATAGGTGTAGGATTCTATAGCTTTGCGCAGTTGAAAATGGCTGATAAGGGAAAGAATGTTGATTTGCTGTCTCTGGTGCCGGAGAATAGTATTGGGCTGTTGGAAACCGATAACATGGAGTTTTTGGTTAATGAGTTTTCCCAAGTTGCCTATGCCGCTCAATTGGATACTACTCTTCGGAAGAGTGCTCTCTTTTCTGTCATTCTCAACAATCTGGCTCCTTATGTCCGCGATAATGTACATGGTTTGAGTAACCGTATCAGTCGCGTGATGATCAGTTTCCATGCTCCTGTGTCTGCCGATAATGTAGTGGTCTATTTCAGAGCTGGAAAGCTTGAAGATAAGTTTATCAAATCCTTGGTCCGTGAGCCTGGTACCGATTTCATTCCCAAAAAGGAAATGTACCGGGGAAAGGTGGTGGAGATCTATCCTCTCAGTGACGGAAATTTCGTTTCTACATATAGTGGTGATGGCTTTATGGTAGCCAGTCATCAGAAACGTTTGATCGAGGAAGTGATTGATGCTGAAAAGGATGACAGGTCTTTGGAGAAGGATTCGGTGTTTCGTGCCGGGTATCATTCGAAGACGGCCAATTTCATCACGATTTATGCCAATACGGCTTCCATTCCTTTGTTGGCCGATGATGAAGTTCATTGCTGGAGTGAATACGACTTGAATCTGAACAGTCAGGTGTTTTATCTGAGCGGGTCGATGCATGAACCGGATTCATGTATGCGCCGCGCCGCCACGCGTCTGGCTGCTGCTCCCGAAATCTTTACAGATAGTGTGCTGGTCGTTTCGGGAGAGGAGCGTGTCGACAGTTGCATTACTTCTGTATCAGCCAAACCTCAACATACATTGTTCGATGAATGTGTGCTGAATCTTTCTCATGATGCCACCTTCATCCTGGTGGCCGATCTGGATAAGGTTGCAGACGATTCGTGTGAGGTTTCGAAGTATATTCCTTCTTTTTTCAACCGTCATCTGTCATTGTTCCGGCATTTTATTCTTTCTGTACAAATCAAGAAGATTGAAAAGCGGCTGTCACACATCTTTATCTTGAATTATAAGGAGTAACTTCATCTCAGTTTGTTGCGCAGAAAATGCGGACCGGCTTTGTAGCGGAAATAGAACAAGGATATTACAGTCAGGAAGGCTCCTGCCAGATATGCCATACGGAAAGAGGCTATTTCGGCAATGTATCCTCCCATGAGCATACCGATTCCTAGCCCGACATCCCAGGATGTCAGGTAAGTGCTTGTTGCTGTCCCTCGTTGGTTATTGGGAGCAAGATTTACAAATAAGGTATTGTAGGCCGGGAACATGGTGCCGAAGCCGATACCTAAAAGTAAGGCGATGGCGAAGAAAAGCCATACGGTAAGGTCGTGGTTCCATTCGATGAACCATCCGCAGGATGTAAGCAGGAAATAGCAGAGGCATACCAGATACAGACCGGCAATGATGACTTGTGTAACCATTCCTTTATCTACAAGACGGCCGCTGAATAGTCGGCTGATTGCCATACCTATTGCCATCAAGGTGAAGAAAAATCCCATCTCTACATTAATGCCGATCTGTTGGGCATACATTGCAACATAATTGGATGTCATTCCGTAGGGGATGGAAAGTAGCAGCAGACTGAATCCGGCTGGCATTCCTTTCAACAGAATGAAACGGTCGAGCGAGATGGGCTCACGTCTGATTGGCGGCTTGTAAGGTGTCTTGACACAACAGGCACAGAGGAACCCCAGAATGCCTGAACCGAGTGAATAAATGAAAATGGTATCGTATGAAACTCCATGTCCGTGCATGAACAGACCGATCATCGGCCCGATTGACATGGCCAGATTGTTTGTAAGTCCGTAGTAACCCAATCCTTCACCTCTTCGGGAGGAAGGCATGATATCGATTACAATTGTATTTCCTCCTACGGTTACCATTCCGAAAGAAACCCCATGCACGATTCGTAACAGAATAAATAAGGTAAGGAATCCGGCAACCATATATCCTCCGAAAATCAGTGTGAAGATGATATAGGAGAATAGGTACAACGGCTTGCGGGCAAATGCATCGAGCAGATATCCGGAGAAAGGACGGATGCACAGCGATGAAATGGTATAGCAGCAAAGCACGAAGCCGATCATGGCATTCGATGCCTGGAAGTTTTCTGCCAGATAGAAGGGCAGTACAGGTGTCAGTAACCAGAAGCCCAGATAGAGCAGGAAGTTGGCTGCCAATATACAGCAATAGCTCGGAGTGATGAGACGGTCCTTTTCCATAAGTCGATAGTTTAGATACGGAACGAATCCGAAAGATAAAATAAAAGGCTGTAATCGGAGTTACAGCCTTTGTCGTTATACGATGTGTTGCAATTAATATGCCGATTCGAATTCTTCCAGGAAACGGGTGTCGTTTTCGGAGAACATACGCAAGTCTTTTACCTTGTACTTCAGGTTGGTGATACGTTCTACACCCATACCGAATGCATAACCTGTATAAACCTTGCTGTCGATACCGTTGGCTTCCAATACGGCAGGGTCGACCATACCACATCCAAGGATTTCTACCCAACCGGTATATTTACAGAACGGGCATCCTTCACCGCCGCAGATGTCGCAGCTGATATCCATTTCCGCACTCGGTTCGGTAAACGGGAAGTACGACGGACGCAGACGAATCTTGGTCTGAGGACCGAACATCTCCTGAGCGAACTGTAGCAGAACCTGTTTCAGATCGGTGAATGAAACGTTCTTGTCGACATACAGACCTTCCACCTGATGGAAGAAGCAGTGTGCGCGGTAGCTGATAGCTTCGTTACGATAAACACGTCCCGGACAGATGACGCGGATAGGAGGCTGTGAAACTTCCATCACACGGCTCTGAACTGATGAAGTATGAGTACGCAAGATGATATCCGGATGGCTTTCGATGAAGAAGGTATCCTGCATATCGCGTGCCGGATGGTCTTCGGCAAAGTTCATTGATGAAAATACATGCCAGTCGTCTTCCACTTCCGGGCCGTCGGCGATAGTGAATCCCATGCGGTTGAAGATGTCGATGATTTCATTGCGGACAATATTCAGCGGATGGCGGGTTCCCAATTCTACCGGATAAGCCGTACGGGTAAGGTCCAGTTCGGCTGCACCATTGTCCTGGTTCTCGAACGCTTCCTTCAGTGAGTTGATACGTTCCTGTGCCAGATTCTTCAACTCATTCAGTTTCATACCTACTTCTTTCTTCTGCTCGGCAGGTACGTTACGGAAATCGGCCATCAGAGCATTGATGGCACCTTTCTTACTCAGATATTTGATACGAAGGGCTTCCAGTTCCTCTGCATTCGAGGCGGTAAGTCCCTCCACTTCCTTCAGTAGCTCTTCTATTTTCGCTAACATATTTCTTTTATATTATTTTCGTAGGCGCAAAGGTAAGGATTTAAACTGAAATTTTTCCTTTTTCCTTCAACAAAAAAGAAAACTACCTTATAAAAGTACCATGAAACGAAAAAAAAGGTAATTTTGCGATGATTTTTGTAAGCACTAAAATGAGAAAAATAGTAATTGGATGCTGTCTGCTGTTTATGCTGATAGTCTCCTCCTGCGGAGGTGGAAAGAAGAATACCGATCCTTTCGCAAGCTTGACTGAACAGATAGATTCGCTGAGTGTCGTGCAACGTGATTCGGTGCAGGATACGATTCCGGTTGTGGAAGAGGTGATTCCGGCTACTGCCGATGAAAGCTTCGCCGATTTCTTCTACAATTTTGCATCTGACAAGGATTTCCAGCTTACCCGTGTGATATTCCCGCTTACGACATATAAAGGGAAACAGGCGATACGGGTCCAGAAAGATGAATGGAAACATGATCCGTTGTTCAGCAATGATCCTGCTTATACCGTTCTCTTCGAGCGGGAAGAGGATATGGAAATGGAAAAGGATACCAGTATGCACAGTATTCAGGTGGATATTATCAACCTGAACAATGAGCATGTAAAGCGGTATTATTTCCAGCGAAAGAAACTTGCTTGGTTTCTGGAAGCAATCAATATCGAAAAGTTGGGGCATGAATCCGATGGGAATGAGGATTTCATGCAGTTCTACAAGCAATTTGCTTCCGATTCCGTTTTCCAGTCCGAACGCTTGAATGATCCGTTGGGATTCGTTACAGCCGATCCGGATGACGAGTTCGAGATTCTGGAAACGACGTTGGAACCGGGACAATGGTTCGCTTTCCGTCCGCCGATGATTCCCGGTAAGCTTACTAATGTTCATTACGGACAGAAGGAAAGACTTGATACCGACAGAAAGATTGTAGAGTTCAAAGGTTTCGGCAACGGATTCAACAATACATTGTACTTCGAACGCCACAATGGTATCTGGAAACTCATGAAATTTGAAGATTTGAGCGATTGACCTTTATGAAGATAGAAACCCGTTATCCTTTATTGGCACACAATACATTCGGTATGGATGTGAAGGCTGCCCGATTTGTCGAGTATGATTCGGAAGAGGAATTATGCGATTTTCTTAATGCCGAAAAAGTCCATTTGCATCCGTTTCTACATATCGGAGGAGGAAGTAATCTGTTGTTCAAAGGTGATTACGACGGATTGATCCTTCATTCGGCTATCCGTGGCAGAGAGGTAGTAGCTGAAACAGCCGATTATGTGGATGTACGTGTCGGTGCCGGTGAAGTGTGGGATGATTTCGTGGCTTATACCGTCGGTCAAGGTTGGTATGGTGCCGAAAATCTTTCGCTGATTCCCGGTGAGGTAGGGGCTTCCGCTGTCCAGAATATCGGTGCGTACGGTGTGGAGGTCAAGGATCTGATCGTTTCGGTAGATACAATCGAGGTCGCTACAGCCGAAAAACGGGTGTTCCCGACAGAAGAGTGTCGTTATGCATACCGTGAAAGTATCTTCAAGAATGAGTTGAAAGGTCGATACATCGTAACTTATGTAACATATCGTTTAAGCAAGCTTCCGGTATTCCATCTGGATTATGGAAATATCCGTGCCGAGCTGGAGAAGATGCAATGTCCGCTTTCGTTGCAGACGGTGCGTGATGTGGTTATAGCTATCCGTAAATCCAAACTGCCCGATCCGGCCGAATTGGGGAATGCCGGCAGTTTCTTTATGAATCCGATTGTATCGAGAAATAAGTTTGAAGAGCTTTTGAAGGAGTATCCTTCCATGCCGCATTATATAGTGGATGAGAACCGGGTGAAGATTCCGGCAGGATGGATGATCGATCAGTGCGGTTGGAAAGGCAAGGCTTTGGGACGTGCTGCCGTACACGACAAGCAGGCTTTGGTATTGGTCAATCTGGGTGGAGCCACAGGAGCGGAAGTGATGCATCTCGCTGAAGAGGTCGTGCGATCCGTGCGTGACAGATTCGGCATCGAAATCCATCCGGAAGTAAATTACATTTAACAGACATCAAGTATGAAGATTACCATATTAGGCAGCGGAACATCGACCGGAGTACCTCAGGTGGGGTGTACTTGTCCGGTCTGCACCAGCAAGGATCCGCACGACAACCGTTTGCGCTGTTCGGGGTTGGTAGAGGTGAACGGAGTTCGCATTCTTATCGATTGCGGTCCGGATTTCCGTGAACAGATGCTCCGTCTCAATGATTATCAGCCTATTGATGGGGTCTTGATTACCCATGAACATTACGATCATGTAGGCGGACTCGACGATCTTCGTCCGTATTGCCGTTTCCGTGACGTGCCCGTCTATGCAGAAGACTATACGGCCGACCGCCTGAGAAACCGAATCCCCTATTGTTTCACCGAACATCTGTATCCGGGTGTTCCTCACATTCCTTTGGAAGTGATTCATGAAAGCCAGCCGTTTACCGTTACCAGTTTGGGGGGTAATACGGTAGAGGTATTGCCGTTTCGTGTGATGCACGGCAAGCTCCCCATTATGGGTTACCGTATCGGTAGCATGGCCTGGGTTACAGATATGCTGACCATGCCCGACGAATCGTACGGAATGCTTGAAGGCTTGGATTGTCTGGTGATGAATGCATTGCGTATAGAACCGCACTGGACGCATCAAAGTCTGTCGGAAGCTTTGGAACAGGCAAAGCGTATCGGGGCGAAGGAAACCTGGTTTATCCACATGAGCCATCAGATAGGCCTTCATGCGGAAGTGGAGGTCGGTTTGCCCGAAAACGTTCATCTGACTTGCGACGGGCTGCAGATTTCTTATTGATCGTTTTTCCCATAGTGTTTTTTCTGAGAATGACATTGATTTTGTATTATTCTATCTTATAAACTTCTGCAGACCTTTTCTTGTATTCTGGCATTGTTTCACCAATGGATGCTCCAATATATGTAGGGTCACAAATTATATAGGGTGTCCAGTTTAACGTTCCCAATTTAGCCTACATTTTTAAGCTGTTTGGTACGTTCTGTAACCCAGTTT
>CALUKX010000080.1 GCA_944321335.1 uncultured Phocaeicola sp. | reverse complement strand
CACTATAAAGTTACAGCAATTTTCGCTAATCACCAAATCTTCAAACACTTATATTTCATCGAACTCACGTTAAATATCTTTTGTTTTTTAATCGCTACGGGTCTAAAATGACCGCTTACATATAGAAAACTCGTAATTCAATGAATACGCAGAATAACCACATTAACCCCATGAATCAATCAACTGTAGATAAGTTGGCGTTCCTACTCTTTCGGATGGAATACGTGCTCCATCAGTCGGAAAAAGAATATTCGAAATTCCTGGCCGAAAGCCGGGAACAGCTGTCGGAGCAGGAAAGGCTGAAGTTGGAGACCGCAGAAAATATCCGTATGAACAAGCGGGATGAGGAGCTGGAGCAACTCAGCAATTCAATAAAAGAGGCTATGCTCGACTGGGTAAGGGAGCATCCGAAAGCGAATCCGAAGGAGCTGAACAAATGGATGGCTGATGCTCAGGATTTGTTCCGGGCAGTAGTACGGGCGAATGACAAATACGAACCAACAAATGAATAATTCAAAATGAACTTAGAATGAACAACAATATGGATAAAGAAGCGATAAAGAAAATGCGGGATGAGATGCGCAAGGAGATGTTCGAGGAAATAGAAGCGAAACTGCTGACAGAGAAGAAACCGGAAGACCGGATGTTCGCTGTGCATCCCAACGAGGATCATATCATCGTTTCGCACGCCTTGTTCCTGATTATGAGTAAGCCGTTGGCCGCTAAGCTGACAGGCTTGAAGGGGCTTTATCTCTTACGCAAATATGAGGAGGAGATGCTTACGGCATACCTGACGGAGTCGGAGGATTTTCCTGTATTGCTGAATTATTGCAATATCTTGTACGATATGTTTCCACACGAGTTGGTTGTGATGTCGAAAATTGATTCTATCGCATCGAAAGTAAGGAAGCTGCAGGCCATTGCCGTTGTTGCCGCCGGATATGGGGGCGACATGAAGGATGAGTTGGCAGATGATATTCTCGATGACTTGGACTTTGCCTACAACAGGGTGTGCTGCCCTGTAATAGAGCGGATGATGCCTAAGCTGCAAAAGATGGTGGAAACGGAGATGATGGTACAGAAGGCGTATCTGTAAAAAGATTAATCAATATAAAATTTCGTATGACAAAGAATCATTTGGTTATCATGGCCGGAGGCATCGGAAGCCGCTTCTGGCCCATGAGTACTCCCGAATACCCGAAACAGTTCATCGATGTGATGGGCTGCGGGAAAACCTTAATCCAACTTACCGTAGCCCGTTTTTCGGGAATCTGCCCGATAGAGAACGTGTGGGTGGTTACTTCCGAAAAATACATCGATATCGTAAAGGAACAGCTGCCACTAATTCCCAGTCAGAACATTCTGGCAGAACCGGAAGCACGCAATACGGCTCCTTGTATCGCTTATGCCTGCTGGAAGATCAGGCAGAAAAGCCCGAAGGCCAACATCGTGGTAACTCCATCGGATGCCTTGGTTATCGATACGGAAGAGTTCAAGCGTTGCATCCGCATTGCAATGGCATTTACAGAAGATTCGTCGAACATCGTTACCTTGGGTATCAAGCCCAGCCGACCGGAAACGGGTTATGGTTACATCTGTGAGGCGGAACAGGTGGAAGGCAGTGAAATACATCGGGTGGAGTCGTTCCGGGAAAAGCCGAATCTGGAGACGGCGCATCAGTATCTGGCTGCAGGAAACTATATGTGGAATGCCGGTATCTTTGTGTGGAACGTGGAGACCATCACTTCGGCCATCAGCCAGTATGCGCCTCAGATAGCGAGGGTAATGGATGAGCTTGCCCCTTATTTATATACCGACAAGGAAGCGGCAGAGCTGAAACGCCTCTTCCCTACCTGTGAGAAGATTTCGATAGATTATGCGGTGATGGAGAAAGCGAAAGGAATCCATGTGCTTCCTGCCGATTTCGGTTGGAGTGATCTGGGTACATGGGGTTCGCTCCACACCCAGCAGCACAGGGATGAGCATAACAATGCCATAGTGGGAAACAACGTGAAGCTGTTCAACTGCCGGAACTGTGTGGTGCATACCAGCGAGGAGCAAAAGGTGGTGCTGGAAGGTCTGGACGGTTACATAGTAGCCGAAAGGAACAGGCAGCTGTTGGTGTGCAGATTGCAAGAGGAACAACACATCAAGGAGTTTTCGCAAGATTAGGATTTATGGGACTTCCCTACTTCATCAGGCTTAAAGGCATCCGTTTCAAGAAGAACGGGTGCCTTTAATGTTTTTTAACGGGTTATTTTCTGGTTATGGGATGTACAAATTTGGAAATGGAGCGTTATAAAAGGTGTAAGCATCGAGCTAAGACAACAGTTAAACGAATAGAAAATTTGAGTTATAACACCATAAATAAAACTATTATGTCTATCTTTGTGAAAAGTGAATTTAAAATATCGCGTTACAGGCATTTAAGTCCTATGACTAATTTTGAGCAACAGAAAATTATCCAAGTAGTACTTTATATCTTGACCAAGACAGGTGGTATCGATTATTACCACATCTTCAAGATAATCTATTTTGCAGAATTGAAACATCTTGCAAAATGGGGCTCACGTATTATCAAGGATGATTTGTGTGCTTTGGAATATGGCCCCGTCCCAAGCAAGCTATATGATGCCGTAAAAGGTTCGAATCCGAGAAATACACATCTGGCAGATATGTTGAAAGATGCCACTCTGTTTGCTGGCAATGATGCTCCTAATGTAATGCTCCCGAAAGAGAATGTAAACTTGAGCTATCTGTCGAAATCGGAAGCCGAAGCTCTGGATGAGTCTATCGAAGAGAATGCCAGACTTACATTCAGCCAGCTGAAAGAGAAATCGCATGATATTGCCTGGGCAGAAGCATACAGAAAAGAGAATGGTTCCAACATCATCTCTCCCATTACCATGGCCAAGGTAATGCATGCCGATGAAGCGACTATTGAATATATCAAAGATCAGTTGGAACTGGAAAGTGCATTGCAATGACAAAGCTATATGATTTGCTTGACAAGGCTCAAGCAAAAGCCATTGCTAAAGAAACTATAAAAATCGGCAATGTCTACCGGATAAAAATGGATCGAAGCAATGGGATTGTACCTAAAGCGGGGGATAAGAACAGAAACAAATTCTTCGTGGTACTTGGTTTTGACAAAGATGGGAATGCTTATGGGGGAGTAATCATTAATTCAGCAATAAATAGATTTGTTCCTCAAACTGTCAGGGATTGGCATATGCCCATAAAATGTGACAAGTACAAATTTCTCGAACATGATTCTTTTGTCGATTGTTCCAAGCTTATGTGCGCCAAAGCTGAAAAATTTGGAAGTTGGGAATTTAAAGGAGCTATAGAACAAGAAGATGTTTCTATCATTATAAATACCATTAAAGAAAGCCCGAATGAAAGTAAGGCTCATCTAGCTTCCTAAATCTCACAATAAAACAATTATTTGCAGTTATCTTTTGGTTTTTCAAAACTTAACTCATATTTTTGTAGAAATCTTGCATAAATAAGAGTTAAGTTTATGATTTTAGAGTTTCTTGTCAGTAATTATCTGTCAATAAAGAAAGAATTAAAAATATCCTTTGTTGCAACAGCTCTCAAAGATGTCCTTACAGAGACAAATGATATGATAACTGTACCCGAAACCGGACTATCTGTTTTACGGAGTGCTGTGATTTATGGTGCAAACGCTTCGGGAAAATCAAACGTCCTGAAGGCTATTGCTTTTTATAGACGGTTTATCATGGACTCCTTCAAAAACAGTCAGGCCGGAGAGATAATTAATGTAGAAAGCTTCCGGTTGAATACTACTTCAATGAATGAACCGACAACAATGGAGGCAACCTTTATTGTTGGAAGTTTCACTTATCGTTATGGTTTTGAAGTTGACAGCAAAGCAGTACGTGCCGAATGGTTATATCAGCGTTCAAATAAAAAGAGAGCGAAAGAAGTAGAAATATTCTACAGAACGGAAGAGGAAACCACCGTTCATCAGAAAATTACTTTATTGATGGAACTCGTAAACAAGAAAATGGTGCGTGACAATGCTTTATTGCTTTCCACTGGGGCACAGTTCAATGAGCCTATAGCAGTCAGTATTCTGCAATGGTTGAATGATATGCAGGTGATATTCGGCAATGAGGAGGAAAAATTGTGGAATCAGGCTATAAAGGCGATGGACAATGAGAATCTCCGTCTACGCATTACGAACTTTGCAAAATATGCAGATTTGGGGATAGACAGTATTGTAAAGATGGATAACCGCATTGTAAGTAATCACCGGCAATATGATGATGAGGGAAAAGAGACCAATAGTGTGGCTTTTTCTTTCAGCAGTAACGAATCGGATGGTACCATAAAATATTTCTCTTTGGCGTATCCCATCATTGATGCTTTGGATAATGGAAAACTTCTGGTTATTGATGAACTTGCTTCAAAGCTTCATCCGTTATTGGTCCGTAGAATCATCGGCCTTTTCAATTCGGCAAAAACAAACCCGAAGGGGGCACAGCTGCTTTTTACCACTCATGATACCTTCTTGCTAAGTACCGGAATGTTCCGCCGTGACCAGATATGGTTTACTCAGAAAAACAGTTTCGGCTCTACAGAAGCATATTCACTGGTTGAATATAAGGTTCGCAGCAATACTCCATTTGAAAGAGATTATCTGGCAGGCAAATATGGAGCAACTCCAATTATCGGTGAAATGGAAAGGGTTTTTAATATGGAAGAATGATTATGGGAAGGCAAAGCAAAAAGGACCATCGTACAGGCAATCTGACCAGAAAGCAGGGAACCAGAAATGTGAAACAGTCGTTCCTTATTGTTTGCGAAGGAATGAATACGGAACCTGATTACTTTAAGGCTTTCCGTATGACAACAGCTACAATCAAAGCCATAGGCCAGGGAATGAACACCATAAGTCTTGTCAAAAAGGCTATCAACATACGTGATACGGAGCAAAAGAAAAAGCATTATTATGACCAGTGCTGTCATGCTTGTGTATTGGGGAAAGCATTTCATCAACGACAATGGGGAACTGATGTTGAAACTGAATAAAAGGGAGGATTTGCCGGTAAAGCAACTGAAAAGCTGGCTGAAAAAGACACGTACGCAACTGGTGGTAGGAAACACAAGATGCAAGATAGTGAGGGCAAGGAAATGTTTCCGCTGGAAAAGCAATCAATTGCAGATGCCGAAGAAAGACATGAGAAAAATCTACATGGAAAGAATCCTTCAACAACCCAAAGGTATGTTCAAGCTGGACATGATGAAAGCCAGACATTAGGACACATGTTAAAATCAGATGTATTTCATAAATTAAGACAAGACTGTTTTTCACTTTTTTATAATTTTATTGAATCTTCTTGCTAAAAAGTTTTGTTTATTCCAAAAGTCGAATTAAATTTGCCCCGTATTTCAAAATAAGATGTTCTAAAACATGTTTTAATAAGACATTAAACTACACCTTATATAATATATATACGAAAAGTAGTTTAAATTTGAGAGAAATTGGACAAATGATTGATTTTTTTTAAAAAATCTTTCACATTTTGAAATTTTATAATAACTTTGTGTTGACTAATTTTTTTAAAACGTTTGTTATATGAAAATGTCTAAAATGATGTTGCTGGGATTGGCCATGATTATGGGCGGTACAGCGTTTGCACAAACAGAAGAAGCTAAACCGGAAAAAGTATACGAAGTAGAAACCAACTCTTTCTGGTCTAATTGGTTCGTTGGTGTAAGTGGTGGTATTCAGCATTATGCTGGAGACTATCGTGATCTGGGTAACGAAGGCATTGTTACTGGTATGGGTGAAATCACAGTAGGTAAATGGTTTACTCCAGTTATCGGTGTAAGAGGTGGTTTTGCTATGTACAGAGCAAAAGGCTTCACTCCTTCTACCAAATATGGTTATTTCTGGGAAATGGGAGAAAACAATGTACGTAAGACAAGATGGGGTAACTTGTTTACTCACGCTGATGTAATGATCAACGCAAGCAACTTGTTCTGCGGTTACAACCCGAAACGTTTCTGGAATGCAATTCCTTTGGCTAGTGTGGGATGGATGCACGTTGCAGGTCACCACAAAGGTCAGGATGATCTGACTGTAGGTCTTGGTTTGTTGAACACATTCCGTATTAACGACAAATGGAACATCACTGCTGAAGTTCGTTGCATCGCAGTTCCTGATGAATACGATGATATCGTAAGCGGTACAGGTTATGATATGTCAACTCAGGCTTTGATCGGTGTTTCTTACAAATTGGGCAAGACTACAGGTTGGGCTGCTAAGGGCGCAACAACAGCTGCTGCTGTTGCAGAAGTTCAGAAACAGCTCGCTGCTATGCAGGATGAAAACAACAGCTTGAAGGGTCAGATCAGCACTCTTGAAAACGAAAAGGCTGCTGCTCTTGAAAACGTTAAGAACGCTAGCGCTGAAGCTGCTAAGAACGAACAGTACAACGGTGCTTCTTACACAGTATTCTACAATATCAACAGCTCTAAGCTGACTGACAAGGAATTGGTTAACTTGGAAGCTATCGCTAACAAGATCAAGGATTATCCTAACAGCAAGTTCGTGATCAGCGGTTACGCAGACAAACAGACTGGTTCTGCTGCTTACAACCAGAAGTTGTCTGAACAGCGTGCTCAGAACGTTTACGATACTTTGGTTAACAAGTTCGGTGTAAACGGTGACCAGTTGACAGTTGAAGGCAAGGGTGGTGTTGACACTATGTTCTACAACAATCCTCGCATGAGCCGTGCTTCTATCATCGAAGTTAAATAAGTTATAAGAATTTATTAATAACAAAAAACTAGTCATAAGAGAGGCTGTTCCTTCATTGGGACAGCCTTTTTTATTATCAAAACAAAACGAATAAAAATTATCCAAACCAAAATATTATCCCAACTTGACTTTTTACTATATTGAATATCAGTAAATTGTTATATTTTGGTAG
>CALUKX010000079.1 GCA_944321335.1 uncultured Phocaeicola sp. | reverse complement strand
TGAGGAAAATCCAAACGACTTCAGTCTGATATGAAACGACAGAGGCCATCTCAATTCATTTTGAGACGGCCTCTTTTGTCTTTTATAGAAAATTTCAGAAACGTGCACCAATAGTAAACAACAGTTGATTACGTTCTGCATCAACCTTAGCCGGCACCAGATCTTCACTGTCGAATGCATAAAAATCAGCTTTTGCAAACGCATACTTGTATGCAATATCAGCATAGATACTCTTGCTTCTGAAGCCGACACCGAATGTAACTGCCTGTTGAGATTTCAAGTTGAAATATTCCGGATCAGTACGGGTTTCGTCTGTTGCAGCAATATTCTTGAACGAATCATCTTCAATCGGAGATGACTTATAGTAATATCCGGCACGAATACTGAATTCCGGTATCGGTTTCACTTCCATACCTACCCGGAACGTATGCACACCTTTTAAGGTCTCATCAATAGCATAGGTACCATTAAAATCATTATCATCTACGTCTGTTAAACGGGTACCGTTGTAAGTTTCATATTCATACTCTGCATCTACAGCCAAGACACTGCTGAAGGTTGTTCCCATACTGACATTGAATCTCCAAGGAGATATCAAATGGTAATCAAGAATATAGTTTGGTTCACCATAATACCTAGAGAGGTTCTCACTATATGGTTCACCATCGTTGGTTATATGACCAGTAAGACATGAGGTATACTTATCAGTCAGAGAATACCAGATTGGAGTATGAACCGCAAATCCAATTCGGAAAGGAGAATACTCAAATGGCCGGATGATTGCACCTAATTTCAAATCCACACCAACTCCTTCTGTTTTAGACCAGTTATCTAATGTCATCCAAGCCTTATCACTGTAAATAGTACCATCTTCTCCAGCCATTCTCCTATTCAAGTTTTCTCCATAAGATGAATACCTTGAATAGTTTATGTCATATACCCCCAAAGTCAAACCAAAGTAAAAACGATCTTTCACATTAAAAGAAACATTGAAATCAAATTCTGAGATACCACCCTTTTCACTACTATAATATTCTCCGTCTTCACCATTCCAACCAAAAATATCTGTAATCTTTCCATTATTATCCCATGCTGCGTCTACAAGACCTGTACGGGCACCCATAGCACCTAAAAAAGGAGTGCCTATATAATCCGGATCGACATATGGGTTATCGGCATCCAATAATCCATCAAAATCACTCTGATAGATATAAGAATTGTCATAACCATTTCCTGCATACCACAACATATCA
Source organism: uncultured Phocaeicola sp. (assembly GCA_944321335.1). Lineage (GTDB taxonomy): Bacteria > Bacteroidota > Bacteroidia > Bacteroidales > Bacteroidaceae > Phocaeicola. The sequence goes on along the minus strand of CALUKX010000079.1, from coordinate 5,724 downwards.
GCCATCTGATTAGTCAAGGACTGTCTAGTCAAACCACCCTTAGCATAAAACTCGCGAGTAAAATTTGCACGTTTCTGATAATTGAATGCAAAATTCATAAAACGTAAATCCGTCTTGTTCCCAATTTTAGTAGTCCAGACAAAACCGACCTGATCAAACGACATCTTGTCCGATTTCTGTGTTATATTTGTTCCTGCCCAATCAGTTTTTGCTTGGTTAGAGTTCCAACCAAAACTAAGCGAAACATCGTTACTACGATAAAGTCCGATACCGGCCGGATTGGTAGAGATAGTCGACAAATCTGCACCTAAAGCACTCATTGCACCACCCATACCTACAAAACGAGCTGTACCATTCAAATCGCGCTGCAAGAAACGAAGCGCGTCATATTGATTCTGTGCAAATGCTGTCGTCGATAATAAGGCAGCACAAGCCAATAAACATATTCTAGTTTTCATAATCGTATTCAATCAAATTAAGTACATATCATTATCTTCTGCGTGAGCTACCACCGCCACCTGAGCGCATTCCACCGCTACTACGTGAACTACCGCCCATACTTCCGCTCGAGAAACTACGACTGCTTCCACTACTACGCTGTGGAGTGTAAGTACTCCGGCTTCGGGTATTTGATTCACCATAGCTTGAGCTACGACGGGTGCTGCTCGGACGATTGTAAGATGAACCCGACCGATTGATAGTAGTGCTCGGGCGAACATAATTGGAATTTCCACCACGAGACGGACGAGTTACCGTACCTTCTCCTCTACGGATAGACGATGTTCCAGAAGGACGTACAGAAACCCCATTATTGTTCTGTGCGTTCGGACGAACCACACGTCCCAGGCTGGATGAACGACGTGAACTGTTCAGATTGTTCTGACGCCCAACACCAACTACCTGACGTCCATTACCATAGGCACCACTTCTACGTGAACTTGCATAATTGGTATAACGAGACGGGCGATAGTCCGAATAACCGGTACGCCAAGTTCCGGCCCATCCCCAGCCATGATAATGGTGATGCCATCCGAAGCCCCAGTAGCCGCCCCAATAGCCACCCCATCCTACATACCAGTAAGGGGAATACCAGCTACTATAGTACCAAGGAGAATACCATCCCCATCCCCAACGAGGTCCGGCAACTCCCCAAGTCCAACGCCAATCCCACCACAAAGGATTAGAATAAGTCGGGAATACATATGCATACATTCCATCATCGTATACGTTCCAATCCCAAGACGGATAAACCCCGTAAACGACATCCCAATACAATGGACTACTTACAGGAATTGCATAACGTGGGCTGCGAAAACGCACAATTCGCATAGCGTATTCGTAATCATCCTGTGATCCTTCAAAACCATTCACCCATTCGCCTCGCTCACTGTATGGTTTTTCACTAATAAGTAATGTATCATTTTCAGCCGAGAATGTATAGTCGCGTGATGAATAACGCCTGTTGTATTCATCTACGTCACGAACCTTACCTGCAGCATCCTTCACTACCACTGTCGATCCCGGAGCTGCATAAATTGTAGTCTGTGTAGTCTTCTTCGGAACTACCTTAGCTTCCGACGATTTCTCTACTTTCGCATCCTTTTTGGGAATAAAATAGAGATCGTCTGTCTGTGCCATGACCAGCCACGGCATACAAGCAGCCAGAAACGAAATTAATATTCTACTCTTCATAATCGTATAAAAAATTGATTTATATTCTACCTTTTTATTCTATTACAAAAATAGAAAGATAATTCACGCATACAAGTATAATTTCCCTATTTCGAAATAGGGATTTCCCTATATTTTCCTAAATTTGTGAACAAATACAGGAACCAATCCCATCCCGATATGAAATATTTTAAAGTAACCTTTACCGTACATCCGTGTAATGAGACAATAACTGATGTCATTTCTGCACTAACAGCTGAAATCGGTTTTGAAAGTTTTGTAGAATGTGAGAAAGGCGTCGATGCCTATATACAACAAAGTCTATTCGACGAAAATGCCTTGAAAACAGTGATTGCAGAGTTTCCTATATCTGATACTGATATCACCTATACCATTACAGAACCAGAAGACAAGGACTGGAATGAAGAGTGGGAAAAGAATTTTTTCCAACCCATTGTTATCGGTGACCGATGTGTTATCCACAGTACATTCCATAAAGACTACCCGAAAGCAAAATACGATATTGTAATCAATCCTCAGATGGCCTTCGGGACTGGACATCACGAAACGACAAGTTCCGTTATAGAAGAATTACTCAATACAGAGCTGAAAGGGAAATCGGTTCTTGATATGGGTTGCGGTACATCAATTTTGGCCATTCTTGCCAGCATGCGTGGTGCCGATCCTGTCACTGCCATTGATATAGACGATTGGTGCGTGAACAATTCGAGTGACAATATCGCCTTAAATAACATCAACAATATCACAGTTGAGTTGGGAGACGCGTCACTTCTTAAAGGTCGAAAGCCATTTGATGTAGTTATTGCCAACATCAACCGTAATATTCTTCTGAACGACATGGAAACATATGCCGGCTGTATGCATCCGGGATCGGAAATCATCATGAGCGGTTTCTATATCCAAGATATACCAGTGATACGGGAAAAAGCAGAAAGCCTCGGAATGGAATACCTACACTCGCGTGAAAAGAACAAGTGGGTAGCAGTAAAATTGGTAATGAAATAATAAATACAATCTTCTCTAAAATAGAAAGTCATTGAATACTCATGCGAGAGCTATTCAATGACTTTATTTATTGAATCAGTTTGTTGTATCGTCAATTTTTTAAGTTCATCCAAACTTCCGTTATAGACATTCAAATCGACATCTTCCCGGATACCAGGCAAGCGTCCGGCATCCGTATGCTGCCAGAATTTCCAATCGCCTTTGTATTCCACTGAATCGACATAGTAATGAGCAATCCAATACGGATAAGTATTGAAAATGGAATCATTCAGGTAACGAGTCTTAAACTTGTACGATGTATATAGAATCGGCTTAACTTTGTAATGGTTTTCAATTATTTTCAGCCACACCTGCAAATCCTGCTTCAGCTTGTTTTCATCATCACCCGTCTTTTCAATATCCAGCACAGGGGGTAAATCACCCGGTTCCAAGTTTACCGAATGGATAAAGAATTCGGCCTGCCGCTCGGCATCAGTCTTGGGATTGTAAAAATGATAGGCCCCACGAATGAATCCATATTCACGAGCACGATTGAAATTGTTGATAAAAGCCGTATCACTGAAATCTCCTCCTTCGGAAGCTTTCAAGAATACAAAGCGAATTGGGAATGGCGAGTTTTGAGTCTTTTGAAGTTCGCTCCAATCAATCGTCCCCTGATGATGGGAGACATCGAACCCATACACCTCATAGCCTGCCGGTAAACAAACGCCATAGGCTTTTATCCCAGAGCAAGGACGCCAACGATAAGCATAAGGACGGATAAAGAAATAATAAAAACCGATAATGACCAAAGCAGCGGCTCCACCCATGAGCAGGTAATACAACCATGCAGGTACCTCCCATCTACGGCCTACTTTCTTCCCTTTACGACCACCATTTTTCCTTGTTTTTGATGAATTTGGCCGACGAGTAGATGTAGTAGCGCTAGTCCGCTTTCGTGAAGTACTCTTCCGTGTTTTGTTTACCACCATTATGGGCGGTTCTTTTGTCATAATCTCTCTGTATTTTTAAATCCTATACAAATTAAATAATAATGTCATTCCCGACAAAGAAAATAGAGTGATTTTCTTCACCTGGAATGACATTATCCATTATCTAAAATAAGAGATAGTCCTCTGATTATTTAGTTTGTTCCAACTGCAATGTCTTGGTCGGCTGATCACAAACTTCTGTAGGGCCGAAATACTGGATAGGACCTGGATAAACATAAGCAGTTTCTTTAGCCCATGTATCACGTACAGCTGCGAATGCCTTGAACGGAGCACCATCCAACTTCACCAAAGCCTTCTGGATAACCGGCTTCATTTCACCATGACGACGTTCCATATTCATCATCATTGTAATAGGCACACCACCAGCAATCCATTCAGCAGCAGGAGCGGTAGTGTTACGTACTGAAGACATATAACCAGTCTTACCGTTAGCAATCAACATTGATGCAGTGTAGCCCAAAGAGTAACAATAGTCTGCGTCAAAGTTAGAAGGAGCTGCGCAACGGCCTTCGTAACCGAAGAAGTGGTGCTGTGCAGAGAATTTACCTACAAACTTGCCTTCCTTCTTCCATTCAGCCAATTTCTTGCCTACCATTTCAGACAACAGTTTTTCAGTTTCAATCAATGAAACCTGAACATTTCCGTGCGGGTCACGATCCAATGACAACTGACGAGCTACGCCTTCTGGCAGAGATGCATAGATTGCAGCATTTTCAGCAGACAACTTACTGATAATATATTCACGCTGTTTGTTAGGAGCGATAGTAGCGAATTCTTCTCCGTTAGCTGCGAGGAAGTCGTTCAATTCAGCAATCAGACGCTTCATAGCCGGAATGAATTCAATCAAGCCTTCCGGAATCAATACTATACCGAAATTGTTACCTTCAGCAGCACGGGCTGCAACAGCTTTTGCAATGTAAGTAACCACATCGTCCAAAGACATATTCTTAGCCTCAACTTCTTCAGAGATAATACAGATGTTCGGCTGAGTCTGCAATGCACATTCCAAAGCGATGTGAGAAGCAGAACGTCCCATCAATTTAATAAAGTGCCAGTATTTACGAGCAGAATTACAGTCACGTTCAATGTTACCGATAACTTCAGCATAAGTCTTACAAGCAGTATCAAAACCGAATGAAGTTTCAATCATTTCGTTCTTCAAGTCACCGTCGATAGTCTTAGGGCAACCGATCACCTGAATACCATATTTCTTAGCAGCATAGTATTCTGCCAACACACAGGCATTTGTGTTAGAATCATCACCACCGATGATAACCAAAGCCTTGATGCCCAATTCTTTCAGGATTTCATAACCTTTTTCGAATTGATCTTCCTTTTCCAATTTTGTACGACCTGAACCAATGATATCGAAACCACCCGTGTTACGATATTCATCAATGATATCGGCTGTCAGTTCTTTATAGTTGTGATCTACCAAACCACCAGGGCCTAGAATGAAACCGTACAACTTGTTTGCCGGATTCAATTTCTTGATACCGTCGAACAAACCTGAGATTACGTTGTGACCACCAGGAGCCTGACCACCAGACAAGATTACACCAACGTTCATTGGAGCGAAAGACTTAGCCTCACCTGGAACAAATTGTATCAACGGCATACCGTAAGTGTTAGGGAACAATTTCTGGATAGCTTCCTGATCAGCTACTGACTGAGTAGGTTCGCCTTCTTTAGCTACTACTGGTCCTAATAATGCTTTAGGCAGTTTCGGCTGATAAGCAGCTCTTGCGATTTGTAATGCACTTTTAGTCATAATTCTATATTTTCTTGTTTAAAAGGTATAATTTCACTATGTGCAAATTTCGCCATTTTTTGGGAATTACAAAATACGATGACAGAAAAAAATACCGTTCATGTAAGAAATACATATTTTTATTTAAAAAAAAGGGGAAACTTCATACAAAAATGCTATCTTTACCAAACAGAATTTTATTAACCAATTACACTGCTGTCCGGAGAAATTTTACCACAGCGTAAGCTGCCTAGGACCATCACCTTCCGGAACATTAGCAGTGAG
>CALUKX010000078.1 GCA_944321335.1 uncultured Phocaeicola sp. | reverse complement strand
AAAGAACTCGATTATCCCCTTTTTGAAGGACTATTTGATTAATTTTTTTACTAGTCCATTTTTATTGGACACTAATGTCCACATATAATAAATTTTTGTCCCCTTATCACTATTATCCGACCATTTATCCAACATTTGACAGTTTTGTTAAAATTCAATCTATTCCCATTCATTTCTATTCGTATACTTACGAAATTCATACTTATAACAACAAAAGGAATCCCCATTTACCGTTATAAAATCCAGTAAAGGGGGATTCCACCACAATTCTCCCAGTCTTAATTATAAAACCGGTATTTCTTAAATCAATATACTTCTACTTTTGCAGCCAATGCCTTGCACTTGTCGCGCAAAGCATCCAGATCGCCATCGTTCTTGTCGTAGCAAACAACGACACCCATACGACGGTTCATGCGGGTATAAGGCTTACCGAAAATACGCAGGTAAGTATTCGGCTGTGAGCAGACCAATTCTTCGCCTTTGTAGCGAGGAGCTTCCTGGCTGGCAATCGGAGAAAGGATAACGGCACTTGCACCGATATGTTCCTGAGTAATACCCGGAATAGGCAATCCGAGGACTGCATACAGATGAAGCTCGAACTCGTTCAGGTTCTGAGTGTTTGCCAATGTAACCATACCAGTATCGTGAGGACGAGGAGAAAGTTCGGAGAAATAGACCCCATTATCATGGCTCAGGAAGAACTCAACACCCCAGATACCGTAACCGGTCAAGGCTTCTGTTACCTTTGCCGCCATCTTCTGAGCTTCAGCCAGATGTTCGGGAGCGATGTGAGCCGGCTGGAAACTTTCACGGTAGTCGCCACCTTTCTGCACATGACCGATCGGCGGACAGAACAAAGTCGGACCATTCTTCTGTGTAACAGTCAGCAAGGTGATTTCGCTATCGAACTTGATGAATTCCTCGACAATCAGTTCCTTGATATCACCACGGCTACCGTTGCAACCGTATTCCCATGAATGTTCCAGATCTTCCGGACCTTTGGCAACCGACTGTCCCTTACCCGAAGACGACATCAACGGTTTGATGACACACGGGAAACCGATCTTAGCAGCAGCCTCCTTCAGTTCATCCAATGACTTAGCATAATAATACTTCGCAGTTTTCAGTCCCAGTTCTTTGGCAGCCAGATCACGAATCGCCTTGCGGTTCATGGTAAAGTTGACGGCACGCGCACTCGGAACAACCTGGATTCCTTCTTTTTCCAGATGATAAAGACGTTCGGTACGGATAGCCTCAATTTCAGGAACAATAATATCCGGATGATACTTCTCCACTACACGGTCGAGGGCATCCCCATCGAGCATGCTGAAGACTTCACAAGCATCTGCTACCTGCATAGCGGGTGCACCTGCATAAGAATCGCAGGCAATGACATACTGTCCCAAACGTTGGGCAGCAATCACAAATTCCTTTCCTAATTCGCCGGAACCCAGCAAAAGTATTTTCTTAGTCATATATCTAAAAAGTTAAACTTTCTGTTTCGCAAAGATAATAAAAAAACAATCTAACCCTATAATTAAAGCCGAAGACTTCGACATAAAAAAACAGCCGCTGCATTTCCTTACTTAGAAGCAGATGCAGCGGAAAAAGTTATTTGCAGCAGAAAATCAATATTGATACAAAGGTGTTATTATAAACGGACTGTTAAACAAGATGACCAATCCGGCTGTAACGGCAACAATCCACAATATAATCAATGTAACCTTCAGCGAAGTCGACATAGGCTTCCATATATTGAAACTTTGGAATATAACCTGGAATAATCCGATGATAGGAATTCCAACAGCCATGATTCCACATATTGACATGGTGATGATTACTGCCGAAGAAGTACCGATCATGCTCCAGTCCAAGTTTGGCAACACATGATACAACACACTCGGAACCGATGCAATAAGTCCCGTGGCAGCCATCAACAACGCAAAGATAACAATCAAGGCAATGATGAGGGCCGGCGCCATACAGATTGCAAGAACAACCAAAATACATTTAATGATAAAACCGGCTATCTTTACGATTCCATCACCCAATTGCTGCAATACCGATTGTGTTTTTCCGGAATTAACCGTTTCATCAACTTTTTCGAAACCGTCGGTTACGGTCTTGCCTATACTTTCCATATTGATGGGTTTTCCACGCATCTGAAGCTTCTCTGTAGCAGTATGGGCCAAAGGGATAACAATCCAAGCTATAATATAAGCCAGAATCAACCCTTTCAAGCAAAAGCCAAGAATCAGCAGAATAATCCGTACCCATGTAGGATCCCATCCAAAATATGCAGCCAATCCGGAAGCGACACCTCCCAAAATACGGTTATCGGGATCACGGAACAAACGTTTTCCGGTAAAGGATGTTGCCGTTCCCTTTTTCATTCCATCTTTTTCATCGGAAGCAGATTCATCACCATTCAAGTCTTCCGGTTTTCCCATCCGGGCAATGACAGATTCTACATGTTCAATTGTTATCACCTGTATACCAGTATGAATAAACTCATTAAACAATTCTGCGATACGGACTTCCATGTCCTTTACTATCTCCTCGGCACCTTCTTCCTTACGAAAGTGATAACGCAAGTTATTCAGATAATTATCAAGTAAGGTATAAGCGTCTTCATCTATATGATAGACGGTGCCACCTAAATTAACGGTCAATGTCTTTTTCATCTTATCAAGCATTTAAAAATTTGGTCCGTAAATGATCCACTGTTTCAGATAATTCATCCCAAGCCTGTTGCAATTCAGCCAAAAACTCCTCTCCACGTGCTGTCAGACGATAATATTTACGGGGAGGGCCTTGGGTCGATTCTACCCATTCATAGGATAAAAGATTATCGTTCTTCAATCGGGTAAGTAATGGATAAAGCGTTCCTTCAACAACAATCAGCCGGGCTTCCTTGAGATTCTGAATGATATCAGAAGCATAAGAAGGCTCCCGATGCAACAACAACAGAATGCAATATTCCAACATTCCCTTTCGCATCTGTGATTTAACATTGTCTACATTCATCTTTATAAGAATTCTTTTGTATAGCACAAATATATGTATTACTTTGGTACTTTGTTATACATAGTACTATAAATTCGTATTATTTAACAATAAAGGCTCACACAACATCAGAAATAGGCATCTTTATTACTATATTTGCCTCAAACAACCATTAAAACTTACTACTATGTTCATGATAAAGAAAGCGGATATTGCAGATATCCCCGTAATCAACAAGCTTGCATGGGCAACATTCCCTGAAACCTATAAAGATATCATCAGCAAGGAACAGATAGACTACATGATGGATTGGATGTACTCTCCCGAAAATCTGAGAAAGCAGATGGAGGAAGAAGGACACATTTATTATATAGCTTATGAAGAATGTGAAGCTGCAGGATATGTTTCCATCCAACAGGAAGATAAAGATGTATTCTGTCTGCAGAAAATTTATGTCCTGCCCTACTATCAGAAATATCATTTAGGTAAGGAACTGTTCAAGCAAGCCATCAAAGGTATCAAGGAAATCCATCCCGAACCTTGTCTGATGGAACTGCATGTGAACCGCAACAACAAGGCTATCGGCTTTTACGAACACATGGGTATGCGTAAGCTGCGTGAAGGCGATTTCGAAATCGGCAACGGATATTATATGAACGATTATATCATGGGATTGGATATCTGATCGGTTCCTTTCAGATCATTCAACTATTTCCAGATGGAGCACGACAGGCAGATGGTCGCTATAGCCACCATTGTAACGGACTCCCAGATAGGTCCGGAAAGGCTTGTCGCCTCCATAGTTTTCATCTTCTTCGAGCAGGAACGGGAACCGTAGTATCTGCGCTTTGTCGTAAGAAGTACGTACTGCCGTCCTTTCATCGAGCAATGTTCCGCTCACGATCATCTGGTCGAGTATCCCCCACTCGCCTTTGTAACGGTAGGTTCCACCTTCTTTGCCATCCATCAGATTATAGAGTTTCTTCGGTTCCACATCGCTTTGCGGTCGTGCAGCTCCCAACACTTCACGGATGGAGCGGTTGGATGGATAGTCATTGAAATCGCCCATGACGATAACAGATGGCCGCCGACGGACATTCATCACCGAATCGACCGAATGTTTCAGTATCCCCGCAGTCAGCAGACGATAAGGTTCGCTTTTCTTTTCCCCTCCCGAACGCGACGGCATATGACACATATAAATGTCGAGCGTATCTCCGGTAACAATACGGCCGGTCACATGGAGAATATCACGGGTAGGTCTGCGTTCAATCTTCTCATGTGGAATACGGATGGATTGGTGTGAAATCAAACGGAATGTCTGAGGCTGGTAAAGCAAAGCCACATCAATACCTCGTTGGTCGGGCGAATCGGTCATCACATACCGATAGGCTGCATCACGCAACGGAGAATACTTTACAAGACTTTCGATACAATATTCATTTTCCACCTCACACAATCCGACCAGATCGGGCACCTGATCGGCAGACGCCGCCAATATTACTTTGGCAATCTTATTCGTCTTGTCCTGATACTTTTTCCAGTTCCAATGTCTCAAGGCATCAGGAAGGAAAGCCTCATCGTTCTTCAACGAATCATGACGACAGTCGAAGAAATTCTCTACGTTATATTCCAAAACACAAAAGGTTTGCTGCGCATTGCAAACCAAAGAGCAACACACAGCAAACCCGAATATTATTTTCCGCAAAGCTAATCTCACGCCTTGACCGGAGTATGAGCCAACACTTCTTTCAGATGACGCCAAAACTTATCGACAGTCGGGATAAGCATACGTTCATCAGGAGAATGAACACCGCGCAATGTCGGACCGAACGAAACCATATCCAAAGAAGGATACTTTTCAAGGAATAAGCCACATTCCAAACCGGCATGGATAGCCTTCACCTTCGGTTCCACACCGAACAGATTCTTATAACATTCAACGGCGATACCCAAGATTTCAGATGACGGATTCGGTTTCCATCCCGGATAGCCATCGCCGGTCTTCACAGCAGCACCTCCAAGGATGAAAGCTGCAGTAACCATATTCGACATATCCTTACGTGAAGAAAGGATGGAACTGCGCTGACTGGTAACCACAACCAATTCACCGTCACGCTGCTTGATGGATGCCAGGTTGGAAGAAGTTTCCACCAATCCCGGAATATCCTGACTCATGGCATAAACTCCGTTATGTACAGTATAAATAGAAAGCAGAAAACATTTCATCGCACCATATTCCATCACCTGCTTCTGAGCCGATTCCGATTCAAGTTCCATCTTCAGGTTCGGTTCGGTAACCGAAAACTCATTTTCAACTTCCGAAAGATATACATTCAAATCGACACGAACCGATTCCTTGTCTTTCATCGGTACGGCACAAAGCGCATGAGCCTCACGAGGGATAGCATTATGCAGGTTACCTCCATCGATTTCACTGATACGCAAATCGTATTTTCTCATCAGTTCCACCAAATAACGGTTCAAGAGCTTGTTGGCATTGGCACGGTTTTTATTTATATCATCACCGGAGTGTCCGCCGGTCAGACCTTTAACCGCTACACGGAAGAAGAAATAATCGGCAGGAGCATCTACCATCGGACATGGAAAATGAGCGGTTGTATTCGCGCCTCCGGCACAACCGATAAACAGTTCGCCTTCATCTTCCGAATCCAAGTTAATCAGGATATCCCCATCCATAAAACCTTCCTTCAAGGCAAAAGCACCTGTCAGACCTGTCTCCTCATCAACTGTAAACAAGCACTGCAACGGACCGTGTTTGACATCGTCCGAAGCCAACACGGCAAGCTGCGTAGCAATACCGATACCGTTATCGGCACCCAATGTAGTACCTTTGGCTCTCAACCATTCACCATCGATGTAAGTCTGGATAGGATCAGTATCGAAATTATGTTCTGTATCCTTATTTTTCTCACAAACCATATCCATGTGTGACTGCAGAATTACGGTCTTGCGGTTCTCCATACCGGCAGAAGCACTTTTCTTGATCAATACGTTCCCAGCCTCATCGGTTTTATACTCCAGATTGTGTCCCTTGGCAAAGTTCACCAAAAACTCTCTGATCTTACCCTCTTTTTTTGAAGGGCGCGGCACCTGACAGACTTCCTCGAAATAACGGAAGACTACAGCAGGCTGCAATTCATTTTTTCCCATATGCGTTAGTTTATATAATCTCAAATTTATTCATCTGTCCGTAAAAAGAAGTTAAAAACACCGACTAAGCATCCAATTAATCTCTTTTTTCTGCAAGAAAAGATGGTATCGGTTTCAAAAACTTTATATTTGCACCACAAAAATAATAGAAATGCTTAAGACTATCCTTATAACAATGTTAATAGTTGCTATTTGTATAGCACTATTGTGTGTAAAGATACTCATCAAGAAAAACGGACGTTTTCCCAATACACACGTAAGCGGGAACAAGGCCATGCGTGAAAGAGGAATCGGATGTGTACAGTCGCAAGACCGTGAAGCACAAAAATCCAATCCTTATGCAATAGCCGAACGTCAGGAAACGGAAAAAACTGATAACTCAATTAACAATTAAGATACTTTTAACTATTATGAAAAAAATGAAGTACATCCTCAAGGGATTCATGGCATTGGCAATGATCGTGATGTTTGCGCAATGTACCGACAAGAAATCAGAAAACACAGCAGATGCAGCTCCGGCTGCAGTTGGGGGATCAACAAACATGAAAATTGCATACGTTGAAATCGACTCACTGCTTACAAAATATCGTTTCTGCAATGATCTGAACGAGATGATGATCAAGAAGGAAGAAAACATCCGTACAACCTTAAATGAAAAGGCGAAAGACTTGGATAACGAAATGAGAGAATTCCAACGCAAGATTGAGAACAACGGTTTTATGAGCGCAGAACGTGCGGAACAGGAAAGACTTCGTATCGTCAAGAAACAGCAAGATTTGCAGCAATTGCAGGAAAAATTGACAAATGAACTGCAAACAGAAAATCAGAAAAACAATCTTCAGTTGCGTGATTCAATCAACTCTTTCTTGAAAATCTACAACAAGGATAAAGGTTATAGTCTGATCATCAGCAACTCTGGCTTGGACAACTTGCTATATGCTGATCCTGCATACAATATCACTCAGGAAATCGTTGACGGACTGAATGCCCGTTATAATCCGGCAGGAAATACAAAGAAATAAAGAATTCAAATCATAACTACCAAGGGATCGGCTTTATAGCCGGTCCCTTGGTTTTGCATAAAAGGCTGCCCATAAGGCAGCCTTTCTTAGGGATATTCAGTAAATGTTCCCCAAAAGCAAGATGACATATAAAGCGGATAGGATGCAATCACTTTATATGCGA
>CALUKX010000077.1 GCA_944321335.1 uncultured Phocaeicola sp. | reverse complement strand
GCCATACAATAAATCTCTGTAACTTTAGACTCTGGAAACATAGTGGTAATCGTTTAAATCTTATAATTCAGCACTATTAATTTAATACTTTTATCGCTATGTTTCTAATTATCACTGAAATATATTTATTACTATTTCGAACTCACGTTATTCTAAATTCATCGAACTCACGTTTGTATTACCTTTCCACATTCCGGTGGCTACATTATACGTAAGAGCAAAATTCGTAGCTCGATTCCCCGAATTTTGTAGTGTTCCCGGAGTATTGCCGTTGTAGTCTACTACAAAGATACCCATCCGGTCTCCATCGGCAAACCCTCCATCATCCGCACGCGAAATGCATTCTTGTTCGATATTACCTTGTATAATCAAGGCTTTACGGAAGTCGGTACCGAATCTGTTTTCATCTTGGTCTGTGCAACCACATAAACACCCCAAAAGACAACATAATAGCCATCCGTACAATGCGAACATTTTACAGTTCCAAAGATGCTTCATGAAGAAATAGATTTATTGTTTAACATATTTTTCTGCTAATGTATTAAAATATAAAAGACTAAGGAGCTGTAACACAAGACAAAAGAAAAAAAATCACTCAAAAAGGTGACAAAACTTTTAACAGAACCATAAACTGACCGAATAACCAAATACCATACTCAAGTGTCTATTTTATTGACACCCTGTGTCTAATTTTTTGACACTTTCAAAATTGAGCAAAATCACATTTCACTGATTTACAATATATTAAAGTTTTGGCACGGACTTTGTATTAAAATCAGCAAAACACAAACCGTAATCATTAAAAAACGAAGCAAAAAATGATCAAGCTGAACAGTTATTACCAATACCTCAACCGAAACAAACTCTTTACCGCGGTGAATCTGGCAGGACTCAGCATCTCGCTGATGTTCGTACTGCTCATCGCCAACATGGTGAGCCGCCAGTTTCAGGTGGAGAAAAACCAGAAGGAAGCCGACAATACTTACCTTGCCGGTAACGAATATTGTATTGGCTCACACTATCTCATCGGAGAAAAGCTGAGCCATGTATTCCCTGAGATACAAGAGTGGTGTGCGTTGAATACCGAGGGGCGCAACAACAGCGAGTATGCCATTGTGCAGGACCGTAAATATGCCGTCAACGTGATGTGTGTACGCGAAAACTTTTTCGAATTCTTCAATTACCGGCTGCTTGCAGGAAACCCCGCCGAAGTACTTCGGAACAAGACAGACATCGTGCTTACCCGTAGCACCGCTATCCGGCTGTTCGGAACGGAACAGGCGGAAGGCAAACGGCTGCACTTCGGCTTCAATGAAAAGGATATCTATATCGTGACAGGAATTGTAGAGGACTTCGACAAAAGTCTGATTCATGCGGATATAGACGTAATCGCGCAATTCGACAATGTGGATCATTTCAACTGGAGCAGCAGCCGCCACAACGAGGATATGAACAATGTAGTAGGCTCTGCCGTCTTCTTTCGTTTTCCCAAAGGCTATGATGTGACGCAAAAACTTCCGGCTATCAATAAGTGGCTGAAAGAAAACATCTATTTCTACAAGGAAGAGTATGTGAAGAATTTCGGACTTGTGGGACTGAAGGATATCTATTTCAACAAGGACGAAGCAAGCGGACTGCAGCAATACGATTTCACCAAAGTTCTGATCTTCATCATTTCCGGAATCCTGATTCTGCTGATGGCAATATTCAACTACACCAGCATGAATACCGCACAGATCAGTTACCGTGCCAAAGAAATGGCATCGCGCCGGTTGTTGGGAGCTTCGCAGAAAACAGTCTTCTGGCGTATCGTCTGCGAATCGGGTATTTTTATTGCGGTGGCATTCGTCATCGGTTTCCTGCTAGCATGGGCAGCCGAAGATTACGCTTCGGGATTGTTGCATACCCGCCTGGATCTGACCGGTGAACTGAATCTTACTACCATCATCGTCTATATCCTCGCCCTGCTTCTGATTACGGCAACGGCTTCATTTATCCCGGCTACCTTGCTGTCGAGATATAACCCGCTGGATATCGTGAAGGGGACTTTCCGCCGGAAGACGAAAGCGGTTTACCTGAGAGGACTTTACATCATCCAAAGCGGACTGACCGTAGCAATGCTGACATGCTCCGTCTTTCTGAGTGTACAAATCTGGCGCATCCTGCACGAACCGTTGGGCTATACCTACCACAATATCATCGACTATTCGGCTGTAGGAAATTCCCGCCAGTCGCATCTTTTCCGCAGTGAGGCATTGAAGAAACCGTTCGTGAAACAGGTCTGTCTGTCGTGCGGAACTCCCAACGACCGTGGCAACAACAATACTTTTCCTCTAGAGGACGACAAAGGCAATCAACGACAGGTAAGTTTCCAGCTTTTCCAGACCGACTCCGCCTTTGTGGAAATCTTCGGAATTGAAATGCTCGAACGGAGGAATCTAGCGAAAAAAGAAAAGTCGTCAATGCTGTTTGCCGACAATTTCTTCGACGAGATGGGTATGGATTACGAAAAGACAGACCGTACACGCGGCGGATGGGAAATACAAGTAGCCGGAAAGTTCCGCAAGTTCAGAATCGGCAACCTGCTGGATGAAGCCGGAGAGGCACCCGAAGGACTTGTGCAGTCACTGATTATCCGCGAGCTGGCTCCCGACAGCCTCAAACGTCCGTGGAACATCCTGGTACAGACTATCGACGGCGACAAAGTGGCCTACAAGAAAGAATTGGATGACCTTTATGCGGAAATCCTCGATGGAATCCCCTTCGACTCGAAGTGGTATGAAGATGAAATCAAAGATTCTTACGCCGACCTGACACGACTGAAATCGGTAATGTTTATCTTTACCGGAGCGGCCTTGGTTATCTCGTTGTTGGGACTGACAGCCATGAGCGTTTATTTCATCTCGCAACGTAAGCGCGATATCGCCATCCGAAAGGTATTCGGATCGACCTCCGCCAACGAACAGGTCAAACTGATGAAATTCTCGTTCTACTCTACCTGTTGGGGACTGGTTCTAGCCATTCCGCTGACGATATACGGAATCCATCACATCAACAAGATAGTTACCGTATCATTCGGTTTCCCGTGGTGGGTGCCTGTTGTCTCCTTCGTGGGAGTAACCCTTATCTCACTGGCATCAGTCTGGTTCATCAGCCGAAGAGCTGTCCGTGAAAATCCGATCAATAATTTAAAGACAGAATAATAACCATTTAAACGTATACAACTATGATTAAGATTGAAAACCTTACCAAGACATTCCGTACGACCGAAGTAGAAACCATCGCTCTGAATAAAGTCAGCCTGGAAGTAAACGAAAAAGAATTCGTTGCCATCATGGGTCCTTCCGGTTGTGGCAAATCAACCCTGCTGAACATTTTGGGACTGCTCGACAATCCGACCGACGGTAATTATTACCTCGACGGTCAGGAAGTGGGACATCTGAAAGAAAAAGACCGTACCAACGTACGCAAAGGCAACATCGGTTTCGTATTCCAGAGTTTCAACCTGATTGATGAGCTCAATGTATTCGAGAATGTGGAACTGCCGCTTACTTACCTCAACATCCCAGCCGATGAACGCAAGAAGAAGGTAAACGAAATTCTTCAGCGCATGAATATCAGTCATCGCGCCAAGCATTATCCGCAGCAATTGTCGGGTGGTCAGCAGCAGCGTGTGGCGATAGCCCGCGCCGTGGTGTCGGGACCGAAGATCATCCTCGCCGACGAGCCTACGGGTAACCTCGACTCGAAGAACGGCCAGGAGGTGATGGAGTTGCTGACGGAGCTGAACAAGGAGGGCACTACCATCGTAATGGTAACCCACAGCCAGCGTGACGCAGGTTTCGCCGGCCGTATCATCAACCTGTTCGACGGACAGATTGTTTCGTCGATTGCTGAAATGTAAATCGGCAAAGCCAAATGTAAGAAATAAACCAAAGACAAACACAATGAACTATACCATCATCCGAAATCTGTTCTATACCCTCAAGCGTTTCCGCACGGCATCTGTCTTGAGCCTCATCGGACTGTCGGCAGCCTTTTCCGCCTTCACCCTCATCATGATGAAGGTGGACTACGACCGCAGTTTCGACAGCTGTTATCCTGAGCCGGACAGGCTGGTGATGCTGAACATGGGAATACCCGAGGAACACGAATTGCAGCTTCTTCCCCGCGGCCCGATTGACTATCTCATGGAACAGATTTCCGAAATAGAATACGGCACGATTTATGCACCTGCATGGCAAAAGCTGGCACTCTACACCGATCCGGAAAACCCGCAGTACTTCTACGAAAGTCCCTGGTCGGTCTATCCAGACTTCGCCAAAGTGGTAGGACTGAAATTCGTGGAAGGAAGTGACGCCGGAATGAACCGGATGGAAAGTGCCATCGTATCGGAAAGCTATGCACGCAAGCTTTTCCCGAAAGGAAATGCACTGGGTTCATACCTGTACATGGAAGGCTCGAACTGGCTGACACCGGGTGCAACCAAGTACCGTATTTGCGGGATATTCGAAGACCTTCCCGAGAACTGCCAGTTCAAGAACGATCTTTTCCTTCCGATGGGCAATACCCAACAGGACAGTTGGGGAAGCCAGAACTTCTGTGCCTTCTTCCGTCTGAAACCGGGTGTCAGCGTAGAAGAAGTGAACCGCAAGATACGGGATTCGAAGGCGATAGAACGGATGTACTTCTACGAAGAGAAAAGCAAGGAGGAATTTTATGTATTCCCCATCAAGGACCTATATTACGATATGCACGCAAGCCACTGCTTCAAGACAGGCAGCCGCAGCTCGCTTACATTGACAGTAATTATCGGTTTCCTGATTATCATCATCGCCTGCATCAACCTGGTGAACTTCAGTACGGCACTTACGCCGGTGCGCATCCGAAGCATCAACACGCAGAAGGTGTTGGGTTGTACCGATGGAGAGCTACGTCGTGCCCTGATACTGGAATCGGTCTGCACCGTCGTAATCGGCTGGCTGATTTCATTGGGAATCACTGCCACATTGATTCATCTGAACGTGCTTTCGTTCATGGGATTCACCCCATCGCTGGTCGCATACTGGCCATACGTGGCCCTTACGGGAGTGGTTGCCGTGGCAACAGGTATCATCGCGGGGCTGTATCCTGCCTGGTACATGACTTCCTTCCCTCCTGCTCTCGTGCTGAAAGGGAATTACGCCCTAAGCGGAAAAGGGAAACGGCTGCGTATGCTGCTCATCGGTTTCCAGTATGTGGTGTCGTTCGTGCTGATTGTATCGGCCTCGTTCATCTATCTGCAAAACCGGTTCATGCGGACAAGCAACCTGGGTTTCGAGAAAGACCAGATTCTGGTGGCGAGTTTGCCGCAAATGGAATACAACAGCAGTCCTTATCGCAGTTTCCAGTCAAAGCTGAAGAGTTATGCAGAAATCGATGACATCGCCTTCGCCAAATGGGAACTAGGCGCAAGCGAAGGATATACCTTCTACGCCTTCAAGTACAAGGACCAGGAATATATGCACCAATACATCGACGTGACAACCAATTTTTTCCGAGTGATGGGCATAGACATCCTGTCGGGTTCGGATTTCCAGCCCGGCGACTCTATCGGTACTGATCCATTGGAATTCATCGCCACAGAAGACTTGCAACAAAAGACGGGTATCCCTGCAGGTGAAATCATCGACTTTTTCGTCTGGGGAAGGAAAGCGAGATTGAAAGGATATGTGAACAACGTCCAGTTCACTTCCCGAAAGACACAACCTTACCCATACGTCTTCTGTCCAAACGGAAAGGGTAGCAACGAAACGATGCCATACGCCTACATTCGTGTGAAGGCGGGCAGCAACATGGATGCCGCACTGGAGCACATCCGCCGGACATCGGCCGAATGTTTCCCCGGCTATCCGACCGACGTAAAATTCTACGACCAGGTGTATACTTCACTCTATCAGCTGGAAACCGACCAGCAACAGATGATTACGCTGTTCAGTTTGTTGGCCATCATCATTTCGCTGGTAGGGATATTCGGGCTGATTATCTTCGAAGCGGAACACCGCAGGAAGGAAATCGGTGTCCGCCGTGTGTATGGAGCCACCACCGGAAAAATTCTCTGGATGTTCGGACGTTCGTACCTGCTGCTTGCGGTAATCAGTTCCGTCATCGCCTCGCCGATAGCCGCCTGGCTTGTGCTGCGTTGGATGGAGCCGTTCAACGAACGGGTACCGCTGTCGCCGTGGGTATTTGCAGGGGCCTGCATCATCGTCTGCCTCATTACGGAGATTACCATTACGATACAGAACTATCGGACAGCAACAGCCAATCCAGTGGATAGTCTGAAAACGGAATAAAGATAAAAAAGGAAAGAATTATGAAACGCATATTCAAATCGCTTTTCCGCAGAGGGGAAGCAAATCTGATAAAGATTCTCTGCCTGGGAGTGGGTATGGCTATCGGAATGGTCATGCTGGCGGAGGTTATCTTCGAGCGGAGCTACGACAACTTCCTGCCGCACCCGGAAAATACGTACCAGGTGGGTGAAAGGTTCCGCTATAATGACGGGGAATGGGACGAATTTGGGCAGACTCCCGGTGCCGTCGCTCCTGGCATCAAGCGATACTATCCGCAAGTGGAAGCTGCCACCCGCTTTACCTGGGTATCAGAGGACATGACGTTCGTGACCGAACAAAAGGAGAAACTGACAGGCGATGTATTTCTCTGCGATTCGTCCTTCTTCGATGTCTTTCCGCGAAAAATCATCGTCGGGGAGAATCCTCATGAGGGGCTTAACCGGCCGAACAATGTCTATATTTCAGAAAGGCTCTACAAGGCTTTGGGCGAGCAAATTATGGGGAAAAGCGTCAGCTGGGTGCTCTATCCGGAGGTGAAAGGAAAGATTGCCGGCGTATTCGAGGACTTTCCCGAAAACACACATCTCCCCCAGATAGATATGGCTATAGCTATGCCTACTATCGGACAGATCATGTACGACGGCAGCAACAACTGGCTGGGCAACGACCGCTACCGGAGCTATATCCGCCTGAAAGAGGGGCATCGGATTGAAGAGCTGAAGGACGTGAAGCAGATCCTGCTCGACAAGGTTCCTTCGGATGTACTGAAGGACAACCCGAATCTGGAGAATCTGGGGCTTTACTTTACTCCAATAATGGTATACAGCTTGTCACTAAAGTTAAAAACTATATGAAGAATTCACTGATGAGTATTGCCGACAAGATTTTGCTCAGGAAAAGAGCCTTGATTGAAACGGTCAATGACGAATTGAAGAACATTGCGCAGATCGAACATCCCAAACGCCGTTCATTCAGTAACTTTATAGCCAATTCTTTTCGGCTATCTCAGTATACTGCTTTTTTTAACGTGAGTTCGGTATAAGAAAACGATTGAAAAAGTTGTGGGAATGAAATATTTTTAGTATCTTTATAGCTGA
>CALUKX010000076.1 GCA_944321335.1 uncultured Phocaeicola sp. | reverse complement strand
AAGAACTCGGTTATCCCCTTTTTGAAGGACTATTTGATTAATTTTTTTACTAGTCCATTTTTATTGGACACTAATGACCCAGATTATCAAATTTTGATTGAATATTCTCGGGCTCATCTGCATTGTCGCTAGGTAAGTCAAGATGATTGAATGGAGCATCTGTCCAACCATCTTTTTCCGTTAAAATACTAGGATCTTCCCAATATCATTAGTGTCCCGATTTTAACGGGACACTAATGAATTGATTTCATAGTTCATAATATTTATATAGTAGCTTCCCCTTAAAAATTTATAGCGCGAAAGTAAATGAAACAGATGATTTAGTTATATAACAATCTCGTCAATTTTAGTTTAAGAATCATATCAACCTTCATTTTACATCATTTGTTACCCTTGTCTCATCTGTTTCAATATCTATTAGATGCCCCTGGCAAAGTTATTTCAGTTATAGCCACATTAACCTGAATATTACCTATTGTTTTTTGTGGTTCCCGAACGGAAACCGTACGGTTTTGCATCGAGAACCATACGGTTCTCGTACGAAGGACATAAAATTCACTTACATCTATATATAATAAGATAAAGATGAAACAAAGAAATCGCTTCTTTATTTCATTTTTCATCCTTTTTTTGTAAATTGCAGCATAATCGACTTAAACTAGATATTATGGGAACCCTAGGATGCATCAACGACATGATGCGGCGTGACAAGGAAAACCGCGAGATGCGAAAGCGTAACCGTGAACGTATGCATGAAACGCGCGAACGGTTGATGGATGCCCGACGCGAGCGGGAAGAATCGAACATTACAGCCGAACAGCTGGAAGACTATCGCAGGCAGACAGCCGAGAAGGAGGAAGCCGACAAGAGGAACTTCTTCCGTGAGCGACTGGCCTTCATCGCTGTGGTGGCTTTCTTATTAATAATATGTGTAGTAGTGGGAATTTTGTTCTTGGGATGAACATTCCATGCGATAGTGAGTTTATGGGTATATGACCTTTTATCCGATGGATTATGCGTAAGTGGTTATTGTTTATAGTAGTATCGGTTGTATCCGGTTGCCTGTATGCACAACAGGATACATTGTCCATGCTTGAAAACAAGGTGTGGCGGCTGGAGCTGCCGGGCAAGGAGTTTGCCAGTGAGCTTGAATTCAGGAACGGGAAACAATATGTCACTTTCGTATACGAAGGACGCTATACGCAAGAGGTCTTGTTTGTCATTGATAAAGATACGATCAAGACCTTGTCGGAAAAGGACGGACGGCGCGGAAGGTACCAGATAAGGGAACTTACCGATTCGACTCTCGTCATACAGACACGTCCTTATACGGAAATCATCGGTGGAGGTCCGGTGAAATTCAGAAGCTCACAGATTCTGGTAAAGTCGATGCCAGTGAGTGTCGATACTATACCCGTCGACAGACGGTATCGGATCGGACTGTTGCCCTATGCCCGCCCGTTCTATCTCTCTGCCGACAACAAGAACCTTCAACACTTCCTCGAGATGGTTTGCGAAGCCAAAGAAAAACAGCTCTTCCTGGAGTTTGTGGTGCTCCAGCGTCGGCGAACCCTTTCGGATGAAATCATCTACGTAAGGCCGATGGACGCTAGGATGCAGAAGAAGATGCGGAAGAAATTCAAGCTTGTTTTTATCTCTGGAAAGTCCCAAAACTGACCCTTTTGAAACATCCTGTTTTGACTGATTATCAGTACGTTTGGCTGAAACGACATGAAGGGAAAAACAACGTGCTGAAGAGTTCTGAAAGGGGTGGGTTCAGTCATATCCTCTGACAGACAGAAAGTTACAACGCCCTCGTTCAAATTCCGGAATTTCCTGATTTATATGTATGAGAAACTGCATTGTGCCGAAAAACATAGTTTAGTAACACCGATTTAAAGGTTGCTTTTTTGCACATTAATTTCTAATTTGCGCATCACTTAAATTGAGATATGAAAAGCATATCCTTTCGTTACTAATTAAATCTTGAATACCATGAAAGTATATCAGACTAACGAAATCAAAAACATTGCACTTCTCGGCAATGATGGCTCAGGTAAAACCACCCTCACAGAAGCGTTGCTCTATGAGAGTGGTATTATAAAACGTCGCGGCAGAATTACTGCCAAAAATACTGTCAGCGATTATTTTCCGGTAGAGCAGGAGTATGGTTACTCAGTCTTCTCTACCGTTTATCATGTAGAGTGGAATGGTAAGAAACTGAATATTATCGACTGTCCGGGTAGTGATGACTTTGTGGGAGCTGCAATTACAGCGTTGAACGTTACGGATACCGCTATCCTGTTGCTGAACGGCCAATACGGACCGGAAGTAGGAACACAGAACCACTTCCGCTATACCGAAAAACTGGGTAAGCCGGTTATCTTCCTGGTAAACCAGCTTGATAGCGAAAAGTGCGATTTCGACCGCGTGCTCGAACAGTTGAAGGAAAATTACGGTTCTAAAGTGGTTCCGGTGCAGTATCCGCTCGAGACTGGACCGAACTTCAATTCGTTGATCGATGTACTTTTAATGAAAAAATATTCGTGGGGACCCGATGGCGGTGCTCCTACTATCGAAGAAATTCCAGCATCGGAAATGGACAAGGCGATGGAATGGCACAAGACCTTGGTTGAGGCTGCTGCCGAACACGACGAGACCTTGATGGAGAAATTCTTCGAATCGGAATCGTTGACCGAAGACGAAATGCGTGAAGGTATCCGTAAAGGATTGGCCGCACGCGGTATGTTCCCGGTATTCTGCGTCTGTGCAGGCAAGGATATGGGTGTACGTCGTCTGATGGAATTCCTCGGCAACGTGGTTCCTTTCGTCGACGAGATGCCGACCGTACACAATACACGTGGCGTTCCCGTTCCGCCCGATCCGAACGGCCCTACTTCCCTTTATTTCTTCAAGACTGCTGTCGAACCGCATATCGGCGACGTTCAGTACTTCAAGGTGATGAGCGGTGTAGTGAAGGAAGGTGATGACCTGACCAACGCCGACCGTGGCTCGAAGGAACGTATGGCACAGCTTTATGTCTGCGCCGGAGCCAACCGCGACAAGGTGGACGAACTCCGTGCCGGTGATATCGGTTGTACCGTGAAACTGAAGGATGTGAAGACCGGAAATACCTTGAACGGAAAGGATTGCGAAAACCGTTTCAACTTCATCAAATACCCGAATCCAAAATATTCACGTGCTATCAAACCGGTCAACGAAGCCGATACCGAAAAGATGATGGCTGTATTGAACCGTATGCGTGAAGAAGATCCGACATGGGTGGTTGAACAGTCGAAGGAACTGAAGCAGATTCTGGTTCATGGTCAGGGTGAATTCCACCTCCGTACCTTGAAATGGCGTCTCGAAAACAATGAAAAACT
This sequence comes from uncultured Phocaeicola sp., assembly GCA_944321335.1. Lineage (GTDB taxonomy): Bacteria > Bacteroidota > Bacteroidia > Bacteroidales > Bacteroidaceae > Phocaeicola. Next base: position 5,142 of record CALUKX010000076.1, on the reverse strand, counting down.
GCAGGTACAGTTCTATGAACCGAAGATTCCTTATCGTGAAACCATCACCAAGGCTGCACGTGCCGACTATCGTCATAAGAAACAGTCGGGTGGTGCCGGTCAGTTCGGTGAAGTGCATCTGATTGTAGAACCTTACTACGAAGGCATGCCTGCTCCGGATACCTACAAGTTCAACGGACAGGAATTCAAGATAAATGTCAAAGGTACCGAAACCATCGACCTCGAATGGGGTGGTAAGCTGGTATTCATCAACTCGGTTGTAGGTGGTGCTATCGATGCCCGCTTTATGCCGGCTATCCTGAAAGGTATCATGAGCCGTATGGAACAGGGTCCGCTTACCGGATCGTACGCACGTGATGTTCGTGTCATCGTTTACGACGGAAAGATGCACCCGGTAGACTCGAATGAAATCTCCTTCATGCTTGCAGGGCGTCACGCATTCAGTGAAGCCTTCAAGAATGCCGGTCCGAAGATTCTGGAACCGATTTACGATGTGGAAGTATTCGTACCGAGCGATAAGCTGGGTGATGTAATGAGCGATATGCAGGGACGTCGCGGTATGATTATGGGTATGAGCAGCGAAAAAGGCTATGAAAAGCTGGTTGCCAAAGTTCCTTTGAAGGAAATGTCCAACTATTCGACCGCTCTCAGTTCGCTTACAGGAGGTCGTGCTTCCTTCATTATGAAGTTTGCAAGCTATGAACTTGTTCCGGCTGATGTACAGACCAAGCTGATGAAGGAATTCGAAGAACAGGAAAAAGAAGAGCAGTAAGCTCTAAGTTGTTGTTTTTATAGGTTAAAAAGTCGCATTTCTTAAAAATGCGACTTTTTTTATTTAACTAACCTTAAACAAACTCGCTCTTTTATTTGTTATTAATCTAAAATTTAGTTATTTTTGCATACAGACAAATGTTAAGGCCGTTTGTAATGCTTAAAATGATATGTTAAATTTAAGATTTCGTTAATATAAGGAAATCTCGGTTTAAAACATGTTAAGTTAAGTACGGACTAATGGATAGCCTGCTAAATTTGCCTTCATGAAAAAGACGACTATTTGGATATTAGGTATTGTAATGGGGCTTTCTTTTCTAAGCTTGCTTTATTTGCAGGTAAGCTATATTGAAGAGATGGTCAAGATGCGTAAGGAACAGTTCGAAGAGAATGTGGGACGAAGTCTTGCACAGGCTGTACACAATCTGGAACTGGTAGAAACCAAGAAGTATCTGGAGAAGGATGTAGCGGCGACGGAACGGGCGGCAAGAGCCTCACGCCAGTTGCAGCAACAGCAGGAAGAAGAAAATGCCGCCAACAACGGCAATGTAGTGGAGCATCATCAGTATACGGTGACTTCGCCTGACGGAACGACGTTTTCAACGTTCGAGATGAAGACCATCATCAACCGTCCGTCGAGCATACCGAAGGTGGTGATTTCGACCGGAAAGAATATCCCCCAGACCTCCCGCGCACTGCAGGAGATACTGAAGGAACGATATATCTATCAGCGGGCGCTGCTGGATGAGGTTGTATACAACATCCTCTATACGGCGAGCGACAAGCCTCTGAAGGAACGTGTGAACTTCAAACAGCTCGACCATTTCCTGAAAGCGGAACTGCTGAACAACGGAATCGATATTCCGTATCACTTCACAGTAACCGACCGTGACGGAAAGGAAGTCTACAGATGTTCCGATTATGTATACGATAATGAGAAGGTCTATTCCCGACTGCTTTTCGAGAAAGACCCTCCTGCCAAGATGGGCTTCGTGAATATATTCTTTCCGACAATGGATAACTATATATTCAGTTCCGTACGGTTTATGATTCCGTCTATCATCTTTACTTGCGTATTGCTGGTGACATTCATCTTTACCATCTACATCATATTCCGTCAGAAGAAGCTTACGGAGATTAAGAACGACTTCATCAACAATATGACGCACGAGTTCAAGACCCCGATATCCACCATCTCTCTGGCTGCCCAGATGCTGAATGATCCGGCGGTAGGAAAGTCGCCTGCTATGTTCCAGCACATATCTGGGGTTATCAATGACGAAACCAAACGTCTGCGGTTCCAGGTTGAAAAGGTATTGCAGATGTCGATGTTCGAACGCCAGAAGGCGATATTGAAAAAGAAGGAGGTTGATGCTAACGAACTGGTATACAGTGTTACTAACACCTTCCGCCTAAAGGTAGAGAACTGTAATGGTACTTTGGATGTAGCCTTGGATGCGGATGATCCGTTCATCTACGTGGATGAAATGCATTTCACCAACGTGATATTCAATCTGCTGGACAATGCATTGAAATACAAGAAACCGGATGTGAACATCCATCTGAAGGTCCGTACATGGAATGAGTCGGGTAAACTCCATATTTCGATCGAAGACAACGGTATCGGAATCAAGAAGGAGAACCTGAAAAAAATATTTGAAAAGTTCTACCGGGTTCATACCGGAAACCTGCACGATGTGAAAGGATTCGGATTGGGCTTGGCCTATGTAAAGAAGATCGTTACAGATCATAAAGGCACTATCCGCGCTGAAAGTGAGCTGAACGTCGGAACTAAATTTATTATTATATTACCTTTATTTAAAGAAGAATAATATGGATGAGAAATTAAGAATCTTGCTTTGCGAAGATGATGAAAATCTTGGCATGCTGTTAAGAGAATATTTGCAGGCAAAAGGCTATTCAGCTGAATTGTTCCCCGATGGCGAACAGGGCTACAAGGCCTTCCTTAAAACAAAATACGATTTGTGTGTGCTCGACGTGATGATGCCGAAGAAAGATGGCTTTACCTTGGCTCAGGAAATCCGTCAAGCCAACGCTGAAATTCCTATCATTTTCCTTACCGCAAAGACACTGAAAGAGGATATACTGGAAGGTTTCAAGATCGGTGCCGACGACTATATCACCAAGCCGTTCAGTATGGAGGAACTGACTTTCCGTATCGAAGCTATCCTGCGCCGTGTACGTGGCAAACGCAACAAGGAAAGCAATATGTATAAGATCGGTAAGTTTACCTTCGATACCCAGAAGCAGATTCTGTCGATCGGCGAGAAACAGACCAAGCTGACTACCAAGGAATCGGAGCTCCTCGGTCTGCTTTGCGCTCATGCCAACGAAATCCTGCAGCGTGATTTCGCGTTGAAGACCATCTGGATTGACGACAATTATTTCAATGCACGAAGCATGGACGTCTATATCACCAAGCTGCGTAAGCATCTGAAAGACGATGATTCTATCGAGATTATCAATATCCATGGAAAGGGATACAAACTGATCACTCCTGAACAGGAATGATGAAATCCCAAATGACATGGTGATAAAAAAGCCTGGATCGGTAACCGGTCCAGGCTTTTTTATTTCTGACTTTAAAGGATTAGTCGGTAATACGTTTGTTGAGAACGATGTGGGCAATCAAACCGATGATTACAAGCAGTAATGAGCATCCCAAGGTTACATTGTTGTTTACGCTGCCAGTAGCAAAGCAAACAATCAGGAGGATAGCGCCGATGATTACCAGAATCACTCCCAAATTCTTCAATAAGCTTTTCATGTGTGTCTTCTATTTTATGGTTTATTATATTCTTGGTTACAAATTAAAGTATAATTCTTGTATTGAAAAAATTATTTGATGAAAAAAAACAAAATAGTTGACATTGAGTTGTTTTCCCCGTCGGATTTGTTTCTTTTCTAGTCTTTTGTATTGGTGAATATCTTGCGAAGAACTTCCTGGCTGACTCGCAATTCTTCCAGCGTGAGTCCGTGCAGTGCCTCCTTCAATGTCTTGTTGGCGATGAACCGGGCTTTCTCCTCCAGTTCCCTTCCGGTTTTTGTAAGGTGGATAAGGTTGGTACGCCGGTCTCTCTTGTCGGAGATACGGACTACCAGATTCTGGCGTTCCATGTTGTCTATAAGCCGGGTCATGCTCGGTTTGTCTTTGAATGTGGCGTTGCAAAGCTCCTGCTGGGTTACACCGTCCTTTTCCCAAAGATATAGAAGTACGGTCCATTGTTCCGGTGTAATCTCCATCCCGTTTTGGCGGAAATTACGGCTCAGCTTCCTGTTGATCGCGGCCGATACTTTACCGTTGAGTATGGCGAAGATAAGTTGCAGGTCGAAATTAAATTGTTCTATCATGAAATTATTGTTTAAACAACTACACAAATATACAAGGAAATTATTATATTTGTTAAGTTTGTCGCATAAATAACATTCTTTATCAATTAAAATGGATTAAGTGTTTGTTTATTAAAGAATAATTAGTACCTTTGCGCCGCAATTGAAATTTTTTTATTAATTATTTAATCAACGAATAGTATGAATCAATACGAAACCGTTTTCATTTTAACTCCCGTTTTGTCTGACGTTCAGATGAAGGAAGCGGTAGAAAAGTTCAAAGCTATCCTGACACAGGAAGGTGCGGAGATCATCAACGAAGAAAACTGGGGATTGAAGAAATTGGCTTACCCAATTCAGAAGAAATCTACTGGTTTTTATCAGCTGATTGAGTTTAAAGCAGAACCGTCGGTAATCGAAAAGCTCGATGTAAACTACCGTCGTGACGAACGTGTTATCCGTTTCTTGACTTTCAAGATGGATAAGTACGCTGCAGAATATGCTGCTAAGAGAAGAAATGTTAAATCAACTAAAAAGGAGGAAAACTAATCATGGCACAGCAACAATCAGAAATCAGATATTTAACTCCGCCGTCAGTAGACGTTAAGAAGAAGAAATACTGCCGTTTCAAAAAGAGTGGTATTAAGTATATCGACTACAAAGATCCTGAATTCTTGAAGAAATTCTTGAACGAACAGGGTAAGATCCTTCCGCGCCGTATTACCGGTACTTCATTGAAGTTCCAGCGTCGTATTGCGCAGGCCGTTAAGAGAGCTCGTCACTTGGCTTTGCTGCCTTTCGTAACTGATATGATGAAATAATAAAAGGAGGAATAAGTATGGAAATTATCTTGAAAGAAGACGTAGTTAACTTGGGCTACAAAAATGATATTGTAACCGTTAAGTCTGGTTATGGTCGTAACTATCTTATTCCGACTGGCAAAGCAGTTATCGCTTCTCCAGCTGCAAAGAAAATGTTGGCTGAAGAATTGAAGCAGCGTGCTCACAAATTGGAAAAGAT
>CALUKX010000075.1 GCA_944321335.1 uncultured Phocaeicola sp. | reverse complement strand
TTCACTACGATTGGGATTGGTAGCGAATGTAGAGATTATATCGTGGGTGGGCAATACGGTCTAAAGTGACTGCTTACACACTTTCTGGGACAGTATCCGCTTCTTTATCCATATTGTTGTTCATTCTAAGTTCATTGGAATTATTCATTTGTTGGTTCTCATTTATCATTCGACCGTACTACTATATAATGTATTTTAGAGGTTCAGATAGAGTTTTTACGATTGGGATTGGTAGTGAATGTAGAGATTATATCGTGGGTTAGCAATACGGTCTGGAATGACTGCTTACGTTTTTTAAAGTGCCTGCTTGCATTGGTTGGCAAAATCATAATCTATCTCAAAAGCCTTTTCGTGTAGTTTGGTTTGCCATTGACCGTCGGGCTGGTCCAAGTCTATGAGGCTTTCTACAATACCGTTCTGATAAGGAATCTCTTTCAGAGTAGGATTGAATTTTTGTATGGCTTTTCCAATGGAACTTTCCCTTTTCTTCGGCTTATTTTGGGGCTGATACGATGTAATATACAGATGTTGGACCCTGCTTAAGAAATTCAGAAGCATATCGGGTGTGGGAAGCGTCACACGTCCATTGATAAATGGAGATAATTGGCCTATAAGCGATTCGTTGTCAAACAATTCATTCCAGGCTCTTTCTTCGTAGGCATTTGCCGAACCATGGTGGGGAATCTTGAAAAGAGAGGCCCTGTTCTTTGTGATACAGGTACTGTGGTCCAGAATGCAGAGCCAACCATGTCGGTTGTCTTGAGAGTTTTCCAGATCGCCACCTAAAATGACTGTATGTTCGTTTACACAGACTTGCAGTACGACACACTTTTCATTTGGGGAACGGACAATGATTTTCTTGTTGGAATGGGGTGTATAATTTTGGATCAGTTCCGATATTTCAGTCCCAAATTCAGCTATGACCGTATCAGATGGAGTAAGGGCAAAAACCTTTGCATCCAGATTCCCTTCCTGTAGGTTAAGCAGCAAGCGGTCTTGAACAATTGATATGACATGTGTACCTCTTTGCTTTGCTATCTGCAGGCATCTTGCCATGATGTCTGTAGAAGACGTTCTTCCAGCCACTTTATCCTGTCGGCTGTCCAAACCTATGAATTCCAGAAATTTTTCTCTGTCCGAAGTGATGGACAATGCAAACAATGCCGATGGGCACTCTTCAAACAGTTGGTCCAATCCAAGGATATGGTCATTGTGCCAATGGGAACAAACAATCAGTTTTACTTCGGATGCCAGGTCAACTCCCCGCGATTTCAAATAGTGGAGAGGTAACGACTCTTTGGTGACCGGATTCACACACGAATCGATTACCATCCAGTTGTGGGCTCCCAATTGCACCACAACCGACTCTCCATAACCTCCTCCGGTACCGATCAGTGACACTCCGAAACAATTCATTCCCACACTATATTATCTTTAAGCTGTTTGACCTCATCCATGATTGTATCGAATTCTTGGACACTCAGATCCATGCTTCTTTTAAAGCGGATAAAAGATTGTTTGATTACTTGACCGTATTGGTAGGCATACCCCACACTCCAATAGAAAGTCGCTCCAAGTGTCAGCAGGCTCAAGTCATCCTTCGATACATCTTGGAGGTCGAAATCCGCTATTTCATCTGTTGTATCATTGCTTGTATCAGTCAATCGGGCAGTAAAAGAATCTTCTCTGATTTCCGTTACATATCCTATCCAGTTCATGGATTGACAAATATAGTTTAATCCGTTTTTCGGCCTTTGTTGGAATAACGGTTTCAACTTTTTATCGAAAAAATCTGTTGCTTGGGCATACTGAGTCTTCTTGCTGTCTAAAGAATTCACCCTTACATCGATGAGTGCTTGAATCTCCTGCCTTCTCCGCTTATCCTCTTCTGATTGTCCGTAATAGGCTGTCTCTTTGTCATAGGAGTATGTATCTTGAGATATGATTAAGGTTTCCATCATCCGAAAATTTTAGTGAAAATGTTAGAAACAAGCTTTTTGGAATATTCAGCACAGCTGTCATGCTGTTCTTCTACAAGTTGAGCAGCTTTTTTCCCGTTACTGTTGGGCGATAACTCGAAATGATTGTTTACATTGATATTGACTCCAAAGTTCACTTTCAGTTCTGAAGCGCTTGGTGATATGTTGATTCTTTTGGTCCCGGCTTCTCCCTTTGGCTGGTTCTCCACAATCATCATCTGAGAAAGACGGGGCGAATCCAATATGTCATTCCAGTTGGATAAAGGAGCCAATGCATTGCCGAATCTGTAATAGTTTTCTTCGTTCTTTAACGACAAATCATAGATGTTATTGATACCGACAGCTGTAATAGGTGTTTCTCCCAGAATCTTGAATACATTGCATGCCAAATCCTTCATGGGAAGGAAATAGGGACTTTTCATCGTCTTGAATTCACATCGACTTCGGGACACCTCTATGTTGAGCCATTCTCCTACTTGGAATCTGGACAGTTCGCTCATGACAATATCAATTTTGGCATTTGTTGCTTCTTCCTCTTGAATCAGTTGCTTGGAGGCCAACCAAAATGGATGAAATACAGCAGGATTAAAATCTCCTAAGAAAACCAATCCTCTTGTTTCTATCTGTAAATAATTGTCTATCATGCAGCATTCCATATTATCAGTTATCAATTGGTTCAAAGGTAAAACAAAATATTGAATATTCAATAGGTAATGTGTTTTTTCTCTCACAAATACTTGTTAGTACTCAATTTAGGTCGTAAAAAGCCTATCGACATGTTTCTAGGCCGATATTTTGTGGCGCAAGACTCAAAGTTTCCGTCCTGCTTTAATACATCGCCGTCCATCGGTTCCCGGCGCAACTGTTCGCGGATAATGGAAAGCACCCGGGAGTGCTTGCACCGCATGTCCGTAAAGTTACGGATATAGTAGAATCGGTTCATTCCGGACACGTTCAGCAGATGTTGTAAGGTACATTGTTCTGCAGGCAGAACTTTTCAATGGGGATTCCCAGAGGCACTGCCTCACATTTGTACTGAAAGTAGAATCTTTCAAGATCTTCACTGCTATACATGATTTTTGAGTTTTATGTTCGCAGCGAAGCTATATATAATTTTTTAGAGCCCTAATTTGAGTGCTTACTTTCTTTTTCCATAGGGGTGTTCATGCTATGTCTTGAAAAGGTGGCTGTTTATAGCTGCTTCAGGAATTGCCGCCACGTAAAGACGGCCATAGGCGAACCGTAATCCTGAAAAGCTTCCATCTGCGCGATGCGTTCCATCCCCTCTTTCAGGCGCGACAGTTCCGTTTGCGGAAAACTTCCAGCTTCTATCAGCTTGATAAATGCTTCCATCATGTAGTCACAAGGATAGTCGGGCGAGTACATGTCATCGAAATAACAGAAATGCTCATCGCGGACGTAGTGGGTGGAAAGACTGTCCAGGATTTCGAGGAAGATTGTGGTAGCTTCCTCGTACTGCCCTTCTTTCAATAGATTATGGACAGTCTCATCGAATGGACGTAATAAGGTTTCGATTTTTCGGCAGTCTTCATCCAGATTACGCGGATTGAAAACTGATTCTATTTGGGATTTTAATGTTGTTCGGTTCATGTTCTTTTTAATGATTATTCCTGCGAAAATTCCTTGATATGCTGTTCTTCCTGCAACCGGCACACCAGCAACCGGCGGTTTCTTTCGGCCACGATGTAACCGTCCAATCCTTCCAGCACCACTTTCTGTTCCTCACCGGTATGCACCACACAATTCTTGCAATTGAACAGCTTGACGTTTTCGCCTACCACCGCATTATTATTCTCATCGTGCCTTACCTGCGTATGCAAGGAGCCCCATGTACCCAGATCGCTCCAACCGAAATCGGCGGGGAGCACGTGGATGCCTTTGGCCTTCTCCATCACGGCATAGTCGATCGAAATCTTCTCGCAAGTCGGGAACAGACGCTTCAGCTCCTCCCCTTCCTTTTCGGTATAGAGAGATGGCGCCAACTCATCCATTACCCCGGCAATCTGCGGAGCATACCGACGGATAGCAGACGTTATCGTTTCCACGTTCCACACAAAGATACCGGCATTCCACAGATAGTTGCCTGCAGCCAAGTATTGCTGAGCCGTTTCCAGATTCGGCTTTTCACGGAACGATTCCACCTGATGAATCTCACTTCCTTCCAGCTTCTCCGCTGCACAGATATAACCATATCCTGTTTCGGGGCGACTGGGTTTGATACCCAACGTAACAATGTTTGCGGAATCTTTCGTGAACTCCATTGCAATCTGGATGCAGCGCTTGAACTCTTCCGTATTGATCACCAACGCATCCGAAGGCGTAACCACGATATTCGCTTTCGCATCCCGTTGCTTGATTTTCCAACACGCATACGCAATGCACGGAGCGGTATTTCGTGCTTCCGGCTCTGCCAGAATATTCTGTGCAGGAATTGATGGAAGCTGTTCCTTAACTATATCGATATACTTTTCCGAAGTTACCACCCAACAATTCTCAATCGGGCAGATACCGGTAAAGCGATCTACCGTAAGTTGGATTAGTGACTTTCCGCAGCCCACCACATCGATGAACTGTTTCGGATATTCGGGAGTACTCATAGGCCAGAAGCGGCTTCCTATGCCTCCGGCCATGATAACCAGATGATTCTGATTCATAATGTTATTTCAAGTATTGGTTATTATTGTCGTTGAACCAGTCCTTAATCGCCTCTTCCAATGTATAATGGAATTTATAATCAGAATTTGCCAATTTCTTTCCACAAATATTGGTAGAAATCATCAGTTTCTTTACTCGTGCAGGACAGATACCCATCGGAGCACCTAAAGCACCGATAACGGTAGCTGCACTCATAATCAGCCATGCAGGTATCTTGATAATCTTCTTATGCATGCCTGTCGCTTTCTGCATGGTATCTACAATCTGTTCGATGGTGAATGCCGGTTCGAATGTACAATTATAGAGTTCTACACCTTCGTTGTGATTTTCCAACCGATAGAGCATAAAACGCACCAGTTCCTTTACATAAACACAGGCCTTGATGGTATCCTTTCTACCCGGATACATAAATTCTCCTTTGCGGATACCCCAATACAGACGGGTGAAGTTACCATTCTCTCCTTTACCGAAAACTACTCCTGGACGAACGATAGTCAGCTGACGTTCTTTCTCGTTCTTGGCTTGCCAGATCATGTGTATCTTTTCAGCCACTAACTTAGAAATACCATAAGGAGTATTCGGAGTAGGTAATATGGTTTCTTCCTTCAGTTCTTCTGACGCACCGTATGGGGCAATGGAACTCGTAAATACGATCTTCTTAATTCCGTATTTTTCTGCAAATGCACAAACGTTTTCTGCACCTCTGATATTTGTTTCGAAATAAGCATGATCCGGATGCCCTGGGGTACGGTGTACGGCTGCAAAGTTAAAGATAATATCCTCATTCGTGGGAGTAAAAGGCAGGTTCTCTATCGGTTTGCGTACATCGCAATAAACAAACTTGCTTTTTCTTTCCTCACCGTCACGAAGTGGTGATTTCCAATCCTTGATGGTAGTATATTCCCGTCTTTCCTTTTCATCTTTCATTTTGTCCAACTTGGCAGGATCAACGATATCAAGATTCCAGACGTTACTATCCGGATATGTTTCTTTCAATAGGTTAGTAAGATGCGTACCGATGAAACCGGTACCGCCAGTAATGATGTAATTCATGATTATTCTTTTTATGTTATGTATCTTATGATTTTAGTTTTAGCTTAATGATTCTATAAGCTTATCATACTTTTGAACCAAAATCTTATTAGTGTAATTATTTAGAATATCTTGATGAGCGTTTTCTCCTAACATATGAGAGATATCAGGTTTCTTGCGTAAATAATCTATTTTTTCTATGAATTCATTAATATCATTACATACATATCCATTATGTTCATTTACTATTACATCTCTATTTCCGACCACATTTGTTACAATACATGGTTTCTTTAAGTACATTGCTTCTAGTAACGATATTGGCATGCCCTCCCAAAGCGAAGTCATAATATAAATATCACATTGGGAAACATACTCAAGAGCTTCGTCCCGTGGTCCCCAGCCAACAATATGAATATTGGGAGATTTCAGTTCCGATCTTAACTCCCCTTCCCCTATCCACTCAAAATGTATATCTGGTAATTTTGATGCTAACTCATTAAAGAAGGATGGATTTTTTTGGGGCATTATTCTTCCGACTGTTCCTATAGTAAATTGTGTTGATTTCCTTTGTTTTGATAAGAACGGATCTAAAGAATCAGTGCTAATTCCATTAGTAATTAGTTTGATTTTAGACGTGATTGACTTTCCTACCTCATATTCCGTGTTACTACTTGCAACCAATGTACAATTGAATAATGCAAAAAAACGTTCTATTGATTTGAATATAAATCGTTTCCATGGTGCAACATCTTGTTTTAGGAATGAAAAGCCATGTGGGGAATATAATTTTAAAGCTTTATAATTGAAACTCGCAAGTTTACCAATAACCCCCGATTGAGAAGAATGCATATGGATAATATCTGGATGTGTTTCTTTTATAATCTTTCTTAATTCCTTAACAGCCTGATATACATTCTTAGGTTTTATTTGTTGTTGGAAGTTTTGCACACGTATGAGCTTAATTCTAGGGTCGAAAAAGTCTCGGTAATTTTTATGCGTCTCAGAACGTATTCCATGTGCGATGATTACATTATAATTATTACATTGCTCATTGGATAAATTTACTACAAACATAAAGGTTCCTGTAGCAAAAGGCTCTACAATGTGTAAGATTGTTTTCTTCATACGCCTTGTTTTTTAAAGTAATCTATAGTCTCTTTGATTCCTTGCTGGAAATTGAACTTTGGCTTAAAACCAGTATCTTCTACTAAAGCTGTTATATCCAAAACTTGATTATCTATAGTTTTATTTTTATAAGGTAAATCACCAATTCCTAATGGTAAAGTAGGATCAATCATATCTCGAATGACTTTTACATAATCTGACATTTTATGATGCTCACCACTTCCAATTGGATAAACTTTACCACCTATTCCTCTTTCCCCTAATAAAACAAGAGCATATATTAAGTCATCTATATAAAGATAATCCCATTCTTGTTCTAATCCAGTAAATGAAGGCTTTTCCTTTTTCAATAAAGTCTTTATGGCATAGGTTATCAAATTATTATCATTTCTCCCTGGACCATATATACTAGTGACATTACACCAAATAAATTCAATCGAGTGTTGCATTGCATAGGTTTGGCATACATATCTTGTTGCAACCTTAGATGCACTATACATATCTGATGGTGCAGGGATATTGGTTCCATTAATAATTTGATTACCACATGCATACTCTGATGCACTTCCTGGAACAATCACTTTTGGGATATGCCATCGGTTAGCGAACTCAAGAGCTTTTATACCATAAATCACATTTTGAACTTGTGTCTCTGCTTCATTTTTATGAGAGGTGCTTACACCAGCCCATGCCATATGGAACATAAACTCTATACTACCAAAAGATGAGATATCTAATGACTGAATATTATTAAAAGTAAACTCTATGCAATTAATGTTTTCTTTATTGACCAAATAGGAATAATCAAAACCTTGGGTAACAAAGGCGATTACATTATATTTTTTAGACAACTCATAGCATAAATGGCTTCCTAAAAATCCATTTGCTCCTAAAATAAGAACATTCATGATTTAAGTGAATAGGAAAGATATTTTTTAATTTGATCTACGTCAAATTGGTAAAGGTCATTTGTTAATCTATAGTTTTTATACCAATCTACTACCAATTCAATGCATTGTTCTATATTCATTCTCGGTTCCCATCCCAATTTAACTTTAGCCTTAGTTATATCAAGCATTAATAACTTTGCTTCATGTAAAGCATGTGGATCGGACAGGTCTTTTAAATCTCCTTTTCCATAATTCTTAATAACCAAGGAAGCTACATCCCATACAGGAGTGACAGATTCCATGCGAGGTCCAAAATTCCACCCTTCACAATATTCTGTAGGGTTTTGCCACATTTTAGTAGCCAATAACAAATATCCACTTAACGGTTCTAAAACATGCTGCCAAGGACGGATTGATTTAGGAGATCTAATGTCAATAGACTTATCAGCTTCTAAAGCCTTAATACAATCAGGAATAATACGATCTAGTGCCCAATCTCCTCCGCCGATAACATTCCCAGCTCTTACGCTTGCTAAACTCTTTCCATGCTTTGCATAGTCTTTAGGATTAAAAAAACTTCTTCTCCAACTGCTAATGGCTATTTCTGCAGCCCCTTTACTGCTTGAATAGGGATCATATCCTCCCATTGGTTCATTTTCACGATATCCCCAGATTTGCTCTTTGTTTTCATAACATTTATCCGTGGTTATCATTACCCCCACTTTTGTATTTGGTGTATGGCGTATCGCTTCCATTATATTAATCGTACCCATCACATTGGTTTCGTAAGTTTCAACGGGTATATCATAACTTAAACGAACTAACGGTTGTGCAGCTAGATGGAAAACGATATCTGGTTGGTAGGGTGTCCAGTTTAACGTTCCCAATTTAGCCTACATTTTTAAGCTGTTTGGTACGTTCTGTAACCCAGTTT
>CALUKX010000074.1 GCA_944321335.1 uncultured Phocaeicola sp. | reverse complement strand
ACGGTTCGGGGGCAGGCTCTCGGAAACCTACCGCAGAAATGCGGCAAGGCGCCGAGTGCCGAGCCTACAATATACAAGGGCGGCATATACTGCACCTTTCCGCACGCCGTGGAGCTGCTCAACAAACCGTATGCCGACCTATTCGTCATCCTCACATCGTATCCGGAGCTTGAGAACTACCTATCGCCGTTCATGGACGCATGGAAAGGCGGGGCGCAAGACCAGCTCCAAGGACAAATAGCATCGGCAAAAATCCCCTTGACGCGCATGATTTCACCGCAGCTTTACTGGGTGATGACGGGCGACGACTTCTCGCTCGACATCAACAATCCGCAGGAACCGAAGATACTTTGCGTCGGCAACAACCCCGACCGGCAGAACATCTATTCCGCCGCGCTCGGCCTTTACAACTCGCGGATAGTGAAGCTCGTGAACAAGAAAGGGAAGCTGAAGAGCGCGATAATAATCGACGAGCTGCCTACAATCTACTTCCGCGGCCTCGACAACCTCATCGCCACGGCGCGCAGCAACAAGGTGGCGGTGTGCCTCGGCTTCCAGGACTTCTCGCAGCTCAACCGCGACTACGGCGAGAAGGAGTCTAAGGTCATACAGAACACCGTCGGCAACATCTTCAGCGGACAGGTGGTGGGCGAGACCGCGAAAACCCTCTCCGAGCGTTTCGGCAAAATCCTGCAACAGCGCCAGTCCGTCTCGATAAACAGGCAGGATGTGTCGACCTCGATAAACACCCAGCTAGACCAGCTCATACCAGCCTCGAAAATATCAAACCTGTCGCAAGGCACGTTCGTAGGCGCCGTTTCCGACAACATCGGCGAGAAGATAAGCCAAAAGATTTTCCACGCCGAAATCGTGGTTGACCACGCCAAGGTCGGCGCGGAGGAACGTGCTTACATGAAAATCCCGGTAATAAACGAGTTCCGTGACAAGGACGGCAACGACGTGATGGCGCAGCAAATCCAGCGCAACTACGACCGCATAAAGGCTGACGTGCAGGCCATCGTCAACGACGAGATGGAACGTATCAAAAGCGACCCGGAGCTGTGCAGGCGGTTGGGACTTGGAAACGACAATGCTAACGGAGAAGAACAGTCATAAAAATAGGCTCTTATGAAGAATTTGAATGTAACCCTTTACGGTTAAACCGACAATCACTATCATTGCAAATAATTAAACGAATCCCATGAGATACTTTTATTTGATAGTCCAAACATAAGGATTGCAACAATGGTATGTTAAGTTTTAGGGTGGGTAAAAACGCGGATATACGCAAAAAAAATCCGCTTAATTAGCAACTTTCCTTATTTATAAATGGATAAATGGGGAATTTTTGCTATCTTTGCAGGGTAAAAGCTCGTGTATCCGCAAATATTTTCGTTAGACAAATGAGAATAGAAAGAAAAAGAAACCTTCAAAAATTGATAGACAGCCGTAAAAACGGACAGATAAAAATCATAACAGGTATCAGACGATGCGGTAAATCCTATTTGTTAGGGGTGCTCTATCGTGACTATCTCATGCAAGACGGAGTACCTGCCGACCAGATTATAATTGTCGAACTTGACAACGACATGAATGCGCGTTACAGGAATCCCTTGGAGTTAGGCGAGTATCTTCGCAAAATAGTGGGCGATACTTCAAAGGACTATTATATCCTTCTTGATGAGATACAAATGGTTGAGTCGATAGAAAATCCTTATCTTCCCAAAAGTTCCGGCGCAAAAATAACCTTTGTTGACGTGCTGTTAGGTTTGAAAAGCCTGCCAAATGTAGATGTGTATGTGACGGGCAGTAACTCAAAAATGCTCTCTTCTGACGTGGCTACCGCCTTCCGTGACAGGGGGCAGGAGATACACATCACCCCGTTGACTTACGACGAGTTTTATCCGGCTTTTCCAAAAGAGAACCGCTTTGCATGGCGTGAGTTCATCGCTTACGGTGGAATGCCTTTGGTCTTGCAGAAACCTACCCATGAGGGAAAGTCCAGCTATCTGCAAGACCTTTTCAGACTCACTTATATAAAAGATGTAATTGAACGTAACAGGCTTCGTGCAAATGCTGAAACCCTTGACGAATTGCTCAATGTTGTGGCTTCAGCCGTGGGCTCACTGACCAATCCGACACGTTTGGCAAACACATTCCAGTCCGTTAAGGGGGTGAAAATAAAAAGCGATACGATTTCAAACTATCTTGACTGTTTTATTGACGCTTATATTTTGAACAAGGCATATCGTTACGACATAAAAGGCCGTTCATACATTGATTCGCCGCTTAAATATTACTTCACGGACATAGGCTTGCGCAACGCCCTGCTTAATTTCCGCCAGCAGGAAGAGAACCATATCATGGAAAACATCATTTACAATGAACTCAAGGCACGCGGATTCAATGTGGACGTGGGAATTGTCGAGTACAACTATTCTTTAGAAGGAAAGAACAAACGTTCGCAGCTTGAAGTGGATTTTGTGGTAAATTTGGCAGACAAACGTTATTACATACAATCCGCCCTGACGGTTTCCAATGAAGAGAAGCGGCAACAGGAAGTCAATTCGCTCAACAGAATTGATGACTCATTTGCAAAAATCGTTGTCGTAAACGATAACGTGTTGCCATGGATTGACGATAAAGGCGTGCAATATATTAACATCGAGGATTTCCTGCTTGAAAGAATCAACAATCTGTAAGAAATCGAAGTAAAAACTGATATCAGGAGGCATTTCTGACGGATTTAACTGTCCAAAAATCCACACAACAGGCATCTTTCTAACGGCTTTTTATCCCGAACTCGCGTACGGTTAGCAAAATGCTTGGTCATACTAATGTGCGCACCACTCAAATTTATGCTACGGTCGTTGATGCAAAGAAGGAAGAAGCAACTAAGACAATTAAGCTAGATTTGCCGTATCGTTAACTATAATTTTGTATTCTAAATATTGGTGTCCCTTAAAATTCAGTAAGGCATAAAATCCATGTCTGAAATTACAATTTCTCTTTGTATATCTCCCAGTTCTTACTCTCAACAAAAGAACTCATGGGGCCTTGAAACATAACCCTTCCTCCGAATTTACCTTTTCCTGGCCCCATTTCAATGACATAATCGCATGATGTAAAACCGATGACATTGTGCTCTATAAATAGAATAGTGGCTCCATGAACTGTCATCTCTTTAAAAAGAGACAATATGTTCATACTGTTCTGATTGCTCAGACCACGCAATGGTTCATCAAAGATAAAGAGTTTGTCTTTGAGTCGCTTGCCTATATACTTCATCAACTTTAGTCTTTGGCATTCTCCACCAGAAAGCGTATCTGTTGTACGAAATAATGTAAGGTATCCTAAACCCAGTTTCTGAAGTAATTCCAATTGCTTTGTAATCTTTGATGATTCTGCGAAAATATTGTTCTCTATTAGATTGTCAATCGTTAAATTGAGAATATCATAAATCGACAACCCTTTATAAGTAAAGGACAATGCTTTATTGTTAAAACGCTTCCCTTTACAATCTTCACAGTGCACTTCTATCTTCGTTTTACCAAAATCAACCTCATAGATTAGCTTTCCTCTTCCTTTACAGGTTGGACATTGACCTTTTTCTTTTGAGAAGTTGAAGTAATCTTCATCTGCATCGTTTTCTACAGCAAAGGCCTTACGGATATCGTCCATAGTGCCACTATAAGTTGCTATCGTTGTTATGACACTTCCTCTAAGAGGTTTCTGGTCGATATATTCCGTCTTCGGATATTGGCTGATAATATTTTTCGCTAAAGTTGATTTGCCAGATCCTGAAGGTCCATACATGGCAGTAATGTGTTGTAGAGGAAGCTCAATACTTACGTCATACAAATTATTTTCTGTGACATGGTATATATAGATCATCTTTTCAAATGAGCAATCTTTATTGGACGATATACGAATGCTCCTTTCCTTAATCTCATCTGTTATCCATCCACCGGAATCTCCTGCTCCAGGACCTATATATATATTATAATCTGTACTCTTGAGAAAGTAAGGATTATGCTCTATCATGAGGACTGTATTTCCTTTATCCCTCAAGTGCTTAATATCTTTTAATATGGCATCGTACTCGGATACATGAAGTCTTGCAGATGGCTCATCGATGATGTACATCATGTCATCAATATGGGAATTGAGTATGTTTACGAGCCTGAGCCTTTGAAGCTCTCCACCAGACAATGAAGGAATGCTGCGATTTAATGAGAGATAGCCAAGGTTTCCATCAATCATACCCCTCAAGATCGCATTTACATTCAATAGAAGATGATGGAATGATTGTTGCTTATTATCTCTCAGCCATCTCTCAACTATGGGTTGTAAATCACTAACTTCCATCGTATATAACTCGCCAATATCTTTTCCCTCATATTTGTAAGAGAGAACATTATCGCTAAAACGAGTTCCTTTGCAATGAGGGCATATTTTTACTTCGCTGATGCTTGATAGTTTTTGAGCACTTGAAACATGCTTTGTATCCTTCTGCAGAGTTTCAATATCCTCTAAATAACCAATATACTTAAATCTGTGAGTTCGTGTCTTACCGTTTGCCTTATAACTCACAGGTATCTTTTCCTCAGTCTTATCATGTAAAAGTTGATCAACCTGAATCTTAGAAAGCTGAGTGAGCGGAACATATAAAGGAATGCCTAAAGATGAAGCATACTTCTCGAGCAATTTAGGATAGTAACTTTTTCTCCATAAGACAAATGGTTTTTCGGATATTGACTTATTCCAATCAATTAGTTCATTTTGATTTATGACAGATTGATATCCTAATCCGTTACAATATGGGCAGGCTCCTTGGGGATTATTAAATGAGAATAAAGATGGAGATACATGGTTTGCTGATGAGAAAAATAAGCGAAACGCACGATCAATTCTCATGAATGTAGCAATAGTAGATCGTGGATTGACATTATAATTGTCCTGTTTCATTGCTATTGCCGGAATGATATTGCTATAGCTGTCTATCCGATAGTTTTGTTCTTCGTTGATACTGGTACCCGTTACTTTTGCCCATTCACTTTGTGCGATTGCATAGATAGTACCGTAGGCCAAAGAACTCTTTCCAGATCCGCTTGGTCCTGCTATACCAATAAAACGTCCCTTCTTTATCTGAAGACTGATGTTCTTCAGATTAGTGGTTCTTATGCCTTTATAGCTGATAATATCTTCCATTTTTACCACACCATTCACAGTCTTCTCGTCTTTGCATCTCCATCGTATGGAAATTTAGATCTTTGATGGAGAATTCAGCACGAGTGTTTGTCATTACAAAATCATTCAATCCAGCTAGATACTTGAATGCCTCATTCGCAGTAATAGCAGCTGAAAGCGATGAGAGAGGAGGAAAACTTCCAAGCTTCCTATTCTTGTTATTCAACTTCCTAATGTTAGAAGTATCAATGACATTCAGTTCATCCAGGTTCTTTCGGAAACACTCCAAACATGCTGTCTTACCAGGAATGACAATCTGTCCAATAAGAGATTGATGAAGATTATAGCCACCTCCGATACAATGGGCTATACCCCTTGGCATCGCGTATTCACCAACTATTCTGCTAGTTTCATCAACGGTCGGGCTGTCAGCGCAATTAACTATAAGGTCTATTCTCCCGAATTCATGTCTCTGAAAGAAACCATCATTAAGTTGGTCGTTAATGCACTCTATGTTAATATTATCAGAGGCTTCTTGCAGGTATCTTGTGAAAGCATTGTTTTTTTTCTCACCAATAGAGGATTCTGAGAATCCTAATTGTCTATGCAAATTGCTGAGTTCAACATTGTCGTCGTCTACGAAGATAAAGTTCTGAACACCATCCATTGCTAGACATTTTGCTACCCATGTACCTACGGATCCCAAGCCTATAACTATCACCGTGGATGCCGATAATCTGCAAAATGCTTGGTTTACTTCGCTACGACTGGAATAATAATTCTCAAGTAAGGAAAAAACTCTAGGATAAGACTTGAAAGAAAGCTGATAGTCTTCGTCTATTTTTATTAAAATATGCTCACTGTTCAGATAATCCAGAAGATTCGAGATATCACCAAACTCCTCATCAGACAATCCCTCAGACTCTATCCATTGGGATACAGTCTTGGTACCATCAAGATGGAAAAGCATAGATGAAACTTTTTTGTCCATCTTGAGGATGATGCTCTTCCTCAGATCCGATAGGAAAAACTCAGTTACGTCATCATTGGAAACAACGGCAACTGAAGGGCGGAGCTTTACAATATCATTTCTTTCCACAGATCTTACAATTAGGATTGCGAGATACATTCAAATAATTTATGCACAGATTGTCAAATAGCAATTCTCCTCTTCCCTTTGAGAATTTAGCATCTCCTGTAATGAGATAGTTGATAATTACAATCGTAGCATAGCTGATAGAGAACAAGGACATCGATGACAATCCTCCTACTTCAAAAATGTTGTCATTATATTCTTTTTCTGTAATAGCATCTACATTATACTTCGGTTTCCAATCTTTTAGCGACTCTGTAAAATATGCAGTATAACAATCCACACATGGAGTGACATTTGGTACAATCAATTCACCGGTACTCATCAAGTGAGCATCAAAACCACCACCAACATAGAGAGGAAGATTGCGTTTATAGCATTTGCGGCCAAGCTTCATGCTGGTATAACCAATATAAGGCTCGTCCATAGTGTTAAGGACGAAGTCTGCATTTTCTAGCCAAATATCAATATCGGTATTATAGTCTACAATGGAGTAATACGTCTGACATTCAATCTTACTGTCAATGCTTAATAGTACTCTCTTCAGTGATTCTACCTTAGGTTCTCCTATATCCCGCTTGCGAAAACAGAAATGTCTCTCTACAGAGTCTTCTGAAATAACATCCTTGTCAACCAGTATAAAGTGACGAATACCAGCCATGGCCAATTGCATAGCGATGCCTGACCCAATGGCTCCTGCACCGAAGATGAGCACTTTTGTGTTTTGGAGCTTATCCTGATACTGATAGGCTGAGTTTTCAAACATAGAGTTGAAGTAATTGAGCTGTCTGTCATACCTGTCCAAATCATCATTTGAGAGAATCTTCTTGTTTCTCTCTTCTTCTGCTGGAATTAACAAAATCTTATTCTGCAATAAGTAGCCTATAAAGTTAAGCACTTCTTTATCAACTTCAATGTCAAGGTCAGCACATAAACTACGAATGGTCGTTTCACCATCAATGTTATTGATAAATGAAATGACCACAGGACTTACATCAATAGTAATACGTCTACGCGTACTGATGAAATAGAATTCTAGCTGATCATCACCTATCTTATAGATATCTACTGATGGATTAATAGATAGAATGGTATCCAACTGAAGTGCCATTTAATACTGAACTATACCAGCATTAACTTCCAAAAAGTTTCCCCACTGTTTTGCATCAGCAGGCTGTGCATAACGAGTACAAACACGAGTGCAACAATCACTTCTACTACCGCTACATCCAGCGGTATAGTCATTGTTTACATATGAATCATTAAGTACTGCAAACTTGAAACTTACTTTCTTCTTTTCTTCTTTCTTCATTTCTTTTACTTTTAAAAGTTGAGATATTGCAAAGTTATATACTTTTATTCAAAAAACGTCGTTTTGGAGAATTATTTTTTGATCTGCATTATAGTATTATAGTTTATTAACGTGGGTTCGTATAAGAAAATCATTGAAAATGTTGTGGAAATGGAATGTTTTTAGTGTCTTTAAGGGTAAAAAATCAATAAGATAAATAAAAATATCCCTTCCCATGACAGATGCAAATTTAATAGAAATTCTCTGTATTCACGATGAATTCTGCAAATATTTCACCCTCGAACTGAAAAAATACACGTTGGACACCTGTGGTAAACGCTGCCGCAACCGTCCGTGTCGCATATCCGACAGCAAGGTTATGACCATCCTTGTACTCTTCCATACCATACGCCACCGCGACCTCAAATCGTTCTATCTCGGCTACGTATGCAATCACATATGCAGGGAGTTTCCACGTCGCCTGTCCTACAACCGTTTCGTCGAGAGACAGACCAAGGTAGGGCTTCACCTGCTGCTGTTTCTCCAGACGTGCGCATTGGGCAAATGCACTGGCATATCAATAATCGATTCTATGCCACTGGTGTCATGTCACATAAAGCGTGCCCACGACCACAAAACCATGAGGGATAGGCGGCCAAGGGCAAATGTACGACGGGATGGTTCTACGGTTTCAAGCTACACATCGTCATTAACGACCGTGGAGAAATCATACAATGGACTCTCACGCCCAGGAACGTGGACGACCGTGCCCCCTTGAAGGACAAGGACTTTACGCAAAGGCTTTTCGGTAAGATTTTTGCCGACAGGGGATACATAAGCCAGGAGCTTTTCGAAAGTCTTTTCATTGACGACATACACCTTGTTATCAAACTCAAGAAGAACATGAAGAACTCGCTCATGAACCTGCACGACAAAATCATGCTGCGGAAAAGGACGCTTATTGAAACCGTAAACGACGAACTCAAGAACGTCTGCCACATTGAACATACCAGGCACCGCAGCATTGACGGCTTTGCTTCCAACCTGATTGCAGGGCTTATCGCATACAACCTGCGCCCAAAGAAACCGCCACTCAATATTGACATCATTGATAAGAGTAGGCTTATTGCATAAGATTATTATACCGAACTCACGTTAATTATTGTATAGATGGTAATCTGATAATACCAAATATAGCTTTAACCTAAATCGGTCATTAGAAAATATAGCTTTCACTTTGCTTGAAATACACTATAAATACGGCAACAATTAAGTTGTATGCTATAATTCAGGGCATAACAAGTGTTATTATCTTATGTTTTGCTCATAAAAAATCTCTAATGACCGATTGGGGATGAAGTGAAGAGTTAAGAACGAAGATTGAAGAATTCATTTGCCTATGCTATTTAATTCTTCAATCTTCGTTCTTAACTCTTCACTTCATCCCGTAAATTTTTAATTTCTTATACAGCGTAGGTCGGCTGCAACCGAGGAGTTCGGCGGCTCGGCTTACGTTGCCGCAGCATTCATCCAATATGGCCGTAATCCGTCTTTTCTCGTTTTCGTTCCCAATCAACTTCAGACTTGAAGCAGGATAGGCGCACAGCTCCCCGTCAAGGCC
>CALUKX010000073.1 GCA_944321335.1 uncultured Phocaeicola sp. | reverse complement strand
ATTCGAACCCCCGGTACGGTAACCCGTACGGCAGTTTAGCAAACTGCTGGTTTCAGCCACTCACCCAAACTTCCAGTTTTCTCGTTTTGGAAGCGTTTTCTCTCAAACGCGGTGCAAATATAGAGGGAGTTTTTGATTTGTGCAAACTTTTGCAATACTTTTTTCTTGCCCTACAATACCGCCAGAGAATACTATTCTGATTGTAAACTCCTTAAGATCGTATTTTTTCATACACCCCATTCACTCTCCTTCTCCATCTTTAAATTTATAACCGTCCTTTTATTACTTGATTCCTGAATGAATGAAATTATATGACCAACAGACGATTCAGGATATTTTTTTTGGATATCCTTAAATATAAGGGAAATTATCCAATTATCTATATTGCGGCCTAATTCGCTATAAAAGTGTAACTAATTCCATCCAATTCACTCAATTATACACAGAAGGTAGCTACTTTACATGACAAATTTTATTTGTCGACCAAGATTGTAATTATTACAATTTAACAAATATAACTATTTCTAGGTATTGTGTAAACTAGCAATTATTCGTACCTTTGCATACGGTTTAAAACTAAACTATCAATCACCAAAAACTCTAATTTTAATTATGGCTATGAATTTTAAAGAAGGTCGTTGGAACCACGAAATTAACGTTACAGATTTCGTTAAGTTGAATATCACTCCTTACGAAGGTGACGCTTCTTTCTTGGTTGGCCCTACAGAGCGTACAAAAGCAGTTTGGAACAAATGTTTGGAAGCTTTGGCTGAAGAACGTGCTAACAACGGTATCCGATCGCTCGATCCATCGACCGTTTCTACAATTACATCTTTTGCACCAGGTTACATTGACAAGGATAACGAAGTAATCGTGGGACTGCAGACTGATGAGGTTCTCCGCCGTGCTATCAAACCTTTCGGTGGTATTAAGGTTGTTGAAAAGGCTTGCCGTGAAAACGGTGCTGAGGTTGACCCTAAAGTTAAAGATATCTTTACCCACTATCGCAAAACCCACAATGATGGTGTGTTCGATGCATATACTGAAGAAATCCGCTCGTTCCGTTCTTTGGGTTTCTTGACCGGTTTGCCTGATAATTATGCCCGTGGACGTATAATCGGTGATTACCGTCGTTTGGCCCTGTATGGTTTGGATCGTTTGATTGAAGCGAAACAGGATGATTTGCGCCACTTGACCGGTCCGATGACAGAAGCTCGCATCCGTCTGCGTGAAGAAGTGGCAGAACAGATCAAGGCCTTGAAGGAAATCAAGATTATGGGCGAACAGTACGGATTGGATCTGAGCCGTCCGGCATATACCGCTCAGGAAGCTGTTCAGTGGGTTTATATGGCATATCTGGCAGCTGTTAAGGAACAGGACGGTGCAGCCATGTCACTGGGTAACGTTTCTTCTTTCCTCGATATCTACATTGAATATGATATGCAGCATAATGGATTGGACGAAGCTCACGCTCAGGAGTTGATCGACCAGTTCGTCATCAAGTTGCGTATGGTTCGTCACTTGCGTATGCAAGCTTACAATGATATCTTTGCAGGCGACCCGACTTGGGTAACTGAATCTATCGGCGGACGCTTCAACGACGGACGTACCAAGGTTACAAAGACTTCATTCCGTTTCTTGCAGACATTGTACAACCTGGGCCCGTCTCCAGAACCGAACTTGACAGTTCTGTGGAGTCCGCAGTTGCCTGAAGGTTTCAAAAACTTCTGCGCTCAGGTTTCTATCGATACTTCTTCTATCCAGTACGAAAACGATGACTTGATGCGTGAAGTACGTAACTCCGACGACTATGGTATCGCTTGCTGCGTATCTTATCAGGAAATCGGAAAGCATATCCAGTTCTTCGGCGCACGTTGTAACTTGGCAAAGGCATTGCTGTTGGCTATCAACGGCGGACGTTGCGAAAACACCGGTACTGTAATGGTTAAGGACATCCCGGTATTGAGCGGTGATGTACTGAACTTCGAAGAAGTAATGGCCAACTACAAGAAGGTATTGAAGGAAATGGCTCGTGTATACAACGAAGCGATGAACATCATCCACTACATGCACGACAAGTATTATTACGAAAAAGCTCAGATGGCATTCGTAGATACTGATCCGAAAATCAACTTGGCTTATGGTGTTGCCGGTATGTCAATTGCAGTCGATTCATTGTCGGCTATCAAATATGCAAAAGTAACTGCCAAGCGTAACGATATCGGTTTGACCGAATCGTTCGATATTCAAGGTGAATTCCCTTGCTTCGGTAATGACGATGACCGTGTAGACCACTTGGCAATCGACTTGATCTACTACTTCGACGAAGAGTTGAAGAAGTTGCCTATCTACAAGAACGCTCAGCCTACCCTGTCTATCCTTACCATTACTTCAAACGTAATGTACGGAAAGAAGACAGGTGCTACTCCAGACGGCCGTCCGAAAGGCATGGCTTTCGCTCCAGGTGCTAACCCGATGCATGGACGTGACAAGAACGGTGCAATCGCTTCTTTGAGCTCTGTATCAAAATTGCGTTACCGTGACTCACAGGACGGTATCAGTAACACATTCTCCATCGTTCCGAAATCACTGGGTGTTGACAAGGAAAACCGTATTGAGAACCTGGTTACTATGATGGACGGTTACTTCATCAAGGGTGCGCATCACCTGAACGTAAACGTGCTAAACCGCGAAATGCTGGAAGATGCAATGGAACATCCGGAAAAGTATCCGCAGCTGACAATCCGTGTATCGGGTTACGCTGTAAACTTCATCCGTCTGAGCCGTGAGCACCAGCTGGAAGTTATCTCTCGTAGCTTCCACGAACGTATGTAATTGGTATAATATATTAATTATACGTCAAGCATTTGTCATTCAGAGGATGCATGTCTTCTGGATGACATTTGTTTTTTACGGAAACGATTTTAAAACGAAAAGATATGATCAGAGTTCATTCGTATGAATCATTGGGCACCTACGACGGTCCCGGTATTCGTTTGGTAGTTTTCCTGCAGGGATGTAATTTCCGATGCCTATATTGCGCCAATCCGGATACGATTGATGCCAAAGGCGAAAGTAAGGAAACGGCTCCTGAAGAAATTCTGAAGATGGCGGTAAGCCAGAAACCTTTCTTCGGCAAGAAAGGTGGTATCACATTCAGCGGTGGCGAGCCTACTTTTCAGGCGAAAGAGCTGATTCCGTTGTTCAAGCAATTAAAGGAAGCAGGTATTCATATCTGTGTCGACTCCAATGGTGGTATCTGGAACAAGGATGTTGAAGAACTGTTTTCGTTGGCCGATTTGGTACTGCTCGATGTCAAGGAGTTCAACAATGAACGTCATAAGACACTGACCGGCCGCAGCAATGAACAGACATTGAAAACTGCAGCTTGGCTTGAAGCAAACAACAAACCGTTCTGGTTGAGATATGTGCTGGTACAAGGTTACAGCTACTTCAAGGAGGATATCGAAGCATTGGGTGAGCATTTCAAGAACTATAAGATGATAGAACGTATTGAAATACTACCCTATCATACTTTGGGTGCACATAAATACGAGGCCATGAATATGGAATACAAGCTGAAAGATGTAAAGCTGAATACCCAGGAACAGCTTGACGAAGCCAAAGCATTGTTCGAAAAGTATTTCAAGACCGTTTATGTGAACTGATAGTACAGCCGATTATTGTTTCTATAAAAAATGATATTTCCGGCTAAACAAAATATGAAAACAGGTTGTTATACATCTGTTGATATGACGTTTTAATTCCATGAAGAATCAGAAGTAAGAGACACTCAATCAATCATACATTCTGATTATGGTTCTTTTGTAGAAAAGGACTCTATAAGAGAGAAAAGGAGCTTATTCTATGTGAATAGAGTAAGCTCCTCGTTTTATCGGTCTTCCGATCTTATTTATAATACGATAACGGTAACATCACAAGCTCCATGAGCTCCCATTACCAATGCCTGTTCGATATCGGCTGTTTTCGAAGGGCCGGATATGAAAACGCCGTAACCATATTCGCCTGTATCGATTTTCTTATAGGCTTCATGCATGTTATTTACCAGATTTTTCCGGTCGAGCAAAATCACCAATTCTTCGGAAATGAAATAGATTGCACGTTGTTCCACATCCTGTTGAATCCAGACAGCACCATTTTCGCATACCCCTACACGACCCTGAAGAATGGCCAGATCAGTCCCGTTCAGGTCGCCCGACTTTTCTACATCATCCGGATGAAAGGTTGCGCAAGTAATCTTGTAACTCTTGCCCCCACACTGCATTTCATCCACACATGTAGCTATCCGTTTAGCTTCGGGATACTGTTTGCGTATCACCTCATTCACATCTTCCCCGTCCTGCAGAATAACGGCACGTCCGCCCATCAGTTTCATGATATCCTGAAACTGAGCTAACTTATCGGAATAAGTCATCGCTTCCTTTTCGAGCGGAGCATAATCCGGTTTTTCATAACGGATACCTGTATTCCGACGGATACTCTGTAATATATCTTCTCTACTGCTCATGACTACTTCACTTTATTTTTCTTCCACATTTCATTAAAGCTTTCCTTAGCGAACTTCGGCATATCATGTTCCTTACCCCAATCGTTGAGTCCGTTGTACATCATAAAATGAGGCAGGCTGTTGGCTATCGGTGCGCTCTTCAGTGCAAAGTTGAACAGCCCCGGACGTTCCATCAGGAACTGCATACCGCCCGACATTACCTTCTTGCTTTTGCTTGCCACGCCCAAACTATTGAGTTGCTGACGCCAACGATAGATCTGATCAGCCAGATCGACTTTAGCCGGACAAACGTTCTGGCAGGAATGGCACAACGAACAAGCCGAGACATTGTCATAGTAATGCAAAGGTGCCTTCAGCATACCGAGATTGATACCGATGGGTCCAGGAATAAAATACGTGTACGAATAACCGCCACTGCGACGATATACCGGACATGTATTCATGCAGGCACCGCAACGAAGACAGTTCAGGGTCTTTACATGCTCCTTATCGGCCAAGATACGGCTTCGTCCGTTATCGACAATAATAATATGAAGTTCGCCTCCATGACGAGGCTTGCGATAATGCGATGTATAAGTAGTGATCGGTTGTCCGGTTCCTGAACGTGCCAGCAAACGTGTAAAGACACCCAAAGCATCACGATCGGGCACTATCTTTTCCATACCGAAAGCCGTAATCTGCAGCTTAGGTTGTGAAGTACCCATATCAGCATTTCCTTCATTGGTACAAACCACACACTCACCTGTAGAAGCCACAGCAAAATTAGCACCTGTCATGGCTGCTTCGGCCTGAATGAACTTGTTGCGGAGATTCTTACGGGCAGCATGAGTCAGATAAGTCTGATCGTTGTTTCCGGGTTCTGTACCCATCTCCTTAACAAACAACTCACCTATCTGTTCCTTCTTGATATGGATGGCAGGCATCACAATATGACTCGGACGCTGGTGCATCAGCTGGATGATACGCTCACCCAAATCGCTTTCGACTACCTCTATACCTTTCTCCTGCAGATATTCATTCAATCCACATTCCTCTGCAAGCATCGACTTGCTCTTGATGAAATGCTTAACATTATGATTCTGAAGAATATTATGAACAATAGAACAATACTCTTCCGCATCCTTCGCCCAATAAACATGTGCCCCGTTGGCAATGGCATTCTTTTCGAATTCCTGCAACAGCGAATCCAGATGGCTGTTGCTGTACAGCTTGATAGCCGAAGCCATATCACGAAGCATTTCCCATTCGGGAACGCTCTTGCTCATCTTATCACGTTTGGCGCGTACCATCCAAAGGGTCTGGTCGTGCCATGCAGCCTGTTCCTTGTTTTCGAGGAACTTCTCGGCAGCTTTCGAATGTTTTGTACTCATAAGCCGGCAGCTAAGATTTCAACGATATGAATTGTTTTGATAGGCAGTTTTTCACGGGAAATGATACCACTCTGATGCATCAGGCAAGAGCTATCCGCCCCTACAATGTATTCGGCACCGGTATCCATGTGACGTTTCACCTTATCACGCCCCATCTGTCCTGAGATAGCGTGTTCTTCCACACCGAACATACCACCGAAACCGCAACATTCATCCGGACGTTCCGGTTCTACAACCTCAATGCCCTTAACCAAGGAAAGAAGGTCGCGCAACTTATTATAATAAGGGATATTCAGTTCGCTCGGTGCAGAGAGATGCATCAGACGAACTCCGTGGCAACTATTCTGGATACTTACTTTGTGAGGGAAAGAAGCCTTCAAGGAAGTCGGCTTGACAATATCATGGATAAATTCGCAGATATCGTAGATTTTACCTTCACTGGCACAACGGTGCTTTTCTTCTTTAAGGAGATTGCCGTAATTGTCGCGCACAAAAACCACACAACTGGCCGAAGGACCTACTATATAGTCGTATTTTTCGAATAACCGGTCGAAACGCTTTGCCAACTCTTTTGATTCATCTTCGAACCCTGCATTCGCCATCGGCTGACCGCAACAGGTCTGATCCAACGGGTAATCAACATCCACGCCCAAGCTTTTCAGAAGCTTATACGAAGCCACTCCCACCTGAGGATAAACGGCGTTGATATAACAGGGAATAAACAATCCTACCTTCATGTTTGTCCTTGTTTTTATGTTTAACTGCGGCAAATGTAGAATATATTGATGAAAACAGGGAAACAGAAGCTACAAAAAATAGCATTTTTTAATAGTAGCCTCTTTAATGTGCGTGCACCCCGCGAATCACTTCGCAGGGTGCGCCCAACTAATAACTAACTTTTTACTTTGTGGTTTACGTAATTTCATATGACTAACACTGCAAAGGTACGGACATCGGCCCTACCTTGCAATACCTAAAATTAGGTATTTATATCTTCATCTTCACTTCACCCAGTTCCACCAGCTTATTGACGATTGCATAGATGGTAAGACCTGCGGCCGAATGAATCTGCAGTTTACGGGTAATATTACGGCGGTGTGTGATAACGGTATGCACGGAGATAAACAACTTTTCGGCTATCTCCTTGTTGGTCATTCCCCTTACCACACAACCGATAATCTCTTTCTCGCGTTGGCTTAAAGCATCCTGTTCGTCATCCTCCTCTTCGCCGAAGTTCATCAAGGCAGAAATCTTTTTCTCCAGCGATTCCACGTCGTCAAAAAGGTTGATACTCTCATCGTATCCCTTCAACTGGCTAGAATCGACCATCGTACAGATGAGAGAGACAATTTTCATCTCCTCCTGCGGCCGTTCCGCCTTGAACGCCTCCACATCGAACCAACCTTCGAACTGTGGATTGACAATCAAGATATTGGGCACATGCGAATCCATACAATGCTGAAGGCCTTCCTTCGAAGTAATCTCCACCGTCTGGATATTCCAGTCGTGCAGACGCTTCAACACCGTCACTACCCCGCTGCGGACAATTGTCGACGTTTCCGCTACGGCTATCAAAATAACTTCCTGAGCTTTCATCTTACTTTACCTCTTTCTCCAGTTCCATAATGGCAGGGACAAACAGGTAATCTTCCACCCGGTTGTGCGATGCCAGATCTTCTTCACAACTAAAAATATCGAACAATGTCGCATTGAGCAACTGGTTGTCACCGTTGGCCGGGTAATATTTGATGATAATATTCTTCAACTCGGTCAGCTTATCATTCACCCTATCGTGATGGCGGGCAAATACACCAATATTATATTCGTCGGACTTCTTTCCGGCAAGGAGGTTGTTTACATAAGCAAACACCTTCTCGTTCTCATATTCCATGTGATTACGCACTTCCGACACATAATCATCGTAAAACTGGAGAATCAGGAAAGCCACCTCGTTCTTTGTCGAACAATCGATAGCCTCAATCAGTTTCTTGCGGATGGCAGGCAACTGGAAATCGAGGAAATAAGAATGAGCCTGCTGTAGATAGCTCATCAATGCAGGCACCGACAGGCTCGGTATATGATCCTGGATACGGTTACTGTCTTCCGTCAGGAAATTCACTACAGCAAGGAATGTAGGACAATCCACGCCGTTCATCTCACACACTTCACGGACCGACTTGTCGCCGAATCCCAAGGAAACACCAAAACGGCTCAACACCTGCAGAAGCGCATAGTTCTCACAGATCAAGTCGCTCATCTTATCGGTCGGCTTATAGGTTTTGGTTCCACACATAGCATTTATTGTACTCATGATTTACTCCTGCAAATTAAAATCGTTTAAGAAAGGTATGCAATCACTATTAATAGGTATTTTAAATGACATCCTTCAGTAACAAAGATAAGCTAAAGAAGTGTTTACACCAAGTTTTAAGCCATTCTTTACAACACGAACCAATTTAAATTGTTATATTTGTTTGGCTGCAAGCTTATCAGGGAATCAGCAATTCAGGTTGTTTTCTCCCGAATAAAGACACATCGGCCGGGCAAGGATGCCATTATCTTTGCATCAACCAATAATATTAACCAAGAAAACAAGAAAAACAAGTATGCACAATTTCAGCTTTCATAATCCTACCAAACTGATTATGGGTAAAGGCACGATTGCCGAACTGAGCAAAGAAATTCCTATCGACAAGAAAGTGATGATTACTTTCGGAGGAGGAAGCGTAAAGAAAAACGGAGTTTACGATCAAGTCAAGACGGCTTTGGCCCGACACAATACGGTAGAATTCTGGGGAATCGAACCGAATCCTGCCATCGAGACCTTACGTAAGGCTATTGAATTAGGAAAGAAAGAGAAAGTAGATTTCCTGTTGGCTGTAGGTGGCGGTTCCGTTATCGACGGCACCAAACTGATTTCTGCCGGACTGTTATACGAAGGCGACCCGTGGGAACTGGTTGAAATAGGATCAAGCACCAATACCGTTCCTTTAGCAACCGTATTGACCTTACCGGCAACAGGATCGGAAATGAACAACGGGGCAGTCATCTCCCGCAGGGAAACCAAAGAGAAATACGGATTCTACAGCAAACATCCAGTATTCTCCATCCTCGACCCGGAAGTAACCTTCTCTCTCCCACCACATCAGATTGCCTGCGGACTGGCTGATACTTTCGTACATATCCTCGAACAATATCTGGCAAAAGCCGGTGAGTCGAGAGTGATGGACCGTTGGGCCGAAGGTCTGTTGCGCACAGTTGTAGAAATCGCCCCTCTCATCAAAGAGAACCAACAAGATTACCAGCTTATGGCCGACTTTATGATGACGGCTACTATGGCCTTGAACGGTTTCATTTCAATGGGAGTAACCGAAGACTGGTCCACTCACATGATCGGACACGAACTGACAGCTCTTTGCGGATTGACTCACGGGCATACATTGGCCATCGTCATGCCGGGCACCATGCATGTACTCCGCAAACAGAAAGAAGCGAAAATCCTGCAATTCGGTGAACGTATATTCGGTGTAGTAACCGGCACACACGATATGCGGATTGATGAAACCATCCGTAAAACCGAAGCCTTCTTCCGCTCATTGGGACTCACTACCCGACTGAGTGAAGAAAACATCGGAACAGACATCATCGATGAAATCGAACATCGTTTCAATGAACGCGATGCCCATTACGGTGAAGACGGTCTTGTTACCGGTGCTGTAGCGAAAGAAATTCTGTTGCAAGTGTTGTAAGAAAAAGCTTTCACGCTTTCAACTTATTAATTACTAACTAGTTACGGGTGAAAGCAAGGTTATTTTGCTTTCACCCGTAACTAGTTATTGGATGGAGTATGTCGAAATGTATTCGGCAGAATCATCATTGTACAAATGCAAAACAGTGATGGCACGGTTATTCTCTATATCTCCAATAGCTTGAGTTGCCCAACATATACTTATCCCCTCTTCTCCTAACTGAGAGAATCCAGTATTCAGACCACCCCATCTCACCCATCATCAGAGGCTATGATTGGAAAAATCTGAAGTAAAGAAAACTATTGTAGTACTATGCTCTTTTTAATCGTACTACGAATTAATGATATTAAATTCAGAGGAGTTCTATAAATTAAAATATTGTAGTACAGTTGTTTATATGGTTCCAAGAGCGTAAATTTGCAGAAAATAAG
>CALUKX010000072.1 GCA_944321335.1 uncultured Phocaeicola sp. | reverse complement strand
TAAAATACTGCTTAAAAGACTGTATTTCAACAATTTCAAAGGCCCATTAACCAACTTTTATTGGACAGTAGTGATATTATCTGTAACCACAATAACTTCGAGCCGATTTGTCCTTATGTTTCCGACACAAATTCATGAATTTAATCATGGAAGTTCATGAATTTTCCATCCATACAAAAGGACATTCCAACCCAAGCACCAAGTCATCCTTATAGAGATAGGAAGACACTTTTGCAAACATCCCAAGACACTTTGCCAAAACGTCAAACCATTCCGCATACAAATCACTACACAAAAAAATTGAGCCGCCTTCCCGGAAGGGAGAGCGGCCCAACTTTTGTTCGTTTGCAGCAAGTAACGGATTACTTACGCAGACCGAGTTCCTTAACGATGGCACGGTATCTTTCGATATCGCGGCTCTTCAGGTAGTTCAACAAAGAACGACGCTTACCTACCAAAGTTGTCAGAGCTCTTTCAGTGCTATAATCTTTTCTGTTGAGCTTCATGTGCTCAGTCAGGTGAGAAATACGGTATGAAAACAATGCAATCTGAGCTTCAGGTGAGCCAGTATCAGTGTTAGACTTTCCGTACTTTTCAAAGATTTCTTGTTTTTTAGCTGCGTCTAAATACATAATTTTGACTGTTTTTATAAATGTATAAATCTGATTTGCGGGTGCAAAGATAGTGAGAATCTTTTAGATAACAACTTTTTCGACCTCTTTTTTTGTCATAATTTGTTCAAATCAACCTTTTTAAAGGGGTTTTCTTGCTGAAATCGCGCTATTTTTCGTATAATGTCAAAGAAAAGTCGTAACTTTGTACCCAAATATATAGGTATAGTATGCAAGATATTAGAAACATTGCCATTATTGCCCACGTAGACCACGGAAAGACTACATTGGTGGACAAGATGATGCTTGCGGGACACTTGTTCCGCAACGACCAGACCAACGGTGAATTGGTATTGGATAACAATGACTTGGAACGTGAAAGAGGTATCACTATCCTTTCGAAGAACGTTTCAATCAACTACAACGGAACGAAAATCAATATTATTGATACTCCGGGACACGCCGATTTCGGTGGCGAGGTGGAACGTGTATTAAACATGGCCGACGGATGTATCCTGCTGGTGGACGCCTTCGAGGGCCCGATGCCACAGACTCGTTTCGTGCTGCAGAAGGCTTTGCAGATTGGTTTGAAGCCTATTGTTGTTGTGAATAAAGTAGACAAACCGAACTGCCGTCCGGAAGAGGTTTACGAAATGGTGTTCGACCTGATGTTCAGCTTGAACGCTACCGAAGACCAGCTTGACTTCCCGGTAATCTATGGCTCGGCTAAAAATAACTGGATGGGCGAGGACTGGAAAACTCCTACCGGCACCATCACTCCGCTGCTCGACGCTATCGTGAAATACATTCCGGCTCCGAAGCAGCTCGAAGGTACTCCACAGATGCTGATTACTTCGCTCGACTATTCTTCATACACCGGACGTATCGCCGTAGGTCGTGTTCACCGCGGTACTATCTCGGAAGGCATGAACATCACGTTGGCAAAACGTGACGGAACAATGGTGAAGTCGAAAATCAAGGAAGTTCATACTTTCGAAGGTTTGGGACGCAAGAAAGTGCAGTCAGTATCATCGGGTGACATCTGTGCCATCGTAGGTGTGGAAGGATTTGAAATCGGTGACACTATCTGTGACTTCGAGAATCCGGAACCGCTGCCACCAATCGCTATCGACGAACCGACCATGAGCATGTTGTTCACCATCAACGACTCTCCGTTCTTCGGCAAGGAAGGTAAGTTCGTGACTTCACGCCACATCCACGACCGCTTGATGAAGGAACTCGACAAGAACCTGGCTTTGCGTGTCCGCAAGACTGAGAACGAAGATGGTAAATGGATTGTATCCGGACGTGGTGTATTGCACTTGTCTGTATTGATTGAGACCATGCGTCGTGAAGGCTATGAATTGCAGGTAGGCCAGCCGCAAGTTATCTTCAAGGAAATCGACGGTGTGAAATGTGAACCGATTGAAGAGCTGACTATCAGCGTACCGGAAGAATTTGCCAGCAAGATGATTGATATGGTTACCCGCCGTAAAGGTGAAATGGTTTCAATGGAAACTCAGGGCGACCGTGTGAACATCGAATTCGATATGCCGTCGCGCGGTATCATCGGTCTGCGTACCAACGTGCTGACCGCTTCGCAGGGTGAAGCCATCATGGCACACCGTTTCAAGGAATACCAGCCGTACAAGGGTGATATCCCTCGCCGTACCAACGGTTCAATGATTGCCATGGAAACCGGTACAGCTTTCGCATACGCCATCGACAAGCTGCAGGACCGCGGACGTTTCTTCATCTATCCGCAGGACGAAGTATATGCAGGTCAGGTAGTAGGCGAACACGTACACGAGAACGACCTGGTCATCAACGTAACCAAATCGAAGAAGCTGACCAATATGCGTGCTTCGGGTTCGGACGACAAGGCCCGCATCATTCCGCCGGTAATCTTCTCATTGGAAGAAGCGCTGGAATACATCAAGGAAGACGAATACGTGGAAGTGACTCCGAAGAGCATGCGTATGCGTAAGATTATCCTCGATGAAACAGAACGTAAACGTGCAAACAAGAATAACTGACCCATTTCAAGACATTGCACAATGAGCCTTGACTTGGAATGACTTTCATAGAAGTGGAAGACCTGCATTTCTGGGACGAAGGCAGGTTTTCCACTTTTTTTCCTGCCGGCAACCGGAAAATTGCGGCAGGCGATTATAATACATAGAAACACATGAAGAAAGAAGAAAGAACGTATCTGCTCCTGCTCGCAGCCGTGTGCGCAGTGACACTTTTTACCATAGCAGGCATTTCGCTTTTCCATACCAAAGGAGAACCGCGTGAGGCTATTGTAGCATACACCATGCTCGATTCGGGCAACTGGATTCTGCCGGAAAATATCGGCGGGGAATTTGCATACAAACCTCCTTTCCTGCACTGGTGCATAGCTGCACTGGCATCGGTATTCGGCACACTGAACGAATATGTTTCGCGTATGCCGTCCATGATTGCCGTTTCGGCCATTGCCCTGTTCGGATTTCTGTTCAATGCCCGCAGAGGTGACCACAAGACAGCACTGTTGGCTTCACTTATCACCTTGAGCAGCTTCGAGATTCACCGTGCTTCCATCAACTGCCGTGTGGATATGGTGCTTACGGCCTGTATTGTTTTGGCCTTGTATGCACTTTACCGCTGGTATGAAAAAGGGCACAAGTCGGTTCCATGGCTGGCTGTGCTGTGCATGAGTCTAGGTACTCTCACCAAGGGTCCGGTGGCCATCATCCTCCCTTGCCTGGTAATGGGTGTCATGATGCTTGTACGCAAGGCAGGATTCTGGCATACATTTTTCTCCTTTGTGGGGATAGCCGTACTTTCGTGCATCCTTCCGGCTTTGTGGTATGTTGCAGCCTATCAGCAGGCAGGAAAAGAATTCCTCGACCTGGTAATGGAAGAAAACTTCGGCCGCTTCCTCGGCAAGATGTCGTATCCGAGCCACGAGAATCCCTGGTATTATAATGTGATGACAGTAGTGGCCGGTTTCACTCCGTACACATTGCTCGCACTCATCTCTCTCTTCTTCCTGAAATACAAGAAAATTCAAGGGAAGCCGATGGAATGGTGGAACAAGCTGAAGGCATATATCAACGGGATGGATGATGTCCGCCTGTTCAACCTGCTCAGTATTGTACTGATTTTCGTATTCTACTGCATTCCGAAAAGCAAGCGAAGTGTCTACCTTATGCCGATTTATCCGTTCATCGCCTGCTTCCTGGCTGAATATATTCTCTGGCTGTACCGCAGTCGTCCGAAAGCTCTGCGTATCTACGGATACGTGATCTATTCGTTGTGCCTGCTACTCACGGCAGTATTCATTGCCGTCAAGGCAGGGCTGGTTCCCGACTCGATCTTCCACGGCAAGCATGCGGCAGACAACATCGCATACCTGCATGCCCTGAGTGACACAAGCCTGAACCCGCTCCAACTGCTGGTGATTGTATTGCCTCCGGCATATGCAATCTGGGCTTTCGTCAAGAAACGCTATACTCCGTTCGCACTGACAGGTATCACATTTGTATTGTTTCTGGCCCTCGACGGATTCTACCAGCCTACGGTATTGAACGTGAAATCGGACAAGGCATTTGCTGACCGTATCGTCGGGACAGTGCCCGAAGGGAAAATCTATTCGTTCGTCAATGTGGGTATGATGCACTTCTTCAACATCAACTTCTACACACACAACCGTGTGGATGTATGGGAATACCACATGCCGGAAGAAGGTTATGTGCTGGTGAGCGTAGACGATTTTCCGGCACTCCCCAACAAGGACAACTATACGTTCGAGGAAGTGTTGCGGAGCGACCGCCGCAGCTGCGACGTAAAGCAAATCATGTGCCTGTACCGCTTCAAGAAAAACACCGGAACCATGCAGAGTCTGCCAGAGAATCCGGGAAACAAGCTGGAAGAAAGTGTACCACAAACTGCTCTGACTGAATAAAATATCGTATATTTGACATCGTATCATTAATAGAATGAAAAAATAGGATGAAGAAACGGGAAGTGACAGGAGAAATTATCCGGTTCGGGATAGTGGGTGTACTGGCTACCGCAGCACACTACGGCATCTACTACCTGCTGAAGAACTACATGAACGTGAACATTGCCTATACCATCGGTTATGTACTTTCGTTCATCATGAACTTCTACCTGACTGCCTTCTTCACTTTCCATGCATCTCCTTCATGGAAGAAAATGATTGGTATGGGTGGGGCTCATGCCGTAAATTATGCACTGCACATCATCCTGCTCAACTTCTTCCTTTTTGTCGGAGTGCCGGACACCTGGGCCCCGTTCCCGGTTTTCGCCATTGCCATCCCGGTGAACTTCATTCTGGTACGTTTTGTTTTCAAACATCGGAAGCTTTAAAACCATATAATATCATTGAACACTATGAAACAGCATACCCGCCTTATGATTGTCGTTCCTTGCTACAACGAGGAAGAAGTTCTGCATGAAACTACCCGTCAGCTTACCGCCATCCTGCAACGCCTGGAGGGAAGCGGACAGATTGCTTCGGGAAAGATCCTTTATGTAGACGACGGCAGCAAGGATACTACCTGGCAGCTTATCAAAGGCTTCTCGAAAGAAAATGGAAAGGTGGAAGGGTTGAAGCTGGCACATAATGTAGGACATCAGCAGGCCTTATGGGCCGGACTGGAATGGGCTTCGGCACATGCCGACGCCGCTGTTTCGATAGATGCCGACCTGCAGGATGATGTGGAAAGCATCATCGACATGGTTGAATATTATAATAAAGGTATCGACATTGTATACGGGGTAAGAAAGGAACGTAAGACAGACACGTTCTTCAAACGGAACACGGCTCTGTTCTTCTATCGTCTGATGCACAGTCTGGGAGGAGAAATCGTGTACAACCATGCCGACTTCCGCCTGATGAGCAAGCGCACGCTACAGGCATTGGTCAGCTACCCGGAACGGAACCTCTTCCTGCGCGGGATGGTCTGCACACTGGGATTCCCTTCGGCCATCGTATATTACGACCGCAAGGAACGCTTCGCCGGAGAATCGAAATATCCGTTGAAGAAGATGCTGAGCTTCGCCCTTGACGGCATAACCTCATTTTCGGTACGACCGCTGAGATACATTGTCGTATTGGGACTGCTCTTCATTCTGATTTCCATTATCGCCATCATTTACGGTCTTGTCAGATTCGCCGAAGGACAAACCATTCCGGGATGGACCTCACTCATGATTTCCGTCTGGTTTATCGGAGGAGCTGTGCTCACCTCTATCGGCATCATCGGAGAATACATTGGAAAAATCTACAAGGAAGTGAAACAACGTCCGCGCTACCTCATCGAAGAGTGTACGGAAGAAGATAACAAAAGTTATAAACCCTGAATACGGAGGCTCGTTCCGGTTATTGAAATTGCAACAAAAATTTAAAATATTAAGCAAAAACCTAAGTTAGTGTCAAAGAACCAACAATTTACACTATCTTTGCAAACACATCAAACAATTTATTTCCTGCATGAAAGAATTTCTCCAAATGATGCGGCGCTTCGTTTCGCCATACAAGAAATATGTTGTCGGGGCGGTTGTTCTCAATATCCTGTCGGCCGTATTTAATGTATTCTCTTTTTCTTTATTGATTCCGATTCTGAATATCCTGTTCAAAACAGGTGATTCGGACAAGGTGTATCAGTTCATGGAATGGGGCAGCAGCGACTTGAAAGACGTGGCTATAAACAACTTCTATTATTATGTTTCACGCCTGATAGAGATATTTGGACCGGCTACTACCCTGTTGTGGTTGGGACTGTTCCTTGCAGGAATGACATTACTCAAGACTGCGTGCTATTTCGGCTCGACAGCCGTCATGGTACCGTTGCGTACCGGTGTAGTACGCGACATCCGTGTAATGGTCTATACCAAGGTGATGCACCTCCCGCTGAGTTTCCTTTCCGAAGAAAGAAAAGGGGACATCATCGCCCGTATGAGCGGTGACGTGGGAGAAATCGAAAACTCCATCACCAGCTCGCTCGACATGTTGCTGAAAAACCCGATTCTGATTATCTCTTACTTTGCCACCTTGATTGTAACCAGCTGGCAGCTAACCCTGTTCACGATTGTGGTATTGCCGGGTATGGGATGGATTATGGGACGTGTGGGACGAAAGCTGAAACGCCAGTCGCTCGATGCCCAGAACAAATGGAGTGAAACCATGTCACAATTGGAAGAAACCCTGGGCGGCATGCGTATCATCAAGGCCTTCATTGCCGAAGACAAGATGATCAACCGTTTCGTGAAGTGCAGCAACGAATTCCGCGACGCGACCAGCCGCGTAGCCATGCGCCAAAGTCTGGCCCACCCGATGAGCGAATTCCTGGGCACCCTGCTCATTGTACTGGTTCTGTGGTTCGGAGGTTCGCTGATCCTGAGCGAAAATGCATCCATCAATGCCTCTACCTTCATTTTCTATATGGTGATTCTGTACAGCATCATCAACCCGCTGAAAGACTTCTCCAAGGCAAGCTACAACATCCCGAAAGGTCTGGCTTCCATGGAACGTGTCGACAAGATTCTGAAAGCTCCAAACAACATCATGGAGCTTCCGAATGCAGAACACATTTCCGAAATGAAGGAAGGACTGGAATTCAAGCATGTTTCGTTCAGCTACGGCACACACGAAGTATTGCATGACGTCAGCCTGCATGTACGCAAAGGAGAAACCATCGCACTGGTAGGCCAGAGCGGTTCCGGAAAATCGACATTGGTCGACCTCGTTCCCCGATTCCACGATGTGAAAGGCGGAGAAATTCTCCTCGACGGAAAGAACATCAAGGAACTTCAAGTGAAAGACTTGCGCGGCCTCATCGGTAACGTCAATCAGGAAGCTATCCTCTTCAACGACAGCTTCTTCAACAATATTGCTTTCGGTGTGGAAAATGCAACCATGGAACAAGTCATCGAAGCGGCAAAAATTGCCAATGCACACGACTTCATCATGGAAAGTGAAAAAGGATACGACACCAACATCGGCGACCGTGGCTGCCGTCTTTCAGGCGGTCAGCGACAGCGTATCTCCATTGCCCGCGCTATCCTCAAGAACCCGGCTATCCTGATTCTGGACGAGGCAACATCGGCTCTTGATACTGAAAGCGAACGTCTGGTACAGGAAGCCCTCGAACGCCTGATGAAGACCCGTACCACCATTGCCATCGCCCATCGTCTGTCGACCATCAAGAATGCCGACCGCATCTATGTGCTGTACGAAGGACGCATCGTGGAATGTGGCAAGCACGAAGAATTGCTCCAAAAGAACGGCTACTACAAGCGCCTCAACGATATGCAGGCTCTCTAACTTTTCATGTTCATGCAAGAACCGAAAACAGATACCCGCACGGGGAAGGCCCTCGTTGCGATTGTCATTCCTGCCTACAAGGAACGTTTCCTGAAACGTACCCTTGAATCGATTGTTGCCCAGACCGACAGACGCTTCAAGGTCTATGTCGGGGATGATGCAAGTCCTGCCGACCTTCCCCGGATAGTACATCCATTCGAAGAACAGATGCCAATCTGTTACCATCGTTTTGAGGAAAATCTGGGAGGAAAAGACCTTGTGGCACATTGGAACCGCTGTGTCCGGCTTGCCGAAGAACCTTTGGTCTGGTTCTTTTCGGATGATGATATCATGCCGGCAGATGGTATAGAACGCATCCTGGAAGCTTCGGGAATAGATTCGGAACGAAAATATCCGGAAGAAAAACTCTTTTTCCGTTTCCCGCTGAAAGTTATTGACGAAAACGACAAACTTCTGTTCTCGAATCCTCCACTTCCGGCAAACCCGATTACCGGATACGATTTTCTGTTGGCCAAACTTCAGGGAACCATTACCTCGGCAGCCTGTGAATACGTTTTCAGCCGGAATCTGTTCGAAAAAGCCGGAGGGTTCATCAGCTTCCCATGCGCCTGGTGCTCGGACGATGCCAGCTGGACACATTTCGCCAACCTTGCAGGAAACATCCTGCCATTGCACGGAGAACCGGTAGGATGGAGAAACGCAACGGGAGAAAACATCAGCAACTCCACCGCTTACAATGCCCGCAAGCTGGATGCCCTCTGCCAGTTTCTGACATGGATTCACAGCAATTACCCCGGCTATTACAAGCAGAAAGAGTTTGTACACGCCGTCAGGAAGTTCATCCACATCATCCTGAAATATTCGCTGAAGAAGGACTTTACAGTTACAGAAGTCTGCAAGCTTGCGAAAACCCTTTGGAATATAAACCCTGAACTCGCCTTGCGCGTTTTATTACGATACCTTGTAAAAGCTAAGAAATACAGAAGATGAAGAAGATTCTATTCATAACACCTTATGTACCTTACCCGCTCGACTCGGGAGGCAACCAGGCGTTTTTCAATATGGTCGACTACATCCGCCGATTCATGTCGGTGTCGATACTGCTGTATCCGCACGTGTCACAGCATCGCCAAAACATCGAATCACTGAAAAAAATCTGGCCGGACGTCACCTTCTATGTATTCGAAGAGCAGGTTCCGAAAGCCAGACATCCTTTCTATTACAAGTTACTCGACAAGATAGAACGAAGTGCTGCCCGCAAGATGCGCCGGCAAGTAAGAGCCAGCATAGAGAAAGAAAAGCAACATACAGTCTTGTTCGAATCAACATACAACCAGCTTCCGAAGCAGTATCTGGAGTATGTAGCAGAAATTTCACGCAAAGGATTCGACTTCATCCAAGTAGAATTCTATGAACTGGTTTCATTGGGATACATCCTTCCCCAAGAAGCAGAAACCATCTTCGTACACCATGAACTTCGTTTCATCCGCAACGAAAATGAATTGTCGCTCTTTCCGGCCCCTACTCCATTGGACCGGATGTGTTACGAGGTGGCCAAAAACTACGAACGCGATGCACTAAGAACATACAAACATATCATCACGCTGACCGAAACCGACAGGAACATCCTCAAGGATTTTATCGGCCAGGAGAATATCCATACCTCTCCGGCTGTAATCCAGATTCCCCGGAATGAAAACATCTGTTTCAAACCGGCCGAAGAATGCCGGCTTACGTTTATCGGAAGCGGACTCCACGCCCCCAACAAGGATGCTGTAACATGGTTTATCAA
Source organism: uncultured Phocaeicola sp. (assembly GCA_944321335.1). Lineage (GTDB taxonomy): Bacteria > Bacteroidota > Bacteroidia > Bacteroidales > Bacteroidaceae > Phocaeicola. Next base: position 660 of record CALUKX010000072.1, on the reverse strand, counting down.
AGAAATTCATCCCCTGCTCTGCCGTGCAAACTTCCCTTTCACCCTTGAAGTCATCGGTGCATGGGACAAGAAATCAGTGCACGAGTTCAGCCAAATCCCCCATGTCAAGATGGCGGGATTTGTAGACGACCTGCACAGCTACCTGAACGGCAGCATCAGCATCGTCCCTATCCGCATCGGCAGTGGCATGCGCATCAAAATACTGGATTCCATTGCTGCACGGACACCCATCATCACCACAACCAAAGGAGTGGAAGGACTGGATTTGCGCAACCATATGGAATGTCTCATAGCTGACACCCCGGAAGCATTCGCCGAAGCCATCATGCAATTGGGAAAAGACACCGCCCTCCAACAAAGACTTTCGGAACAAGCAGACCTCCGCTTGCAGAAACTCTACAACCCGGGAATACTGCTCGAGACACGAATGGAGATTTACAGGAAAATTTCTTTGGGGGACTTTCCAAAGAAATAAATCATCCACAAAAACCAACAATATTTTTTGGAATTTTGACACCAAATCACGCAACAAAACCGAGCGTTTTTTGTTATTAATGGACAAATTCCTGAATGATTACCCCATTTTAACGTGAGTTCGGTATAATAATCTTATGCAATAAGCCTACTTTTATCAATGATGTCAATATTGAGTGACGGTTT
>CALUKX010000071.1 GCA_944321335.1 uncultured Phocaeicola sp. | reverse complement strand
GAAACCGTCACTCAATATTGACATCATTGATAAAAGTAGGCTTATTGCATAAGATTATTATACCGAACTCACGTTAACTTATCCACCGCATGGGAATATATTTTCAGTATGTTTTAACCTGCCTATGCCTTGGCAACTGGCTACTGTTTGATTGTTTGCTTCATTATTAAGGATATTCACTGCAAACGAACGGTATTTGCACTCAATCTATAGAATCTGTTTCCAATAAATGTAAGTCATATAGTCAGCTTCATCGGTCGAATAATGCCGGTCACGGTATTCCGTAGCCAATGTAAATCCGTGGGCAGGATAATATTCGTGGTCGCAGGATGTATCTGTCCAAAGGAACATCCTTTTGAAGCCCAGCTTGCGGAACTCTTGAGTAATGGTATCCAACAGCTCTCTGCCGCATCCTTTCTTCAGGCTGATAAACAGGGAAAGTTTCACATCGCTATCCGACATCTCCGCCAATGTATTCCGGTCGGCTTCCTCCATATATTCATTGAGTCTCTCCAACATCATTCTTTCCTGTGGAGACATCGTTGCACATTGTTCCTTTACCCAGTCGGACAGATTTATGATTTTCCCTTTCCGTGTGCCGAATATCACTCCCTTTACTCCTTCTTCCTATTCCCCTGATTTGGAATTTTGGATTGTATTGAAAATAAAAAACATATATCTTTGCGCACTGCTTTTAGAAAGCTTCTGTAAAAACAACCAATTAATTCTCTAATAAGCTGATATCAATATGGAGACAAAAGATGGCTTTATCATCCGTCCGATCAAGGAGGCGGACAATGCTCAAATGGCTCGACTGATTCGATGTGTAATTGATGAATTCGGTGTGTCGAGGACCGGTACAGTGTACGATGACCCTGCAACGGACTGCATCAGTCAGTCGGTCGAAAATGCCAATGCAGAGTATTGGGTGATTGATTGTGACGGAGAGATTCTAGGAGGCTGTGGTTTCTATCCCACCGAAGGCTTGCCCGACAAATGTGCCGAAATAGTCAAGTATTATTTGTCGTCCGCTGTCCGTGGAAAAGGATTGGGAGGCAAGATTCTTGATTTAATCATCAGTCGTGCCAAGGAAGCGGGCTATACCAGCCTGTATATAGAAACATTCCCTTTGTTCGGCAAGGCCATCGATATGTATAAGGGGCGCGGCTTCCAGTTGCTGGATGGTCAGCTCGGAAACTCAGGACATACGGCCACCAGTATATTCATGCTGAAAACCTTGACAGACTGACAGGAACAGGAAACTCTTGTCGGTTGCTGTTATCTGCTCACTGTCTACGAATGGATGGAAGCGTTATAATCAATGCCGCAGGGCTGATTCTTCGTCATAGATTCTATCAAAGATCTGGCGCAGTTGCGTCTTGTCATCAATCATATCGCGTAACCGTTGTAAAGGTTTGGCATTAGGCGATTCGGACAGGTATAGCTTGACATATCCATTAATGCCGTATTTATTTTCTGCATGTTCCAGAAAACGCTGATAATTTTCTTCGCGCGACAGCTCGGGATAATTGTCCAGCCCGTATTGGATGATTCGGCGCAAAGTTCTTTCCGGGTCTATGGAACGGTCGGCCTCCGAAACGATACAGCCATAAATGCTTCGCGGGTCGTGTTCGCTTGAGGCCCGATGGTCTTCCACGGCTTCCTGCATGACAATCAGTTGCTCTGAGGTAAACCATTGTTTCAGCTGTTCATCGGCAAGCAATATCTTCCCTGAGTCGATGTGATGGAATTTACGACCGTTGCATAGCCCCAAGTCGTGATAAGCGGCAATGGTGAACACCATGTCTATATCTACATCATAATGTTCCGCCAGCTTCAAGCTATTGGTTATGACGGTTTGTACATGCGACAGATTGTGCGCGGCATCGAATGCTGCATAGCGCGGAATGATTTCAGTATCTATATATTTTTTCAGCGAACTTGTGATTTCCATGTTTGATATATTGGGCTTTGTTTCAAAATTGCTTTCGTCTTTTCATTTCACGTGTGCTCGTATCCGGCTCAGACTGGCTTGGGTAATTCCTAAATAGGTGGCAATACTTCCCAACGGAATGCGTTGCAGCAATTCAGGTTCTTTTTCCATCAACTCCCTGTATCGTTCGGAAGCGATGGCGGATAACATCGAAATCAATCTTTGTTCGGCATCCAATAGTTCCATCTCCGCATACCTTCTCCCCCAATTGGAAATGTGCAAATCTTCGGCAAATAGCTCCTTCAGTTTCTGCCGTTTCAGGACATAGAGTATCGAATCTTCCATCAGTTCCATGGTTTCGTAGCCCGGTTCATCATTCACATAGCCGTTCATGGAAACAATGGTAGCCCCTTCTTTCCCAATCCAGAAAGTGATTTCTTTTCCATCCACCAACGTGAAAGCCCTTACAATGCCTTGCTTGATGAAAAAGATATCCTTCTCAACTTTCCCGATTTCCAGCACATGAAATCCCTTGGGGAATGCCACTTCCGACATACAAGCCTGTAGCTTTTTCAAGGAGTCTTCGGGCAATACATATCTTCTGTCGATGATTTGTTTGAGTTCCATCATAGGCTGATAGTGATTGGTTCCGGATACAAATTTAAGGAAAAAGCCGGAATTCATTTTCCTTTTCTCTTTTTAGAAGAAGGCCTTTTTTACCAAATGCAAAAAGTTTTGATTTTTCCCTGCCGTAATTTTGCGCCCGATTAAAAGGTATAAATAAGATGAATTGGATAATTTTATTATTGGCTGGCCTGTTTGAGGTCAGCCTGACGTTCTGCCTGGGAAAAACCAGAGCCTCAGCGGGTGTGGAATTTTATTTGTGGGGAACCGGTTTTCTGGCATCGACAATACTGAGTATGGCATTGCTTGCCAAAGCGGTACAGACGCTTCCTTTGGGTACGGCTTATGCCATCTGGACAGGTATCGGAGCTGTAGGAACCGTGCTGATTGGGATTTTTATTTTCAAAGAACCGGTAACTCCCATTCGGTTATTCTTTCTCTTTACACTGATAGCCTCATTGATAGGGTTGAAAATTGTATCGTACTAAACCGGTTGACTGATGAAGTATGAGTTGGCGATGATGTAATCGGTTCGTTCGGCTTTTGTGGACTTGCCGGTGCCAGTGTCGTGATTTTTATCAGCAAATACATCCAGCGGTATGGGGCAAGAACCTTTTCGTTGATAGGAGGAATGGTCATATTAGGTGCGTGGTTAATCGACTATTGAAAGGTTGACTGTTTTTACGTATCCCATATCTTATTTTAGGGCATTTATTGAATAAAACCCGACAATCTCCTTTCAAAGTCCTGCAAATCCCCCGATGAAGATGTATTTTTGCCTTGTTACCATTTATGTTCTTGGTAGCAAAAACCTACGTTCTTGCATCGGAGGACGTACGTTCCTGCATCGGAAAACCTACGTCCTTGCATTGGAGAACGTAAAAATCGTCTTTAGGGAACTAAAAAAACTACACTACAAGCCTTTCTCTTCGTCTGCCACATATTGCATCTTGTCCGCCTTATTCTGCGGTTCATCGGATTCCGTTTCCCTGCAAAGAACACATCCCGTACTTTTGCAGAAAAAATGAAATGATGAAGCGAATAATCTTCTTATGTTTTTTCTGTTGGAGCTTGATACAGGTCTATGCCCAACAAGGGTATATCGAAACAGGATATACTCCATCGCGTGATTTCTTGAATGAAGATAAAGAAAAGTTGGGCTCCGGAGACAACTGGCAGGTATCGGGCCGGTATTCATTCCCGTTTTCGGTCAAAACAAATGACAAAGGACAACCGATTGCCTGGTCGGGAACGGTCAGCGGCACGTATGCCCGCATGAATAACAAGGATGAGGCGGCTTTTGTCAATCCAGATGATGTGATGAACCTGAGTTTCAACGTTTCCCATTTGCGCCCGATTTCAAAAAAATGGTATATGATGGCTTCTTTGGGTGTAGGAATCTATACGGAGACGGCTCATATCTCTTATAAAGGAATCCTTGCGAACGGAGCGGTGATTTTCGCTTATAAGCTGAAGGAGAATCTGGACATCGGTGTGGGAGCCGGTCTCACAAACTCCTACGGTATTCCGATAGTGATGCCTATGGGTTTCTTGAAATGGAACAGTTCCGGAAGGTATGAAATCAATGTCGAGCTTGCCAATACCGTGAAGGCATCCGTGGCACGACGCTTTTCCGACAATTTCAAACTCTCTCTGGTCCTGTTTGATATGGATGGCATGACGGCAGTCGTGAAGCGGGAAAATGATTATAAAATCTATGGAGCCACCCGTGCCAGAGCTTATCTGAAACCGGAACTGAAACTCGGCAACAAATCTTCTGTCTATCTGGCCGTCGGTTCTGAACTGATGAATATGGTTCGGATTTCCGACCGGAGCCTGAAAGGATTCACCAACAGTTTCAAAAGTAATACCGGCAAATGGGAATTTGATACTTCCGTTTATCTGATGGCGGGATTCAAATATGGTTTCTGACGACTGTTCCGGCAATTATCCTGTCGGCTATAGGGGCGGACGGTTAATTGCTGTCGTTTCCCTGTGGAATGTCGGATTGCATCGAAAATGAAAAATGGTTATATTTGCGTATAGACAACAGCTACGGAAAGGAAAGACCGGGTTCTTATTCGGCTATTGACAGATAATTTTAAGCGAGTGATATGACAGAATATATGATTTTGGAGGACGAACGTTTTGCCTATGAAGAGATAAAACGTATGATGACCTTGTTGCGCCCGGATTACAGGCTTCAGGCTTGGGCTGATGGGGGCAATACAGCGGTTGAAGCATTGAGTCAAGCCAAGCCGGAGCTGCTGATTGTGGACATCCGCTTGTCGGACGGCCTTTGCTTTGATGTGTTCGAACGGCTTTCCGTCAATGTGCCTGTCATTTTCACTACAGCTTATGATGAATATGCCATTCAGGCGTTTAAGGTGAACAGCGTCGATTATCTGTTGAAACCGATTGAAGAGGAAGCGTTGGAACGTGCCTTGCAGAAGTTCGAACGGAACTGTCTGTGGGAACTGAAGTCGGAACCTTACAGGGCTTTGGAAACATCCTATCTGCAACATGTCAAGAAGAACCGCTTTCTGGTATCGGTGGGTGATAGCTTCCGGTATGTGGAAACCTCGGAGGTGGCTTTCTTTTTCAGCGAGGAAAAATATGTGTATCTGCATACATTTTCGGGTAAGCAATACATCGTGGACTATTCGCTTTCTCAACTGGAGAAACTTCTTGGAACGGATGATTTCTTCCGGGTGTCGCGCAACTGTATCGCCCATATCAAGTCCATCAAGAAGGCGTCGCGTTATTTTGGAGGCCGTTTGGCGGTTGAATTTTCTCCGCCTTGTCCGCAGGAAGTGGTCATCAGCCGTAATCGGGTGAATGATTTCTTGAACTGGCTTGGCGGTTCTCAGTGTTAAAACGGTATCAAATAACAGCATCAATCATGGTCAGAAATCCGAAGTTGGTAACAGGGATTGTTTTACTAATTGTAGTATCCTCATTGGCTTGTATCGTGACGTTCGCAGCCTTGTCGGGACCGCTCCATGCAGATGTAATCCTGCTTAATTTCGCATGGAACATACCCGGCTGCCTGCTCGTCGGGGCGATTGACTATAAACTGGTTTCCGTAATGTTCAACAGGAGGAAGTCGTTCGGCCTTTCCCTTATTCTGCTGAGTTTTCTGCTGGCCAATGTGGTGATAGGGCTTCTCGGCTTTCTCTATTACTTGTTCAGGATACATTTCACAGGGGCTGAGTACAGCTTCCTTCAGATTATCCTTCCTTTGATCCTTTGGAACAGTATATTGGTGCTGATTATCGATGTGGCCTTCTATCAGAAAAAGGATATGGAAAACAAGACCCGTATGGCCGAATTGCGTGAAGAAAAAGCTAAGTACCAGTTCGAGGCTTTGAAAAACCAGATCAATCCGCATTTCCTCTTCAACAGCCTAAATGTACTTTCTTCGTTGGCTTATAAGGATCCTGTCAAGACGAACCTGTTTGCCAAGAAACTCTCGTCGGTCTATCGTTATCTGCTCTCTACGCATGAACGGATGGAAGTGCCATTGTCGGATGAACTGGATTTTGTCAAGTCCTATATTTATCTGGAACAGATCCGTTTCGGTGAGACATTGGCTATACGGATAGAGGACGAAGAGCTGGCTTTGGGCAGATACATTATTCCTGCCAGTATCCAGATGTTGGTAGAGAATGCGTTGAAACACAATATGAACACTTTGGATTCTCCTTTACGGATTACAATCCGTATCGATGCAGATTCGGTTTGGGTGGAAAATAATCTGCAGGTGCGTTATTCTACCAGTAAAGGACGGATTGGTCTGGATAATCTGAAGAAACAGTATGCCCTTCATGGCAAACAGATTGACATAAGGAAAACTGAGTCGGAGTTTGTCGTTCGGCTTCCGTTATTATAGTGTAGAAACTATGGTGTCTGGCGGAAAGTCATCAAATCCTTTATTACATAGTGCTCTGCTTTCTGGGGACTGAATCTTCTGGCAGGGCAATCATGAGTAGCATATTTTGACACATTTTTTCCCAATATCAGTCAGATTATTTAGATTCAAATAAGTACATGTTCAATCCGGTCCCTTTATCAAAATATCGTTCGATTTTGCCATCGAATTTTTCTACAACAAATTCTCCGGCTCCATTCAGTTTGGCGGATAACAGATGTCCTGCCAATGCTGAATAATCGGAACGGCCGAGTGTGGCGTGGATATGCACATACGTTTTTCCGTTCATTGTAGAAACATTTCCTGTCAGGTTGGAAATCTCCATCTGTTCGTTGAAGGTCTTGTCGACGTATTTCTTGGTTTGCGGGTTGAAAAAGCGAAGGGTCGCTTCATTAATCGCACCGATTCCGATGATACTGCCTGCCTGGATATTCATGTCCTTGCAAAAATCGGTCAATACTTTTACAACCTCTTCATGGTTGTTGACGCTTACTACATATTTGTCGCCCAACTGCTGATAGGTATATTGAGCTTGAGCATGGATATTTAAAGCCAATAACGTAAAGATGAATGATAAAAGAACTTGTTTCATAATGATTGTAGCTTTATTGGTTATACATGATTTTCATAGTGGCAAACCTATCTGCGGTAAAAATTAGGTTTACCGGATACTTTAAGTTTCCTAATTGCAAAGATAATTTTTTGTTCTTAAATTTCTAATTAGACAGATCGGGTTGTCCGATTTTCCGCTGGTTTATCCGCTACGTGGGAATGTTTCCTGTAAGGAATCTATAAACGGATTTTATTCTTGATCAATGTGCTTGATGACTTTGCATGGATTTCCCACAGCTACACAGTTGTCTGGAATTGAACGTGTAACAACACTTCCAGCTCCAATAACTGAGTTCTTTCCGATTGTTACTCCCGGCAGAATGATAACACCGCCGCCAATCCAGGCACCGTCGCAAATTTTGACAGGAAAGTCAGACGTCCAGTACATTTCTTTCCCAACTTTCCAGTTTTCGACAACCCTCTCCCTCAATTTTGTGGAATGAGTAGCGGTATAGATCTGTACGTTTGACGCAATCAGCACATTGTTGCCTATTTCAATGATGTTGTTGTCCACGAAGGTACAGTTCATGTTAATCTCCACTTTGTCGCCGATAAATATATGTTTACCATACTCACAGTGGAAATCAATGTCCAGATGCACATATTCTCCAACTTTGCCGAACAATTGCTTCATGACTGATTTCTTTCCTTCTACATCTGCATAATCAAGGTTGTTGAGTTGCTTCAACAATCTTTTTGCGTTCAGTGTCATTTCTTTCAAGCATTCATCTCCGCCATTGAAAGGCTCTCCATCCAGACATTTTTGTAACTCTGTTTTCATATAATATAAGATTTAATCAAATTGAAGGTTCTGGTAATTTATTGTTTAAACTTCTCATGTATTAAAGTCGTTTATACAAAAATAGTTTTTTGTTTCGTTTGTTCCGTCCTTTTTTTCATTACTTTCGCACTCTGTTTGATGAAGTTTGGCCATAATGTGACATTGATTTTATGAAAAAAGTTATCAGTATGCTTCTTCTGTGGGCAATTGCTATGTCAATGTTTGCCCAATCTGTTGAAGAAGACATTTCCCGTCATCGTTTGGAGTTCATGGGAGGACTGACCTCTTGTGATACCTGGCAGTTGGATTTTTCCTATCATTATATGGTTTGTCCTTACGTGGGTATCGGAGCCTCTTTGGGAGGCTGGAAGCAATATTATGCCAATGGCTCTCCTTCCGGTTACACACATACAGATAAATACTGGATTATATCAGACGATGATGATGAAATCTTCTCTGTGTATCTTCGTCCTTCGATTCTGTTGATTTCACCTACATTGTTCAAGATAAGGGACACAGAATGGAGTGTTATGGCTGAGCCGGGATTTATGATGAATGTTCCTTACAGCAGAGTAGGGATTGACATCTTTAATAGAGACCTTCCGGTTGCTGTAGGGCATCCAGATCGTGTAAGTTGCCATACAGGACGCTGGTATGCTTTTGATTGCAGGGCCGGCATCTATATGAAAGTTGAAGAACTCGGATTCGGAATCGGTTATATGTTTTCTGATTTGGATGTTTATGGTATGCGCCGCAATATGGTATATGAAGGGCATAGATTTGACGAATTTTATCCACGCCGGAAATATGTGCATGGGGCGTTTCTTTCCCTTAGCTACTCTTTCTGATGAAATACACAAATTAAATTCAGTACATTATAGATTATAAACATGAATATAGAAGACTTCAGAAATTATTGCCTTTCCTTTAAAGGGGTACATGACAAGATGCCGTTCGATAAGGTTACATCGGAATACGACCGTAATCTGTTGGTGTTCTGTGTCCTCGACAAATGGTTCTGCTTTGTGAATGTCGATGTGTTCGATTTCTGCAATATCAAATGTAATCCGGAACAGATTGAGGAATTGCAGGAACGGTATGAGGGAATACGTCCGGGCTATCACATGAATAAGAAACACTGGATAAGCGTTTGCTTCAATCAGGATGTACCTGATTCCAAAATCAGGGAACTCGTCAGGGAGTCGTATGATATTGTGGTTGCTTCTCTCACAAAGAAACAACGGCAGGAACTGGAACAGATGCAACCATAGCCTTTTAGTTGGGTTGAGGGTGCATGTTAAGGTATAAATCTTGTTGATGTTTGAATGTTATACATTTCTGATATTACTGAATTGGTATCGCTTATATCCTCATATTTAATGGATTTTCTTCTGGATTAAATTGCCTGTTTATCATTTTGGCATGTTTTCTTGCATTTTTGGTATAAAGAAATTGTTGGCTTTTTCGGAACTTTGCAACCGTAATCGAGAGAATATTTACGTAAGAAAAACCAATTATCAGTATCCATTTTAATACATTGATTTATGAAGAAAATCTTATTTTTCATGCTGGCTTGTGTGATGTTGTGTGGAATGAACAGCTGTACTCAGCCGGCACAACAGGCTACATCTGCTGATACAGCAGCAAATGCTGTCCGTCTGACTCGAAATGCTACATTGAAAGTAAATTATGCAGGAAAGACTTTCCTCCTCGACCCGATGTTGAGCGAAAAAGAAGCGGTAAAGATCTCTGCTTTGGGCATCAACATGAACCCGCGTGTTCATCTCACTATGCCGGTTGAAGAGATTTTGGATAGTCTGGATTTCGTTCTGCTTACTCACTCTCATATCGACCATTATGATGATGCAGCCAAAAGATTGATTTCGAAAGATATGCAATGGTATGTACAGCCTGCCGACTATGATACAGTGGCTGTAAAAGACAAGTTTGTCAATACAAAGATTATTGAAGACAGTATCAAGATTGATGACTTGACAATTATCCGTGTGCAGGGAAGCCACGGTCGCGGAAAGTTGGCGGAGATGATGGGAATTTCTTCGGGTTATGTCCTGAAAGCAGAAGGTCAGCCTACTTTGTATATCATGGGCGATTGCGTTTGGGATGAATCTACGAAAAAGGCTGTGGCTACTTATGCGCCGGATTATATCGTAGTGAACAGTGGCGGTGCCGGTTTTGTTGGTCTGTCGAAAGAGTTCGGTCCGATTATTCCGGATGAAAAGGAAGTGATGCAGATGCTGAAGGAAATTCCTGCATCAACCAAAATGATTGCGGTACACATGGACGCAGTCGACCATTGTCAGACTACTCGTGCCATCTTGCGTAACGAAGCCAATTACAATCACATTGATTCAAACAGATTGATGATTCCTGAAGACGGCGAAACAATCCGTTTTTAATGGTTAGTTCATTAGTGTCCCGTTAAAATCGGGACAAGTTAATATTAATCAAACAATCCCGGAAAAAGGGAAGAATTGAGTTCTTTGACATCGTTGAAATTAGTCTTCTCAAACA
>CALUKX010000070.1 GCA_944321335.1 uncultured Phocaeicola sp. | reverse complement strand
ATCAGCTATAAAGATACTAAAAATATTTCATTCCCACAACTTTTTCAATCGTTTTCTTATACCGAACTCACGTTAATAAAAGAGTCGGAAACAAAAAAGACGGATGTATTTACACCCGTCTTTTTTGTATAATCATATATCGAATTATTTTTCGAAAGTATAGAATTTAGTGTTTGTAATCTTCACGTCAGCAGTTTCATCGGTATCGATGTCTTTCTTGGTGTAGAAGAAAGTGGAATTGTCGATGGTGATATCATATACACATTTCAATCCCGGCAGTCCATGTGCTGAGATGGCTGTCTTGGCTCCACGGCAAGTTACGTTCGAGATGTGGATATCGCTGAAATCGGGTGCAAACGGAGCATCTTTGGCAACCGTAGTTTTCTTTTCATCATCCTTTACACTATATTTCTTGTCGATATAGGTACATTCGAAAATGATAGCTTCATCTTTGATATCAGTCATAAAGATGTCGCTGATATAGATATTTTCAGTCTTTCCACCACGTCCGATACCGCTTTTGAACCGCAAGCCGGTATCTGTACCACAGAAACGGTTGTTTCGTACAACAATATTTTTCATTCCACCTGAAAATTCGGAACCGATAACAAAACCGCCATGGGCGTGGAATACTGCATTGTTCTCGATCAGGATATTTTCGCAAGGTCCATATTCGGCACCTTTCTTTCCTGCACCGCCTTTCATACATATACCGTCATCGCCGGCATCAATCGTATTGTTGATGATCAACACATCCTTGCAGCTGCTGATATCGAGAGCATCACCGTTTTGAGCGTTCCAGGGGCAACGGATAGTCACTCCATCAACAATTACGTTCTTGCATCGGGTAGGGATGAGATGGAATTTCGGAGAATTCTGGATTGTAACCCCTTCGACCAATACATTTTCGCAATCCGTCAGACGGATCAGGTGGGTACGCATCTTTTCCTGTGCTTCGGGAGTCTCTGCAATGTTGTCGTAGTGTTTCAGATTGAACGGGAACCAAAGTTTTCCACCTTCTGTTTCTGTTCCTCCCATTTCCTTGAATGTCTTCCATTCAGTATCACTTACCTTTGCACGTTTTACCGGACGCCAGTATGCTCCGTTACCGTCGATTACCCCCTCACCGGTAATTGCAATGTTCTTACGCTTGCTTGCACTGATCAGCGGAGTACATTTGTCGTCTTTCTTTCCGTCCTTTTCTTTGATGAAAAGACTCTTTTCAGGAGAAGCCATAACAATGGCGTTCTTTTCGAGATGCAGCTCAATATTGTCTTTCAGTGAGATCAGTCCGGTCATCCAGATTCCGGCAGGAACAACAAGCTTGCCACCGCCTTGTTTGTTCAAGGCACTGATAGCCTTCTTAAAAGCTTCCGTATTGAGTGTGATGCCATCGCCGATGCCTCCAAAATCTTTGATGTTTACGGTATTGGCCGGAATTGTCGGAGCCGAAACAGTCGGCATTGCTGTCGGTAAATTCTGATAATAAGTACTGTAATCTTTTGCGCTTACAGAGCCTGCAAGCAGCAAAAACAACATACATACGATTGCTGTTTTCTTCATTTTCTTGATTTTTATAATTATGTGTTATATGGTATTCTTCTGTTCGTGCAAAAGTATACATTTAATGGACTTTAGCCGTGCATGTTAATCGAGATTTTATCTTTTTTAAAGGAAGGCGTGGTTACTTCCGTTTCCGGAATATAACCACGCCTTGAGTTCTTAATCGTAAGTCTCAGGTTTATAATTAACCCCTATATCAGTTTTAATCATCTATCTTGGTCTTGATGATTGTTCCTTGTTCATCGATAATGATATCAATGTCCGGTGCATTATCGTTATGAGCTTCCAGTTCGAGTTTATACTGTGTTCCGGTTGCTGTTTCAATGATTTCCGCATCATCGATGTAATAACCCGGATATTCAGTATCGACTACAGCCTTAACATTTGCCGGAACTGCACTGACTGGAATATCATAAGTCGTTGAAATCCATTCATATTGAGCTGTGAACAGGATTTCTTTTTCTACACCTTGATATAAAACATCCACTTCGATGTTTCCATTTTCTTTTTCAATGTCGATGAGTCTTGCATTCGGAAGGTTTGCATCCAACCACGATTGGATAGCCGATGGGATTTCTTTCGGTAACATATTGCTGAAATCATCGTCGTGATCGACATCTACAATTTCTTTCACCAGAAGTCCATCTTCTGTAAAGTAGAGTTCCATTTCGGTTTCCACACCGTTTTCTTTCTTCTCAACTTCGATTACATAAAGTGTTTCTGCTCCTTCACGGTATAATACATCCACTTCATCATCGTCAAGTACCCAGGGTGCTTTAGAGTATTCTGTCGCATTGAAACCATCTCTTACAGCTTGTGGAATGGCATGGAAAGGAATTTCCTTTTCTGTCATGTTCCATGTACCATTATTGTCAAACCATGCTTTTTGTGTTTCGTTGTTCGAGGTGAAACTTGCAACCATGTAGCCTCCACTTCTGCTTTCCCAGCTTACATTCGATGCATCCGGGAATTTTTGTTTGAATGCGGCTTCAATTTGCGCGGGTACTTTAGAGCCTGTAGTAGGCGAGTCGTCATCACTACAAGAAGCGAAAAGTGCTCCTAATACAAATACTGACATCCAAATAAACTTTTTCATACACAATATCTTTTAAGGTTTACACAAAAGTAAGAATGAATACTGAAAAGATTCTGAAATTTGTAATTGATACAAAAAAGTTTTCCTTTTTAAAGAAACCTTTGAGAATATGTGGCTTATCGTTTGTTGTGAAAACGATATCCTACTCCCAACATCAGATTGTTAGGGGCACGGAAATCTTGAAGTCTATATCCGATGTGTAGAAAAAAATCCTTTGTAACGGATGCCTTAAGAGCAAAGATTTGATAGAAACCTTTGGTGTCTTCACCTTGATAGATGATGTTGTGTCCAACACCGAGGTTGACAGAAAAAATAGGCATGACCAATTCCATACGGGCGGATAGACCGATACCGAATTGTTTCTGGAAAGGCGGACGGCCGAATACCTTTTCCTCCGCTTCAGCATCAATGACATATTCTTTCAGATTTGCACTTCGGTCATATTGTGCATCGAGGGAACCACCGACTTTAAATAGTTTATTGATATTATACATCGGATTGAAATTGAATCCCCATACGGCATATGGGCCTTTTGCATGATAGGTTTCGTCGCCGAATTTGATATCTCTGAACCTAGCTGTTCCGTAGACTACCACATCATAACTCATGTGAGGCTCTATATCCAGCGTATGGTCTTTATGTCGTGGAAGTCGGGCGATTTCTGGATTTAGGATGCGGATCAAACCGATTCGTGCCCCGATGGCATTGACTCCCGCATTGGGATAATGGGTCGTTCCGTTGGAAAAATGCATATAATCGATACCTGCCTTAAACCGCCATTCGTCGCCGATTTTCCAATTAAGCATCAATGCTATATTGATATAGGCATTGACTTTGGTACCTATGGCTGTATTGTTTGGATTATATTCGGGGCTGTTTTCATCCTTGTTCATGGGTTTCCATCCGAAAGACGCTCCGAAATTCCATTCATAATCGAATGATAGAGTAGGAGAAAGTTCCGCTATGCGTGAACCTTGGAAGATGAATATCCCGATGGGATTCCCCAATTCTTCCTTGTTGAAGAAGGTATTGTAAGAAAGTCCGATACCTTGATATGTATTCGGATACATACGTCCCCAACGGGTATCCGATGGGAACTGGAAACTGTATCTGATCTGCCCTGAAATTGCCTTGTTTATTGGTTCGTTCTTGGCGTTGTCGCCATGAAAGAATTTTTTCTTGGCTGCAATATATCCGGCATGGAAGTCTATTCCCAGATGATGGATGGGTTTATCGGAAAGAGAATCTGAAATATGAGTGTCGGATACGGTAGATTGGGCCATCAGTTGCGGCACCGCTATTACCATACTTAACACATAGAAACAGATTCTTTTTAATGACATAAAGGGTTATTTACTAAAAACGGCTGCAAAGTTAGTTAAATTTTTTCTCTGCAGCAAAGAGTGCTGTTGTTCCATTTAGTGGAAAAAATGGTGCCGCATTATCTTTTATTCTTTACGTCTTGTGGAAGTATATTTGTTATCTTTGCAATTAAGATGAGCAAACTTCGTTGTGTCATAGAGCGTATTACTTACCAGAATCCCGAGAACGGCTATTCTGTAATGAAAGTTAATGTAAAAGGATATAAGGATCTGGTAACCTTGGTAGGCAATCTATTGGATGTGCCTGTTGGGAGTGTGCTGTTGTGTGACGGCGATTGGAAAGTCGATAAAAAGTACGGAAGCCAGTTTGTGGCCGAAACGTGGGAGGAAGTCATGCCTGCTACCCTTTATGGTATTGAAAAGTATTTGGGCAGCGGATTGGTAAAAGGTATCGGACCAACCTATGCAAAGCTGATCGTAAATCAGTTCGGACTGGATACGATCGATGTGATAGAAACTGAAATCGAACGTTTGTATGAAGTCCCGGGTATCGGAAAGAAAAGAGTGGAGAAGATACGTGAGAGTTGGGAGAAACAGAAGGAAATCAAGAATGTAATGCTTTTCTTGCAGGGATATGGAGTAAGTACAGCTTTTGCCGCCAAGATTTTCCGTGAATACGGAAAGGAGAGTATCGACAAGGTGAATGAGAATCCGTATCGCCTTGCCGATGATATTTGGGGAATCGGTTTCAAGACAGCAGATACCATTGCGGCAAAGATGGGATACGGGAAGAATGACCTGCGTCGTTGTCGTAGCGGTATCCTTTATACATTGAATCAGCTTTCGAACGACGGACATGTGTATGCCGAAGAAGAACAATTGGTGAAGTCGGCCAAGGAGCTGTTGGAAGCCGAAGAGGAACCTATCCGTCAGGCTTTGCGTGATATGATACAGGCCGAGGATGTTGTGCTTGATGAAGAAGCGATTTATCTTCCGCCGTTCTATTATTCGGAATGTGGTACTGCCAACCGCCTTCTGGCTTTACTCGATTCGTCGGATAATACCTTGTTTAAGGCCGAATGTGATATTACAGCCATTTCCCGAAGGACTGGGGTGGAATATGATGAGGTTCAGATTGCCGCCATCCGTCAGGCTATCTTGTCGAAAGTGATGGTGCTTACCGGCGGACCGGGTACCGGTAAGACTACTACTACGCAAGGAATCATTGCTGCCTTGCAGACTGCAGGGCTTAAAATCTTGCTTGCCGCTCCGACCGGCCGTGCTGCCAAGCGTATGAGCGAAGCAACGGGTATGGAAGCGAAGACCATCCATCGACTGTTGAAATTCAGTCCGGCTGAGGGCTATAAACGGAATGATGAGAATCCGTTGGAAGGTGATGCGTTGATTGTCGATGAGTGTTCCATGATTGATATTGTCTTGATGAATAGCCTGATGAAAGCGATTCCCAACCATATGCGTCTGATATTGGTTGGTGATGTCGACCAGCTGCCGAGCGTAGGAGCGGGAAATGTATTGCGTGATATTATCGATTCGGGAAAGATACCGGTGGTACGTCTTACACGTATCTTCCGTCAGGCGCAGACAAGCCGTATCGTGATGAGTGCCCATGCCATCAATCAGGGACGTTTCCCCGATATCAGTAACGGAAAAGCTACCGACTTCTTTTTCATGCAGTCGGATGATCCTGTCCAGGTGTCCGAAACCATTGTCAGTCTGGTAAGGGAGCGTCTGCCTAAAGCTTATCATCTGGAAACCTCCAAGATACAAGTGCTTACTCCGATGCAGCGTGGTATCATTGGTGCCACCAATTTGAATCTGGCATTACAGGATGCATTGAATCCGAACAAAATTGGACTGGTAAGAGGGGGCTTCTCATTCCGTCAGGGCGATCGTGTCATGCAGATACGCAACAACTATGATAAGGATGTATTCAACGGTGATTTGGGCTATGTCAGTGAGGTGAATATGGAAGAACGTACCTTGACGGCCGATTTCGACGGCAAGCCGGTAGAATACGAAGCATCCGAACTCGATGAGCTTACTTTGGCATATGCAACCACCATCCATAAATCACAAGGATCGGAATATCCTATAGTGGTTATGCCGGTACTGATGAATCATTATGTCATGCTTCAGCGTAACCTGATATATACCGGAGTCACGAGAGCTAAAAAGATATGTGTGCTGATAGGCTCCACCAAGGCATTGGCATACGCCATCCATAATATGACTGTCTTGAAACGGAACACGAAACTGAAGGAACGTCTCAATCCGTCGGTCGGGCAGAAAGCCTATGCCATTCCGATGGAATCCGACATCCCGATGGCTGCCGAAAAAGAGGTACCTTATGCAAAGAAATAAACTTTAGTCCTATATATTTCGGTTATTCATCGACATAGAATTCCTGTAACTCTTCCAACCAGAGATGGAAACCTTCCACGTCGGCATAATCCCCTGCCATATCAATGTAATTGATGGCATACGACAGATCTACTGTATATCCATAGTATTCCATCAGCTGTTCAATAAGTTCCTGAGGTGTTATCATAGCGCTATGTGTTAATTCAAGCACAAAAATAAAAATAATTTTCAAACTTTTTACTGATTTTCCCTTTCTATCTTCGGAAAGGCTTATAACTTTGCGTGGGCTTAAAGGAGAACCCTCCCGTAGCAACACATTGACGGAAGCTTTCCCCTTGAACTAAACTGCTATAAAACTAACACATGAGTTCAAAAAACAAATACCAGGATTTTTTACACGATATTGCGGAGTTTGTTCCGCAGGATCGTATCTATACCGACGAGTTGCGCCGGTTGGCATGGGGAACCGATGCCGGCTTTTACCGTCTCATTCCTCAAGTGATTGTCCGTTCCGATAATGAAGAAGAAGTGTCCCGACTGTTGAAGATTGCAGGGAAGTATCGGTTGCCGGTAACTTTCCGTGCGGCTGGTACCAGTCTGTCGGGCCAGGCTATCAGCGATTCCATTCTGATTGTAGCCGGCAAGCATTGGGAGAAGTACCGTGTGGCCCCCGACCACGAGTCAATCCGTCTTCAGCCGGGTATCATCGGGAATCGGGTGAATGAGATTCTGAAACCTTTCGGACGTAAGTTTGCTCCCGATCCGGCTTCCGTCAAGAGTGCGATGGTAGGGGGAATCGTGATGAATAATGCTTCGGGTATGAACTGCGGAACCCACGCCAACAGTGATAAGGTGTTGCTGTCTGCCCGTATCGTGCTTGCCGATGGAACGGTGCTCGATACCGGCGATCCGGTCAGCCGCGAGCAGTTCAAGGCCACCCATCCGGAGTTTCTGTATGGTATCGAATCAATCCGTCGTCAGGTATGGAACGATTCGGCTTTGGTGGAACGTATCAAATATAAGTATGCCATTAAGAATGTGACCGGATTGAATATCCTTCCGTTTGTCCGTTTCGATGATCCGTTCGATATCATTGCGCATCTGATGGTAGGTTCGGAGGGTACATTGGCTTTCCTTTCGGAAGTAAATATGAAGACTGCCTACGATTATCCGTGCAAGGCGAGTGCGATGTTGTACTTCAGCGATATCAAAGAGGCTTGCCGTGCGGTGGTTGCCATGAAGAAACTGACTAACGGGAAGGGCGAATGGATTGTGAAAGGTGCTGAATTGCTCGACAAGAAGTCGCTTGCTTCAGTCAACGATCCGACAGGCGAAGGATTGACAGCCGTACTTACAGAAACGATGGCCACTACACCGGAAGAGTTGAAACTCTATATCCGACAGATTGAAGATACACTCGCACAATTCGATACCTATGTGCCTGTGCATTTCACCGACAAGCCCGAAGAATATGCCAAATATTGGTCCATCCGTGCCGGTATCTTCCCTTCGGTTGGAGGAACACGTAAGTTGGGTACGACTTGTCTGATCGAAGATGTGGCTTTCCACATCGAAGACTTACCCGAAGCTACGGCCGACCTGCAGGAGCTGATTGCCCGTCACGGCTACGATGACGCATGTATCTACGGACATGCTTTGGAAGGAAACTATCACTTTATCATCAACCAGTCGTTCAATACGCAGGAGGATGTCGACCGTTACGAAGCTTTGATGCAGGATGTAGTGACTTTGGTAGTCGATAAATACAACGGTTCGCTGAAAGCCGAACACGGTACAGGCCGCAACATGGCTCCGTTTGTCGAAAAGGAGTGGGGAGAGGCCGCTTTCCGTATCATGAAGGAAGTGAAGAAACTCTTCGACCCGAACAATCTGTTGAATCCGGGTGTCATCTTCAACGACGATCCGAAGTGCTTTATCAGTCATTTCAAGCCTCTGCCGATGGCCAATCCGCATATCGACCGTTGTATCGAATGCGGGTTCTGTGAAGTGGACTGCCTTACTTGCGGATTTTCCATTTCATCACGACAGCGCATCGTTATCCAGCGTGAGATTGCCCGACTGAAACAGACCGGAGAAGATCCGAAGCGTTTAGATACACTCCAAAAACAATATAAATACCTTGGAAATGAAACCTGTGCCGGCGACGGACTTTGTTCGATGTCGTGCCCGATGGGAATCAATACAGGCGATCTTACCCATGATATCCGTCAGGCGGAATTGCCGGTCGGATCGGCCGGTTATCGTGCAGGCAAGTTTGCTGCCGAGCATTTTTCTGGTGTAAAGTCGGTGCTCCGCCCCGTATTGGGAATGGCCAATCTTGTACATACAGTTTTGGGAACCAATAACATGAATTCGCTTTGTGGCAGTCTGCACAGAGGATTGGGTATTCCGTTGTGGACAACCGCCATGCCGAAATCTTATCGTGTCCCGTCTTCTTTACTGAAACCGGCTCCGCAGAACGATGTTCCGAAGGTAGTCTATTTCCCGAGCTGTATCAATCAGACTATGGGGCTGCCGAAGCACAGCCCTGTAGATATGCCGTTGGTCGATAAGATGGTATCCTTGCTCAAGAAAGCCGGATACGAAATCATCTTCCCGAAACACATGGACAAGCTTTGTTGCGGTACTATTTGGGAAAGCAAAGGAATGCCCGACATCGCCGACCGTAAGACGACTGAGCTTGAGGCCGCTCTTTGGGAAGCCAGCGAACACGGACGCTATCCGGTTCTCTGCGACCAGAGTCCCTGTCTGCATCGTATGCGTGAAAAGATTTCACGGATGAAGCTTTACGAACCGGCTGAATTTATCGAAACCTATCTTCTTGATAAGCTTTCGTTCCATCCGACAGATCGTCCCGTCGCCATTCACATTACTTGTTCCATGCGGCGTATGGGACTGGCAGATACCATTGTCCGTCTTGCAAAGCGATGCTCGTCTAATGTCCTGGTTCCGGAAGAAGTGGGTTGTTGCGGATTTGCCGGCGACCGTGGATTTACACATCCCGAAGTAAATGCATACGCATTGCGCAAGCTTCGTCCCCAGATAGAAAAGGGAGGAATCACTGTCGGCTATTCCAACAGCCGCACCTGTGAAATCGGTCTTACCACCAATTCGGGTATTCCGTATGTATCTATAGCTTATCTGGTCGATGAATGTACGGAAGCGATATCCAAATAAATAATAAGAAAGAAAAATGGCTTGACGGTATTTGCGCTGTCAAGCCATTTTTGTTTATCCGAAAGATTGCATTGTTTCATAACGTTTCAGGAATGTTCATATTTTCTATGTAAGGTAATGATTTGTTGGATATGCAGTTGCTTGAATGCAACAAATTCGTTCATCAGTCCGGGAATCAGGATAGGCAGATCCTGTTCCTTGAGTTCGATATCCCGATAATAACCGTATCTCACGAACAGTGAACGCAGAACGCCGTCGGGATGCAGGCGGCTGCCGCAGGTTGTCAGTAGTCCCATATTCACCTTAAAGATATCTATCTTGGTCAATCCCGCCCAACAACTTAACAGGAAGTCGGAAGCCAGTTCTGTATCCCATGCTCCCAATCCGATGCCCTCGAAATGTTTTCTTTGCATAAATTCATGGGCACATTCGTGAGTGACGACGAGTGCGAAGGCATCCTTTTTCTCGACTTTCATATCGATAAGTTGCTGCATATTGTAACAGAGGGTGTCGTCGGCATGGTGTTTCCTGTCCCAATCGAGAAACATGGTTTGTCCTTTCGGTGTGTGGGTCAGTTTCTTGATGATTTGTGCAGAAGGGATATCAAAGAAGGAACAGGCCGATTGCAAAGCTTCTTTCATCTCCATATCTGTAAGTCCGAAACGCTCAAAACGTTTGCCAAGCAAAATCATGTCATCAGGGGGATTCCTGTGAAAGATTCTGTACCAGAAGCCGTGGGAAGTGTCACTTTTCATAAGTCATCCACTGAAAATGTGAAACCGGAAACTTAGGAAGTTTCCTGAAATAACGGAGAACGGAATGTTCTAGAGGGAGAGAAATCGATGGATGCTAGTTTAGTTTCATGGTTTTCCATCAATTTTGTGTCAAACACATTTTTAATTATAGCTCTTTATGATAGAGCTTACATTGTAAAGTTACAAATAAATATGGAAAAAAGGACAGAAAATCGGTATTTTAATCAAGTTTTTTGCTTTAATTAAAAAAATCGGCCGACAACCATCACGGTTACCGACCGACCATCATCCTTTTAATCGCTATTTTTCAAGCTAATTTAGGGGGAATTTATATGTTTTTTTACTGCTAAAAAATCTATGTGTTTTGTACATTGCAAATATATGACTATTTATTTGAATTCTACTGACCGAAATGTTATAATTAACGTGAGTTCGATGAAATATAAGTGTTTGAAGATTCGGTGATTAGCGAAAATTGCTGTAACTTTATAGTGCAAAGTTACTACAAAAAAGTGAAATGCGGAAAGATATAGTGATAGAATTGAGTTACAAGGGTTTTGGTTGAAGTG
>CALUKX010000069.1 GCA_944321335.1 uncultured Phocaeicola sp. | reverse complement strand
ACAAAAAAGCCAACTAATTCGCAATAATTTGTGTATGAATTAGTTGGCTAATTTTATACTATTTACTGAATATCCCTGTTTTAAAAGTATCGGGGATTCCTGCATATTTTAATAATGGATTATCCGATTTTACTTATTTTTTTTAGCTTTTCTTCATCTAGAATTTTGATACGTCGTCCGTCTATGATAATCAGTTTTTCTGAAGCAAAATTAGATAAAGTTCTGATTGCATTTGATGTTGTCATATTCGACAGATTAGCTAAATCTTCACGTGACAAATAGATGCTTAATGTACATTGGTCGCCTTCAACACCATATGTGTCTTTAAGAAAGAGGAGTGATTCAGCCAAACGACCACGAATGTGTTTCTGAGTCAGGTTAACGGTTCTTTCATCCGAAATTCCCAAATCCTTCGACAATTGGCGGATAAAAAACATGGCCAGTTCACTATTTTCCATGATTAGCTTTTCGATTACCGGCATCGGAATCAAGCACATTGTACAAGGTTCAAAGGCTGCTGCGGCTGTAACGAAATTTTCTTCCGCAAAGTAAGCTCTGTAGGCGAAATATTCCTTGTTCTTTATGACACGAAGGATCTGACTTCTTCCGCCCACACCATCTTTATAGATTTTTACTTTACCGCTCAACAAGCATATCAAATGAGAAGGAGTTTCTCCTTCACAATAGATAGTTTCATTTTTCTTGTATTTCTGTATAGTAAAATTCTGTGCCAGATATTGGCGTTGCTCTTCTGTTAAAGGCTGCCATAATTCTGGAATGCTTTCCGCAATCTCTGTTTCTGTTAAATCCTTCTTAATCATAGATGCTATAAAAACATGTTTTCTAGCACAAAGATAGTAAGAAAAAATTAAAAAGTAGATTATAAACATCGAAAAATATCGTTAGTCATGTGGTATTTCTTTATATTTGCTTATATATTTTTAAGCGATTGGAAAAAAAACAACATATTATATGCAAGATTATACTCTGCATGGTTTGTGCAGTAGTTTTCGTACATGGAATGGCCAATGATAAAATATCATCCGTTTCACGCAGTTATTATGTGCCTGATTCTATTATGGATCATATTTTTGATTCTGCAGAAAAATATGCCACTCAGATAAAGGAATATGAAGCCGTATTGTATCTGAAGGGAAGAATGAAAATTCATAAACGCAACCGAATTATCAAATATATTCCCTCAATGTTCCGTTTTGAGAAAGGAATTAACGATTATATTCATGAATCTATCAGTGATCTTCACTATACAGCACCTCGTATCTACGATAGAAAAATAACAGCTGTTGCAACAACTTTCCCTGGTGGTTACAGTCGTTTTTTTGATATATTGGATTTCCTGCAATTCAATATTTATGCACCTTCAGTAATGGCTAATAAGATTCTTTCACCTTTGTATAGAAAATCAAGTATTCATTATTATTATTTGTTGGATTCAGTAGATTATCGTATGGAAGGAATCCAATACAAAGTCCGTGTAATCCCACGTTATCGAAGTACTCAGTTGATGGAAGGCTTTTTTTGGATTTCTTCAAGTGATTGGAGTATCCGTTATATGGATTTTATAGGTAAGTACGATTTAACAAGCTTTCATTTGAGCATGCAGATGGGAGAGGAAGGGGAGAGCCGGTTTTTACCTCATTTATTGAATTTGGATGTAATTTTTAAGTTTGTCCGTAATAAGTTGGAGATGAATTATACGGGATGGCTGAATTTTAAGAATATTAAATTCATGAGTGATGAGGAGGTCTTGAGATTGCAGGAGGGTGACCAGAAATATAATTTGTCTAAATCATATAGATTGACAGCAGATACGACTAAGTTGATACAAGACCGGGATTCTTTCACTCGAATCCGTCCTTTGCCTTTGTCGGATAGTGAAGATAGTCTGTATCGTGCTTTTGATAAACGAAGAACTGTTAGTGTTGATGATACCTTACAAAAACCTCAGACTAAATTGAAGCGTAATCTGGTGTTCATGGGACAGCTTGGTGATGCTTTGATAAGCAGTTATGATATAGATTTTTCCAAATTGGGTAATATCAGCTGTTCTCCTCTTATTAATCCGTTTCTGGTGAGTTATAGCCATCGAAATGGATGGGCATATCGTCAAGTATTTAAATATAATAAATTGTTCCATGACGGGAAATTGCTAAGACTAATTCCACAAGTAGGATATAATTTCACGAAAAAGGAATTGTATGCCAAGTTAGATGGCGAATTTGTTTATAATCCGAAAAAACATGGGGCTATTACATTGAATGTTGGAAATGGTAACAGAATTTATAGTAGTGTGGTATTGGATCAGCTGAAATCAATCCCGGATAGTACATTCAGTTTCAATGGCTTGGAACTTGATTATTTTAAGGATATTTATCTGAATATTGCCCACAATGTAGAGGTCGTGAACGGTTTAAGCCTTTGGACTGGACTTTCCATGCATTGGCGAAAGGCGGTTCATGGAACTCCCGAAGTTGCAAAACGTGTTCCGCTAAAGTATAATAGTTTTGCTCCAAGATTGCGTATCGAGTGGACTCCAGGCATGTATTATTATATGAATGGAAATCGAAAAATGAATATTGGCTCTACTTACCCTACTTTTGTTGCCGATTATGAGTGTGGATTGAAGGTGTTGCCTCATTCCGGTAAGTATCATCGATTGGAACTTTCAGCTGAACAACAGATACGTATACGAAATCTTCATTCGATTGCCTATCATGTTGGTGGCGGTTTTTTCAGTAACCAACGCGAAATGTATTTTGTAGATTATGTTGATTTTGCGAATCGTAACTTACCGCAGGGCTGGAATGACGATATCGGAGGGGCATTCCAAATGTTGGATGGACGATGGTACAATGCTTCCCGTCATTATGTAAGAGGTAATATTACTTATGAAACTCCATTTCTGCTTCTATATCCGGTCAGCCGTTTGTTGTCGTTTATTCAGAAGGAGAGAATTTATGCCGGTGTGTTGTTTATGCCTCATCTGAATCCCTATCTTGAATTGGGATATGGTTTTGGTACTCATGTGTTCGACTTTGGAGTCTTTATCGGTAATGAACAGGGAAAGTTTACATCGGTTGGTTGTAAGTTTACTTTCGAGTTGTTCAACCGTTGATAAGTTGTTGGTATAAAAAGTCTATTCACTGTATAGATAATTATTCAGGGAATAGACTTTTCTGTGCTTTATTTCTGTAATTCATTTTCTAATGAAGTCTCTTTTATCTCTAAACCGATATTGAAGCTGCTTTTGTAGACTCCATATCGGTCTGAGTATGTCGAAGAGTGGAAGGATGCAACCTATTTTTTCTTGTAAATCATGTGCAGCTTTATTCAGTACTAGTAAGAATAAGGTGAATCTTATAATCCAACATAGGAGAATGATTCCTCCTACAATCCATTGTTGCTCTATAATGCTCATTGTTAATCCGCCGATGACAATGAGATGGAATAATGCACAAGTCCATGTTTCCAACCCATTCCAGAATTTTGCACTTCCTTTGTAGTAATGGGACGTAACCATATAATTCATCATGTCTTCATGCCATATCCGTCGAAAAGGAGGGATTGACATCCGGATAATACTGTCGGCACCGAGGGCAACACGTGTATTGCTCTTATTTGCAACGGCATTGACAAAGAGGTCATCTTCTCCGCGTTGTAATTGCAGATGGTCTGAGAAGCCTTTATGTTTTAGATAGACACTTTTCCTATAAGCCAGATTTCTTCCGATGCCCATGTACGGATTCCCAGCCAAAGCCATGCAAAGGAATCGTAAGGATTCAAAAAACAAGCCTGTCGTAATTCGTTTGGCAAACCATCCTTTTTGAGGAAAGTAGTTGCTATAACCTAATACAACATCGGTACTTGGAGTCATTTGCTTGGCAAGACTACGCAGCCATTGGTTACTGATCGGTCGGCATGTAGGTTCGGTTACAACCAACCATTCATTTTTGCTTGCACGAATTCCCATTGCAATGCCAAGTTTCTTCCGACTAACATAACGGGCTGTTTCCGGTATGAACGTGTGGTAAAGATTCTTATACTTTTGTTCCAGCAGCTTCAAAATGTCTTCATCTTCGCCGGCAGATTTGTCATTTATTACGATGACTTCAAAATCGGGATAGTCTTGTTCAAGGATAGCTGGAAGGTTTTCCTGCAGCATACTTCCTGAGTCTTTTGTAACTATTAGTACCGAAAGGGGAGGCAATTCATCGGATACATCAATTTGTAAATGTTTGCTTCGACGGTGTATCCGGTTGTACAGACAGAAGATATAAATCAGCTGGATGATAAAGAAAATGCCGCAAATACCTGCTAATATGCAGGTTATTGAGTTAATGTCTATTGTTATCATAGTTTCTTTTTATAAACGCAATACAAAAATAGGGTAAAATTTTGATTCATGTATCGTGTTTGATATGGAATTTGCTTTATTCATTTCTTGGCAAAAAAAGAAGGAGATAAAGTCAGACTCTTATAATAAAAGTCTGGATTTTATCTCCTTATCTTAAGATACGACAGATATCTTTATCAGATCAGTTCATCGGATGTATATCCTTTAGGCAATTCACGGCAGTTGTATCCCGATGCCATAATTTCTCCATATGCTCCTGCAGAACGTAGGGCAATCAGATCACCACGTTTGGTCTTATTGAGATCGATGGCTTTGCCGAAAACGTCGGATGATTCACAGATCGGTCCTACAACATCGTATGTTTCCATCGGTTCGTCCGAAGTGATGTTTTCTATTTTATGGAAAGCCTGGTACAGAGCCGGACGGATCAAGTCGGTCATACCAGCATCTACAATGGCAAATTGCTTATTGGTCCCTTGCTTTACATAAGTAACCTTAGTGATGAGGCTTCCACACTGACCTACTACAGCTCGTCCCAACTCGAAATGTAAAGTCTGTTGAGGACGGAGTTTGAGATGTTTATGGTATGTCTCGAAATATTCAGCAAAGTTTGGAATCGGCTGACGGTTAGGATGCGCATAGTCAATACCCAAGCCACCGCCTACATTGATATGTTCGACGATAATCTGACGGGCATAAAGCTTCTCCTGTAATTCGTTGACGCGGTTACAGAGCGCAACGAAATCACCCATATCCAGAATCTGGGAACCGATGTGGAAATGCAGACCGACAAATTTCACATTGTTCATTTCCAAGGCAAGATCGATGACATGATTCATATCCTCCATACTGATACCGAATTTGTTCTCAGCCAGACCGGTAGTGATATTTGCATGTGTATGAGCGCCTACATTCGGGTTGATGCGGAATGCGACACGTGCAATCTTGCCCTTTGCAGCTGCCAGCTCGTTGATGACTTCCAATTCGGGAATAGACTCTACATTGAAGCAGAAAATATCATAGTCCAAACCAAGGTTGATTTCCTTGTCAGTCTTTCCTACACCTGCATATACGATTTTACTAGCCGGGAAACCTGCCTTGATAGCAGCCTTGATTTCACCGCCACTAACACAATCAACGCCCAGTCCGCTTTCACGGATAATGCTCAACACTTTCGGATTGGCGTTTGCTTTAACGGCGTAATGTACACAAAACTTGTTGTATTTGCCACTTTCTGTGCGGATTACATTCAATGTTTCCCGCAGCAGGTTTGCATCGTAATAATAGAACGGAGTTTCCAGTTCTCTGAATTTGTTGATAGGGAATGTTCCTTTCATAAATATGTATTGATAAGAAAGCAAAGCGGATGACGCGACTCGATGAATCGTACCATCCGCCTTGCAAAGTATTTGTTTGCCGGAGCGGAATACCTTTCCGGGTATTTTGATACTTATTTTGTATGGTTGAACAACACGTCGCTCAAAGACTGGAGCGCCTTCTTCTTATCGGCTTCACGAATCAGGAAGGAAATGTTGTAATTGCTACCTCCGTATGAAATCATACGTACTGGAATTTCGCGCATTGCATCCAATGCTTTTGCTTCGAAACCGACATTTTCCCATTCCAAGTCACCAACGACACATACGATACACATGTCGTGGTCAACGGTTACCGTGCCGTATTTCTTCAGATCATCAACGATCTCGTTCAGATGTTTGGTGTTATCGATCGACATCGATACACCTACTTCTGAAGTACATACCATATCGATTGGTGTCTGATAGCTTTCGAATATTTCGAATACCTTGCGCAAGAATCCGTGAGCCAACAGCATACGGCTCGACTTGATTTTGATTGCTGTTATGTTGTCCTTGGCTGCAACAGCCTTGATTTTGCCTTTTTCAGTATCATTTGAAATTAATGTACCCGGAGCTGTCGGTTCCATGGTATTCAGCAAACGTACCGGGATATTGGCATATTTGGCTGGCTGTACACAGGTGGGATGCAGGATTTTTGCACCGAAATAGGCCAGTTCTGCAGCTTCTTCGAAATGCAGGTGGCGAACCGGAGAGGTCTTGTCGACTACGCGCGGGTCGTTATCGTGCATACCGTCAATGTCAGTCCAGATCTGGATTTCTGATGCGTTTACTGCAGCACCGATCAACGATGCGGTATAATCGCTGCCACCCCGCTGAAGATTATCTACCTCACCATATGCGTTGCGGCAGATGAATCCCTGAGTGATATAGATTTCCTGATCAGGATGTGCTTCCAGCTGGACCTGAAGCTTTTCACGGATATAGTTCAGATCCGGTTCGCTGTTCTTGTCGGTACGCATGAACTCCAATGCCGGAATCAGTACTGCCTTTACGCCCTGTTCCTGCAGGTAGTTGGTAACCATATTGGTAGAGATAATTTCTCCTTGAGCGAGGATTACTTTTTCTTCAAACAGCGTAAAAATATCTTTGGTATAAGAACGAATATAATCGAACACTGATTTCACCAATTCCAGAGTCTTCTGTTTATATTCTTCAGTTGAATAAAGTTCATCAATATGCTGTTTATACTTGGCTTCCAGCTTGTTGATGATTTCGTTCGCACCTTCAGGATTCTTCTTGTACAGATAATCCGAAATTTCGACCAATGTATTGGTTGTACCCGACATGGCAGACAATACAACAATCTTCTGTTCGCCATCGGTAATCAATTTGGCAACATCCTTCATTCTCTGAGCAGAGCCTACCGATGTTCCTCCAAACTTTAAAACTTTCATTTCTAGTCTTCGAATTTTAATTGTTCTATAATATTATTCCGTTTTATAGCGCAAAGATAAGAAGATTTTAGCTTTATTTTGACTTTTGACAGCAAAATCTCCCGCTTTTCGGATTTTTTAGTATTCACTTGTTTCTGTCAGACGATGGTTTTCGCATCTGAAAACTTTGCCCGGGAACTCTTTCAGGAGGTTGAGGTTGTGGGTTGTCATAATGATGGCAGATCCTTGTTTGCAAATCTCGTGCAAGAGTTTGACAATGTTTCGTCCGGTTTCCACATCCAGATTACCTGTCGGCTCGTCGGCCAGAATAATTTCCGGCTTGTTGAGGATTGCCCTTGCTATCACAATTCGCTGTTGTTCTCCTCCCGACAGTTCGTTCGGCATCTTATAGCCTTTGTTTTCCATTCCTACAAGCTGCAAGACTTCTGTGATACGATTTTCGATGTCCGTTTTCTGTTTCCAACCTGTTGCACGGAGTACAAATTTCAGATTGTCGTGTACGGTACGGTCGGTGAGGAGCTGGAAGTCCTGGAAAACAATTCCCATCTTGCGGCGTAGGGCAGGGATGTGTTTCCGTTTGAGCGAACGCATATTATTCCCCAAAACCATAGCTTCACCGTCGTGGATATCGAGTTCCGCATACATGGTTTTCAGGAAGGAAGATTTTCCGCTTCCTACTTTACCGATAAGATATACAAATTCTCCTTTGTTGAGTTCAAAATCAACATCCTCCAGAATGGTATATTCTTGTTGGTTGATGGTTGCTTTTTTGTATGCTATAAGAGGTTCTTCGGGCATAGTTATATGGTTTCTAAATTAATGCTTCTTCCATGTATCGCTGTGACGTTCCTTCAGCTCTCTGGCCAGGTCCTCGATGCGGTAACCTTTGGATGTCAGCAATACAATCAGGTGATATATCAGGTCGGCTCCTTCATAGATGAGTCGCTCGTCTGTACCGTTGCAGGCTTCGATGATAGTTTCCACAGCTTCTTCTCCCACTTTCTGTGCCATCTTGTTTACGCCCGACTTAAACAGGCTGGTTGTATAAGATTTCTCCGGCATTTCTTCGTGGCGCTTATCGATAAAGTCCTGCAATTCTTTCAGGAACATGATATCTTGTTCGTTCTTTTCTCCCCAACAGGTATCGGTTCCAGTGTGGCAGACCGGTCCGTCAGGATGAACTTTGATAAGCAATGTATCGTTATCACAATCTGCTTGGATAGAGACTACATGCAGGAAATTACCGCTCTGTTCACCTTTTGTCCACAGGCGTTGTTTCGTACGGCTATAGAAAGTGACTTTCTTTGTTTCAACAGTCTTTTCATATGCCTCCTTATTCATGAATCCCAACATCAGTACTTTCTGGGTATAGTTATCTTGGATAATGGCCGGAACAAGGCCGTTCATTTTTTCAAAATCTAGTTCCATAATTCGTCTTTATAAAAGGTTATTGAAGTTACTTTAAATTCTTACATTGATACCTTCTTTGCGAAGATACGATTTTAATTCGGGAATTGGTATCTCTCCGAAGTGAAAAACGCTGGCGGCCAATGCTGCATCCGCTTTCCCGTTGATAAAAGTGTCTTTGAAATGCTCTTTCTTTCCGGCACCTCCGGATGCGATGACAGGGATAGTGAGGCTGTCGCTCAGAATGGCCAACGCATCATTGGCATATCCGTTCTTGACTCCGTCGTGGTCCATGCTGGTAAAGAGAATTTCTCCGGCACCGCGTTCGTTGGCTTCCTTTGCCCATTCGAATAGCTTGCGGTCGGTTTCCACACGTCCGCCGTTCAGGTAACATTTCCATCCGTCGGCGGTCTGTCGTGCATCGATAGCTACTACACAAACCTGTGAACCGAAATGATTGGCTATCTCGTCTATGAGTTGCGGATTCTTGATGGCCGATGAATTGATCGAAACCTTATCGGCCCCGGCGCTCAATAGGCGATCTACATCGCTTAGCTCATGGATGCCTCCACCAACGGTAAACGGGATACTGATGTGTGCAGCTATACGTTTGACCAGGTCGGTAAATGTCTTCCGACCTTCGTAGCTGGCTGTGATATCGAGATAGACCAACTCATCGGCTCCTTGGTCGCTATATGCTTTTCCCAGTTCCACCGGATCACCCGCTTCACGTAGGTTGACAAAGTTGGTCCCTTTTACAGTCTGTCCGTTTTTGATATCCAGACAGGGTATGATTCGTTTTGCTAACATAATCTTTTGGTTTTAAATCAATCGGCTCAAATCGTCAAGAGAAATTCGTCCTTCGTACAATGCTTTCCCAAAGACAACTGCCGGGATTCCGGCTTCATCGAGCTTCAGAATGTCATCCATACAGCTAACTCCACCGCTAGCGATCAGATGCATATCGGGGAAAGCTGCCATAATATCTTTATATAAATCGATCGACGGACCTTTCAACATTCCGTCGCAACTGATATCTGTGCAGAGTACTTTGTTGATTCCCTTGTCGGTGTAGTTCTGGAGAAAAGGCATCAGTTCCATTTGGCTTGCTTCCTTCCATCCGTTTACAGCAATTTTATTATCCTTGACATCAGCTCCGAGAATCATCTTTTCACTCCCGTATCGTGTAAGCCATTTACCGAACAGTTCCGGCTCCTTTACGGCAACGCTTCCGACAGTAACCATCTGTGCTCCGTTGTCGAAAGCAATAGATAAATCGTCATCGCTCTTGATGCCTCCACCGAAATCGATAATCAGCGAAGTACGGCTGGCAATTTGGTCGAGCACCTTATAATTAATAATGTGGTGCGATGCGGCTCCATCAAGATCGACTATATGCAAGCGGCGCAATCCGTGGGCTTCGAAATCCTTGGCTACTTCTACCGGATTTTCATTATACACCTTTTTCGAATCGTAATCACCTTGCGAGAGTCGCACACATTTTCCGTCGATAATATCTATAGCTGGAATAAGTTCAATCATAAATGAGCTGGGTTAAAGTTACAAATCAAGAAAATTGGTCAGGATACGTTCTCCGGTCTTGCCGCTTTTTTCCGGATGGAACTGCGTAGCATAGAAATTGTCTTTATGCAAGGCAGAACTATAGGGGAGAATGTATTCTGTCTGAGCAGCAGTGAAATCATTCAGCGGGACATAATAACTATGGACGAAATATACGAATTCTTCCTTGTCGAATCCCTTAAACAAATTGCTGCAGGTATTTGTCAGCGTGTTCCATCCCATGTGCGGTACTTTGTCTTCATGCTTTTGAGGTTGGAATCGTTTCACATCAGCATCAAAGATACCTAGACAATCCACATCACCTTCTTCAGAATGTCTGCACAGCAACTGCATACCCAGACAAATTCCTAGAACCGGCTGTCTCAGATCTTTGATTAAGGTATCAAGATGATTGGCACGCAGGTAATCCATGGTGTTCTTTGCTTCACCTACACCGGGAAAGATAACCTTGTCGGCACTCTGAAGAATCTCTTTGTCGGCAGTTATGACAGGTTCCACTCCCAATCGGCGCAGAGCGTAGTCGACTGAGAAAATGTTTCCTGCATTGTATTTTATAATGGCTACGTTCATTCTTTTTTTGTTTAGTTTCTTGGAACTGCAAAAATAACGAATTATTGTTTACTACCTAATATTTCTGTCAAAAAGTTATGTTTTATAACTTATGAATAACAACTTCTATGTAATTTGCTTTATCCGGTTAGATTCTATTTAGACATATCACATAAGGTTGAATAGAAAATTTTATTCAGCTATTGCAGGTTCGAAAAATTGTTGTACCTTTGCATCCGCAATCGAGAGAGATTGTTAACGAATGAGGCATTGGTGCGTTAGTTCAGCTGGTTAGAATACATGCCTGTCACGCATGGGGTCACGGGTTCGAGTCCCGTACGCACCGCAATAAAAACAGAAAAATAGTATGAAGGATTTACACCCGATTTTACATTTTAAAATGTAAAATCGGGTGTTTTTTATTATTTAGGGATATTCAGTAAATGTTCCCCAAAAGCAAGATGACATATAAAGCGGATAGGATGCAATCACTTTATATGCGA
>CALUKX010000068.1 GCA_944321335.1 uncultured Phocaeicola sp. | reverse complement strand
ATGTACCGTTTCTTCATACAGAAATATTACAACCTATCGCATCTATAATCCCCTTATTTGCTTCATCGATTACAGAGTTCTCCAGCAAGGCCAGATAGATTTGTGTGGTCTTGACGGAAGTATGCCCCATTCCGGCACTGATGACCGAAATGGGTATGTTATGGTTGCGGGCTGCAGTGGCCCAGGTATGCCGGGAGGTATACGAGCTCAACCGTTTTTCCAGTCCCAACAGTTCGCCCAACCGTTTCAGCAACTTATTATAATAGTTCAACGCTGTCTGATATTGCCGATAGGCGCAGTCGGCATCTTCTGTCTTCAATACAGGAAAGACATAGGGTGAATCTTTCACCTGATCGGTATAGCGGCCGATAATCTGTTCCATCAGCGATTCGAGCCGTATCTCCAGTTTCTGTCCGGTCTTGCGACGGGTGTAATGGATCACCCGATGCCGGATATCGCATTTCCGGAGATAGGCCATATCGACAAAGGCCATCCCCCGGGTGCAATAGCTGAAGACGAAAAGGTTGCGGGCCAGTTCGAGCGAGGGGAAGCGTTCGAGCCTCAACTTGCACAGGCCGCTGATGACGGGTTCGTCGACCGCCCGTTTCCGGGTATGGTCGGTTCCGGTATAGACATGACGGAAGGGATAAGTCTGCGGAACAAGGTGCTGGAGAACGGCTTTATTATAGACGGCTCTGAGGATGCGCATATAAAAGGAAATGGAATTGCGGGTGATGCCCCGACGGAGGAGATAAGCATTGTAGGATTCGACCAGCCCGGATGAAAGGCAATCGAGGGGGATATCTTCTGCCTGAAGAAAGGATGAAAAGCTATTGTAGGCCCTGCGGTAATTACGGGCTGTACCGATTCGGCCCACGGAATGAAGCCGCTGTATCTGAAGGCGGAGGAAGGAAAGGAAGCCGACATCGGTCCGCGGATGACGGTAACGGACGATGACATCGGAAACCGTGTAAGGAGTGCCTTGCCGCTCCAGGTCGTCGATGGCCTGACGGAAATGGCTGAGGTCGGTTTCCAACCGGTTCTGGATTACGGCCAGACGGACATCGGAAGAGGAGCGGATGATGCACTGCCGGCTTTCGTCCCATTGGTCGGGCGGCAGATGGAGGCGCGTGGTGAACAACTTGACCTTACGGTCGTGAATGAGCTGGTAAATGAAGGTGCCGGGCTTACCGGCCACTTTCGACTGCCGTAGCTTGATTCGAATCGTAGTAGTCATATCAGAAAAGTTTAATGTGTTATGCATGAAGTTAGAGGAGAAAGGATAGATAACAAAAAGACCGGAATAAATACTGACAAATTGTACTTATTTCGGACATTTTTTCATTTTTAACTTTTAATCTTCTGACAATTAGACATATACAATTGTTTTTATCCGTAAGGCAAGCTTTTTGACGCCTAGTAAGCGAGAACGTCGCCACGGAAGTCTGTTCCCCACCCCTACCGATAAAGGGGACGGATGGAAACGGTTGCCGTTCCCCACAAAACGAAAACAAGAAAGGAGATATTATATGAACTTTAACAACTTTACAATCAAATCGCAAGAAGCGGTGCAGGAAGCGGTGAATCTGGTACAGAGCCGCGGACAGCAGGCTATCGAACCGGAACATTTGTTGGCCAGTGTGCTGAAGGTCGGTGAGAATGTAACGAACTTCATCTTCCAGAAACTCGGCATCAACGGTCAGCAGATCGCTACGGTACTCGACAAGCAGATCGCTTCTCTGCCGAAGGTTTCAGGCGGTGATCCGTACCTGAGCCGTGAAGCGAACGAGGTATTGCAGAAAGCTGTCGGCTTTTCTAAAGAATTGGGCGACGAATACGTTTCATTGGAAGCTATCTTACTGGCTCTGTTGAACGTGAAGAGCACAGCCGGTACAATTCTGAAGGACGCAGGCATGACCGACAAGGAATTGCGTGCAGCCATCAACGAACTGCGTCAGGGACAGAAGGTAACTTCGCAATCGAGTGAAGATACTTACCAATCATTGAACAAGTATGCCATCAATCTGATCGAGGCTGCCCGTAACGGCAAGCTGGATCCGGTAATCGGCCGTGACGAAGAAATCCGCCGTGTGCTGCAGATCCTGAGTCGTCGTACAAAGAACAACCCGATCCTGATCGGTGAGCCGGGTACCGGTAAGACGGCTATCGTGGAAGGTCTGGCACAACGAATCCTCCGTGGTGATGTGCCGGAGAACCTGAAGAACAAGCAGCTGTATTCACTGGATATGGGTGCGCTGGTTGCCGGTGCGAAGTACAAAGGTGAATTCGAGGAACGTCTGAAATCGGTCATCAACGAAGTAACCAAGTCGGACGGCAACATCATCCTGTTCATCGATGAAATCCATACATTGGTAGGTGCAGGCAAGGGCGAAGGCGCGATGGATGCAGCCAACATCCTGAAACCGGCATTGGCCCGTGGCGAACTGAGAAGTATCGGTGCCACTACCCTCGACGAGTATCAGAAATACTTCGAGAAGGATAAGGCACTGGAACGCCGATTCCAGACAGTCATGGTCAACGAACCAGATACATTGAGTTCCATCTCTATCCTACGTGGTCTGAAGGAACGTTACGAAAACCATCATCAGGTACGAATCAAGGATGAAGCGATCATTGCAGCCGTAGAGCTGAGCAACCGTTACATCACCGAACGTTTCTTGCCGGATAAGGCCATCGACCTGATGGATGAAGCCGCTGCCAAGTTGCGTATGGAACGTGATTCGTTGCCGGAAGAGCTGGATGAAATCGAACGCCGGCTGAAACAGCTGGAAATCGAACGAGAGGCCATCAAGCGTGAAAAGGATGAGGACAAGCTCGCCAAACTGAACAAGGAAATTGCGGAGTTGAAGGAGCAGGAAACATCCTACAAGGCTAAGTGGCAGAGCGAGAAGGAGCTGGTGAACAAGATACAGAAGAACAAGCAGGAAATCGAACAGCTGAAGTTCGAAGCCGACAAGGCTGAACGTGAAGGCGATTACGGCAAGGTTGCCGAAATCCGTTACGGAAAGCTGCAGGCTTTGGAACAGGAGATAAAGGATATACAGGCCGACCTGAAACAGAAGCAGGGAGATACGGCCATGATCAAGGAAGAGGTTACTGCCGAAGATATCGCCGATGTGGTATCACGCTGGACGGGTATACCGGTAAGCAAGATGCTGCAGAGCGAACGTGAGAAGCTGCTTCACCTGGAAGACGAGCTGCACCTGCGTGTCATCGGTCAGGATGAAGCCATCCAGGCTGTAGCCGATGCGGTACGCCGTAGCCGTGCAGGCTTGCAGGACCCGAAACGTCCGATCGGTTCGTTCATCTTCCTCGGTACCACCGGTGTGGGTAAGACGGAGCTGGCGAAGGCGTTGGCAGAATACCTGTTCGACGACGAGACCCTGATGACCCGTATCGATATGAGTGAGTATCAGGAGAAACATACCGTCTCCCGTCTGATCGGTGCGCCTCCGGGATACGTGGGATACGATGAAGGCGGTCAGCTGACCGAGGCCGTAAGACGGAAACCGTATTCCGTAGTGCTGTTCGATGAAATCGAAAAGGCACATCCGGACGTATTCAATATCCTGTTGCAGGTATTGGACGACGGCCGTCTGACCGACAACAAGGGCCGTACGGTCAACTTCAAGAACACCATCATCATCATGACGTCCAACTTGGGTAGCGCTTATATCCAAAGCCAGTTCGAGAAGATCAACGATGCAAATCACGATCAGATAGTAGAAGAGACCAAGAACGAAGTGATGAACATGCTGAAGAAGACCATCCGTCCGGAATTCCTGAACCGTATCGACGAAACCATCATGTTCCAACCGTTGAACAAGGAGCAGATCAACCAGATTGTCCGTCTGCAGATCAACGGTATCCAACGGATGCTTTCCGACAACGGAGTCACTCTGGAACTTACCGACGGAGCCTACGACTTCCTGGCAACAGCCGGTTTCGATCCCGAATTCGGTGCCCGTCCGGTCAAGCGTGCCATCCAGCGTTACTTGCTGAACGACCTGTCGAAGAAGTTGCTGGCACAGGAAGTAGACCGCAGCAAGCCGATCATTGTAGATTGCGCCAACGGCGAACTGAAGTTCAGAAACTAACATCTACTCATAACACAACAGTTCTACGGAACATTTCAAGCGTCCTGAAAGAGTCAAAAGCTTTCAGGGCGCTTTTTATTTCCCCTTCCCCGACCCAAGAAAAATCAAAAATTTTTCTATATTTGCAAAAGAACTAAACTGAAATACTATGATAACCTATCAATCGAAAGTCGGGAACAACTATCTCCGGGCGTTATATTTCATTATAGTCGGACAATTGATAGCGGTAATGTTTCACCTCATCATCTATCTTGCGGCGGACATCAACAAACAGGTATGGACGATCTACCTATGTATGTTCGTGATAATGCTGCTTGAACTGCAGAAAGGAAAGAAAACTGCCTACCTGATTGCCGGCGGATTGTTCATCTCACGGATAAACGCCCATCGCAGCATCGACATTTCGATGGAACTGAAAGAAGTGATCATTTATTCCAAACTACAATACAGCCTTTTCTATCCCCCATATCAGGTAGTATTCATCGATGAGAAAGGCAAACTCCACACGAACCCGGAAAATCCGGAGGAACTGGAAAAGCAACTCATCGCCGTCAATCCGGATCTGAAGATTACGCACAGATAACAATATACAAAACAAGAGCCCGGCTAAACAGTCGGGCTCTCTTCGTCAGAAACTTTACCACATTCAGTTAAAGACACTGATTGTACAATGTTGAAGAATTCAGCTATAAAGTCTTATTTATTCAGGATAATGATACTAGCACGGTTCCAGGTCGGTTTCGGGAATACATCACCTACGCCACGGCCTTTGGCTGTGACACGCTTCGGATCGATCTGATAATTGTTGACCAAGACATCCTTAACCGCATTGGCACGTTGCTGAGCCAGCTTGTCGTTGTAAGCCAACGGACCGTCGGGCGAAGCATAACCATTTACCTCGATCGTTGCGTTCGGGTTGTTCTTCAGATAAGCTGCCACCTGTGCGATTGCCGGCATCTGACTAGGCTGGATAACAGCCTGATCGATCTTGAACGAGATGACCGGTTCGAGCGAAGCATAATTATCGATAGTCACATCCACATTCTCGATATCGGTCTGGTTGGCCTGTGCCTGAGCCAACTGGTTCTCCAGATTCCGGATAGTAGCCGCGCTTGCTGCCAACATATTGTCTTTCTCGGATACGGCCTGACGCATCGCATTGATCTGGCTGTTCAAATCATCAATCATACCCGGGGCTGGAATCTCTATAATAGTGATATAGTTCTCGCCGTTGCTGCTGCCGAAGTGGTAAGTCATGCTACCCACCAACTCAATCGCACTGTTCTGCACGTTCAAGGCATAAGGGCGAGGACATTCCATGCGGTACGAAATAGCCGGATCGAAACTGAAAGTCCAGCGTTTGGATTCACCCGCATTGAAATGGAAACTGGCTCCCACCTTACAAACCATGTAGCCTCTATCCTTTCCCATACCGGAGTTTACGAAATCATGTCCCCAACCCATTCCGGCTACGGCATCGATTTCAAACATTCGAGGTTCGCCAAGGTATCCGCCTATCAGATTATTCAGATTTACCTTACCGATACCATACACACGTACATTATCAAATGCCGTGCGGCTCTTCGACACGTTTACCGCGGTTGTACCTTGGAGGCCTAAAGCCAGAATCGGAGTAATCTGCTTACCGATTTCGACACCTGTAGTATAACGCATGTCTTTCCAAAACTTGGAGTGAGTGGTAGGAGTTACACCACCCGATCCGAAACTGATATACCAATTATCGCCCAAACCAGTACCGAAATAGGCATTCTGAGCCGACACAGACATGGCAATGGTTGCAATCACCATAGCCAGAAACGTTTTCTTTCTCATGATTTTTTAATAGTTTAGTTAAGTTATGTTCTTATTCAAAGCTATACTATAAAAACACATTGACAGGGCAATTGTTCTAAGAAAGTACAAAAAGATTTTTCTTTTCGCCCGCTATCGGATAAATGCATTATCTTTGTACACCCACAAATCAAAGTAGAAAATGAAGAAAAAGAAAGTTGCTTATATACTTGCGACCCTTATAGTGATAGGTGCTGCATGTGCGATTGCAGGATATGCTTTATTGCTCAACCATCCGGTAAAAAAGGAAGCGTTCATCTACATCGATGAAGATGATACCGCCGACTCCGTTTTCGTGAAAATGGAAAAGGAACTGCAGGCTACCGCTCTGTCGGGAATCAAGCTGATGGCTTCGGTTTACGATTACGAGCAACATATACATACCGGAGCCTACAAGTTTTCGCCGGATGAGAAATCGTTGGATATTTTCCGCCGTCTCAAGAACGGGAACCAGACTCCTGTCCGTCTGACGATACCAAGTGTACGTACCGTAGGAAATCTGCTTCGTACCGTTTCAAGACAACTGATGACCGATTCGACTTCCATAGCCCAACTTCTCTCGGACAGCGCTTACTGTGCCCGGCTCGGCTACAATGAGTTTACTCTTCCGGCACTGTTCATCCCCAATACCTACGAAGTCTATTGGAACATCTCGGCCGATGATTTCATCAATCGTATGAAGAAAGAACACGAGCGTTTCTGGAACAAGGAACGGACAGAGAAGGCCCAGAGTATCGGATATACCCCGATTGAGGTGGCCATCCTCGCTTCCATCGTGGAGGAAGAAACGGCCAACAAGGCAGAAAAGCCGATGGTAGCCGGACTTTATATCAACCGTCTGCATAAGGAAATGCCGTTACAGGCCGATCCGACTGTCAAGTTTGCCTTGCAGGAATTCGGATTACGCCGCATCCTGAACAAGCATCTCGAGGCCGACAGTCCTTACAATACCTACAAACATGCGGGGCTCCCTCCCGGTCCGATCCGTATCCCTTCCATCGAAGGAATCGAAAGCGTATTGAATTACGCACATCACAACTATCTATATATGTGCGCTAAAGAAGATTTCTCGGGCACGCACAACTTCGCAAGCAATTTCAGCCAGCACCAAGCCAATGCCCGCCGATACCAGCAAGCGCTGAATGCACGTAAGATTATGAAATAAACTCTACGGGAAAAGACAATAAAGCCGCCCGGATCATCATCACCAGATCCGGGCGGCTTCATTCTTCAGATATTCTGTTCCTTATTTAATCGCTTTCCAGAATTTCAGGAAATCATCGTAGATGCCGTAGCAAACCAGTTCGTCTTTATCCTGCAATTCGTAATTCTCTTCGAAGTCATTCGCTACCCCCCGTTCGAGGATGGAAATACCCAGGCAGTTCTGGACCTTCCGGGCACGGATAAGCGAGATGATCTTCAAATTGAACTGTTTTTCCAGCTGCAGTTCATTGACCGGTACACCGCAAAGCTTTCCGGGGGTACAGAACTTGAACACATAATGCTCGTCATCAATCTTGAAGGGTTCTACTTCCGAGTTCAGTTCGAGCAACTGCACCAGCATACGTGCCGCTTCCTTTTCCGGAGTAAGGATACGGTCGAGTGAAAAGGCTTCCAACACCGTTTTATGCACATCGTCTACTGCACGGGCATAAATGTGGGGCACCTTATTCTTCTTCAACAATGACACTACACGGACAGACGCGCCGAAATTCTCACCGATGGCAACGATCACCACATCGACCTTCTTCAACGGGAGAGTCGCCAAAGCAAGCTCATCGGTTGCATCGAGAACGAAAGCGGTCGCGATCTTGTCTTTCAGATGGTCGACCTGCTGTTCATTGCAATCGACACCGATCACCTCATGTCCCAGTGCCGTCAGCTCTTCGGCTACCACACCACCATAGTTGCCCAAACCTATTACAATGTATTTCATATATCAGTTTATAATAATATTGTCACTCGGATATTTATAGTTATGTTTCTTCACTTGCTTGATAAGTCCCAGACAAAGGGTAAAGACACCCACACGACCTACAAACATAAGCAAGATAATGATTCCTTTTCCGGCTGTACTCAACGTCGGTGTCAGGTCGAGGCTCGATCCTACCGTACTCAAAGCCGAAACACACTCGAACGTCAATGCCATCAGGGAGGCTTCAGGTTCGACCAATGTCATCACAAAGATAGCCAGAAAAACGATAATCAGGTAAATCAGAAAACTGGCATTCGAGCGGCGTACGGAATCGTGTGAAAGTTCGCGACGGAAAATGGCCGCATGTTCAGCCCCACGGATAACCGCCCACAAATTCAAAAGAATAACAGAAAACACATTGATCTTCACCCCACCGGCAGTCGACTGCGTACCTCCACCGATAATCATCAGCACAATCATCAGCAACAACGACTGGGTGGAAAGCGTCGTAAGTCTGACACTCGTAAATCCCGCCGTACGCGGACAGGTGGCGTTGAAGAACGACTGTACCCACTTGTCGGTACAGCTCATCCCGGCAAAGGCACCGTTCCACTCATAGGCAGCGATGGCAACAGTACCTATCGCCAGCAATATTCCGGACATAATCAGTACTATCCTTGTATTGAGATTATATAGATGCACCTGCTTGCGGAAGAATGAACCATGTCCGAAAACCTTCCATTTCAGGAAACTCAGATAATAGAAGAGCGTTTCCTTGAGATTGACCAGGATAGGGAAACCGATACCACCCAGAATAATCAGGAAAGAAACGGTGATGAAAAGCAAGTTATGTCCGTCCATCAGCAACGGATTACCCAGATTCCCTTCCAAGGTGGAGAATCCGGCATTACAGAAAGCAGATACAGCATGGAATCCGGCGAAATACAATTCCTCATGGATTGTCATCCCCATCGTATCGTGGATACTGAACCAGATAATCGCCATCCCCACTCCCTCGATAGCCAATGTAAATCCCAAGATGTAAAGCAAGGTAGACAACAAAGAGTTCAAGGAATTGGAACTGATCATATCGCCGACAACCAACTGATTGTACAAAGATGTATTGCCCATAAAGAACATGGCGAAGAAACTGGTCAGCGTCATCACTCCCAATCCACCGATCTGTATAAGCAGGATAATGATAATCTGTCCGTGCAACGTGAAGGTTGAGGGGACATCGAGTGTAACCAGTCCCGTAACACAAGTCGCACTGGTAGCCGTAAACAACGCATCGATGAAAGATATGCCGTGATACGTGGAACGAGGCAACATCAGCAACCCCGCTCCCAGGAAGATAAATACAAGGAAACTCGAAGCCAGGATCAAAGACGGATTGGTACGTTTGCCCAACAAGCGCACCAGACTGCCCGAAAGATTGGTCAACGACAGCAAGAACAGAATCGTAATCCGGTAATGAGGATGATGGAAGACATACCATACCCACCAGACACCCGTATCCGTATCAGGTTCCTTGAATATCACAGGAATCAACGTAAAATACAGAAGGATGTCCAGAATCCACGTCCACACTGTCAGCTTCGACTTGTCGTCGTCATCCTTGCGGGTTATGATCTGCACCGTCGTAAATACCAGAAATACACCCCACGTGTATTTATAGATAAGATGAATCACCTTCAACTCATCGTCGGTAATCACGAAACCGTGTTCATATATCACCGTAAGGATAAACAGCAAAGCCGTAAGATAAGCTATACCGGTGAGGCAACCGACAAAAAAACCGGTTCGTGTAAGCATAACATTCTTGCGATAAAGCAACAGCTTATCCCAATAACTCATAAATCCCATTACTAAAGTTTTACCAATACAAATGTATTTAAAAATTCCTTATCCGAACAATAAAATCGGAAAGATGTAAGAAGATTCTATTCAGCGCCTTACATGTATCTGACAATTAAAAAACCAAAACTGATTGCAAGTTATCAATATTTTACGTATTTTTGCCGAAAAGTTTAAAAATGTTAGCAAAAGCAAGCTAATTAGGAACTATTTAATCACTGAGAGAATTTACCGGGAACTAGTTTCTACACACTCGAGTTTCTGATTTTTCACACAGAAGGTTCCGCCCAATCTATCCGACGACAACCGGACCTTTTGTACAATATAACAAAAAGCTCATGGAATTATTTGAACAGATTACGGCATCAATCAGTTCCTTCCTTTGGGGCTGGCCGATGATTATTCTATTACTTGGAACCCACATTTTTCTGACCATCCGCCTGCGTTTTCCGCAGCGTAAGATATTTACGGCCATCCGACTTTCCATTAAGAAAGATGACGGTTCGGAAGGCGACGTAAGCCAGTTCGGTGCTTTGGCGACCTCATTGGCCGCTACCATCGGTACGGGTAATATCATCGGTGTGGCTACCGCCGTAGTGTTCGGAGGTCCGGGAGCTGTATTGTGGTGCTGGCTGACGGGTGTATTCGGTATTGCCACCAAATATGCCGAAGGTCTGTTGGCTATCAAATACCGTGTAAAAGGGGAAAACGGACAGATGATTGGCGGACCGATGTATGCACTGGAACGTGGATTGAAACAGAAATGGCTTGCAGTGCTTTTCTGTATCTTTACGGCCGGAGCCGCTTTCGGTATCGGAAGTATGGTACAGGCCAATTCCATCGCCCTGCTTCTTCATGGAACTTACGGCATCAATGAACATCTGGTGGGAATTGTCGTCGCATTGGGTATCGCACTTGTCATTTTCTTCGGAGTAAAAGGTATCGCACGTGTTTGTATGGCACTGGTACCTGTCATGGCAGTGCTCTACATCTTAGGATGTATCGTCATCTTATGCCTCAACCACGCTTACCTGTGGGATGCCATCAAACTGATAGTGAACTCAGCATTCACCCCACATGCAGCCGGTGGAGGATTTCTCGGATCGACCGTCATGATGGCTGCCCGATTCGGTATAGCCCGCGGACTTTTCTCGAACGAGGCCGGATTGGGTTCGGCTCCGATTGTAGCCGCTGCCGCACAGACACGAAACCCGGTACGACAGGCCTTGGTATCATCAACCGGTACATTCTGGGATACCGTGGTCATCTGTGCCATGACAGGTCTGGTTCTCGTTACCAGCGTGCTCGCCTATCCCGATATCGATTATACTCAGGAAGCTGCACTGACCAAAGCCGCTTTCAGCAAGATACCTTATGTGGGAACAAGTATCCTGAGTATCGGTATCTTTACCTTTGCCTTCTCCACCATACTTGGTTGGGGATATTATTCGAGCAAGGCAATCCAATATCTGGGCGGTAAGAAAATACAGACAGCCTACCGCATTGTCTGGATACTATCCATCTATACCGGTGCGACCTTCAACCTGCAGGCTGTATGGAATATCGCCGATAGTTTCAATGCACTGATGGCCATACCGAACCTTATTTCACTGCTGCTCCTTTCGGGTATAGCTGCCAAAGAGACCAAGAAATATCTTTGGGAAAACCGGTTGGAAGACACCGCCGACCCCGAGGATCTGTAAGACTGATAAGAAACAGTAGATTTCTATAAAATAGTCAACTGCAGAGAGCATTTTCTTCTACATTTTAACATTCAGTTAGAAGAATATGCTCTCTTTTCATATTTCCTTGAAAAATTTCTCCTGAAACGCTTGCAGATTCAAAAATAATCCGTACCTTTGC
Source organism: uncultured Phocaeicola sp. (assembly GCA_944321335.1). Classification (GTDB taxonomy): domain Bacteria; phylum Bacteroidota; class Bacteroidia; order Bacteroidales; family Bacteroidaceae; genus Phocaeicola. The sequence continues at coordinate 110 of CALUKX010000068.1, read as the reverse complement.
ACCCGTGATTGAGAGACACCTCAACACAAAGCCAGGATGGCCCGTTCGTCTATCGGTTAGGACGCAAGATTTTCATTCTTGAAAGGGGGGTTCGATTCCCCCACGGGCTA
>CALUKX010000067.1 GCA_944321335.1 uncultured Phocaeicola sp. | reverse complement strand
CTAAAATACTGCTTAAAAGACTGTATTTCAACAATTTCAAAGGCCCATTAACCAACTTTTATTGGACAGTAGTGAATAATTGAATTTAAAATCTCTCTTATATAGACGGTAGTTATACTGTTTTATCCCCACCCCATTATTTTGCCTCAAAAATAGTGAATTTATGGTTCGAAACATAATTTCACATACATTTAATTCCGTTTTATAGACAAGAAAGTTACATTTTTCAATATATATACATTTAATAATACCTGTTTGACACAAATAAGCGCTATCCGACAACAAAAGCACGAGCATTTCAGCAAGCCCATATCCATATAACATATTATACATACCCAATAAACGAATCCCGTTTATTGAACATTTTTAAATTTTTTCGTTGTAATAACAACCGGAGCACCGGTACATTAAGCCCTTATTTTAGTGAATGAGTAAAAATGATTTTGATTATATTTGCGAAACCAATTAAGATAACATGACACACATATCCATCGATACCGACAACCGAGAGTTTCAGAATGCCCTGAAACTGATACAATACACCCGACAATCGGTATTTCTTACCGGTAAGGCCGGCACCGGCAAATCGACATTCCTGAAATATGTGTGCCAGACCACCAAAAAGAAGTTTGTAGTGCTTGCCCCTACCGGAATTGCAGCCATCAATGCCGGAGGAAGTACCCTGCATAGTTTCTTCAAGCTTCCCTTTCATCCGCTACTTCCCGACGATCCGAACTTCAGTCTGAAAGGCGGTAAGCTGCATAGTTTCCTCAAGTATTCGGCCGACCACCGCAAGCTGATCAAAAACATCGAACTGATAATTATCGATGAGATTTCAATGGTACGGGCCGACATCATTGATTTTATTGATAAAGTATTGCGTGTCTACTCGCAAAATATGCGTGAACCCTTCGGAGGGAAACAATTGCTACTCGTAGGAGATGCATTCCAACTTGAACCGGTAGTAAAAAGCGATGAACGTGAAATTATCGGCCGGTTCTATCCGAATCCATATTTCTTTTCGGCACGGGTCTTTCAGGAAATGGAACTGGTAGCCATCGAACTGAACAAAGTATATCGGCAGACCGACAAAGTATTCGTAAGTGTACTCGACCATATCCGTACCAATACAGCCGGGGCAGCCGACCTTCAACTGCTCAACACCCGTTTCAATGCACCGGTGAAAGCAAGCGAGAACGATATGTACATCACACTGGCCACACGGCGTGATACGGTAGATTACATAAATGACCAGAAACTGGCCGAACTGCCGGGTGAACCTGTTACATTACAAGGTGAAATACATGGTGAGTTTCCGGAAAGCAGCCTTCCCACCCTCATGGAATTGACTGTCAAACCGGGTGCACAGATTATCTTTATCAAGAACGATGCCGAAAAACGATGGGTAAACGGGACCATCGGGACCATATCGGGCATGGATGAAGACGGGGTTATGTATATCATTACCGAAGACGGACGTGAATTCGATGTCCATCGGGAAAGTTGGAGTAACATCCGCTATAAATACAACGAACAGGAGAAAAAGATTGAGGAAGAGGAATTGGGAACATTCACCCAGTACCCCATCCGTCTGGCATGGGCCATTACTGTCCATAAGAGCCAGGGGCTGACATTCAGCCGTGTCATCATCGATTTTACCGGCGGTGTATTTGCCGGCGGACAAGCCTACGTAGCTCTGAGCCGCTGCACCTCGCTCGATGGGATTTGTCTGAAACGGGAAATCACCCGAGGAGATATCTTTGTGCGACCGGAAATCGTAGCCTTCTCCAAACGGTTCAACGACCAACAGGCCGTCGATCGGGCACTCAAACAGGCTCAGGCCGATGTGCAATACATTGCAGCCGTGGAAGCTTTCGACCAAGGTGATTTCAAGGAATTTCTCGACCAGTTCTTCAAGGCCATCCATTCCCGCTACGATATCGAAAAACCCCTTCAACAACGTTTTATCCGCAAGAAGTTGGGTATCATCAACAAGCTGAAGGAAGAAAACGCCCGTCTGAAAGAAGAGATGCGCCAACAACAGAAGAATCTGCAGAAATATGCACGCGAATATTATCTGATGGGCAATGAATGTGTTACCCGCATGCACGACATCCGTGCAGCCTTGGCCAACTACGACAAGGCCATCGAACTATATCCCGAATATGTAGATGCATGGGTACGGAAAGGCATCACCTATTTCAACGACGACAAGATAAACGAAGCGGAAGAATGCCTTAACAAAGCCGTACAACTCCGCCCGATGGAATTCAAGGCCGTCTATAACAGAGGAAAGCTCCGCCTGCACACCGGTGATACCGAAGGAGCCATCAACGACCTCGACAAAGCCACCTCCATCAAACCTCAGCATGCAGGAGCACACGAATGTTTCGGCGATGCGCTGCTACAGGCCGGAAAGGAAATTGAAGCCACCATCCAATACAGATTGGCAGAAGAATTGCGGAAAAGGAAAGAGTAACGGAGATTTTTATTAAATTTGCGCTCGTAAAGGTCAAATCCTGTCTTAAAGCGCCATGATACAGAAATTTTATTCGAAAAATAACGATCCGGACCAAATCCAGCGTGTGGTGGATATCCTTAACGAAGGAGGAATCATTATCTACCCCACCGACACCATGTATGCTATCGGCTGTCATGCCTTGAAGGAGCGTCCCATCGAACGTATCTGTAAGCTGAAGAACATCGACCCGCGCAAGCACAACCTGTCCATCATCTGCTACGACCTAAGTAACATCAGCGAATATGCACGTGTGGACAATACGACCTTCAAGCTGATGAAGCGTAACTTGCCGGGACCTTTCACATTCATTCTCAATGCCGACAGCCGGCTGCCCAAAATCTTCCGCAACCGTAAGGAAGTGGGTATCCGTGTGCCCGACAATAACATCATCCGGGAAATCTGCCATGCGCTCGATGCCCCGATACTGACTACAACCCTTCCTCTTGAAGAAGGAGAAGATATTGAATATATCACCGACCCGGAACTGATCGATGAAAAATTCGGCGACGATGTAAATCTGATTATTGACGGTGGACACGGAGGTATCGAACCGTCAACTATCATCAACTGTTGCGACGGTGAACCCGAAATTGTCCGGCAAGGGAAAGGCATCCTCGAAGAATAATATTATATAGACACACAATTATAAACTAAAATTTTTATCTAACAACATGGTATTAGCGACATTATTAAATGCTGTAACAAAAGTAAACTTGGAGCAAGTGCTCGAGGGATTAATCAATTGGGGAATTGAATCAGGCAAAAGCATCATCGGCGCCATCATCATCTACGTTATCGGTAGATACATTATCAAGATACTTAGCCGACTGCTTGCCCGGATTCTGGAAAAGCGTAAATTCGAAATCAGTGTACAGACCTTTGTGAAAAGTCTGGTAAGCATACTGCTGAACCTGATCCTTGCCTTTGCAATCTTCGCCAAACTGGGTGTAGAAACTACCAGCTTCGCCGCATTGCTGGCATCTGCCGGTGTTGCTATCGGTATGGCTCTTTCCGGAAACCTGTCGAACTTTGCAGGTGGTCTGATCATCCTGATCTTCAAGCCGTTCAAGGTAGGTGATTTCATCGATGGCCCCGGTGCAAGCGGAACAGTAAAGGAAATCCAGATTTTCCATACAATCCTGACGACATTGGACAACCGTATCATCTATGTTCCTAATGGTAGCATGAGCAGTAACGTCGTAGTCAATTATAGCAAACAGAATACACGACGTGCCGACTTCTCGTTCAGCGTAGAATACGGTGAGGATTACGAACGTGTGAAAGCCGTACTCGAAAAAATCATTGCAGCCGATTCACGTATTCTGAAAACTCCGGAACCATTCATCGGTTTGGGTGCGTTGGCCGACAGTAGTGTCAACATCACCGTACGTGTTTGGGCTAAATCGGAAGACTATTGGGGCGTTTATTTCGACATGAACAAGAACGTTTATGCAACCTTCAACAAGGAAGGTATCGGATTCCCGTTCCCACAGCTTACCGTTCATCAGGCAAACAATTGATATTACGATCAAACGTCATAAAAGAAGTCCGATGCACACACGTGCACCGGACTTTTTCATTTATCGGATATTCCAATTATTTTCTGTCAGCTTTCAGTCTGTCGGCCATAGCCTTCGCCAGTTCCTTAGCCTGAGCGTAATTGTCCTGTTTCATGCTCTGCTTCATTTCAATCGGGTTACCCACCACTTCAAACTTCAGCTTTTCGGTATATTCGCCCAACTTCTTCACAGCTGCGCTTGCCCAAGTGAACGAGCCGAAGTAACCCATCACACGGTTCTTCATCTCGCGGGCAGCAATCTTGCTCAGCAAGCTTTCCATCTCAGGATAGAGATGCATATTGTAAGTTGTACATCCCACAATCAGACCTTTGTACTTGAATACATCGGCCAAGATATATGAATGATGCGTATGCGAAACATTATGCATGATGATATTCTTGATACCCTGAGCGCTCAGTTCTTCAGCGATAGCCTCAGCCAGTTCCTCTGTATTTCCGTACATGGTGCCGTAAGCGATAACCACACCTTCTTCACCTTCGTAGCGGCTCAGCTTGTCGTACATTTCCACAACCTTCGGAATCTGTTCTTCCCAAACCGGTCCGTGAGTCGGACAAATCATCTTGATATCCAGGCCACCGCATTTTTGCAATGCCTTCTGAACCGGATTACCGAACTTACCTACGATATTCGCATAGTAACGACGCATTTCGTTCCAGTAGATATCTGTATTGATGTTCTTGTCGATGCAACCACCGTTCAAAGCTCCGAAGCAACCGAAAGCATCACCCGAGAACAGGATACCTTCCGTTTCGTCGAATGTAACCATTGTTTCCGGCCAGTGTACCATCGGAACCAGATAGAAACGCAGGTTGTGGTGACCCAATTTCAGGAAATCGCCTTCATTGACCACGTAACGCTCTCCGGTCACGCCATAATAACCTTCTACCATGTCGAAAGTCTTCTTGTTGCCTACCAGCACGATTTCAGGATAGTACTGCTTGATCAATGCGATAGAGCCCGAATGATCCGGTTCCATGTGATTGATGATCAAGTAATTGATCTTACGGTCGCCGATGATGCTACGGATCTTCTTCAGATACACTTCGAAGAAAGCTACATCTACGGTATCTACCAATGCCACCATCTCATCGTCTGCAATCAGGTACGAGTTGTATGACACGCCATAAGGCAACGGCCAAAGGTTTTCGAACAAGGCCTTTGTGCGGTCGTTCACCCCAACATAATGAACATTCCCTTTTAATTTCATGTTGTTATCAAAATTAGTTTAAACTTATATTTTACTCCAATATTTTCCTTGCCAGGCATCCCGCTCTTCCAAGCGTTTCTTCACACGGGCGGTAAATTCATGATTCTTCAGTCCCCAGTCGGGAGCTATGAGCAGTTCCTTCGGCGACTGCGACACGAAGCGTTCGAGAATCAGATCCCCCCTCAGATGTTCGATATAATCGATTACCAGATCGATATACTCATCGGCCGTGTACAGATGAAACTCTTCGGGATGCAATTCGTATTCGTGCGCCATCCGCGTACCTTTGATCAGTTGCAGCTGATGCATCTTCAAGGTCGTAAGCGGCAGTTGCGAGAGGATTTCCGCCTGACAGATCAGTTCGTCATGTCCTTCTCCCGGCAATCCCAGGATGACATGTCCCCCGGTCAGAATACCACGTGCAGCCGTACGTCGGACAGCATCTTCGGTACATGCAAAATCATGGCCACGGTTAATCCTTTTCAGCGTAGCATCATTCGCACTTTCGATACCATACTCTACCAACAGGAATGTACGTCCGTTCAGCTCTTCCAGATAATCGAGCAACGCATCGGGCATACAATCGGGGCGTGTACCTATAACCAGTCCGACTACACCATCGACCGCCAGAGCATCTTCATACATCCGTTTCAACTGCTCCAACTCACCGTATGTATTGGTGTACGCCTGGAAATAAGCCAGATACCTCATCTGCGGATACTTTCTGGAAAAGAACCGCTTCCCCTCTTCCAGCTGCACCGCCACCGGCTTCTCCGTTCTGCAGTAAGCCGGATTGAATGTCTGGTTATTGCAATAAGTACATCCGCCATAGCCTTTCGAGCCGTCGCGGTTAGGACAAGTAAACCCCGCATTTACAGAGATTTTCTGCACCTTGAACGGAAAACGCTCCGCCAGAAAAGCGGAAAAATCATTGTATCTCGAGCACTTATCCATGAACATACTTTTTGCGTCTGCAAAGATAATCGTTTTTAAGGGAATAAACAACAAGGCGGCTGACAATGAACCCAATGAGGCAGCCGCAGATTGTCATTAACACTGTTTAACAAAACAAAATAAAGAGAATAGGACTTTATATCAACGACTTTTCATACATTTGAAGGAAAGAAAGCCGGTTACCGGCCTTTATGAGATTCACACACACGACAAACCTACAAACAGCAAACACATCTTAACTATGGGAAAACATCACGTCTTTATCCGAATCACAAAGAAATAATTTTATCGTTCTACAACCGCGATGAAAGTCGACGGGCATATTGTCATGTCCGAACCATTATAAAACACACAATCTAATTACTACATTATTATGAAAAAAGCGATTCATTACTACCAACCGGTCCTGGACTCTACCCAGAGCACTTTCAATTTCGACCGGTTTAAAGAAAGTGTCGAAACGTATCGTGAGGGGAAACATGTGGAAGCCCTGCAAATCCTCATCGACAGTCTCAATCCGAAATTCAGAGAAAACTACGGGAATGACGATGGTACGGAATACCATATTCCACACGGCTCGATTGTGGTAGACATCAAGATTGAAGGCAATCTGCTGAGAATCCATTCCGATTTTATGGAACTTCCCGAAAAAGGAAGTGTAGCCATGCTCCGACAGGTCTGCAACCTGAATACAGGTACCCTGCTCCTCCCTTCATTCAAACTGAGAGGAAATACGCTTACCATCGACTACCAATGCGAATTGAACCAAAGCCATCCGGCAAAGATATACGGTGTATTCAGTGATATCTGCAGCACAGGCGACCAATATGATGACGAGTTCGCTTCGAAGTTCGGTGCAAAACGAATCTATGAACCACGCATAACATCTTATTCGGCAGAACAGGTGGATTACCTGTACGATGCCATCCAGCATATCTGTCAGGAAGCGTTGGAACTGGTAGCCGACTACAACAGCAAACGCAAGCAAGGCTACTCGTGGAACATCATCGAACTGGCATTCTATCAGATCATGTACATTGCTTCCCCTCAAGGGCAGATCTTGAACGAGATGGACAAGGCCATTGTCGATATGGACAAGGATATCGCTCTGAACGAACTGGTGAACAAAGGTACGGAAGTGCTCAAAAAGATCCAGGCCACTCCGAAAGAAGAACTGGCAAAAGACCTTTACTTCGTCGACCAGTTCGTATCGACCAAACGCCGTTCTTCCCTCAAGAACGTACAGGAAAACTTCGAAGAAGATTATGAAAAGGCCGAACAGGCAATCCAAAGCGGCAACTACGAACCGGCAGTGATCCGTATGCTGGTGAAATGTTACGCCATGTATTATTACAACGATGTTCAGGACGATATCAACAATGTAGTGGCCAAAGCACTGAAAGAATCGTCCGACAAGGAACTGGAAGAAGCTGCCAATATTCTTTACGATGCGATGGACGACATCATGGAAGGCAACCTGGAAGATTATTCTTTCAACGGCGACTACTCCCAACTCATCGCCCAGGCAGCCGAATCCATTACGCCTGAAATGCAGAAACAGGTAGAAGACCTGCAAGCCAGCATCCTGCAGCTTCAGCAAAAGATGATGGAAGCCATGTCGAAAGGCGATATGCAGGAATACATGCGCATCGCCGCCGAAATACAACAGAAAGCAATGCTACAAGCTATGAATCAAAAATAAAACCGACCGACAATTATGGATAAAAATATATTTAAACTCGTATTCAAGGTAACTCATGCAGGCGGCTCAGGCAGCTGCTTCTACCTGAAAGATTATGATTTGTTCGTTACCAACTATCACGTAGTGGAAGGTTACCGCACTGTAGCGGTCCATGATACCGACAAGAACCCTACTCTGGCAAAAGTTGTAGCTGTAAGCCCCAGTGAAGACATCGCACTTCTGGTGGCCGAAGAAGGAAACTTTGCCGATTTACCTGCCCTACAGCTTTCCGACAGCGGAGGAGTGAATGTGGGAGCCAAAATCTATGTAGCGGGTTATCCGTTCGGCATGCCATTTACCTTGACCGAAGGTTCCGTATCAGCGCCCAAACAACTGATGGACGGCAAATATTATGTACAGACCGATGCCGCCGTCAATCCCGGTAACTCCGGCGGACCGATGTTCAACGAGAACGGCGAGGTGGTAGCCATCACCGTCTGCAAGTTCAATGATGCCGACAACATGGGATTCGGAGTCCAGATAGACGCATTGAAGAAAATCCTCGACCACATCGATGAAATAGACCGTACTTGCTATAACGTGCAGTGCAGTAGCTGCGAAGAATTCATTACCGACGAAGACGAATATTGCTCATCGTGCGGCGAGAAACTTCCGGAAGGGGTATTCGACGAAAGGCAGATTTCTCCGTTGGGCGAATTTGTAGAAGAAGCCATCGCCCAGATGGGTATCAATCCCATCCTGACACGTGCAGGCGAAGACGTATGGCGTTTCCATCGGGGAAGTTCGGAAATCCGCATTTTCGTTTACGACGATGATTATCTTTTCATGAGCTCTCCGATTGTTCTGTTGCCTAAAAAGAATGTGGAGCCTGTACTGAGATACATGTTGGAAGAAGACTTCTCCCCATACAAATTGGGCGTTGACGGAAAACAGGTTTACATGGCCTACCGCATCCATCTCTCCGACATTTCCGATGAAACGGCGAAAGAGATTCAGGACAACATGGTGAAGCTTTCCGAAAAAGCCGATTACCTCGACAACTACATGATAGATACATTCGGCTGCGAATTTTCCGAATATTCAAAATCCGATGCTGAGTAAAGCATCACGTAGCTGAAATATTACAGAGAAGTGTGTCAAGCAGGGATACCCCCTGTTCTGACACACTTTTCTGTTTTTATCAATCGGTAGAAATACACTCGAAAAAGGTTTTCATAAAAAAACCTTTCACGCTTTCAACTCACTATATTACAGTGAATTAAGGGTGAAAGCAGATTGATTTTGCTTTCATTGCAATGTATGAGATTCACCTATATTCAATACAAAAAGCGAGATTTTCCCAATTGAAACCTCTCACGATTTGGCAATAACTTCATCCCCATAGAAAAGCAAGCGATAAAAGCCAGCCCCCCCTTTTTAACATTTATTTTTACTCTTTCGGGTAGTTTTTTAGCCGAAACTGCAAAACTACTCTTTCGGGTAGTGGAAAAGTCATTTCCAATACTGAACTTTGCTCCTGTTAAAGCAAAAATAAATGGAAAAATCTCTCGTAAGCTATTTTATATTGGATTGGGCTATGGTAGGCATGATCGATGAAGGGTCATGCATGGCCCTTTCCGAACTCAAGAAGAAAGACGATGTTACTATGGAAGAAGCCGTAGAACGATATGTAATCGGATACATGTCGTTCTGGCGTATCGCGTTCATCAAGAAAGAAAGAATGAACCGATGCTCCGATCCGGTCATGGCTGAAAAAGGGCGTAAGCGTATCGAACAGTATATTGAGGCACATCCTCCAGTCAGTCCTTTACCGAAGTTCTATATCATTTTTCTAAATCAGCCGGAGGTTGGATGCGATGCTGATGGCCTCAGTGATGTTTTCTGCGTGTAGTTCATGACAAATCTCAAAATAAAGGATAAGGTAAAAAAGAATAAGATGAAAAACAGAAGAGGTTATTTGTTATTCCTTTTTTATTTGGCAAGTATTAGTTTTGCATGGTCCCAAAATGTAGATGGTGCAGGTACAAAAGGTCAGAATCAAAAAGATACGCTGAATGATCTGTCTGCAACCGTCCAAACCTTAGATGAGGTAATTATCAAAGGGGCTCGGGTAAAACATTATACGGATCGTGATGTCTATTTCCCGACCACCTAGTCAAAAGAACACGCCACTCATGCATTGGATTTACTCTCACAGATGCATATTCGAGGCTTGTCTGTCGATGTCATTGAAAAAAGCATCACCTCACAACGGGGAAACAATGTGCAGATCCGTATCAATGATGTCATTTCCACTTTGGATGATTTGCTGGCCATACCGTCAAGTCAAGTTGTGAAGATTGACTATATCACAATGCCTTCGGTGAAATACGGTCAAGGGATATCGGCTGTCATCAATTTAAAAGTTAAACGGTTGGACGAAGGTTACGCATTGGGTGTCAATACCATGAATGCATTGTCAACCAATTATAATGATGATGGTATCTGGGCGAAGTTCAATCACCGTAATTCTGAATTCGGATTGTCTTATAACTACAAGCTGAACGGAAATTCGGATGTACATACAGAAAGCCGTCAGTTGTTCCGTAACAGTGATGGAGCGAAGAAAACAATCTTTCGGGAAGGCAAATACGACGATTGTAATTTCAGCAATCATCTGCTGACCCTTTCCTATAATTTGCAAACGAAGAAGAACAAAGTATTTTCTGCTACCTTCTCTTCAAATTGGAATAGGTTTCCAGACAGGGAACTACATGAAACAGTCAATGATGACGGACAGTCTTATACACAAACTACATTAAACAAGAGTGACCAATTCCGACCTACCTTAAAACTATATTATGCTCAGCCTATAGGACAAAACGGCAACCTGACTGCTTATGTGACGGCTTCTCATAGCAAGTCCACTTATCAACGTGGTTTTGTGACAGACATGCTGGACAATCAATATCATGTAGATGGTAAAAAGAGCGGAATCCTGGCACAGATAGATTATAGCTACACATTCAGAGACCAGTCTGCTTTCAGTATCGGTTACCAACAGGATGCAGCCTATACCTCCAACAGTTATCATCAGAATGATTTTTCGGATTACCGGATGCACGACGATTCCCAATACCTGTATGTCGATTATTCGCGCAATATTGCACGGCTTAACCTGATGTTGGGAATGGGCGTAAGCCGGAATCATTTTTCTGAAGGTACCGATGGATATACATATTGGATGGCGCGCCCTAAAGCAACCCTTCAGTATGCTGCAACCGATAAATTGACTTTCGTATACCAATATTCGTTGGATACCGGTTTGCCCGATCTGGCACAGCTTACCGAATTTTCCAAAAGTGAAAATGCGTACGAAATAACAATCGGGAACCGGAATCTGGAACCTTTCCACACCCATAAGAATACCTTGGCAGCCGGGTATGATTTGGGCGAAAGATATTTCTCCATTCAGGTAGATTGTGACCATTCCCCACATATCATTGCCGATAAACCGGTAACCTGCGAGAACAATCAGTTTATCTATTCATTCGACAATCGGGCTGATTATACGCACATGGAATTCAACTTCTATGCCGATTCTTATTTCTTCAACCGCAAGATGCACCTTTATGTAATGCCTTACTTCACAAGAGAGATAGTCAAGGGAGATTATGTGCATACCAATTCTCACTTTTCCGTCAATGTAGGTGGAAATATCTATTTGGGAAACTTTACAATCGATGGAAGTTACAGTTCGCCCAAAGAAACGTTGATGGGTGAAACTTTAATCAGGCAGGGAAGTTCTACCAACATCGGTTGTGCCTACAAATACCGGAACCTGTCTGTAAAATTGGGAATGAGAAATATTTTCAATCCTCTTGGAAGCAAAATAGAGACTGTCCGGCTGTCTGATATTGCCTCCGGTACAAGTGAGATACGGAATGAAGCTTTCGGCAATATGGTTTACCTTTCCTTGTCATGGAATCTGGTAAAAGGAAGAGCCTATAAAAGTAAACGCATAAAGAATATCAACATGAGAATGGATGATGGCATCATAAGATAACGTGAGTTCGAAATAAAATTAGAAAATAGCCAGTTGTCCGTCATTGACAAAGTTAATGTCAATGGCTGGCTTCT
>CALUKX010000066.1 GCA_944321335.1 uncultured Phocaeicola sp. | reverse complement strand
TCTAATTCACAATAAAAAATTTGGTGCAGCACAAATTAATGCTATTCTTGACGATGCTAGAAAATTAAGGTTAGAATCATCTCGAAATATAAAAGTACGGAAAAGTATTCAAGACACAAAAGATTATATTAAGATAATTGCCATTGTTAATTTTGGCAACAAGTCAGACGAAGATTTAATATCTCAACTACTGAGAGAGACCAAGTGTAAAGAATCAACTAATTCTGCAAGAAAAGAACGAATGAAAGTGAAAAAGTTTTTAAGGCCACTATATACATTATCGAAAATACATGAAATAACAGATTTAGAAAAAGTTTATTTAACAATTTTACATATGGATGATTTGAAAAATGAGTTAGAGAAAATGCGGCTTGAATATAGTTCATTACCAAAGTAAAAATACGGATAACTTTATCCTCGTATTCATATATACGTTAATTAAAGTAAAGTCAAAATAAGGGAAGAAAAGAGATGGCTGCGCCAGGGCAAAATGGTTACAGCCTTTTTCTTTTGACTGCAAAATTTATGTGTACTCCTGGTGCTATTAAGGCCGAGCAAAACACCTCTTCGACCATACGACAATATCCCACAATTGGAACTCCAAAATATCCGTGAACCCATCCTCAATTTTACATCCCATTTTGGCGAAATAAACCCCGACATACCCTATCTTTGCAGACGAGGTCAGTCGGGGCTCCAAAGGGCTGTTTTTGCCTTTTTTCCCTCTATTCAGAGAGAGTCGATAAAAAAAACGTTAAATCTTCGATTTTCCGCAAAAAAACAAGTAAATTTTTGAGTAGTCTACCTTTTAAGACGCAAACTATTGATAATCAATGAGAATATGATGATGCATCGGAATACTATCGTTCGAGTTGATCCGTGACCACAGTGTACTCATGGCGAAGTCTGTATCATCATCCAACTTTGGCATTATCAACGGGCTCCTTATTAGTGTTACTCACAACACAGTTTGTGGACTAATTTGTACCCTTTCATTCGCATATCTTTTCCTCTCCTTTAGGCCTAAACATCGTCAAGCGCAATATGCACAAAAACACAAGCGTTGCCTCTATCATTCCGTAATCTTGCGGTATATAGAACGCATGTGCTACGTAATTGCGAATATTGTATCCTTTAGCAGTGAACACATACTCAAAGAATTCAATATCTTCTTTTCTGAATATTTGCAGTAAACATGGTTCTCTCAGTAGATCATCAAGTAATGCCTGAGTAGTACTGTTATCTCGTCCTACTTTTGTAACACAACCTCCATAATCACCAACCATATCACGCAGAATGCCTTCAAAACGTATGGAAAGAATATCCACAGGCAACCGCCAATCAGTTGGTTTTCCTTGCAAAAAACGATTATACTGTTTAATGAGTGCTTCAACTCCGTAATCAATCTGCGAAAACCATGTGGTCGTAACTACTTGACCTGATCTAGTATATTCCAGTTGAATACCAAAACAAGTGTTTTTTAAGAACCATTTCCTCAATTTACTATAGGTTAATTGTTTTATGTTGACTGCTGTAAGAATCATATTTATAACAGTATTTCTCACAATATTCATGAGCCATATACCGTATTTCTGACGCAAATCGAAATCCTTACCTGCGTCCTTGCTGTTTCCGTTGATGTCCATAATCTTATTCTCAAAGCCAAGTTTTTCTACCGTAGATTTGCTTGCAGACATTCGTAGGCGTATTTGTTCGTAAGAGGGAAACAAAAACCTAACGGGACATGAAAGATTCTCCAATAGCCAACTTAGTTTCCCTTCAAGTAGTTCCTTTTCCAAGTTGCCAAAATACTCAACAATCTTCTTATCTGTTTTCTTCTCAATTTTGAAATGCAGCATTACCTTTTTTTTCTTATTTTCTCGAAATGCCAGTTCTGCCCTGTTCCTTTTTTGGGTCAACCCCGCCTTCTGATAAAACGCCATAGCTTTTTGGGAATGATCTTCGTTCATCCATGGGATGGCAATATTATTTGGTGCAGTTGCCGGATCAACTAATTGCCCCATTTCCATATCTCCCAACGCTTCATAAAAAAAGTTCATGTACGGCTTTGCCTCTCCCTGAATCTTTGATGAATAGAATAAACCTAACTCACAGCAGTTCTCACGCCAGCTATCTTTGACTAATGATAACAAATCCTTGCACAAACATACGATTTTCTTTGCATCACGACTTGGAAAGAAACCCTTTTCCTTAGCCAACCTTATGCAAACCATTTTTGTGCGGTATCCATAGTCTGATTCCAACACGCCCCAAATCAAATCGGTAGCCTCGGGTATCTTATACTTCACTCTTTTTGTCAGTGACATCAGAACCTCTATAGCCTTTTCTGCTCCATGCGGATAATCTTCTTTGTCTTTTGGCAATAAAGTGTTAATCACCGCTATCAAAGCATCAATAGATTGCTTAGCATAGCGGTTGTCGTTCGTTAATAGTGAAATAAAGTAATTGTATCTGTATTTTAATAACTGATTATTCGTAGCTTTAACACGTTCATCAAAATAAGATACAATAAAATTCTTATCAAAATTACAATTCTCATCCTCTATCAGCCGTTCAATTTTCCACCATGTAAGAATCTCAAGACGTGCTTTTGGCTGTTCTACCGGTAAAAATGCGTCATACGAGAATCTACTGTCAAGATGACTATCATCCTGTTTTGTTTCAAGGAATTCGTACAATTCAGCTAAAGTTGCCATAATAATTTTACATCTATCCGTTAGACCTCAGATATTACCTGCCATTTTTTAACAAACTATTGAATATATTATTAATACATTTTTGCGGAATCTTCTCTTGCTCTAGACGTAGGTTGTGAAACTTGACATGATCGTACAGTGCGGCTTCCGCAGGGGTAAGATGGAGAGGCTTTGATACATTGCTTGGTGTGCCTTTGTCGCCTTCAAAATATGTGTCAAAGGTAGTGCGATCCATCAGAAGACTTTGTGTCTGGGGAAAATAACTGCGGAACTGCGAGAGAATTTCGAAGCCCTGTGCATCAATGTCGCCCCAATAATATAGTGAAGCGTGCCGCATGAACGGAACAGACTTGAGGATGCCAATGGTGAATCCATGCCCCCAAATCAGCAGACTTCCTGCCAACTTGGGAAAAGTCAGGAAGTTGATTTTATTCTCCACCACAAACACCTTTTGCACAGGCAACGACAACGCACAGAACTGACTCTGAGGCATCGTAAGATCGTCTACACCAGAAAAGTATTCATTCGCAATCGATGCTTCCAGCACACGAATCCGCACCCATGACTCATCGTATCGCAATCCAAAGCGCTTCTCGAACACCTTCTCATCCGAACAAACATGCTCTACAATGACAATATCCAGCAACTCACGAAGCACTCCCTTGTTACGTTCAATAAACTTGGTATGCACCTCAATGGGCAATTCACGAATGTACAACCTAGGACAAGGGTTTGCCACAAAATAGCGCAAAACTTTCAGCAAATCAGACCAAAAGGAAGCATTTTCCACCACCTTCAGCGGATAGCGTTCCACCCATGAACGAAGCTGCGGAAACTCATCAAGCAACATTGCCACATCCTTACGAAACTGTGATACTTCACCACACTTCTGCAAGAAGCGCTCAATGTCCGATGCACTCTCGAATAACACGCGCTCAGGCAGATCCTGTTCGCCCAATGCTTTCGTTTTCACTGTTTTCCACTCAATCGTGTAACCAAAGCCCTTCACCTCTTTCGATTGCGAACGGATGTCCGTCAGTTCACGCTGATACTCATCCATCGATGCGCTAGCCTTCTTGTCGCAAGGGATCACAATTGGCTCAAACTCAGAGCCAGCTACCACCGAACGCAAATAATCTACATACTTGCGTTCAGTCTTCTTACGTATTTCTACTGCCGTTATCATACTTCCATACTCCTTTCACGTCCTGCCTTAAACTCACTGATAGGCATATTATAGAGCACAGAACAGTTGCCCTTGCGCTCCACATAATGCACATACGAAATATCGTTCTCCACGATGTGAATATTGTCGCTCGGAGTCACCACGAGCAACTGCAGATGGAGTTGTTTGCAGAGCGAAATCAGATAGCGTGCCTTGTCCTCGTCCTGTGCGCGAAAAGCTTCATCTATTGCAATGAAGCGGAACGAAGAATCTAATCCACTCTTGGTTAATCCGAACTGGTAAGCGATAGCCGATCCCAGAATCGTGTATGTTAATTGTGCTTTCTCGCCACCAGACAGCTGCCCCATCGCCTCATAGGTGTTACGCTTCTGCCCATCGTCTTGGTAAAACTCCTCCGACTTATATGTGTACCATCCACGCACATCCATCACCGACTTTCGCCATGATTCGACCTGTAAGCGAGACATCAGCGGTTCAATATGCTGTTCGAAATGAATCTTGCTTCCATCGATTGTTGAATTCATCTCATGAATATTAGGTATTGCACTGCTCAGCAGGTTTTGAAACTCCTTCACATCCACATTCAATCGTTTGGTTGCTACCAACTGGATATAAGTCTTTGGAGCATCTTTGAAATCAATGCCTATAAGATACGAATTCAATTGGTCGATGGTCTTGGTGATAGACTGACACCAGTTCTGGAAGAATACATTGAATGCACTGACTTTGTTGATGATATTCTCCTGCAGATACTTGTTGAAGCGCGATTCAAACCCTGGTAAATCTTCGTCAAGCAATCGTTGGTAATAGGCCTGATATTCGCCCATAAACTCCACGGCTTCGGGCAAACGACTCACATCCGAACGCCAATCGCGATACTTCATAGTAATTTCCTCTGCGGGATTCTTGAAGCGATAAATCAGGTTCTTCAAATCGCTATTCTTGCGACTCTTCGTTTCACGCTGTTTCTGCAAAGCTAAATCGATCTCATGTTGTAACGTGTCACGCTTTCCGTTCAAATCCTCCAATGCCACATTCAGTAAATCTGTGTGTTGCGACTCAAAAGTATCCGTATCAACAACGCCTATTTGAGCCAAAGCTGAATTACTTTCGTTTCTCCTTTCTCTGAGCTTACTCTCACGATTCTCCGATAATGTTTTCTTTTTGATAGCTTCATTATTCTCCTCATCAAGTAAACCGATTTCTTTTCTCACCCCCGCCAATTGCTTCTGTAAAATCTTCACCCGATTATTGGCTTCCTCCAGTTGTCGTTTCTGTTCTTGCTTTTGCTGAATGACTAGTACACACGACTGCCAGTCGATATCATCAAATTTATCGTATTTACTAAACAGCGTCAAATAGGTTTCCCGCTTCTTCTGAGCATTCATTATGTCTTCCTCTAGCTTACGGACTTTAGCTGCTGTCATCTTTTCTTCCTGCTGTAACTGATGCACCTCTTCCTGTAACACAGCAATTTTCTCCTTGTTATCCCAGCCAAGCACATAGTGCTCCTTGCCTCGTATCTCTGGTCGGTCGTCTTTTTCATGCTTACCACCTCTCGCCTTTATCAGCCCCTCTTTTGTCACTGCTTTCTCTTGCAGATGGTTGAAGTCTGCAAGAGAATCAACACAACTATAGTTGAACTCAGCAAATAACCTGTCCTCAAGCCAATCCAAATACAGACACTTTGGCTTGTATTCAACCTTACGGAGCAACGAATCCGCTTTCAATGTCCTATCCTCAAACTCACGAATAGTCTCTGCGCCCTGGTATCGCTGATACACGATACGACCTCGCAGATTATGACCATTCACATACTCATTTACCTGCTTGTAATACTTCTCCGGCACTACCAACCGCAATGCAAAATTGTGAAGAATACGCTCAATGGAATATTCCCAATCACGCTCATCATCCTTCACACATATCAGTTCACCAATGAATGGAATCTCTTCGGTAGTTGCACCAACAGCTTCCAGTATCTCATCACGAATCTCAGCCACACGACCGGATATATTGTTCTTATGCTGCTGCAGATAGCGTATGGTGGCCATTCGTTCTTCTATGTTGCTACTGATTTCATCCTGACGGTTTTGTGCCTGACGCTTCTCTTCCATAAGTTGCCTGTCAATCGTCACTTGCAGAGCATCTTTCTCGCGTTTGGCAGTCGCACGATTAATTTCGAATGCCTCTAAATCAGGACTTTGTTCCATCTTCACCAGCTTTGCCAACTTATCGTATTCTTCGGCTTTGGCCTTGCGGTTATCACGTATCCTCACTCTCTGATTGATTTCCATTTCAATTTCACGTATCTGCTGACCCACCTCGTCCTTCTCAATAGCCACCGTCAAGCGCATTTGCTCTTGTTCCAGCTCACCCTTCTGTACCTTCAACTCCTTCAACCTATCTTCCAGTTTCCTCAAGTCGCTCTTGCAGCACACCAACTCCTCGTCGCACAAATCCACCGTTCGCGCAGCAAACCAATAGGCTGCCACACTCTTCTCCTGCTCCATTTCAACTATGCGTACGTCTATCTCCTTCAGTTCCTCTGTCAATGCATTGATAGGTTCCAATTGGGCAATCTGTTCCTTCACCTTATCGATATTAGTCTTAGCCTCCATCAGATTTTGGAAGTTGTCCTTCAGTTCCTGATACTTCTCCTCAGCCGGCAGTTCCTCGAGCATATTCGTACGAATAAAACTGTCCAGATCGTCCAACACTTTCACACCCACTATCTGATTGAAGAGTGTAAGCGCCTTGTCCGAACGCATACCGAAGAGGGTTATCATCTTTTCGCCATATGCTACCGGACCATCAAAAAACTCTATCGTGCGTTTTGTTTCATTCGTATTGTATTTTTTCGTTAGTCGCTTGCGCCAGTCACCATGCAAGTCAAACTCCGAAAAGTCACGCTCTATAGTCAACGGTTCTCGAGCTATACCAAACAATACCTTTAGTTCCTCGCCAGTGTAGTAGCGCACCTGAAACAGCGTCACCACACGCTTGTCCACATTGCAGAACGATGCAAGCAATACCGAACGAGCCCCTTTGTCGCGCAATCTCAGCGTGGTTGTGCTCGCTGCACCCTCCTGCTGCTGATTGCCATAGTTGCCAAAGAAGTACGATTCCTCTGTACGATTGCCCTTCTTCTCCACACCCGATGATTGGTTGTAAAATCGTTGGCGCTTCAGTGGCACCATCAGCGTGAGCAGAGCATCTATCAGCGTACTCTTGCCCGAGGCGTTTGCTCCGGTCAATAGCGAATTGTTACCATGCAAATTCATATGGTACACTTTTTTGTCAAAGGTTCCCCAATTCCACACTTCCAAATAGTCAAGCTTAAAGCCTGCCACTTCTGAACTGGTATTAAATAGGTTCATCTGCTGCATTATAGTCGTTAAGTTTGTTTTTAAATTCTAATATATCGTCCAGTGTCACCTTATCCTTGATGATGCGATGTATCTTATAGCGCTTCTCACCCTCAATATGCTTTGCTTCCACTAGGAAACCAAAGCCTGCTATGCTGTCTATATAGCGGTCAAGATCTTTCTCAAACTTGGCACGATTGAATGTGACGGGAAGAAACAATTCTGCCTCGTCCTTTATTTCAGTAGCAGTTACATACTTGTCCGAAGCCTGCGACTCTGTTGGATTGCTGTCGAAGTCTTCGAGTATCTGCCTCAACACGATGAGTATCACCGAAACCTCAAAACCATACGACCTTCTCGACACCATGTTCAATGTTTTGTCTTCGTCCAATTTCATTTGCTTGACAAAGGCAAAACCTTCATCCTTTTTCACGATGAGTTCCAGTCCCATCACACTAATATAGTCCTGAATCTCGCTTTGGTAGTCGAGTAAATCATTCCAAACTACATCGTCTTTCTCTACGATGCCTTTCAACAGTTTCACTACAGCCCTGCTGTATGGTTGTATATTTGCTGCGTTCATCTTGTTATTATAATTTCGGGAATTGATATGGTTTTATTTTCTGTAAAAATAATATGTTGCTGGCGTTCTTCGCTTACCACCGTCTTATATTCCTTCAGCACGCCAATGTATCCAAACACTTCCGACAGACCTTTCTCAACGCCTTCGTTCCGCTCTATCACCTCTGCTAGGGTCGTCTGCTGTCTGTCGTTCAACACCTCGTTGATGCGGTCTCTCAGCACCTTTCGGTCGATGTGATACGGATTGTAGAGTTTACCAATACTCTCCAAATCAGCCAGACTCAGTCCGGCTATGTCAGGCTTATCCTTATACACAGTTTCTTTTACAGGTGTGAGGGTAAGAGGGCGCTCCAGCGGCAGATTGATGTCAATGGTTTCGTATTCAAGCGAAGCATCTGGCTTTTCTTTCCGTCTGCTGGCTTCGATGAGTAGTTTCTTTATATCGTTGATTACCTGCTTTGTCGCCTCAGCATTCATATGTCCGTTCTGGCGAATGATTCGACTCAGTTTCTCGCTCATGCGGTCGTTGGTTTTCGCAACCTTCTCACCAGCGTCAAACAGATGCTTTTTCATTTCCTTGAGAAACATGTCATGTGCATCAATGCCTCTATTTTCCAGCGTTTTGTAGAGTGCACCAGTCAACTCGTCCCATTCTTTCTGCAGATCGGCCGAGAGCAGAAACTCCCAAAATGCATAGAAACTTTTGCCTTGTTGCGATTGTTTTAGTTCGCCATATGCATCAAAGATGTAGTTCAACAAAGCTTTCTTCTCTGCATTTTCTGTCTGACGTTCGTATATCTCTTTGATAATCCCCTTAAAGTTGTCATCCACCTCTTTGAAATCGCTCAGCAGTTCCTTCGCCAGTTTGTTCAAACTGTTGTATCGTGGTTCTATCTGGTAGTCCTCGTAAACCTCGACCTCTTCGCCCATCTCCAGCCGCTGAATCTGATGCTCTATCTCCATTTTTTTGGTTCGAAGCAATTCTAGTCGCTTCTCACGGTCCTCGTTCGAGTATTCCACCAATTCCTTCAGTTGGGAAAACAGTGTCTTGAACTTTGATTCAGTACCGATGTAATCTTCTTTTTTCAAGCTCACCACCCAATCTATCAATTTGCTTGTGTGTGACGAAATCTCGTATATCACCTCTCCCTCTTCGTTCTGATAATTGGTCAAGAATCCCTTGTCCGTCCAGTCTTTGATGAGCCGTTTCGCTTTCTGTTCGTTCGACTCTACTAGTCTCGTCATTTCAGAATCATCCTCCACCAACGTATTTTCCTGCTCATCCAGTCGGTTCTCCAGTAGCATGTGCAAGCGTTCCTGCATTATAGCCGCCTGTCCTTCAAACGCTTCAATGACAAAAGACAAGAAGAAATCCACACTTCTTGATTTTATGAGTCGTACGCTTGGTGACTCTCGTAATATTTGTGTTATTTCTTCTACTTGCATAAATGTTATTCGAAATTATTTTGTTTAAAATCCATCAGTGTCTTAAATATTACATTCAAACACTTTTAAGGTGTTATTTATCTTTACACACAAAACACCACCATTGAATCATTGAAGTTCTATAATTCATTTTCCCCAATCCTTGCGATCAGTTCAGCATTCAGTTTCTCATCTCGTCCCAACAATTGCCGTACAAGCTGATAAATCGTAGTGCAAGGATTTTGATTTGCATAACGTGAATCTGCATATTCTAAATGCTTCGCTTCCGCATACCGCAAGGCGGACTCCATTGAGCCGTAAGTAGTCATTATCTTATAATTGTTAAGATCTTTCTTGGCGTATCTGTACTTTTTCTTCGATTTATATTTCGGAGAAGCATTTACAGCTGTTGAAATCTTCTCTTCATAATCCTTTCGAGACACTCCTGTTATTACATTCTGAAAATGATATAGATACCACAATTCGAATGCTTCATTACTCCAGGCTACCTCAATGCTATTTTTTTGCCCCATCGCAATGGCTTCGTTGAAATCCTTTGCAGGAAATTCATCCCTATCGAAAACAGCCCAAACACGGTCATAGTTATTCTTATTTTTAAGATCAATGGCCTTCTCCACAACATCTTTTGTTCCACGCCCAAGCCCTTTAACCTCGATGTCATATACAATTACCCCCTGTTGCTTTTCGGCAAAAGCTTCAAAGTAATTAGGTTCAGTCTTTGTCCCTTCGCACACAATTAACACAGAGCAACGTATGACTTTCTGTTCTCTCTTTTGCGATTGCCTCCTAAATTTTGAAGAAGCATTATCTATCTTTATTCTCTTTGCTGCCATAGCCTTATATTATTAATCATTCAATATATAAGGAATGGCACCATAACGACCGGCGATATAGTTTTTCTCATAATTTGCATCATTACGAGGTTTGGTCCCGTCTGGGAGTACGATATCAATCAGACTATACAAATCCGTCTGCTCTTTAGAATCTTTCTCCGTGAACCATATCTGGTCTCGTCTTAAAATTTTCTGAGAAAGTAAGTGCGTATCGTGAGTAGTGAATATCAATTGGGCATTCTTTGGATTTGTTTCCGGATTATTGAATAATTCAATAATATACTGAGAAATCAGAGGGTGCATTTTTGCATCCAGCTCATCGATGACAAGCACGCTCCCAGAATAAAGCGTTTCGAATATCGGTCCCGAAAGATCAAATAACTTATTTGTACCGGAAGATTCCCTATCTTCAAACGAGAAGTTAATTGTACCTACTATATTACCTTTATCTGAATATACGTTATGTATAGAATCCAACTCAATACTCTTCTTGCCTTGCGTTTCTCTTTGGAAGAGTGCTCGTAATTCCATAGGCAAGTCCTGAGGAATATTGGGTTCTTCCTCATGAGTAAGAATGTTGTTAAATCCAAGTCTCAATTTCTGGAAGAAGTTGAGAGCATCAACACTCAAAGATTCTTTTTTGTGAAAAAATAATTTTGAATATGCTCTATATTGTTGATTATTCAATCCAGAAATCACATTAAAGTCCGATTGAAACCAAGAAATAACCTGACGAGATATTTCACCGCCTAACTGTTGGCATAATGACAGGAACAAACGGTTGTCATTGGTCTTTTCTTCATATCCGACTCCTTCCGGGAAATTATTCTCATCTACGCAAATCCCATCTTCGTTTCTTACGAACATCATCTGCTCTTTAGAACGAGGTGTTGTTTTCCGGAATAACCATTCTTCAACGATACGCTCCAGATTATACCTGAATCCATATCTGTAACAATACTCTCCTTTCAAAAATATAATCTCAAACATAGAGGGATGGTGATTGTCCTTCAAAAGAAGAAATGGGTCATATTCCAATTGCTCATTGTCATTTAACTTCACCGACAACAACACGCAACTCGCCATTGCGTGCATCGCACTGACAAGATTGGATTTCCCACTTGAATTGGCACCATACAGCGCAAGCGAACGAAGCAGAGTATATTTATTGCAGTCAAACAAGTTCGTTTCAGTACATTCTTTCAAAGCTTTATCGGCCTCCAATACTAAGGTCTTTTTCCTATAAAACGACCTGTAATTCTCAACTGTAAATTCAAGTAACATATATCTGACTTTTAAGTGTTTCAATTATTTTTCATAACTATTTTCGAGTACAAAGGTACAAAATAAAATCATATAATGTTTATATTTGAGGATTTTTCTCAAATATAAGCACATAATTATATCGTTTAATATGTTCAACACAGACATTGTAACAAAATTCTTATCATATTTCGTATGAAAAATAATTATCATTATAATTTTTGCTCTACTTTAATTTATAATTAAAATAGAGCAGGTATAATATACAAAGAATTTTCACTAAGTTCATTAAGGAAACTAGTTACTAATATTACTAATTTGGAAGTACCGCTTTGAGACTTGAACTATAAACGAACAAGCTACAAATATATTTATCACATTGTTTCCAGTATACTATTAATCTTTAAATAGATTACCTACCAAAAGAAAAGCCTCTGTCTTTTTTGGCAAGCAGATAGTTTGGTTTAGAACTTTGATAGATATGATTAGATATACAAAAAACAAACTAAACTTAATCCATATGCTGAAGAAAAAAAAGGGACAAAGAGAAAATATAGAATTCTAAATCACGAGGGACAAAGGGACATATTGCTCCAAAAACATAAATCAGCAGAAATGAAATTGTATTAGTGTTTTCTTTGCAGATTGTCTCCATTTTTTTGTCCCTTGTTTGTCCTCTAGCATGAAAAATTGCCAAAACTATACCTGATTATCAATATTTATGAGTTTATAACACATATTGCATCGTCACTTTTCCATCTGTTCCGAGAAAAATATATTGTCTTTTAGCGAGCAAAACAACCAGTATACATAGAGTTAATAATACATCTTTAGAAAACACTAACTTTACATACTAGAATGAACTATAGCAGTATCACATAGTTTACTGTAATAATTTAACCCTATTTTATTCCTTACTCATCCTTCATATCCATAAAATTTGCGTTAAAACGCTTAAGAATAGTTTCCTAAACTCTCCAGTTCATAAAATCATTATTTCATTTCTGACAGCAAATATCGCCCTCTACCACTGACTATGCAAGGCTGCCCTGTTAATAAACCAAGCGCGGAC
>CALUKX010000065.1 GCA_944321335.1 uncultured Phocaeicola sp. | reverse complement strand
GACTATAGCACGAAGGTTCCACCTCTTCCCATTCCGAACAGAGAAGTTAAGCTTCGTCACGCCGATGGTACTGCGCACTAGTGGGAGAGTAGGTAGTCGCCGTCTTACATAAGCCTCAAGGTCGGAAGACTTCGGGGCTTTTTTGTTATATTCCCATTCATTTTTGTCGTATTTTCGTAAGCTCATAGGTATTCTGTAACATTTATCAGTTAAAATATACCTGTATTCGTGTTGCACGTGAAGTGAAAAGCATTATATTTGAAAGCGAAAAGCGAAATTGTTTCCGCCTTTGTATTGGAATTTATACATTTAAAATTTAATATCTCATGGGAAATAACATTCAGGAGCTTACCGATAAGATTTATCGTGAAGGCGTCGAAAAAGGAAATGAAGAGGCGCAGCGAATCATCAAGGAAGCTCAGGACAAGGCTCAGAGTTTGATTGCCGATGCGCAGAAGGAGGCCGATGCAATCATTGCCAATGCGCAGAAATCGGCCGAAGAACTGAAAGGAAATACAAAATCTGAGCTTCAACTTTTTGCTAGACAGGCAGTCAATGCCTTGAAGACAGAAGTGGCTAATCTTCTTACTGATCAGACTGTATCGGATGCCGTGAAGGGTTTTACCGCCGATAAGGATTTTCTGAACAAGTTTATTTTGACACTGGCAGCACAATGGGCTGAAAAGGAATCGATTGTCGTTTCAGTGAAAGACGCTGAAGCATTGAAAAAGTATTTTACAGCTAATGCAAAATCGTTGCTCGATAAGGGTGTCCGAATTGAGGAAGTGAACGGTATCAAGGCTTTGTTCACCATTTCTCCTGCCGACGGTTCGTATAAAGTGAGCTTCGGTGAAGAGGAATTCGAAAATTATTTCAAGGAGTTTCTTCGTCCTCAATTAGTAGAAATGCTGTTTTAACCTTAAATTATGAGCACATATTATTGTCTGGTGGCTGGGTTGCCTGATGTTTCTTTAGATGATGGTAAGCTTAGCTATTCGGTAGCCGATTTCAAGTCGGAATTCTATCCCGGATTGACGGCAAAAGATCAAAAGCTGATAAATCTCTTTTATCTCCAATATGATAATGCCGATTTGTTGAAGCTCCTCAGAAATAAGGATGCAGAGACGGATGGCAAGGGTAATTTCTCGGGTGAGGAGTTGTCTTTGCTTATCGGTGCTGTGCGCGACAGTGATATTCCCGACAAGAAGTATCCGGCTTATATGACCGATTTCATCACCCGATATCTTCAGCTTGTTCCCGAAGAGCTTTATAAAGCCGATGATATGTTGGCTTCGCTTTATTATGCTTATGCAATGAAGTGCAGCAATCGGTTTATCGCTTCGTGGTTTGAGTTTAACCTGAATGTAAACAATATACTGGCCGCTTTGGTGGCACGTAAGTATAAGATGGAGGTGGCGAAGGTGGTCGTAGGGCATACTGATGTTTGCGAACAGCTTCGTTCATCGAATGCCCGTGATTTTGGATTGAACGAAGAACTGAGCTATTTCGAACCGTTGCAGCGTATTGCGGAGATTGAGGATCTGGTGGAACGTGAGAAGAAGATCGATCAGTTGAAATGGAAGTGGTTGGAAGATGAATCGTTCTTCCATTATTTTACCATCGAACGTTTGTTTGTTTTCCTGCTTCAGCTGGAGATGATCGAACGCTGGCTTACTTTGGATAAGGAGAAAGGTAACGAAATGTTCCGTCAGCTTATCCAGAATCTGAAGAATGAGGTACAAATCCCAGAAGAATTTAGAAAATAGTAAAACAAAAATAGAATGGCAACAAAAGGAACTGTTTCGGGCGTTATCGCCAATATGGTTACGCTGACTGTCGACGGACCGGTATCGCAGAACGAAATCTGCTACATCCATACCGGAGGCGACCGTTTGATGGCGGAAGTTATCAAGGTGGTGGGCAAAAACGTTTATGTGCAGGTGTTCGAAAGTACACGTGGACTGAAGGTGGGTGCCGAAGCCGAATTTACAGGACACATGTTGGAAGTGACATTGGGTCCGGGTATGCTGTCGAAGAACTACGATGGCTTGCAGAACGACCTCGACAAGATGGAGGGCGTTTTCTTGAAGAGAGGCCAGTACACTTATCCGTTGGATAAGGAGAAGAAATGGCTGTTCAAACCGATTGTGAAGGCCGGCGATGAGGTAGGTCCTTCGGCTTGGTTGGGTGAAGTGGAAGAAAATCATCAGCCGCTGAAGATTATGGTACCTTTCCAGCTGACCGATAAATATAAGGTGAAATCGATTGTAACGGAAGGTGAGTATACCATTGAAGATACGGTTGCCGTGCTGACCGACAAGGAAGGTAATGATATTCCGGTGAATATGATTCAGAAATGGCCGGTGAAGAAGGCGATGACCAATTACGTGGAAAAGCCTCGTCCGTTCAAATTGCTGGAAACCGGTGTACGAGTAATCGATACCTTGAATCCGATTGTGGAAGGTGGTACAGGATTTATTCCGGGACCGTTCGGTACAGGTAAGACTGTCCTCCAGCATGCTATTTCAAAACAGGCAGAAGCGGATATCGTTATTATCGCTGCCTGCGGTGAACGTGCGAACGAGGTCGTGGAAATCTTTACTGAGTTCCCTGAACTGGTTGACCCGCATACCGGCCGTAAGCTGATGGAACGTACCATTATCGTGGCAAATACTTCAAACATGCCGGTAGCTGCTCGTGAAGCTTCTGTATATACGGCGATGACTATGGCAGAGTTCTATCGTGCCATGGGATTGAAGGTCCTGCTCATGGCCGACTCTACTTCACGTTGGGCACAGGCTTTGCGTGAAATGTCAAACCGTATGGAAGAGTTGCCGGGACCGGATGCGTTCCCGATGGACCTTTCGGCCATTATCTCCAACTTCTATGGTCGTGCCGGTTTCGTACATCTGTACAACGGACAGACCGGTTCCATCACATTCATCGGTACCGTATCTCCGGCAGGTGGTAACTTGAAGGAGCCTGTAACCGAAAACACGAAGAAGGTGGCCCGCTGTTTCTATGCGTTAGAACAGGAACGTGCCGACCGCAAGCGTTATCCGGCTGTGAACCCGATCGATTCTTATTCTAAATATCTGGAATATCCTGAATTCGAGAAATATATTACCGACCGTATCAATGATCAATGGACCGGCAAGGTCAATGAGCTGAAGACCCGTCTGCTCCGTGGTAAGGAAATCGCCGAACAGATCAACATTTTGGGTGATGACGGTGTACCGGTAGATTATCATGAAACATTCTGGAAGTCGGAACTCATCGACTTCGTAGTGCTTCAACAGGATGCTTTCGATGAAGTCGATTCGGTAACTCCGATGGAACGTCAGGAAGATATCGTGAATATGGTAATCGATATATGTCACACTGATTTTCAGTTTGATAACTTCCTTGAAGTAATGGATTACTTTAAGAAGATGATCAATATCTGCAAACAGATGAACTACTCCAAATACAAATCGGAACAATACGAAAGTTTCCGTCAACAGTTGGATACTCTGGTTGCCGAACGCTGTGTGAAATAATCGAGTGAATCAGTAAATAAGAAAGAAAATGGCAACAAAAGCTTTTCAGAAAATATATACTCAGATTAACCAGATTACTAAGGCTACCTGTTCGTTGAGAGCGACAGGGGTAGGAGCCGACGAACTGGCTAAGGTAAACGGCAAGCTGGCCCAGGTGGTGAAGATTGCCGGAGATGAAGTGACACTGCAGGTGTTCGAGGGTACGGAAGGTATTCCTACGAATGCCGAAGTGGTTTTCTTGGGTAAGGCTCCTACCTTGAAAGTGAGCGAACAGTTGTCGGGACGTTTCTTCAACGCCTTCGGTGACCCTATTGACGGAGGACCTGAAATTGAAGGTACAGAAGTGGAAATCGGTGGTCCGTCTGTAAACCCGGTGCGGCGTAAACAGCCTTCCGAACTGATTGCTACCGGTATCGCAGGTATCGACTTGAACAATACATTGGTTTCCGGACAGAAGATCCCGTTCTTCGCCGATCCTGACCAACCGTTCAACCAGGTTATGGCGATGGTAGCCTTGCGTGCAAAGACCGACAAGATTATTTTGGGCGGTATGGGTATGACCAACGACGACTATTTGTATTTCAAGAATGTGTTCTCCAATGCCGGTGCCCTCGACCGTATCATCAGTTTCATGAATACGACCGAAGACCCTCCGGTAGAACGTCTGCTGATTCCGGATATGGCTCTGACTGCCGCCGAATATTTTGCAGTGGAACATAATGAGAAAGTGCTGGTATTGCTTACCGATATGACTTCGTATGCCGATGCTTTGGCTATCGTATCGAACCGTATGGACCAGATTCCGTCGAAGGACTCTATGCCGGGTTCGTTGTATTCCGACCTTGCAAAGATTTACGAAAAGGCGGTACAGTTCCCGAGTGGCGGTTCAATCACCATCATCGCTGTAACAACCTTGTCGGGCGGTGATATCACTCATGCAGTGCCTGATAATACCGGTTATATTACCGAAGGTCAGTTGTTCCTGCGCCGTGATAGTGATATCGGTAAGGTAATTGTCGATCCGTTCCGTTCGTTGTCACGTCTGAAACAGCTGGTTAGTGGTAAGAAGACCCGTAAAGATCATCCGCAGGTAATGAATGCGGCAGTACGTCTGTATGCCGATGCAGCTAATGCAAAGACTAAGATGGAAAACGGTTTCGACCTGACCAACTATGACGAACGTGCTTTGGCGTTTGCCAAGGACTATGCAAACCAACTGCTGGCTATCGATGTCAATGTAGATACAACCGAAATGCTTGACGTTACTTGGGGCTTGTTCGGCAAGTACTTCAAACCGGAAGAAGTAAACATCAAGAAGGAATTCGTTGACCAGTATTGGAAGAAGTAATTCATAAACAAACAGAGCTATGGCTATAAAGTTTCAATATAATAAGACTTCGTTGCAACAGCTTGAGAAACAACTCAAGATCCGTGTGCGTACGCTGCCTATCATCAAGAATAAGGAGAGTGCGCTGCGTCTGGAGGTAAAGCGTTGCAAGACTGAGGCGGCGGAGTTGGAAAAAAGTCTGGAAAAGAATATCCAGGCATACGAAGCCATGTTCGCCCTTTGGAATGAATTCGATGCTTCATTGATTAAAGTGAAGGATGTTCATCTAGGCGTTCGCAAGATTGCCGGTGTACGGGTTCCGTTGTTGGAAAACGTAGATTTTGAAATCCGTCCTTTCAGTCTGTTTGGCAGTCCGAAGTGGTATGCCGATGGTATACACATCTTGAAGGAACTTGCCCATACGGCGATAGAGCGTGAGTTTATGCTGGCAAAATTGGGCTTGCTGGAACATGCACGAAAGAAAACGACTCAGAAGGTAAACCTGTTCGAGAAGGTTCAGATACCTGGATATCAGGATGCCTTGAGAAAGATAAAACGTTTCATGGAAGACGAAGAAAACCTGTCGAAGTCTTCAC
This sequence comes from uncultured Phocaeicola sp., assembly GCA_944321335.1. GTDB lineage: Bacteria > Bacteroidota > Bacteroidia > Bacteroidales > Bacteroidaceae > Phocaeicola. The sequence continues at coordinate 7,008 of CALUKX010000065.1, read as the reverse complement.
AGAAGATTCTGAAGTCCATTCAGGAGAAAAGAAAGGAGGCTGAAGTATGATTACCAGAATGAAAAAGCTGACATTCCTTATTTTCCATAAGGATTACGAAACCTTCCTCCAACAGATTCGTGAACTGGGAGTGGTGCACGTGGTGGAGAAGCAATGCGGCGAAATGGACGAACATCTTCAGCTGTATCTTCAGAAACGTGCTTTCTATAAGAACCTGTTGCGTGAAATGGATTCGTTGGCCGAAAAGGAAGTCGACGATACTGTACACAAAGAACTGCCGGCAGATACCTTGATACAATCGTATGAGGCATTGCAGAACCGGATTCAGGAATTGAATCAGAAGTTGGCGGCTGTGGATAAGGATATCGCCCAAATGGAAATTTGGGGCAATTTCGAATGGTCGTCGGTACAGAGACTGAAAGATGTCGGATGGTTTGTGCAGTTCTTCGAATGTTCTGAATCGGAATTTGATGAAACATGGGAAACATCGTTCAATGCTTATCGTATTGCGGAAAGAGGCGGACATGTATATTTTATTACGATAACTAAAGGGCCGGTCGAACTGGAAGTGGAATCCTTACGGCTCCCCGATTTGAGTCTTGCTGAACTCGAGGCTGAAAAGCAACGTCTTATGCAGCAGTTGGAAGAAACCACAAATGAACTGAAGAGTTTCTGTAAAGCCAATTACCGCACGGTGGAATACTTTTCGCACCAATTGGAAGGGGATATTGACCTGTTGAAAGTGAAGCTTAACAGTGAGAAAGTGGCCGATGGTACCGTACTGATTATGGAAGGATGGATTCCTGAAGATACGGAAGCGGAAGTGAAAGCGTTGTTGGAAGCTTCTGGCGTATATTATGAAATCCGTTCGGCGACACGTGAAGATGCGGCACCTATCAAGTTGAAGAATAACGCATTCGTACGGATGTACGAGGTGCTGACCAAGATGTACGGTATGCCGGATTATGCCGAATTCGACCCGACACCGCTCATCGCACCTTTCTTCAGTCTGTTCTTTGCCTTCTGTATGGGTGATGCCGGTTATGGTGTAGCATTGATCCTTTTAGGATTTATCCTGAAGAAGAAGCTCTCAACGTCATTGGCCGGAATGATGAATCTGGTCATTACATTGGGTATATTTACAACCGTATTCGGTGCAGTCTTGGGAACTTTCTTCGGTGTAGGACTGTTCGATCTGAATATTCCGGACCAACTGAAGGAATTTATGATTGTCGGAAAGATAGGGGATACCTCTTATGACAAACAAATGCTGCTGGCATTGATTATCGGTGTTATCCATATCTGCATTGCGATGACCGTGAAAGCTATCGGACAGACTGTCCGCTTCGGATTCAAGGAATCGTTGAGCGCCTGGGGATGGCTGCTGCTGGTAATAGGATTTATCTGCACCGGTGGTCTTTCCTTCTTCAAGGTTATTTCTGAAGAGGTATCCACTTGGGCATTTATCATTATCGGTGGCATATCGGCTATCGGAATCTATCTGCTCAACAATATCCATCGTAACGTATTTATCAATATCGGAGCAGGTCTGTGGGATACATACAACATGGCTACAGGATTGATGGGGGACGTTCTTTCATACATCCGTCTGTATGCCTTGGGATTGGCCGGAGCGATGTTGGGAGGTGTATTCAATCAGTTGGGCTTCATGGTTCAGGATGGAGCAGGTGGTGTTATAGGATGGATCTTATGCGGACTGATTCTGGTGTTCGGTCATACATTGAACATTGCCATGTCCTGTCTGAGTGCATTCGTACATCCTCTTCGTCTTACCTTTGTGGAATACTTCAAGAACTCCGGTTATGAAGGTAAGGGTGAAACTTATAAACCATTTACAGTAGTGAAAAAATAAACGAAATTAGAAACAAATAAAATTTAAAACATTATGAATGAAATTTTAGGTTATCTCGGTTTGGGCCTTATGTTAGGTTTGGCTGGCATCGGTAGTTGTTTTGGTACAACAATAGCAGGAAATGCTGCTGAAGGAGCTTTGAAGAAAGATCCTTCCAAATCGGCAAGTTACATGATTTTGTCGGCTCTGCCTGCAACACAGGGTCTGTATGGTTTCGTGGCTTTCTTGATGTCGATGGGACGCGACTTCGCTACTGAAGGACCTTTGATGTTGGGTATCGGTCTGGGAGTAGGTCTGGTATGTTTGTTCTCTGCTATCCGTCAAGGTCAGGTTTGTGCCAATGGTATTGCCGGTATCGCTCAAGGACATGACGTACAGACCAATACCATGATTTATGCGGCTCTCCCTGAGTTCTATGCGATTTTGGCGTTGGTAGCTGCATTGATGGTATAATAGCCATAGAAATCAATAAGAAAAAGTCTGGAGGATACCTTCAGACTTTTTTTGTTTCATTTGAGTCTTATTTGGAATCTGTATATGTAAGCCGGATTGTTCTCTATGTAAAACTCTTATAATCTTGAAGTTTCATAAATATTACCTTTTCTTGTAAAAGATTATTCCTTATTTGGCAGAAACTTTTTTTAATATTCTTTTGGCAGTTTTTTTATTTAAAACGCTATTTTTCAAAGAATAATTGTATTTTTGCGGAGTGGAAAAAAGAGAAAGTTGATATACTATGACAAAAGACTTGCTAACCCCTGATTACATTTTCGAATCAAGTTGGGAAGTGTGCAATAAGGTTGGGGGCATTTATACAGTGTTGTCTACGCGGGCTAAAACCTTGCAGGAGGCATTTCCAGACAGGATTTTCTTTATCGGACCTGAATTCTGGCTTGAAAAGGAAAACCCTTTGTTTTCTGAAGATGAGCACCTATTGAAAGCATGGCGTGAACACGCGATAGAACATGATGGTTTGAAAATTAGGGTAGGAAGATGGAATATTCCGGGTGAGCCGATCACAATTTTGGTTGACTTCTCCCAGTATTACGCCCAGAAAAATGAAATTTACGCAAAGGCATGGGAAGATTTTCAAGTGGATTCGCTCCACGCTTATGGAGATTATGACGAGGCATCTATGTTTTCTTATGCAGCCGGAAAGGTTGTGGAAAGTTTCTACCGATTTAATCTGACTATGAGTGATAAGGTTATCTATCAGGCACATGAATGGATGACCGGCTTAGGCGCTTTGTACTTGAAAAAACACGTTCCTACTATCGCTACTGTCTTTACTACACACGCTACTTCTATCGGTCGTTCGATTGCCGGAAACAATAAGCCACTTTACGATTATCTATTTGCATACAACGGTGACCAGATGGCGCAGGAACTCAACATGGAGTCCAAACATTCCATAGAGAAACGTACTGCCCATAATGTGGATTGTTTCACAACCGTAAGCGAAATCACGAATAACGAGTGTAAGGAGTTGCTTGATAAACAGGCTGATGCTGTTCTGATGAATGGTTTTGAAGATGACTTCGTTCCGAAGGCTTCGTCATTTACTAGGAAACGTAAGCATGCACGTGCCGTTTTCCTGAATCTTGCCAACAAACTGCTGGGCGTGAAAATGAGTGAAGATGCATTGATTATTGGGACGAGCGGACGATATGAGTTTAAAAATAAAGGTATTAATGTATATCTGGAATCATTGAACCGCTTGACCCGTGATAAAAATCTGAAAAAGGAAATCCTGGCATTTATCTATGTTCCTGGATGGGTAGGAGAGGCACGTGAAGATTTACGTGAACGTATGCAAAGTAATAAAGTATACGATACACCTCTCGAATGTCCGTTTATTACCCATTGGCTGCATAATATGAGCCATGACCAGGTGTTGGACATGTTGAAGTATATGAATATGTCGAATGATAAGGAATCGAAGGTGAAAGTTATTTTCGTTCCTTGTTATCTTGACGGTAGGGATGGTATTTTGAATGAAAATTATTATGATTTGTTGATTGGGTTGGACTTGAGCGTTTATCCGTCTTATTATGAGCCATGGGGTTACACACCGTTGGAAAGTGTTGCGTTCAAAGTTCCGACAATTACAACGGATTTGGCCGGATTCGGACTTTGGGTTAATTCGCTTAAAGGCGGATATTCGGAATTGAAAGATGGAGTGAAAGTAATTCATCGAACCGATTACAATTATTCTGAAGTGGCTGATGCCATTAAAGATACTATTTCTGAATTTTCAGGGGCTTCTGCAACTGAAGTAAACAAGATGAGAAAAAATGCTGCTGCTATAGCAGAAAAGGCTTTGTGGAAGCATTTTATACAATATTATTATGAGGCTTATGACGTTGCCTTGCGGAATATGCAGAAACGTCTTTCAGTAAAATAAATGTTGAACTCTTATACTAAATTTAAGCAATATGAAAGTGAAGACTAATTACGCCAACGCCCCGGTGTGGAAAGAGATTACAGTTAAGTCGCGTGTACCTGAATCTTTGCAGATGTTGCAGGTTATGGCACGTAATATCTGGTGGGCTTGGAACGATGAGGCAACAGAAATGTTCCGTGAATTGGATCCTGAATTGTGGTCGGCTGTAGGCCAGAATCCGGTGGCTTTGCTGGAACGTTTGAGCTACGAGAAATTGGAAGCATTGTCAGAAGATAAGGAAGTCTTGGCTAAGATTAATAAGGTTTATGCCAAGTTTGATGCATACATGAAGGAACCGGTCAATAAGAAACGCCCGTCTGTGGCTTATTTCTGTATGGAATATGGTTTGACTCATGTATTGAAAATCTATTCAGGTGGTTTGGGTATCCTTGCCGGCGACTATCTGAAGGAAGCTTCTGATAGTAACGTTGATATGTGCGGTGTCGGTTTCCTGTACCGTTATGGCTATTTCAGCCAGAGCTTGTCAATGGACGGACAACAGATTGCCAACTATGAACCACAGACTTTCGGTAGTTTGCCTATCGAACGCGTTTCTAATCCGGACGGAACTCCGATGGTATTGGACGTTCCTTACCTGAATTATTTCGTTCACGCTTATGTGTGGAGAGTAAATGTAGGACGTGTCCCTTTGTATTTGCTTGATACAGACAACGACTTGAACAGTGAATTCGACCGTCCAATCACTCACCAGCTTTATGGTGGAGATTGGGAAAACCGTCTGAAACAGGAAATTCTGTTGGGTATCGGTGGTGTATTGCTGTTGAAGAAACTGGGTATCAAGAAGGATATTTACCACTGCAATGAAGGTCATGCTGCATTGTGCAATGTACAGCGTCTTGTCGACTATGTAGAAGGTGGTATGTCTTTCGATGAAGCTTTGGAGGTTGTCCGTGCTTCTTCATTATATACTGTTCACACTCCGGTTCCGGCTGGTCACGACTATTTCGATGAAGGTCTGTTCGGTAAATATATGGGTGGTTATCCGCAGCGCATGGGTATCACTTGGGACGACCTGATGAACTTGGGACGTATCAACCCGGGTGACCATAATGAACGTTTCTGTATGTCTACTTTCGCTTGCAACACTTGTCAGGAAGTTAACGGTGTGAGCTGGTTGCATGGAAAGGTTTCTCAGCAGATGTTCTCAGGAATCTGGAAAGGTTATTTCCCTGAAGAAAATCATGTAGGTTACGTTACAAACGGTGTTCACTTCCCGACTTGGTGTGCATCTGAATGGAAGAAGGTCTACAACAAATACTTCGATAACGATTTCATGAAGGATGAATCTAATCCGAAGATTTGGGAAGCCATCTACAATGTTCCAGATGAAGAAGTTTGGAAAACCCGTATGGCTTTGAAGAATAAATTGATTAATTATATCCGTGTTCAGTTCCGTGATAGCTGGTTGAAGAATCAGGGTGATCCATCACGTGTAGTTTCATTGATGGACAAGATCAATCCGAATGCTTTGCTGATCGGTTTTGCCCGTCGTTTCGCTACCTACAAACGTGCTCACCTGTTGTTCACCGATTTGGATCGTCTGGCTAAGATCGTCAACAATCCTGATTATCCGGTACAGTTCCTGTTTGCAGGTAAGGCTCACCCACATGATGGCGCCGGTCAGGGATTGATCAAGAGAATCGTTGAAATCTCTAAACGTCCGGAATTCTTGGGTAAGATTATCTTCCTCGAAAACTACGATATGAAGTTGGCTCGCCGTCTGGTATCCGGAGTTGATATTTGGATGAACACCCCGACTCGTCCGTTGGAAGCATCTGGTACATCAGGTGAAAAAGCTTTGATGAACGGTGTTGTGAACTTCTCAGTACTCGATGGTTGGTGGTTGGAAGGCTATCGCGAAGGTGCAGGTTGGGCATTGACCGAAAAACGTACATACCAGAACCAGGAACATCAGGATCAGTTGGATGCTGCTACTATCTATAGTATCCTTGAAACTGAAATCCTGCCGTTGTACTATGCTCGTAACAAGAAGGGATATTCAGAAGGTTGGGTTAAGACAATCAAGAACTCTATCGCTCAGATTGCTCCTCACTATACAATGAAACGTCAGTTGGATGATTACTACGACAAGTTCTATTGCAGAGAAGCCGAAAGATTCCATGCATTGGCTGCAAACAACTATGCTAAGGCTAAAGAAATAGCTAAATGGAAGGAAGAAGTTGCCGAAAAATGGGATTCGATCAAGGTGCTTTCTCTCAACAAGTGTGAAGAACTGCTGCAAGGTAATGTAGAAAGCGGTAAGGATTACACTATCACTTGCGTAGTCGATGAACAAGGCTTGGAAGATGCTGTAGGCATTGAAATGGTTGCAACTTATACGAATGCAGAAGGTAAAGAATGTGTATATTCTGTAACTCCGCTCGAAGTTGTCAAACATGAAGGTAATCTGTATACATTCCAGATTACTCATAGCTTATCGAATGCTGGTAGCTTCCGTGTTTCTTACCGTATGTTCCCGAAGAATGTGGAATTGGCTCATCGTCAGGACTTCTGCTATGTTCGTTGGTTCAACGAAAGCAAGCTCAATTAATGAATCATACTTTGAGTTAATTATACTTTATTTGTTTAATTCAAGGAGGGTGTGTCAAAATGCATACCCTCTTTTTTTATGACAAAGCCCCGACTTTCCCAAGCCGAGACTTTGTTATGT
>CALUKX010000064.1 GCA_944321335.1 uncultured Phocaeicola sp. | reverse complement strand
GCCCGTTCGTCTATCGGTTAGGACGCAAGATTTTCATTCTTGAAAGGGGGGTTCGATTCCCCCACGGGCTACCAAAAAAGAAAGCATCAGGCAATGCCGGTGCAAGAAGGATGGCCCGTTCGTCTATCGGTTAGGACGCAAGATTTTCATTCTTGAAAGGGGGGTTCGATTCCCCCACGGGCTACCAAAACGGAAGCAGTATCAGGATTCTGATATTGCTTTTTTTATTTTATGTCGCCTTCCACCAATCCTATCACAAATCTTTATTGTATCTTTGACGAGTATTCCTTATTCAACCAAACAGACAGAAAGACATGAATACCGAAATCATAGAAAACCTCTACCAGTCATATACAGGCAAGAAGCCCGAAGGCATTGAAGCACTGCCGGGGGCAGGTTCCAACCGCAAGTATTTCCGATTGAAAGGAGAGCCTCAACTTATCGGAGTGTGCGGAACTTCCGTTGAGGAGAACAAGGCTTTCATCTATATGTCGCGACACTTCCACAATCAAGGACTGCCTGTCCCTCAAGTTTATGCCGTTTCGGACGACTGCACCTGTTATATCCAGGACGATTTGGGTGATACCCTACTCTTCCAGCTTATAGAGCAAGGACGTAGAAGCGGATGTTTCAACGATACAGAAAAACGATTGCTCGAACAGACTATCCGCCTTTTGCCTGCCGTGCAGTTCAAGGGAGCGGAAGAAATGGATTTCAGTGTATGTTATCCGCAACCGGAGTTCAATCGGCGAAGCATCCTGTGGGACCTGAACTATTTCAAGTATTGTTTTCTGAAAGCGACCGAAACCGACTTTCAGGAGAACAGACTGGAAGATGATTTTGAAAAGATGGCCGATATCCTGCTTCAGGCTAAGCCCTGTGCTTTCATGTATCGTGATTTCCAGAGCCGGAACGTGATGATACATGATGACAAACCGTTTTTCATCGATTTCCAAGGCGGAAGAAAGGGGCCGGTTTTCTACGATATCGCTTCTTTCTTGTGGCAGGCAAAAGCCAATTTTCCCGACTCACTCCGCATGGAGCTGGTCGATGCATACCTGGATGCACTCCAACCGTTCTGCCGGATTACGAAAAAGGAGTTCATGCATACACTACGCCACTTCGTGCTCTTCCGCACCTTGCAGGTATTGGGAGCCTACGGATTCCGCGGGTATTTCGAAAAGAAACCTCACTTCCTGCAGAGCATTCCTTTTGCCATCGAAAACCTTCGTGGCCTGTTGGCTCAAGGTTATACTGAATATCCTTATCTCTGCGATGTGTTGCAACGGATGACCGAACAGAAACCGTTTGCTTACGAACGCAACAAAAAGAAGCTCACGGTACGTGTGATGAGTTTTTCATACAAGAAAGGACTTCCCGAAGACCCGTCGGGCAACGGTGGAGGTTACTATTTCGACTGCCGCGCCGTGCATAATCCCGGCAAGTACGAACAGTACAAACAGCTCACCGGTAGAGACAAGCCGGTAATTGATTTTCTGGAAAATGACGGAGAGATACTTACCTTCCTGGAACATGTGGACGCCTTGGTAGATGCACACGTAAACCGTTTCATCGAACGGGGATTTACGAATCTGATGGTCTGCTTCGGATGTACCGGCGGACAACACCGTTCGGTCTATTCGGCGGAACATGTAGCCAAGCACCTGAACGAAAAGTTCGGTGTACGAGTGGAACTGATCCACAGAGAACAACAGATTGAAGAAACTTTTGAAGCGAAATAAGATGAAAGCCATGATATTTGCAGCGGGACTCGGTACCCGCCTGAAACCACTTACCGACCACATGCCGAAAGCACTTGTTCCCGTAGCCGGAAAGCCGATGCTGGAACACGTTATCCTGAAGCTGAAGGCGGCCGGATTTACGGAACTCGTCATCAACATCCATCATTTCGGGGAACAGATTATCGATTTCCTGAAAGCCAACCAAAATTTCGGACTGACCATCCATATCAGCGACGAGCGAGATTGCTTGCTTGATACGGGTGGTGGTATCAAGAAAGCCGAACCGTTGTTCGGAGGAAACGAACCGTTTCTGATACACAATGTCGATATCCTTTCGGATACTGACTTGAAAGCCCTCTACGATTATCATCTGCAAAGCGGAAACGATGCCACACTTCTGGCCAGCCATCGGAAAACTGCCCGCTATCTTCTTTTCGACAAAGAAGGCAGACTCTGCGGATGGATAAACAAAGATACGCAACAGACCAAACCCGAAAGTTTCGTTTACGATGCAGAGAAGTATCAGGAATATGCGTTCAGCGGTATCCATGTAATCTCCCCTTCCCTTTTCCGCTATATGGACGAAAAGTGGCAGGGAAAATTCTCCATCATGGATTTCTACCTGCAAACCTGCAAGGAAGCGAAACTGGGCGGTTGCTTTACCGACCGACTCCACCTTATCGATATCGGAAAACCGGAAACACTGGCTAAAGCGGAAGAATTTATCCTACAGATTATACCTACAAACAAGTAAAAAAACGCATTTTTTGGCGCCTCGCTTGTAACTTATTGAATATCAGAAAGTAGTTGTGAAGGGAGAGCCGATTTCGTTTCACTTTCCCTTCACAACCCTTCATGTCCTTTCACAGTAACACGCTGATAATCAGCAAAAGCATAGTTTTGGAGAGGAAAGAGCATATCACTTAGGCAAATCGCATTTCAATCGCTTCTCCGGCAGTCAATATAGAGCCATGAGAACCAACTAGAACCGGGGCACTGCACATTGTAGCGATTTGTAGCTGAAATGTCTTGAGATTTCTCAAATATATGAAGGGACTTTGTCAAATATCTCAATACTTATTGGACAAAGTCCCTTTACATTCCTATTGAAACATCCTTGAATTATCAGAAAAAATTCATGAATTTTTGTGATGGATATCAAGTGATTTTCCCCAACATGCCAAGGGGTTTCAATCGAATAATTTCAATCTGTTTTCCTGGGCTTCTTTCAAGGATACGGTCTTCACCTGTTTGTCCTTGTTCTTGTCGCGGAGTTCCTGGTATTCCTTGTTCAGTTCTTCGGCAAATACCCTGCGTGATTCCGGATTGATGAGCTTGGAGGTGATAGGAGCCGTAAGTGAAGCATCCTTCATATAGACTACCGGAGCATGGTAAACCGGAGCAATCTTCAAGGCGGTATGCAGTTTCGAAGTGGTCGCGCCACCGATAATCACCGGAATATCGAGTCCGGCACGTTCCATTTCGGTAAGGACATGCACCATCTCTTCGAGCGACGGAGTGATCAGACCGCTCAATCCCACTACATCCACCTTCTCCTTGATTGCGGTCTCTACAATCTTCTCGGCCGGAACCATTACACCCAAGTCGATAATCTCGTAATTGTTGCAGGCCATCACCACACCGACAATGTTCTTACCGATATCGTGAACATCACCCTTCACTGTAGCGAGCAAAACCTTACCGGCCGATGAGGCTCCTTCCTCTTTCTCGGCTTCGATGAACGGCTGCAGAATGGCAACCGCCTTCTTCATGGTACGGGCCGTCTTCACTACCTGCGGAAGGAACATCTTGCCCGAGCCGAACAGGTCGCCCACGTGGTTCATGCCGGCCATCAGCGGACCTTCGATTACGCTTACCGCATTCGGATATTTCTGCAAGGCTTCGTGCAAATCTTCATCCAGATAATCGCCCAGACCTTTCACCAACGCATACTGCAGACGCTCTTCTACGGTAGTACCTTCACGCCAGGCCAAATGCGAATTGGCAGCCGCCTGCGTATCGGTTCCTTCCTTTTCGGCCTTCAAGCGTTCGGCCGTTTCGATAAGCCGTTCGGCAGCATCGGGGCGGCGATTCAACACCACATCTTCGATACGTTCCAATACATCGGCCGGGATATCGGTATAAAGCACCGAAGTACTCGGATTGACGATACCCATATCCATACCTTCCTGAATGGCATAATACAGGAATACGGCATGAATGGCCTCGCGAATATAGTTGTTGCCTCGGAACGAGAACGAAAGGTTGCTCAAACCTCCGCTGATATGTGCTCCGGGCAGGTTCTTCTTAATCCAGCCTGTCGCTTTGATAAAGTCGACGGCATAATTATTATGTTCCTCGATACCTGTAGCCACTGCCAGCACATTCGGGTCGAAGATGATATCTTGCGGGCGGAAGCCCACCTTTTCGGTCAGTATCTTATACGCACGGCCGCAGACTTCAATCTTGCGTGCATACGTATCGGCCTGTCCGGTTTCATCGAAAGCCATCACGATGACTGCCGCACCGTAGCGTTTGATGGTACGGGCATGATCGATGAACTTCTCCTCCCCTTCCTTCAACGAAATGGAGTTGACGATACATTTACCCTGCACACATTTCAATCCGGCTTCGATCACCTCCCACTTGGAAGAGTCGATCATGATAGGCACACGGGCAATATCGGGCTCGGAAGCTACCAGATTGAGGAAAGTTGTCATTTCCTCTGCAGCATCCAACAAACCGTCGTCCATATTCACGTCGATAACCAATGCACCATCTTCCACCTGCTTGCGGGCGATGGAAAGAGCCTCCTCGTATTTCTTTTCATTGATAAGGCGGAGGAACTTGCGTGAACCGGCCACGTTACAACGTTCGCCCACATTCACGAAATTGATTTCGGGAGTAACCTCAAGCAGTTCCAATCCCGAAAGCCACATATATTCCGGTTGGGCAGCCGGCACGTGTGGTTGTTTTCCGGTAATAAGTCCCTGATATTTTGCGATATACGCTTCGGTAGTACCGCAGCATCCACCAATGATGTTCACCAGACCTTCATCGATGTACTCCTTCACCTCGGCAGCCATCTCTTCGGGAGTCTGGTCGTATTGCCCTAAGCTGTTCGGCAGACCGGCATTCGGATAAGCGCTGATATAATACGGAGCACGACGGGCCATCTGTTCGAGGAACGGCTTCAAGTCCTTTGCCCCGAACGAACAGTTCAAGCCTACCGAAAAGATATCGGCATGCTGTACAGAAGCCAGGAACGCTTCGATAGTCTGTCCCGACAAGGTACGTCCCCCGATATCGGCTACAGTCATCGACAACATCAAAGGCACTTTGCGCCCCGTCTTCTCCATCGATTCCTCGGCAGCGAAGATAGCCGCCTTGGCATTCAATGTATCGAAGATGGTCTCTATCAGAATCGCATCAACACCACCTTCGAGCAAAGCCTCCATCTGTTCGGCATAAGCCGCCTTCAGTTCATCGAAGGTCAGCGCACGATACGCCGGATTGTTCACATCCGGACTCATCGAGCAAGTTTTGTTGGTAGGACCGACCGAACCTGCTACAAAGCGGGGTTTCTCAGGATTCTTGGCTGTAAATTCATCGGCCACCTTCCGTGCCAGACGCGCCGCCGCCAGATTGATTTCACGGCAATACGGCTGCATGTGGTAATCGGCCATCGACACCACCGTAGCATTGAATGAATTAGTTTCAATAATATCGGCACCCGCTTCCAGGTATTTGCGGTGAATCTCCTCGATCACATCAGGACGGGTAAGACAAAGCAAATCGTTGTTCCCTTTCTGCTGGCCCGGCACGTCCTTGAAACGTTCGCCACGAAAATCGGCCTCAGTCAGGTTATACTGCTGAATCATGGTACCCATCGCCCCGTCGAGCACAAGGATACGTTCTTTAACCAGTTGTTGTATCGTTTTTGACTGCATAAGTTCTAGTATAGTAAATGATAAAAATTCCCGCTTGGATACAGCGGTAAAAAACAGAAGACCTTCGAAGCGGATTACCGTTTGAACATCCGGTCCATCATCCGCTTATCGTCCTTTTCCTTCAGAGCCTCGCGCTTGTCGTACTGCTTCTTACCTTTCGCCAAAGCGATGACGACCTTCGCCAAACCTTTCTCATTGATGAACAGACGGGTAGGAACAATGGTGAAACCCGTTTCACGGATACCACGTTCCAACTTGCGCAGCTCCTTCTTGTTGAGCAACAACTTACGGTCGCGACGAGCCAGGTGGTTATTGTACGAACCATAGAAGTATTCTGCAATATGCATATTCTTCACCCACAACTCGCCCTTCGAAAAGAAACAGAACGTATCGACCAGACTCGCCTTCCCCTGACGGATAGACTTGATCTCCGTACCGGTGAGGACAATGCCCGCCGTATAGGTATCGATAAATTCATAATCGAACGAAGCGCGCTTGTTCTTTATATTAATATTACTCGCATTCGGTTTCATCAGTTCAATATTACAGATAACTCGTTAAATACAAATTCAATCACAGCCGGGCATAGAAGGATGATAATGGTGGCAAGCACAGTAAACAAGGTAAGTTTTTCCTTGCGGACCTTCAGCCAATAGCGTGCCCCTTCAAAGACAACGACAATGGTATAAATCTGTAGCAGCCAATGAAGCAGATCGATCGAAACCAATCCGCTGATTATGGTCAGCACAAAAATTACCACCATGGAATATCCTACAAACACCTGCATCGGGACGGGCGAAGAAGGTGAATTTTCCATATACTTCCGGCAAAGACGGTCGAGCAGAAATGCCGCAAGGAAATATCCTCCGAACAATGCGACGGCAATGGCGCAGCAACGGGTCAGTGCAATCTGAAACACAGCCTGCGACATACCTTTGCCAATCAAAGTACCGACAAACTCCGACAATCCGCAAAGTCCGATAAGCGGATAAACGAAATTCGGCAAGATATCACGCCCCGCCCCTTTTTCACTGATCTTGCTCCAAGCCTTTCCCGGAGAAGACAATAAAGCAATCACATATTGGAACAAATCCTTGTATCCCATCTTTATAGAAGTTACATCCTATTACTATACACGAGTTGCAAAGTTACAAAAAAAGCGGGACATGACTGCAATTTGCATAAAAAAAGCCGCCCGATCTGACATCGGACGGCTTGCATTATAAAGCACCTTATTATTTATTCCTGAGTAGAAGAATTTCCGAATACGGATGAACAATCAACCGTTACGCTAGTTTCTTCACCTTCACCGGCAGAAACCAGACCTGTTACCGACTTCGGTTTACTATAAACAATCTGAATCTTTTCCGGATTCTTTCCACCATTCAAACCTTTGAAAGCGTTCAAGGCATAATTGAGATTGTATGTAACATAATATCCAGATTTAACAGAATATTCTTTCATCTGTTCCTTGTTCGTAGTATCCAGACCTGTGATGGAATAAGTAAGATACAATTTCAATGTATTGTCCTTAATTGCTTCATCCTGATCAAAATAGATTCCAACATTATGTTTGGCAAACTCGGTTGTCAAATTCGAAGTAGTTGTACTCTTATGCAACATAAAATACATCGGAATCAACATAAAGTCCTTGCTCCAGAACATTACATGATCACCATAACTACCGTCGTTAACAATAGTGGTTGTAACACAATCATTTTTATCAGTATCCGTCAATACATTAATCCGTTTCAAATAATTAACGCCAAGAACAGAAATGTTCAGTTCCTTCATATTGTTCGTCACATCGGCCGTATTATAAGAAAAGCCGACAAGAGCCAGATCGGAAGTTGTAGGAGCCGGATCGATTGCTGATGTAGGGGTATATTTCACACCATCTGCACCAACAAATGTAGTATATCCCATATATGAAATCGGTCTCAAGAACATTGTATTGGATGATGTACCATCATTATTGGAATCCAAACAAGAACTCAACCCCACAACAGCCGCTAAAGCTGCAAAAAAGACTTTCAATTTTGTTTTCATAATAATTATCTAAATGTTTTTAATAGGTTTCACTGATTGGTAAATGCAAATATGTACATTATACTGCATTACCGGATTTTATTTAACATTATTTTTCAATTTCGGCAAACTGATCCAAGTGTTCGTCCACATATCCGGCAATGATAGCGGTCACCTGTTCTTCCATATCCATAAAGGCTTCCTCCAGGTCGTCGAAAGCTTCGTATTGTTCATACATCGCCATAAACTCATCGTCGGTCCGTTCCTCTTCCAGATCCTTGCGGTTCTTGTCGTAGATACTCTTGGCATCATAAACCAGCTTCGAGAATTCCTTCGCACCGAACAAACGCATCGCCTTGGCAAACGGATTGTCGAATATATACGGACCGTAACCGTTCTGAATCAGTTGCACGAAACCACCTTCTAGCACTTCTTCACGGAAGAAATGATATCCCAGCAGCGTATGCTGGTAACCGTTCAGCAAAGGCATGGTCGTGGCATTGATCACTCCGCCGGTCACCTCCAGATACTTATCGACAAACACTTTCAGGAACTCATCCATTCCGGCTTCGGCTCCCTTTCTCAAATCCTCGTCCTTAACGACGATTTTCACTTCACTCATTCTACCAAAATTTGATTAGCAACTTTAAGGTATTACACCTTATATTATAAAAAGCGGTGCAAAGATACAAGAAAGTTTTGGAAGTAAAAAAACATTTTGCCAAGCCGACTTTGCAAATCGATGGTTTCCAATAAAAATATCATTAAAATGTAACAAAAAGATTGTTTTGTAGCTTTGTATAACTAAATAAAACGACTAACTTTGCGTACGGAAAATTAAGGAAGAAATTCCGTAATTGACTTACGACAATACTTATTTTTTATTACTCAATAAAACGTAAAGAATATGACTTATTCACATGAAGTTGAACACATGTGTTGTGTTGCTAAAGGACCTAACCACGGTCCTGCCCCAATTCCTGAAGAAGGAAAATGGATTCAAGCAAAAGAAATCAAAGACATTTCAGGTTTAACTCACGGTGTGGGATGGTGTGCTCCACAGCAGGGTGCTTGTAAATTGACTTTGAACGTTAAAGAAGGTGTTATCGAAGAATGTCTGGTTGAAACAATCGGTTGTTCAGGTATGACTCACTCAGCAGCTATGGCTTCTGAAATTCTGCCGGGCAAGACTATTCTTGAAGCACTGAACACTGACTTGGTTTGTGACGCTATCAACACAGCAATGCGTGAATTGTTCTTGCAGATCGTTTACGGTCGTACTCAGTCGGCTTTCTCTGAAGGCGGTTTGATGATCGGTGCAGGTCTGGAAGACTTGGGTAAAGGTTTGCGTAGCCAGACTGGTACTCTGTATGGAACTAAAGCAAAAGGTACTCGTTACCTCGAACTGACTGAAGGTTACATCACTCGTATGGCTCTTGACAAGGATAACCAGGTTATCGGTTACGAATTTGTTCACATGGGTAAATTCATGGAACAGGTTAAGAAGGGTGTTGATGCTAACGAAGCATTGAAAGCAGTAACCGGTACTTACGGCCGCTTCAAACCCGAACAAGGCGCAGTTAAATATATTGACCCACGTAAAGAATAATAAGGAGGACACAGATTATGATTAGACCAGTACAGTTTGAAAGTCAGGACCGTCGTATGAAGCAGATTTTGGCTGCTTTGAACGCTAACGGCATCAAAGACATTGAAGAAGCTAATGCGATCTGTGACCAGTATGGCATTGATCCTTATTTGACTTGTCAGGAAACTCAGGGTATCTGCTTCGAAAATGCTAAATGGGCATACGTAGTAGGTTGCGCTATCGCAATCAAGAAAGGTTGCAAGAACGCTGCTGATGCTGCAGAAGCAATCGGTATCGGTTTGCAGGCATTCTGTATCCCGGGTTCAGTTGCAGATGACCGTAAAGTAGGTTTGGGTCATGGTAACTTGGCAGCTCGTCTGTTGCGTGAAGAAACTCAGTGCTTCGCTTTCTTGGCAGGACACGAATCATTCGCAGCTGCAGAAGGTGCTATCAAGATCGCTGAAATGGCAAACAAAGTTCGTAAGAACCCATTGCGTTGTATCTTGAACGGTCTGGGTAAAGACGCAGCTATGATCATCTCTCGTATCAACGGATTTACTTATGTTCAGACTAAGTTCGACTACTATACAGGTGAATTGAAAGTAGTTAAGGAAACTGCATATTCAGACGGTCCTCGCGCTAAGGTTAAATGCTACGGTGCAGACGACGTTCGTGAAGGTGTAGCTATCTTGTGGAAGGAAGACGTAGATGTATCAATCACTGGTAACTCTACTAACCCGACTCGTTTCCAGCACCCGGTAGCAGGTACTTACAAGAAAGAACGTGTTCTTGCTGGTAAGCCTTACTTCTCTGTAGCATCAGGTGGTGGTACAGGTCGTACACTGCACCCGGATAACATGGCTGCAGGTCCTGCTTCTTACGGTATGACAGATACATTGGGCCGTATGCACTCAGACGCTCAGTTCGCAGGTTCTTCTTCAGTTCCTGCTCACGTAGAAATGATGGGCTTCCTGGGTATCGGTAACAACCCGATGGTAGGTTGTACAGTAGCTTGCGCTGTAAACGTAGCTTTGGCTTTGAGTAAGTAATTTATTGATAAGCTTAAACATACATGCTCCCGCAGTTCTTGGAATTGCGGGAGTTTTTTTTATTTTCATCCAATCAATTATACTGTTATCAACAATTGGAAATAGAAGAAGAATTCTTATCTTTGCTACGAAACACACATTCTATATGGAATACCTTAACGAATTTCACAAACAATGGATAGAGCGTACCCGCCAGTCTATAGCCTCTTGGAGCAAGCGGCCGATGTCGTTAGAAGAGAAAAAGAAGCAGCAGGAACGCTTGAACCAACAGAAAGTTACAAGAGAGGGCAAATAGAAGCATTGACTTCTTTTGCTAACTCTCAAAACCTTTGGATTAACCTTGATGACCTCGAAGTTGAATTCCTTAGTAAAGGTGGAGAAAATGAAGTGTTTACCGGTGATAAAGATGCAATAGTTATCAAGCTGAACAACTTTGAATATGCCGGTGATGACCTTGAGAATTTCTTCGTCCGTATTTTTGCACACAACTTCTTCTTCAGCAACGTCCCCTATGAAATGATCGGTTTTGCATACAACAGCAAAAAGGAATTTTGTGCCGTACTTATCCAACCTTATATAATCGCCGAACGTGAAGCTACCAGTAAAGAGATAGACCGATACATGCAAGCATTGGGGTTTATTATGGACTATACCGATGAGTTCCATAATGGAAATTACGAGATATTCGATGCCACCCCTGACAATGTACTATATGGAGTCGACGGTGACCTTTATTTCATTGACACACAAATAAGAATGAAAAAACAACATATCAGTTCCCCATAAAATTAAAAAGCAGGAAGACGGATTTTTGTCAGAATCTTTGTATCTTTACCTCGTACCAACAATTCAAACACATGGATATTTTTCTGATCATAATTGGAATTATTTGCCTCATCATAGGACTGGTGGGAAGCATTGTACCGGCTTTACCCGGCCCTCCCCTTTCGTATGCCGGTATTCTATTGTTGCACGCTACAGATAAAGTACAGTTCACACTTAACCAACTTCTTGTCTGGGCATTGATTGTAATCGTTGTCCAAGTCTTGGATTATTTCATTCCAATGCTTGGAAGCAAATATGCAGGAGGAACCAAATGGGGAAGTTGGGGATGTCTTATTGGAACCATAATCGGTCTCTTTTTCACACCTTGGGGAATTCTCTTGGGGCCGTTCCTGGGGGCAGTAATCGGAGAACTTCTTGGCGACAAAGACCTTAAATATGCGTTGAAGTCGGGATTAGGCTCCTTATTGGGATTCCTGTTCGGAACGTTCATCAAACTGGTATTATGCGGCTATTTCATCTGGCAGTTCGTGGCAGCGCTGGTATAAGTTTTTTTAGTTAATTTTGGGTAACCATCTGTCCGTGTACATTGTTGTAAAAGAAAAAACAATGTACCATGAAACAGAATAGATCCAACATCGAACATCTAATCAAGCATATTCCTTATATCAACAAACATATCCACCTGTATCGGAGCATACATCAGCAATTGATGAAGAAATGGGTACAACGTTTCGTGCTTTTCTTCATCATGGGCTCGATTCTTTCCGTTATATTGAGTTCTTTCAAGGAATCCGCCCCATACCGTTCGTGGCTTTTTGCCTTCAATTACCTGGCTTCCTTCATATTTACCATCGAATATCTGTTACGGATTATTGCAGCGCCAGGACAATACACTAACGCACGAAGCACATGGTCGGCCCGTTTCAAGTATATTTTTTCCTTTTACGGGCTGATAGATCTGGTTGCAATCATTCCGTTCGTCGTTATCTATGTATATAAGGAAAGTCCCCACGTCCATCTGATCATTCTAGCCTATATCCTCATCATATTCAAGCTGATCCGATACTCCCGTTCCTACCGTCTGTTGGGAAGGATGATAAGCACGGTGAAGGACGAACTGATTACGGCCTATACGGCATGCGGTATCCTTGTCGGCTTTTCGGGCATATTGATGTATTACATCGAACGGGCCGCCCAACCCGATGAATTCAAGAACGTAGGTTCGGGCATCTGGTGGGCGATAGAAACCTTTACAACCGTAGGATACGGAGATATCTACCCCATCACACCGTTAGGCAGGCTATTAGGCAGTGCCATCATGCTGATAGGTATCTCCATGATTGCAGTCCCTACCGCCATCATCAGTTCGGCATTCATGAAAATGATCATAAAGAAAGACAATACCGATTCATCCCCGAATGATAAAGAAACTCCTCCGACCGATACGGAAGAAGACGAAGAAAATCATGAGTAAAAAAATAGGCTGCCTGAATTCAGGCAGCCTATATGCGTTTTGTCAAAAGACGATGTCTCGACTATTATCCCTGGTGGATAGCTTCAGAAGGACATACATCAGCGCATGTTCCACATTCTGTACACATATCCGGGTTGATAGAATACTTATCACCTTCAGAGATTGCGCCAACCGGGCATTCATCGATACAAGTACCGCAAGCGATACAATCGTCACTAATTACGTAAGCCATTGT
>CALUKX010000063.1 GCA_944321335.1 uncultured Phocaeicola sp. | reverse complement strand
GCCTTGCATCCATGTACAACGCACATTGGATACACAGCTTGCCTTATTCTAAATTCATCGAACTCACGTTAAATATAATAGGTATAAATCAGCGGATAATCATATTATAGGGCTTTCCGAATAAATAATAAAAAGGAGGAGAGAAATAAAATCGGCAGATACAGATTGGAATCGTTTACACCTGTTCGCCAGTCTGAATGTGAAGATTGGATTATAATGGTAAGGATGACTTTGTAATTATATAATATAAATGAGCCTCCCTTTATGCATTCTCCAATGAATAGCGTAAAGGGAGGTCTTTATTATGTTAGCTTGATGCAGATTATAGATAATAAATCCTTTTAATCAGAAACAACTCGATCCGTCGAAGCAATGTGTACAAACCTTGCATTTCGGCAGTCCGATAGCTTCTATCAATGTTTCCAACGTATTGAACTTCAGTGAGATCAGTCCGAAGCGGGCACGGATGCGTTCCACCATTTCCTTGTATTCCGGCGAATCGGTAGTGGCATATTTGTCGAGCTTGACATTGGCATCGCCTTCGATTTCTTCGATGGTGCGGCGGGTAATCAGTTCCATGTCGCTCTTGGAGTTGGTGAAGCCGATGAACGGACAACCGTAGATCAGCGGAGGACAGGCGATGCGCATGTGGACTTCCTTTGCTCCGTAGTCGTAAAGCACTTTTACATTGTCGCGAAGCTGTGTACCGCGGACAATCGAATCGTCGCAGAACAATACGCGCTTGCCTTGCAGCATGGCACGGTTCGGTATCAGCTTCATCTTGGCTACCAGGTTACGCATGCTCTGGTTGCTCGGTGTGAAGCTTCTCGGCCATGTGGGAGTATATTTGGTAATGGCACGGTGGTAGGGGACTCCCTTTCCTTCGGCATAGCCCAATGCCATACCCGTTCCCGAATCAGGAATACCGCAGGCGCAATCCACTTCCGAATCGTCTTTCTGGCCCATCTTGTAGCCGCTGGTGAAGCGCACTTCCTCCACGTTCTTGCCTTCGTAGCACGAAACCGGGAAACCGTAATAAACCCAAAGGAATGAACAGACCTGCATCTGTTCGTTGGGCTTGCGCAACTGTTCTAGACCGTCGGCACGCATACGGATGATTTCACCCGGTCCGACATAATGTTCTATTTCGTAATCGAGGTTCGGAAAGCTCGAGGATTCGCTGGTTGCGGCGTAGGCTCCGTCTTTCTTTCCGATAACAATCGGGGTGCGTCCCCATTTGTCGCGGGCAGCAATGATTCCGTCCGGAGTCAGAATCAGCATGGAGCATGAGCCTTTTATCTTGTTGAATACGTTTTCGATACCTTCTACAAAGTCTTTTCCTTGGGTAATGAGCAGGGCCACAAGTTCGGTCTGGTTGGTGCGGTTCATGCTCATTTCAGAGAAATGCATGTTCTTGGCCAACAGCTCTTCCACCAGTTCTTCCTGATTGTTTATCTTGGCGACGGTTACGATGGCGAAATGTCCCAGATGTGAATTGATGAGAATCGGTTGGGGATCTGTATCACTGATGATACCGATACCTGCCTTACCTTTGAACTTCGGCAGTTCCGATTCGAACTTGGTACGGAAATATGTACTTTCCAGACTGTGGATGGTGCGTGCAAAGCCTTCGCCTTCTGCATAGGTGGCCATACCGGCACGTTTGGTTCCTAAATGAGAATTATAGTCGGTGCCGTAAAATAAATCGGTCACGCAATCGGCTTGAGATACTACTCCGAAAAAACCTCCCATATTGATTGTTTTAGTTTGTTATAGTTTTTGGGCAACAAAAGTAGAAAATAAATGAGATATAAGCAATAAGTAATGACTATAGCTGTTTATGTTATAGAATAGGAAATCCTCCACCCGGAAGAGTTTTCCGGATAGAGGAAATAACAACAAATATAATGTATGATTAGAGTTTGCGTACATACATGGCACGGATGGCGTTCAGTACGGCCAGTATCATGACGCCTACATCGGCGAAGATGGCAAGCCACATGTTGGCTATTCCGAATGCTCCCAGAATGAGGCAGAGGCCTTTTACCGCAAGGGCGAAGATGATGTTCTGCCATACGATACCGAGGCATTTACGGGAGATGCGGATGGCCTTCGATATCTTCAGCGGGTCATCGTCCATCAGTACCACATCGGCCGCTTCGATGGCTGCATCGCTTCCCATCGCTCCCATAGCGATTCCGATATCAGCGCGGGAGAGGACAGGGGCGTCGTTGATTCCGTCGCCTACGAAAGCTACCTTTTCGTTCGGTTTGGATGAGGCTATCAGTTCTTCCATTCGTGTTACCTTGTCGGCAGGAAGCAGTTGGCTGTAGACTTTGTCGATGCCTAAGGTCTGGGCAACACGGTCGGCTACGGCTGCTGTATCACCGGTCAGCATGACAGTATTGTCTACGCCCGATGCATGGAGCTGTCTGATGGCTTCCTGTGAGTGTGGCTTGATGACATCACCCATTACGATGTGTCCTACATATTTACCGTCTACTGCAATGTGGATGATGGTTCCTACGTGGCTGCATGCACATGGTTCGATACCCAGTTTGTGCATCAGCTTTTCATTGCCTACGGCGACTTTCTGACCGTCTACTACGGCTGTGATTCCGTGGCCGCTCAGTTCCTGGATATCGTGTATGCGGCTATGGTCGATCGGTTTGCCGTAAGCTTTCTGCAAGGATTTGCTGATAGGATGGGATGACGAACATTCCACCATAGCTGCCAGTTCCAGAATCCGTTGCTTGTCGGCTTCTATATCATGGTCGTGAGGGTCGTGCATGGCGTTGACTTCGAACACTCCGTGTGTCAGGGTTCCGGTCTTGTCGAAAACCACGGTCTTCACTCTCGATAATGTTTCCAGGATATTGGCTCCCTTGACCAGTACGCCTGCACGGCTCGATCCGCCGATTCCGGCAAAGAATGAAAGCGGAATGCTGACTACCAAGGCACATGGACAACTGATTACAAGGAAGATCAGGGCACGGTATATCCACGTCTCGAAAGCGTTGAATCCGAATGCAACATCGTTGAACAGTATCTGGTAGAGCGGTGGCAATACGGCCAAAGCCAATGCACCGTAGCACACGGCCGGAGTATATACACGGGCGAAACGGGAAATGAAGTCTTCCGATTTCGATTTGTGTGAAGCCGAATCTTCCACCAGTTCCAGAATCTTCGAAACGGTCGATTCGCCGAATTCCTTGGTGGTACGGACTTTCAATACACCGGTCATATTGATGCTTCCGCTCACCACTTCATCACCGGTCTGTACTTCACGCGGCAGTGATTCGCCGGTAAGTGCCGATGTATTCAGCGAGGAGTTTCCTTCCGTTATCACACCGTCGATAGGAATCTTTTCTCCCGGCTGTACAATGATGATTGTGCCTACTTCCACATCGTCGGGATCGGTCTTCACTATCTGTCCGTTCTCTTCAATATTGGCATAATCGGGGCGGATATCCATCAGTGCGGCAATGTCGCGACGGCTTTTACCCACCGCATAGCTCTGGAAAAATTCGCCTATCTGATAGAAAAGCATTACGGCGATGGCTTCCAGATAATCGCCGCTTCCTTCATAAAGTGCGAGAGAGAAAGCGCCGATGGTGGCCACGGCCATCAGGAAGTTTTCATCGAATACACGTCCGTTTACTATACCCATTCCCGCTTTCTTCAAGATATCGTAACCGATGATGAGGTAAACGGCTATATAGAGCGACAGACGCAACCATCCTTCAGTCTCGATAAACTGAAGGGCTATCGTCATCACCAAAGCGATGATGATGCGTATAAGCATCTTGCGTTGTTTCTTGTTCATAAGTTGGTCGGATTAAAAAAGGCCGTTTGAACAGGGACTGGTCAAACGGCTTGGAGTGAGTTAGAGAATTTCAAAATCTGGTTCAACTTTCTTGGCAACCTTCAATACGTTGGCCATGACAGCTTCAGTATCTGCACCTTCTTCGAATTCGACCTTCATTTTCTGGGTCATGAATGAGATGTTCACTTTCTTGATACCGGCTACTTTCTGTACTTCGTTTTCTACCAGGTTTGCACAGTTTGCGCAGTCAACCTCGATTTTAAATGATTTGTTCATAACAATGTGTTTTATTCTATTTCGGCTGTTCCGCCGCGGATCTTTTTTCTTTTCGGAAGCGAAGGTAGGGGAAAGTTTGTGCAACTTGATTGCAAAGTGTAGAATGTAGACAAAAAAAGTCCCGAAGCTTGTTGCTCCGGGACTTTCCTTTTATATCAGGAGAATCAGATCTGTCCTCTGAATGCTTCGGCCACAGCCGGATAGGTAATCTTGCCTTGGCATACGTTTACGCCTTCTGCCAGTCCCTTGTCGCGGCGGCAGGCTTCCTCCCAACCTAAGTCGGCCAATTGGATGGTATATGGTAGAGTCGCATTGGTAAGGGCGATGGTCGATGTACGAGGCACCGCACCCGGTATGTTCGCCACGCAATAATGGATGATTCCGTCGACCGTATAGATAGGTTCGCTGTGGGTTGTCGGGTGTGAAGTTTCGAAACATCCTCCCTGATCGATAGCTACATCGACCATCACAGTCTTTTCACGCATCAGCTGCAGCATATTGCGGGTAATGAGGTGAGGGGTTATCGCTCCTCGAATCAGTACGGCACCGATAATCAGGTCGCTGTGCGGCAGTTCCAGTTCGATGTTGTGGATAGATGAATACAATGTACGCACATTGCGCGGCATGAATTCGTTCAGCTGACGCAGACGTGGCAAGGAGATATCGCAGATGGTAACATCGGCTCCCATGCCGGCAGCAATGAGGGCAGCCTGAGTTCCTACTACACCACCTCCCAACACCAATACACGTGCCGGACGCACTCCCGGCACTCCGCCCATCAATATACCCGGACCGCCTTGAGGCGCTTCAAGGAAGCGGGCTCCTTCCTGAGCGGCCATACGTCCGGCAATTTCGCTCATCGGGGTAAGCAACGGCAGATTGCCCTGACGGTCTTCGACAGTTTCATAAGCGATACAGGTTGCTCCCGAAGCCAACATGGCCTTGGTCAGTTCGAGGTCGGATGCCAGATGGAAATAGGTGAAAAGTATCTGACCTTCGCGGATCAGTTTATATTCAGGGGCGATAGGTTCCTTTACCTTGCAGATCATTTCTGCTATAGCATATACTTCCTCTATGGTGGGAAGAATCTGAGCACTGGCATTTACATACTCTTCATCGGTAAAGCCGCTGTTGAGGCCGGCAGCATGCTGGACGTACACTTGGTGTCCTCTGCGGGTTAGCTCGGCTACCCCGGCAGGAGTCAACGATACTCTGTTCTCGTTGTTCTTGATTTCTTTAGGTACTCCGATTATCATAATGTTTAGTTTAAGGGTTATACGTGTAATAAAAGTAAGAAAAAACTGAATCCGTTAGTACTTGAACGGATATGTTTAGTAGCATTTTTTCAAACCTTTCCATGTATTATGTTCGGAGTCTTATGTTTCAGAAGTCAGGATTGGCGCTGTTTTTCCGTCGGTCTTCCAGAATGTTACCCATCTGTTCGCCGGCCCATGCTATCAGTCCGTTGAGGTGAGGTAGCAAGGTCTTGCCACGATCGGTTAGCGAATATTCCACTTTCGGAGGAATCTGGGCATACACCTTACGGGCAATGAGTCCGTCCTGTTCCAAAGTACGCAGGGTTACCGTCAGCATCTTTTGGGAGATATCGGGGATGGTACGTTGCAGTTCGCCGAACCGCATGACGGGTTTGTGCTCGAGGATAAAGATAACCAGCAACGACCATTTGTCGCTGATGCGAGAAAGGATGTTACGTATCGGGCAGCGCTGTATGAAGATATCTTCCTTCAGCTTTTCTATATCAATTTCATTGTTCTGCATAAGTTGTTGTATTTCAATTACGCTCCAAAAGTAACTAAATTACATAATGTGTGCAAACGGAAAAGTGGTAAGTTTGCCGCTGCTCTCTTCTGAATGGGATAAATCCGAAAATCCGGACTGATTAAAGATTGTTAAATGTGTATTTTGTAAATGGCTAGAAACCAACATTAGTTTCATTCGGGTAACTATCTTACCGGATAGTGTCTTCTTGACTGATACAGAGTGGATTAGTAATTTTGTACAAGTTTCAAAAATAGATAGACAGATCGATATGAAAAAAGAAATTGCACAGATTGCCGCTGCTGAAAATTTCAGCGCCGCAAATTTCGGAAAATTAAGCGAAATCAGCGAGTATGTATTGGAAATGGGTCCGGAAATCAAGATCCCGGGAAAGGTTTTCGGTGGACAGGCTTTGAAGACTACAGGTAGCGAGTTTTCGTTCCAGGTTTTCCAGCCGGGTACAGAAACTGGTTTCTATCATACTCACAAGAACCATGAGGAACTTTATTTCTTCCTGGGTGGTGAAGGAGAGTTTCAGGTAGACGGTCAGATTTTCCCGGTAAAGGAGGGCAGTGTAGTACGTGTGGCTCCGGCCGGCAAACGTTCTGTCCGCAACAATGGCAACACTCCGTTGATTATGCTTTGTCTGCAATATACCGGTAAGACTTTCACTGCTGACGATGCTACAGATGGTGTTATTCTGCAGGAACCGGTTAAATGGTAATGATAAGAAAATGATTGGATGAGATAGACGGACCGGCATGAGGGTGACTTCGTGCCGGTCCGTTGTGTTTATATCCGGTTCGGATACATCAGGAGTGCAAGTTGGATGATTGTTTTCC
This sequence comes from uncultured Phocaeicola sp., assembly GCA_944321335.1. GTDB lineage: Bacteria > Bacteroidota > Bacteroidia > Bacteroidales > Bacteroidaceae > Phocaeicola. The sequence continues at coordinate 6,305 of CALUKX010000063.1, read as the reverse complement.
ATGAATGCAGATTCGTAAACCGGGCTTTCATTTCAATATATTCAGAGCTTGTTCGGCATATTGTCTGCCTATAGGTAAAGCCTTGTTTGTCTGCAGGATGATTTCCTGTCTGCTGAAGCTTGATATCTTGTCGACCGAAATGATGTAGGAACGGTGTATCCGTATGAACTTCTTCGGTGGAAGAAGTTCCGTAATGCTTTTCAGATTTTTTCGAACAAGTACATACCGTTCTGTCAAGCGATAGATTTTCGAATAGTTTTCCATCGCTTCGATATACAATATATCCGATAGGGGGATGATGACATTGTTGTATTCCTATTTTACGATGAGGTTTTCTTCTTCCGGCTCCTTGATTGAGGACAATCTTCTGACGGCCTTGTCGATAGCTGTCTGGAACCGTTCGTAGGAGAACGGTTTGTGCAGGAAATCCACTGCATCCAGTTCGTAACCGGTGAGGGCATAGTGCGAATAGGCAGTCGTGAATATGAAACAGCTTGTTTCAGGCATTTTTCGGGCAATCTCCAATCCCGTGATTCCGTTCATCTCGATATCTAGAAAAACGATATCGGGAGAGGTCTTTAGTATTTCTTCAAGTCCTGTCTGTGGATTGCTGTAGGTTTTCAGTTCGATGCCTTTGTGTCTGTTGCAGAAGGTTGATATGACCGATAAGGCTATCGGTTCGTCGTCTATGGCTATGCAGGTCAGTTTTTTCATCTTAATTGTATGGAAAGTTTGACATTGAATATAGAATTTTTCTCACGGATTAAAAAGGAGAAACGTTGGGCGCAGAGAAGTTTCAGTCGGGCCAGACTGTTTTCGATACCTACTCCCGGTTCCTTCTTTTCGGGACGATGCATGATCCGGTTGCTCGATTCGAATACCAATACACCGTCCTTTACCTCAATATCGAGACGGATAAGACAATCTTCACTGGAAGAAACTCCATATTTGAAAGTATTCTCGATGAAGGGAATCAGGAGCATGGGAGGTATCTGTACGTTTTCATCATCGATGGTACATTTCCAAAGAATCTGGGTATGCTCGTTCAGCCTTAACGATTGCAGGTTGATGTAATGTTGGATATAGCTTATCTCTTCTTTTATGCCGATCATTTCATCGGCGGCATGCGAATAGGTGTATTTCACCATATCGGAGAATTGCATGAATGCTTCTTCCGTCTTTTCCGATTTCTGGATTATCAATCCGTAGAGCGTATTCAGTGTGTTGAACAGAAAATGCGGATTGATCTGCGATTTATAGAAGTGCAGTTCGGTCTGGTCTTTTTGTATTTCAATCTCCTTGCGCGCAATAATCTGTCTGAACAGTTCGAGTGTCAGACTAATGGATAGGCTTAAACTGCTTACTGTCAGGAAAAAGAATCTCACGGTCTGTCCTCTCATGTGTTCTCTCAGAAACAGATGCTTGGGCGAATTTTCCGTAAGCGGTTCGGCATAGGGAAAAATGGACATCAGATAGGCTGCACCGCCCAATAATAGAATATAGGCAGCGATTTGCAGGTATTTTTGTCGCATAAACAGTTGGGGAAAGTTTATTATCCTTATACCGATGTAGATAGCATATATGAATGTGATGAGGGTTGATGAAAACAACGGATATTTTTCTATCCATTTTCCTATCGGTACCAATGTGATGATTAACGGAAGTACGACAATGCAGACCAGCAGGTCTATATACAAGGCTATCTTATGTTGGTTCATGTTCGGTTTGATCAGTAAATTACAAAAATAAGAAATCCGGTCTATATCCCAAATGTTCGTTCTTGTCGTTCATGACCATTTTTCTGCCGTTTGTCAATGATGTTGCCGGAGTGAAGATTGTTTATGCTAATTTTATAATAGAATATGGCCTGTAGCCTGAGTGCTGGCTTTTCGTTTTCGAGGGCGTTTGTCATCGGAAAATGACCGGTTATAATCGGTTGCTTGCCGGGAAATGTAACAAGTAGTATTTTTATGCAGTTAATTTGATATTATTGTTTCTTGCAGATGATAGGATACAATCGGAAAACAACATAATAGCCCCTATACATTACTAATATAACTTCCCCTTTAGTTATATTGATTGTTAACCTATCTAATTTTTCAGATTGTAGCAATAGGGAGAAGAGTGTAGTGATACACTCTTTTTCTTTTAAATTGGTTTTAAAGACAATTAACGGGTGAAAGCCGGTGAAACTGACGTTCCCCTGCTTTCATCCGTAATTCATTGTATCACACCAAGTTGAAAGAGTGAAAGGTAAAAATATAAAATTAATATTCGAATACAGCACGAAGCACGGCTACATTGTTGCTTTCACCGTTGGTACGGATGAAGGTGAATGCCGGCTGGATGGAGATGTGTTTGGTAACAGGTACGCTGTAGGTTAGTTCAACTGCAGTTTCACGTCCGTCTTCGGTATAAAGGGCGCGGTTGACCAGCACGCCGAAGTTGTCGCCTTCTACAAAGAGATTGCCTGCAACGGCTCCGGCTCCCCAGTAGCAGTAAGCTGCACTGTTGTTCTTTGATGCGTAACTGCCTTGAAGCAGAAGTCCCAAGGTACGGTCGCCTTTCAGCAATGGCTGCTCAATCAATCCGTAAAGTGCGAAGTTGTCATCTTTTACGGCTTCTGCGTTCCGGTTGCCGTAAATAGCTCCCAAATGATATTCGCCTAAAAGTGATTCGTTATCTTCAGGAGCGATGTAGCTCAATTCGGTTACATTGACTATACCGTCGCGTCCCGGACGGAAACGGAAAGACTCATCGATGGAAGTCGATGCCTGGCCGTTCTGGAATGCATTCTTCCAATAGAAGTTCTTCGCAAGTTCCCATTGCCAGAAGAGGGTGAGGGCAGAAGCCGGATAATTACCCACATTCCAATTGGCGGCAACGGTCGGATAGATACCGCTGCTCGAACCTGTAAAGAGTGCGGTCATCGGACTGCAGAAGAAGTCGGTATTGAGGTTGCGCACACCGAAAGAAAGCATGAAATTATCTGTAATCTGCTGGTCGATCGAGAACTGGAAAAGAGAAAGCGGCAGCTGGTCGTCGAGCAGGATGTTTGAGAATCCTTGCAGATCGTCGGCTACACTCCAGCTCCTTCCGTTGTCGGCACGCAGGTTGTATGCTGCAAGTACGCTGCCGTGGAAGGTTGCACCTTTCCAAAGTTTCTGTTCCAGACCTACATCAAGCAGGTTGACCCAGTTAGCTTGTCCGTTGTTTGTGTTCCATTGGCCTTCTGTGGTGAGGGCGGCCGAAAGTACGGTTTTTTCGTCATCGTTCTGTCCGTAGGCGCATACGCTCAGGAAGAGTGATGCTATCAGTACTAATTTTTTCATTTGTCTTAACTTTATAAATCAAAAATAACTCTTTTTTATCAATTTCTTTTATCACAATGACATTCCTTTTTGTCCTTTCCACAAGGACCGCAGTTGCTACAGCCTCCGCTACATCCGCAGCCACATCCGGAAGACTTTCCTTTGAAAGCCTTCCAGTAATGTCGGATCACGAGGGCTACGGCTGCTGCAACGATGATTCCAACTAGAATGGTCTGTATCATATCGTTACTTGTTTTATAGGATTAATCAGATGAACAGGCTGCCGATTTGGAATACCAGAGTAGAGCAGATCCAAGCCAACAGGGTAGTGTACCCGATGGTAAACAATGCCCATCTCCAACCTCCCGCTTCGTTCTTGATGGAGATACATGCCGGTATACATGGCATATACAACAGTACGAAGATAAGGAACGAGAAGGCAGCCAACGGAGTAAGACCGCTCTTTGCGATAATGGACGACAGACGGGCGTTTTCAGCATCTTCGTCTTCTTCCGCTTCTTCGCCGGCAGCTCCATCCGGATTCACTTCAGTATCTGTTTCGGCTGCAACGTCTTCCGTTTCGGTCTGGCTGTAAAGCACACCCATAGTCGATGCAACGATTTCCTTCGCACCTACACCGGTGATGATGCTGACACCTTCCTTCCACTCGAAACCGCATGGACGGATTACAGGTTCGATGAAATGACCGATACGACCGATATAGCTATGTTCGATCTGTGATTCGGCTACCTGTTCAGTATTGTTCTGGCTCACAGCTTCTTCGTCGAAACGTGGGTAATAACTCAATGCCCACACGATGATGGAGGCTACAAGGATGGTAGTACCCATCTTCTTCAGATATTGCTTGCCTTTTTCCCAAGTATGGCGGGTAACCGATTTGGCCGATGGCATGCGGTATGGTGGAAGTTCCATTACAAACGGACTGCTTTCGCCTTTCACGATGTAGCGGCTGAAAAGTTTCGCCAACAGAATCGACATCAGGATACCGATGAGGTAGAGCGAGAACAGTACCAATGCAGCATTGTGAGGGAAGAACGCTCCGATGATGATGATATAGACCGGCAGACGGGCCGAGCACGACATCATCGGTACAACCAACATGGTAATCAGACGCGATTTTCGGTCCTCGATGGTACGGGTGGCCATAATGGCTGGGATATTACATCCGAAGCCCATGATCATCGGGATAAACGATTTTCCGTGTAAGCCCATCTTGTGCATAATCTTATCCATGATGAAGGCGGCACGTGCCATATATCCGGAATCTTCCATCCAACTGATGAAAGCATACAGAATCATGATATTCGGCAGGAATACAATCACACCGCCGACCCCTCCGATAATACCATCGACAATCAGGTCTTTCAACGGACCGTCGCTCATGTTGTTGCCTACTGTTTCACCCAACCAGCCGATAAATGCATCAATCCAGTCCATCGGGTATGCACCGAGGTTGAAGGTACAATAGAACATGATGTACATCAGCAACAGGAAGATAGGGTAGCCCCACAGCTTATGCGTTACGAAAGCATCGATACGTTTGGTAAGCAGGCGCTTGTATTGATGGTTCTCTTCGAAACATTCCTTCAAGGCTCCCTGAACGAAACCATATTTCGCATCGGTAATGGCCGACTCGCTATCTTCGCCGATCTCCTTCTTGATGTTTTCCTGACACTGGCTACGCATCTGAAAAATATCATCGGCATTCGGGAGAGGCTTCACGATCGATTCAACCTGATGGTCGTTCTCCAATAATTTGATGGCAAGGAAACGGCCCGAGTAATTGTTGTGAGGTTCAGGGTTGACACGGATCAGTTTTTCAATCTTCGAGATATTGTCTTCAATCAGTTTTCCGTGGTTTACATGGATATGCCGCCAGCTCTGCTGCTTGCCTTCATAAATATCAATGATGCTGTTGAAGAGCTTGTCGATACCTTCACCGGTCTTTGCGACGGTCGGGATAACCTGTACGCCCAACAACTTGCTCAGCTGGTCGATGTCGAGCTTGTTGCCGCTTTCGCGAAGTTCGTCGTACATATTGAGTGCCATGATCATCGGCACGTCCATATCAATCAGCTGGGTGGTAAGATAAAGGTTGCGTTCGAGATTGGTCGCATCGACCACATTCAAGATAATATCCGGAGTCTTCTCGATGATATGCTTGCGTACGTAAAGTTCTTCGGGGGTATAAGCCGAAAGGGAATAGGTACCCGGCAAGTCGGTCAGCTTGAACTTGTATCCGTTGAACTCGAAAGAACCTTCCTTGGCATCGACTGTCACACCGCTGTAATTACCCACACGCTCGTGAGCACCCGACGCAATGTTGAACAAACTGGTCTTACCGCAGTTCGGATTTCCTACAAAAGCTACATGGATGGTCTTTCCCTTTTCGGTAGCGATCCGGTGGATCATCTCATCATGGCTGACCTCAATCCCTTTCAGTTCCGGATGTTCGACCGACCAAGCCTTCGCGTCATTCTCGCTCACTACTTCCACCATATCGGCTTCGGCGCGACGGAGGCTCACCTCGTAATCCATAATCTTATACTTGACCGGATCCTTCAATGGGGCATTGAGCATCACCTCAACCATCTTGCCCTTGATAAATCCCATTTCGATGATTCTTTTTCGGAAACCGCCGTGTCCATAAACCTTCACTATGACACCTTTTTCTCCTGTTTTAAGCTCAGATAATTTCATTACTGTATATCGTTTAATAAGTCTTTAATTTCAACGCTACAAAATTATGGCAGTAACGCAAGGGGAACAATACCTAATAATGATGAAAATATGCTGAAAATGAGTAGGGCCAATACCTAAATGTTAGTATATATAGGATTATATGGAGAGCTATCTTTGTGTTTTTGGGTTGATTAAATAACGGTTTTCCGTACTTTTATATTAACGTGAGTTCGATGAATTTAGAATAAGGCAAGCTGTGTATCCAATGTGCGTTGTACATGGATGCAAGGC
>CALUKX010000062.1 GCA_944321335.1 uncultured Phocaeicola sp. | reverse complement strand
ACATAACAAAGTCTCGGCTTGGGAAAGTCGGGGCTTTGTCATAAAAAAAGAGGGTATGCATTTTGACACACCCTCTTTTTTTATATCTACCGGTTGTAAATAGTTATTGGAAAGGTAATATAAAAAATTCATCCGGTGTTGTCGCAACAGCCGGATGAACCGTTCTTCAGATACAAGTTAATAAGAGATATATGTTTGCACACGTTAGAAATATTGTGCGGATGCACAGATTCTGAATAGCGGTGTATTTTGCAGCGCCAACGATTTGTTGTGGTTGAAGAAGATAACACCATCTTCCGGGGCAACTATTTCTGCGTTGGTACTTCCATCGCATGGGTGGAGAATCTGTGCCAGCAATTCGCCTTTCCTGATTTCATCGCCCGATTTCTTGAAATTGTAGAAAATACCGGCTATCGGTGACTTAATGGTAATCAATTCCTCTTCATTGAAGATGATGGAATTATAGTCGGGGGTAGATGGAAGTTCATTCTTGATGATTCCGGTCCGCTTCATAAAACGGAATATGGAGCTGATTATTCTCCGGCAGAGGGCATTGTCGATTTCCTGATTCTCTCCGGCATAGATCGAGTAGGCTTTGGTTTCCCATATCTGCCAGTTATAGTTCAATAGGGTCGTGTCGAAAGGTAACGGCTTGCGCAGGCAGATGTAGGGAAGTCCGAAATAACCTCCGGTCTTGACATCCTCATAGCCTGTCTGGGTGATTCGTACGTGGGGGATGTATTCTCCATTCATGTACGAACTGGCCATCTGGATGCCATATTCATATCCTTGAACGGCCTTGAATATGCCGGCAGCTATACGTTGGGTGGTTTCTCCCTGGTCATATCCCGGAAACATTCGGTTGATGTCGGTGTTGTCCATTGCCCAGAACCGTTTGCCGATATTCATCGAGAAAGGGTTGGCGGAAGGAATGACCAGTATTTCCTTTTCAAGTTTCAACTGCCCTCTTTTTTCTAGCAGACAGAGCTGTTTCACTATCTGTGAACAGATATAGAGTTGCTGTATTTCGTCGCCACGCATCGCTCCCACAATGGCCAGGCACTTTTCTCCCTGTCCGAAACGATATCCTTTGATCTGGAATGTATCGCGGAAAGGCGACTGCATGCTGAATAATATTTCTTGTTTCATGTGTACTGGGTTTAAAGTTTGTGTATGCGGGCAAGCAACGAACCTTGGTAGACCACAGGATAAGCTCTGAGTGTAAACATCAGGCCTTTTACCGGGGCTATGACATGCTGCAGTACTTCACCGGTAAGTGAACTTACTATGCAGCCGATTTCTTCACCGGGTTCCACCACTTCATTGTTCTTGTTTTCTGTAAGGAAAATGCCTGATGCTTCCGCATTCAGAAAACATACACTGTCGCCTTCCGAGGTAATCGGCTTGGATATAAGCGACGGATCGGGTTGTTCACTCCACATTCCTAAATGGTGCATCAGGTTAAGGATGCCTGTCACCAACCTGTTACCGTATTTATGGTTGATTCTCATACCGACTCCCATTTCTACGACCAGTGTCGGGGTATCGAGGCTGTTGAGTGAATGTGCCAATGTAGCTTCCAATACTGTCGCTGCATCATGTATCCAAATGAAATCCAGGTTAAGGAACTTCGCATAAGGGACCAGTCTTTGTGCAGTATTGATATTGATGCGTACTTGTGGAATTTCCCTCAGAAAGATGTTGCTGGAATGTATATCGATTACAATATCAGCTCCTTTCAGATCGTTCAGAATGGAGTGTACAATGTTCTCGGCCATTGTTCCGTCCAGACTCCCCGGAAACATTCGGTTCATGTCGAGATCGAAGTTGGGGATTCCGCGAGTGATTGAATCAATGCCCAAAGGGTTCAGGGCCGGATAGATTTCTACCGTTCCGTTCAGTTTCCCGATGTTTTCTTGCAATATCTTGTTCAGTTGGAAACAGACATATTGTCCCTCCAGTTCATCTCCATGAGTTCCTGTAACGATACAGAACCGCTGTGAGCCTCCATTGGAAATGACATTCTTCTTAATGAGCAACCGCTCTTCGACGGGAAGAGCGGTCGTTGCGATTGTTTTGATCATATCTCTTCTACGATAACTCTTATTTCGGTTTGTTGTGTGGCGGCTCCGGTAAAGATGCCGCGATTTACCGGACAGTCGTCGGCATCTCTTCCATGAGCAATCTTGATATAGCCATACTCAATGAATTTATTGTTGGTAGGGTCAATGCCATACCATTTTCCGTCGTCCAGTACCTCTATCCAGGCATGTGTCATGCCGATTCCTACCAGAAAGCCATTGGCATAGCGTGCTGTCAGTCTGGCTTCCCGACAGAGGGCAAGTAGGATATGGGCATAATCCTGACACACACCCTGTTTCAAGTCGAAAGCTTCCTTTGCAGTAGTACGTGTATGTGTACTTCCCGGCATGTAACAGAGGTAACTGTAAAGTTCATTCGCATAATTCAATGCCGTATCCACATCATTTTTCCCTTTTTTATGGATTCGTGCAAATTCCTTTATTGCTTCCGATGGCTCTGTCAATGGCGAAGCCACCTTGAACATATCTGTATTCTTTTCGTTAGGAATGCAATAAGGCAAGATACGTGCTTCACCGCTGCTCACGAATGTGAATGAGTCGTGAGAGTCGAGTTTATGTCCGTACTGGATAGGGTTGCCCCATGAGTCGGCACCATAAATAACACTGTCCGACGGGTGAAGGAACAATTCCTTATGGCTTCCCTGTTGGCAGGCGTTGACACAAGGCATGCAACGCAAAAGGAAAAAATGCTTGATTACCGGAATATCGAATCGGGTAATTGTCTGGTAATTATAGAAGTATTTTTTCATTGTCTGGTTGTTTGTAACTGGCTTAAAGCAATACCAGATGATTGATGTATTTCAGCACCTTGTTCTTGTAATTTAGGTCGTCTACATTGTATTCATCTTCTGTTATCAGTTCGTCCAGTTGTTTAAGCATAATCGGGTCGAAGATACGTTCCTCACAATCAGAACACTTCTTGAGAGCATCGTAAGCTTCGCGGATACGCATATACGGATAGTTGAAACGGATATGCATATCAATATTTTCTACCAGCTTGCCCATGCGCAGCAGGTTGCGGATACGTTCGTCGAACACACGTTCATCGATCGATCCCCAAAATGCCAGCAGGTAGTCGGTAATGCACTGCAGGTTGTTAATGTTCTCGTCCTGCAGATCGGCTTCCTTCTGGATGTGGCAAAGGGATAGCTGGATATAAGAGAAGGTTTCGCTCATGATTTCTTCACGGAGCACGATGGCATTATCATTTGCCTGTTCGATGCCCGAAATCAATGAACTCGGATTCTTCTTGTCGTACATATATCCCAACTTGAAACTTTTTGCATCAGGATATGTACAGCTGGCATCAATCCTTTTATAGTATTCTATTTCCTCATCTTTGCTGTCGCCGTCGATCATACGGTCGTAGTAACGGCGGAGCAAATGAAGGCTGATGTAAACTCGTTCTGCATATCTTCCCAACCAGTAAAGGCGGTTGGCTTTGGTTGCTGAAATTGCGTAACCTATCATAATGGTATTTGTATTTTGATTGTATTTTGATTGTTTCTATTCTCTGTTTTTACTGTTGCTGTACCTGTTCCATGACCCAAGTATCCTTGAATCCGCCACCTTGTGAGGAGTTTACGACGAAAGAGTTCGGGTTGCGTGAGAAACGTGTCAGTCCGCTTTGCCATACCTTGGTGCCATTGCCGCTGATGACAAATGCACGGAGATCGGCTTTGCGTTCTACACGGTCATTTCCTTCCAAGATTTCCAAATCCTTGAAATCGATCACTTCCTGGGCAATCCAATGTCTCGGTTCGTCGATAATGAGCTGTTTCAGCTCGGCGAGTTTCTTAGGTGTCAAATCTCTTCCGAATACCACACCATAACCGCCGGCTTCACTTACATCTTTTATTACCAATTTTTCGATGTTGGCCAGAATGTAGTCATAATCTTCCTTGTAGTAGGGAAGATAAGTCGGCGCATTGTGCAGAATCGGTTCTTCGTGCAGATAATACTTGATCATCTTTGGAACGAAGTAGTAGATACCTTTGTCATCGGCAACACCGTTGCCAAGAGCGTTTACGATAGCCACATTCCCTTTACGATAGGCCTGCATCAGATTCGGAACGCCCAGCAAAGAACTCGGTTCGAACACTAACGGGTCAAGATATTCGTCGCTTACACGGCGGTAGATACAACCCACTCTGTGGCGTTCGCGGTCGAGGTCGGTATAGTATACCATATCATTCTCTACAGTCAGGTCGCCGGGAAATGCTAGGATAGATCCGGTCTTTTCCGCAAGGTATGAATGTTCGAAGAATGCCGAATTATATCGTCCCGGAGTGAGGATGACTGAAATTCCACGGTCATCATTCATATATTCCATCATGTCACCCAACAACTTGTTATAGTTTCGGTTATCCACCACTGCATTGTTCTGGAATGTCTGTGGGGAAACTTTACGGGTAATCATTCGGGCAATCATCGGATACGATGCTCCCGATGGAATACGCAGGTTGTCTTCCAGAATGAACCATTGTCCGTCCTTGGCTTGGACCAGATCGATACCGGCAATGTGTGCATACACATTGTGGGTTGGAGTGATTCCTTCACATTCGGGCATATAGCCTTTTGAAGAATAGACAAATTCCGACGGGATGATGCCGTCTTTGATAATGTACTTGTCGTGGTACACATCATAAAGGAATTTGTTCAAGGCATTCACTCGCTGTACCAATCCTTTTTCCAATACTACCCAGTCATCTGCCGATATGATTCTCGGTATGGAATCGAACGGAAACAACTGTTCGTTAAACACCCCATTCTTGTAGACACCGAAGCGGACTCCAAAACGTTCCATCCACCTGTTCACAGTGTCCCTGCTTTCAATTAGTGCATCCATATTACTATCTCCTTAATGTTGTATTTGTATCTTGTAAAGCCTAGTGCTTATTTTCACTTTCATTTGTCTTTTATCTCATAACAAAATTAATCAAAAAGATAGTAGTATGTATATATGTGTGTCATAATAATCGAATATATTTTATTCGCTTTCAAAATGATTTGTATTTACTATTGTAAGCTTCTATTTGTTAATGTAATTCTGTGTTTTGCTTATAAATTGAAACTTGTTCATTCTGAAATAAAAATATTTTTAAAGAAAAATTAAGAATATGAGATCAAATTGTCGGAAAAATATAAGTCTGGGTGGAAAAAAATAAAAAAGCCGCATCAGATCATTACAATCTGATGCGGCCTCAAGTTATAGATAAATCGGATTATTTCTTGAAATATCTGTTGTACAAGCCTTCGAAGCCTTTACCGTGGCGAGCTTCGTCCTTAGCCATTTCATGTACTGTATCGTGGATAGCATCCAGATTCAGCTGTTTAGCACGTGTTGCAATACGTTTCTTGTCTTCACAAGCACCACATTCAGCGTTCATACGTTTTTCCAAGTTAGTTTTGGTATCCCATACACAGTCGCCCAACAATTCAGCGAACTTAGCAGCATGTTCTGCTTCTTCCCATGCATAGCGCTTGAAAGCTTCTGCTACTTCAGGGTAGCCTTCACGGTCTGCCTGACGGCTCATTGCCAAGTACATACCAACTTCTGTACATTCGCCCATGAAGTGGTTGTTCAAATCTTTAATCATTTCATCATCGCAACCTTTAGCTACGCCGATTACGTGTTCGTCAACAAACTGCAAGCCACCTGCATTTTCTTCCAATTCTTTGAATTTTGAAGCCGGAGCCTTACACATCGGACACTTTTCAGGAGCTGTTTCACCTTCATAAATGTAACCACAAACAGTACAGATAAATTTTTTCATGATCTTAAAAGTTTAAGTTATTAGTATAATGATTAGTTTAGCAAATATATCAATTATTATTGTTCTTTTCAAGGCATTCGGGGCAAATTCCTTTGTAATAATGGTGGACTTCTTCAATGGAAAAACCTTTGCCTTGCAGGTTTTCCATCTCTGTTTCCTCCTGCTTGATTGGAATGTCTGTAATCTTTCCGCAGACCTTACATTGGAAATGTGCATGTGCCGACAAATCTCCATCGAAACAAGCGTTACGTTCATCGATGGTCAGCATGCGTGCTGCTCCGTGCTCGATAAAGAGTTTGAACGTATTGTATACTGTAGTCTTCGAAAGTGTTGGAATATCCTTGCATAGTGCCAGATAGATTTCATCAATACACGGATGGGTCTTATGCTTCAACAGGTAGTCCATGATGGCAATGCGCTGTACTGACGGCTTGATCTGAAAACTCAACAGGTATTCGTATACGTTCATCTTCTTTCTTTATTTTATATTTGTAATTGTTACAATTTTATTTCTAAGGCAAAGATAAAAACATTTTCTAAAATAACAAAGCTTTCTTTATTTTTTCTTTTTATCCCCTTTCATATTTAATATTGTTTATCTTTGCATAAATAACGATTAACAGTTTGATATGAAATACGGTTATGTAAAAGTGGCGGCTGCCGTTCCTGCGGTCAAGGTAGCCGATTGCCAATTCAATGTTGGCGCTACTGAGAAATTGATTGCGGAAGCCGATGAAAAAGGGGTGCAGATTGTTGTTTTCCCCGAATTGAATATAACAGGTTACTCGTGTGGTGATCTTTTTGCCCAGAATTTGTTGTTGGATCAGGCGGAGATTGCTTTGATGCAGCTTGTCAACAATACCCGTCAGTTGGATATTGTAGCTATTGTAGGTATGCCTTTGTTGGTAGGTTCTACGTTGCTGAACTGTGCTGTTGCTTTCCAGAAAGGAAAGATTCTGGGGGCTGTACCCAAGACGTATCTGCCAAATTACAAGGAGTTTTATGAGAAACGTTGGTTTGCGCCGGCTACGGCACAGCCTGATGATCTGGTAGCCCGTATCTGCGGACAACAGGTGCCGGTTAGTGCGAACCTGTTGTTCGACTCGGCCGACCTTTGTTTCGGAATAGAGATTTGTGAAGATGTCTGGGCGCCTGTTCCTCCTAGTTCGGCCTTGGCACTGAAAGGAGCGGAGATTATTTTCAATCTGTCTGCCGATACGGAGAATATCGGTAAGCATCAGTATCTGCGTTCGTTGTTGGCACAGCAGTCTGCCCGTTGTTTGGCCGGTTATGTGTTTTCGTCCTGTGGTTTTGGCGAATCGACTACCGATGTGGTGTTTGCAGGTCATGGCTTGATTTACGAAAATGGAGTGCTGTTGGCGGCTTCCGAACGGTTTTCGTTCGATGAACAATTGATAATCAGTGAAATCGATGTAGAACGTTTGCGCAATGAACGTATCGTCAATACGACCTTCTCGGGTAGTGTGCGTAATTTCAAGGATACCTTTGTAAAAAAGATTCCTGTCGAGATTTGTCAGGGGAAAGATGCCGAATTGACTCGTCCTGTCGAGCCGCATCCGTTTGTCCCATGTGGTGGAAAGTTGCTTGACGACCGTTGTGAGGAGATATTTTCTATTCAGGTTGCCGGTTTGGCAAAACGTTTGGTTCATACCCATTCTTCCAAGGTGGTGGTCGGTATTTCGGGTGGTCTCGATTCTACGTTGGCTTTGCTGGTTTGCGTGAAGACGTTTGATAAGTTAGGACTTTCGAGAGAAGGCATTATGGGTATCACGATGCCCGGATTCGGTACAACCGACCGCACCTATAACAATGCGTTGAGTCTGATGAAGTCGCTGAAGGTTTCTACGGCAGAAATCCCTATCCGTGAGGCTTGTATCCAACATTTCAAGGATATCAGTCAGGATATGGAAGTACACGATGTGACTTACGAAAACGGACAAGCCAGAGAGCGTACGCAGATTCTGATGGATTATGCGAACAAGATAGGAGGATTGGTAATCGGTACAGGCGACTTGTCGGAATTGGCATTAGGATGGGCTACCTATAACGGTGATCACATGTCGATGTATGCAGTCAATACCAGTATTCCGAAGACGTTGGTACGTTATCTGGTCAATTGGGTGGCCATGACAGGGGTGGATGCCGATTCAAGGGCAACCTTGCTTGATATTATTGATACGCCGATCAGTCCCGAACTGATTCCGGCTGATGAACAAGGCAATATCAAACAGAAAACTGAAGATCTGGTGGGCCCGTACGAGTTGCATGATTTCTTCCTCTATTATTTCATGCGTTACGGTTCACGCCCGGCGAAGATTTATTATCTGGCGCAAATCGCGTTCAAGGGTGTTTATGATGACGAAACCATCAAAAAGTGGCTCATCAATTTCTGTCGCCGTTTCTTTAATCAGCAATTCAAACGTTCTTGTCTGCCCGACGGACCGAAAGTTGGTTCCGTTTCATTAAGCCCTCGTGGCGACTGGCGTATGCCTAGCGATGCAAGTTCGGCTTTGTGGTTGCAGGAATGTGAGGAATTATAATTTAAAAGAATAAAGAGGAATGCGATTCCGGTTTTGTCCGGTTCGCATTCCTTTGTTTTTAGATTAAGTATAGTATAGGATTATGAAAAAATTGTACTTGTTGTTGGTTTGGATATTCGGGCTGTTTGTGCAGGTTCAAGCTGCAGGGAAGCATTATACAGTTATTGTGTCGCTCGACGGATTCCGTTGGGATTATCCGGAGATGTACGATACGCCGTTCCTCGATTCATTGGGTTACAATGGGGTGCAGGCGGTTATGCAGCCGTCATATCCTTCGAAGACTTTCCCGAATCATTATACCTTGGCAACCGGATTGTATCCCGACCGTCATGGAATTGTGGCGAATGTATTTCTTGATAAATGTTCTGGGCGCATATTTTCTCTGGCCGATAAACAGACGAAACTCGATCCTTATTTCTATGGGGGAGAACCTATCTGGATTACGGCCAAGAACCAGGGTGTGAAGGTCGGAGTCGTCTATTGGCCGGGTTCGGATGTAAAAGTGTGTGGCGCTTATCCCGATTATTATCAGGAGTACGATAAGGAACCTCGTCTTTCTTTTGTTGAAAGGGTGGCTGAAATCATGCGTTTGCTGAAACTGCCCGAAGAGATACGTCCGCAACTTATCATGGCTTATTTCGAACAGCCCGATAGTAACGGACATAAATACGGACCACAGGATAAGCGTACCCGAAGCGTTGTCGAAAAGATGGATTGCCTGCTCGGTGAACTTTGGAACGGTATCCGCGAACTTCCATACGGGGCGGATGTTAACCTCATTGTCACTTCCGACCACGGTATGGCTAAGTTGTCGCCCGATAGAGTAGTGCCGATAGCCCGTTACGTCAAGAAAGAATGGACCATCGGGGTAGATGCCAGTGTGCCGGCTATGATTTATACCAAGGAAGGATGTGTCGATTCCATCATGTCGGCCTTGAAAGATGTGCCGCATATCCGTGCATGGAAGAAAGCGGACATTCCGGCATATCTTCATTACGGAACTCATGAGAATATAGGAGATGTAGTGGTGGAGCCGGATTTGGGATGGCTCTTTACCGACGATTTCGGAACTTCATACGGTACTCATGGGTACGATTCTACCTACAACGATATGCTGGTGCCCTTCCGTGCCTGCGGACCGGATTTCAAACGGGGTTATATCATGAAGAAACTTTTCCCTAATGTGGATATCTATTCCCTGCTGGCTTATCTGTTGGACATTAAGCCGGCTGTAACCGACGGGCGTTTGGATGATATAAAGGAGATGTTGTCTGATTAAGGACTTGAGCAATAAAGAACGAGCCAACTCATTCGAGCCGGCTCGTTTTGTGTTTATCAGGAATGTATCAATTCATTAGTTGAAGATGTAGCGTACACCTACTTGGAATTTCCAACATTCTGTATAGTTCTTGTTGAGTGAATAGGTTTCGGTTGGAGCGTTGCCATTTTTGTCTCTATACATAGAGAAAGTAGGAACTTTGTTTGCATCCATGCCTTCGTATGTCAGGATCGCACCATTGTTGCATACTTTATTGGTCTTTGTTACACCCCATTTAGAGTTTAACAAGTTACCGATATTCAGGAAGTCAAGGCTGACCTGCAATGTGTTGGTAGTCTTTCCGATCTTGATTGAGAAGTCCTGAGCGATACGCAGGTCGAAACGGTGTACCCAAGGAGCACGTGCTGCATAAGCTTCGGCATATTCACCTTTATGGTTCTTCAGGTAGCTGTCCTGATTGACGAATGCCCAGAAGTCTGCACGGTCCTGTTCGTTGGTGAATTTGATTTCGGAATCATCTTTAGGGATGTAGATCAGGTCGTTCTTGATTCCGTCGCCATTCATATCGTTGGTGTATACGAAGCTGTTGCCATAAGGAGAATAACCTTGATAGAACAGGCTGACATGAGTTGCCATATTATTATTCAGATATGACTTGTCGTAGCTGATGGAAGCGATGATACGGTCGGGAACTACATAAGCCGAGCGTTGTACGTCTGCAAAGTTAGGACCGTTGACTGTATAAAGTCCGCTCCATGCAGAGGATGCGTTCGAACCCGGCATGCCTGAAACTTCCTTCGATTCGGTATGTGTATAGGCAAACATCAAGTTCAAATCTTTGATAGGCTGAGCGTTGACGGTGATATTACCTGTCCATCCGTGTCCTCTCGATGTGTTGGTCAGTACACAGGCATCCGATACTTGTGAGCTCGGGTAGTAAGTATAATCGGCCGGGTAAATCAGACGATTGTCTGCACCATTAAAGCGTTCCCAACCGGTGCTTGGTTTGATATTGTAGTTGTCCAGACGCACAGCGTTGATGTTTCTGGTGTACATGAATTCACCAGTGACAGTCAACGGGAAAGATACCGGCAACTGGTAGTCTACTGCAATGGATGTCTTCCAAATCTGCGGCATCTTGAAATCTTTGTCGACACCGGCTATACTGCTTGGAACGACACCGTCTTCCGGTTTGATGGTTGCTGGCAATCCGAGTTTCTTGATCATTTCATCTACGTTCGTAATCAAGTCGCCTTTCAGCAAATCGAGTCGTGGGTCACGGTTTACTACCTTACCGTCTTTATAGGTAGTGGAAATGCGTACAAGGTTCTGGATCATACCCGAGTTGGTCGGCATATTGGTGAAGAATACAAGTGGAAGACGGCCGGTAAAAATACCTGTTCCACCACGTACTTTCAATGTCTTGTCGCCAAAAACATCCCAGATGAAACCGATTCTAGGCGATACCTGCCATTTTGAATCAGGCCATGAACCGGTATCAATATGTCGTCCACCGAAATCGAGCTCATAGATTGCATTGTTACGCATAAGGCTGCTGTTGTCGAAATGAATGTTATCGATACGCAATCCGTAGCTCAGCTTGAAACGTTTTCCGATATTCCAGTCGTCTTGTGCATAGAATCCCAGCTGATTGAAAGCCACTTCCGAGTTCGGATTTTTCTCTCCGTTGTAACCATAAGAAAGGGCGAATGCTTCAGGAGCTGCACCGTTCAGGAACTCGTCGATACTGCGATAACGATAATATCCTGTACCGTTGCGCATGTACGAGTTGTTTGCCATCTGGTGTTCGAAACTGAATCCGGCAGTAATCTTGTGGTTTGCTGCGTAGTAGGTGAAATTATCGGTCAATGTATAGATCTTGTTGTTTACTGCATTGTTATAGGTAAACAGTTCGTAACCGGCCGAGATGTATGGCTGCAGAATCTGATCGCCTTCACTGTCCAATCCGGCCATGATATCGATGAACGGGAATGGGGATGAATCGGTATCACGGATATCCTGGATATTGGAGAAAGTAAATAACAACTGGTTCGAAATCTTATCGGTAAAGCGGCTGTTCAAATCGACAGAAACAGACGATACCTTATTGTCCATCGAATAGCATGAATTGGCGTATGACATGGAGTATTGTGAGATACGGTTCATGTTTCTCAATCGGTAACCTGTATCCGAAGAGTTGCCGTTTACCGGATTCCATGCAGTGTTCTTGGTGTAATTGTAGCGTACACTCAACTTATGCGCATCGGTAATGTTCCAGTCGATGCGACCCAACAGCTTCAGGTTCGATTCGTCGGCCGGGAAGTTTGTGTATGAACCGGTATTATATCCATATTTTTCTCTCAGAAAATCGGATACACGTTGCAGATCCTGTGAGTAGGCGTTGGAAATGTAATTGTCGGGATCACCTTGTCCCGGACCTTTGTCATTTGCTCTCCAGGAAACCAGTGTGGTCGGTACCTTTTCATATTCAACGTTTGCGAAGAAGAACAGCTTGTTCTTGATAATCGGGCCACCGAAGGTTGCACCATAGATATGTTTGGCGTCCTGTTCGCGTTCGCCCAAGCTTTCGCCATCAATCTTGTTACCACGCATGTGTTCGTTGTACTGATAAGTATAGGCAGTACCTTTGAAAGTGTTTGTACCCGATTTGGTTACCGCATTGATACCTCCACCGATAAAGTTGGTCTGGCGTACATCGTACGGGGCGATGACGACTTGGATTTCATCAATCGCATCCATAGAGATCGGATTGCCACCTCCAGGAAGTCCGTCGCTCAAACCGAAGTTGTTGTTGAAGTTGGCGCCATCTACGGTAAAGTTGGTAGATCGTCCGTCACCTCCGGCAAAACTCATACCGGAAGCGTAGGGGGAGATTCTCGCCAGGTCTTCAATGCTTCGGTTTACTGTTGGGATGGTTTTCATTTGGGCCTGTGAAATGTTTGTCGTAGCTCCGGTCTTTTCGTTGCTGAATTTGGAAGCTGATGCTACAACTACAACTTCATCCAGAAGTTCGGATGATTCTTTTAATGTTACATTTAAGTCGTAAACTTCACCCAATTGTAGAGTGATGTCTTTGTAAACTGCGGTTTGATAACCTACATACGAGATTGTTACCTTGTATGGGCCACCGTTACGCATACCCTGAAGGTTGAAACGACCATCAATGTTGGTGATTGTTCCGTAATTTGTACCTGAAGGCTCATGTACGGCTTGGATGGTTGCACCGATAATCGGTTCACCGTCTGCCTGTACGATACCACTCATTCCTGAAGTGGTTACCTGAGCGCTAACTGTGACAGCAATCATGAGGAAGAATACTGTCAGCAATAGTTGCATCTTTTTTACCATACGATTTAATTATTAGTGGTTTTGTATATTCAATAGTTCGTTAAAAATTAGCCCAGCCTAAGCGGCTCTGGCAGTAAATAAAATGAGTTCTTTGAAAAGTTTGTCAA
>CALUKX010000061.1 GCA_944321335.1 uncultured Phocaeicola sp. | reverse complement strand
TAGCACTATAAAGTTACAGCAATTTTCGCTAATCACCAAATCTTCAAACACTTATATTTCATCGAACTCACGTTAAGTACTTTTCTTATTCAAAACGGATAGACCGTGCCGGATGAATCTTACTGATTAAATAAGAAGGACCGACCAACATCAAAACCGAAATCAATAAAGTGCATACATTAAGCAAAATCCATAAACTGATATTTAACTCAATAGGAACATAATCGACATAATATGTTTTGGGATCCAGCTTAATCAACCTGAAAAAATATTGCAACAGACAAAATGCAAGGCCTATAACATTTCCCCACAACATTCCTTTACGAATCAGTAAAACTGAAAAAGATAAGAATATCTTGCGGATTGAAGTATTATCAGCTCCCAATGCCTTCAAAACTCCAATCATATTCGTGCGTTCCAATATAATAATCAGTAAACCGGAAATCATGGTAAATCCAGCAACTCCAATCATCAGAAACAGTATAACCCATACATTAAGGTCGAGCAAATCTAACCAAGCAAATATTTGGGGATACACCTCCACCACAGTCCGCGGATAATATTGATTACCGTAACGGTCGACTAGCAAACGAAACAATTCACGCAAATCTTCATTGACTACATCTACCTTATTGAAATCATCAATATTAATCTCCAAACCACTGACCTGATCACTCTCCCAATTATTTAAGCGGGTCACTGTACGTAAATCAGTAATCAGAAACATATCATCATAAGCGGAAAAGTTTGTCTCATAAATTCCGGTTACCTCAAACCTTCTGGCTCGGATATTATCTTCGACATAATAAGTATATAACTTATCACCGACATTAAGCCTCAACTTATCAGCAATAGTTTTTGAGACCAATACTTTATTGGAAGATATACTATCGGAAAATTGAGGAATATTTCCGTCAACAAGATGAGTTCGGAGAAAATTCAAATTATACTCAGGACCAACTCCTTTCAACACCATACCTTGAAAGTTATCCGAGGTCATAATCATTCCAGGTTTTGTTGAATATCGTTGGACATTAACCACTCCTGATATATTTTGTAGTACACGCATAAGACTGTCATTGCCAACGACAGGAGTCATTTGAAAAGATTGGGCTTCATTCATGTTCGTCACTAAAATATCCGATCCCAAGCCAACGATCTTATCACGAACCTGATGTTTAAATCCAACAACAACAGCTACAGAGATTATCATCACAGCAAGTCCAATAGCAATGCCTGCCATAGCAATGCGTATGGCAGGCATTGAAACTTCTTTATCGCCTTCATTACTCTTATAAAGGCGTCTTGCTATAAAAAGTTTCCAATTCATATCAATCTTCCACACGGCCCGGATAAGCTTCCAACGCTTTTCTCAAAACGAATAAAGAACGGGCCAAATCTTCTTTTTTCAAGACATATGCCATACGTACTTCATTCTTCCCGGCACCGGGAGTCGTATAAAAACCAGCTGCTGGAGCCATCATTACCGTTTCACCTTCATAATTGAAATCAGTAAGACACCATGAGCAGAATTTTTCACTATCATCTACCGGTAATTTGGCTACCGTATAAAAAGCTCCCATAGGAATCGGTGAATAAACACCCGGAATACGGTTCAATCCATCTATCAGACATTTACGACGCTCCACATATTCATCGTAATTCTCACGCATATATTCCTCGGGTGTATCCAAAGATGCTTCGGCTACAATCTGACCAATCAATGGAGGGCTCAGCCGAGCCTGACAGAATTTCATCACAGCCTTACGGACTTCCGCATTCTTGGTTATCAACGCACCGATACGTATACCACATTCCGAATAACGTTTTGATACAGAATCAATCAGCACCACATTATTTTCAATACCTTCTAAATGACAAGCAGAAATGTATGGGGTACCGGTATAAATGAATTCACGATACACCTCGTCCGAGAAAAGGAAAAGATCATATTTCTTTACCAAATCACGGATTTGATTCATTTCACGACGCGTGTATAGATATCCTGTAGGATTATTAGGATTACAAATCAATATTCCCTTTGTACGTTCATTTATCAGTTCCTCAAACTTTTCGACTTTCGGCAAAGAAAAACCTTCCTCAATTGTAGTCGTTACAGTACGGATAACTGCACCGGCAGAAATGGCAAATGCCATATAGTTGGCATAGGCAGGTTCTGGAACAATAATTTCATCTCCAGGATTCAAACAGCTCATGAAAGCGAACAAAACGGCTTCAGAACCTCCGGTAGTAATTATGATATCATCTGCAGTCAAATGAATATCATACTTTTCATAATAACCTACCAATTTTTCACGATAGCTTCTATATCCCTGGCTCGGACTATATTCAAGTATTGAACGATCAACATTACGAATCGCATCGAGGGCCGCTCGAGGAGTAGGAAGGTCTGGCTGACCAATATTCAGGTGGTATACATGAATTCCCCTCTCTTTTGCAGCTTCTGCCAACGGTGCCAATTTTCGAATCGGCGACTCCGGCATTTCATTTCCTCTGATGGATATTTGTGGCATAATTAATAAATTGTTATAAATTCGACTGCAAATATAGCTTGAAAGAACAAAACCAACAACATTTCTTACAAAATAAATCCTCCCTACAATCATTTAATAACCCTTATATAAGGTAAATGTTTGTTATCTAAGCACAAACTATTGCTCCTATCACAAAAAAGATATATATTCGTAAAACCAATGATTAACTGAAAAAACTATGGATTTATATCTTATCGTTTTCACCAGCGGTACTTATAAAATGGAACAGACTTATGAAAATCATAAAGAGTTGTTTGTTGCATTGGAAAAATATTTCACCCTCCATCTGGTCAATTATCTTGAAGCATATACAATTCCAGCCAATGTCTATAAGATGCCATTTCTAGCAAGTGGAGGAATTGAAGACAAAGTCATTCAGAATTTTAATATATTTCCCTATCCGATTACACTTCTGACAGATGGTGTTAACAATTCCTTGGCCGCCGCATTGGAAATCTCAGCCTGGATCAGAAGCAAAGATATGAAAGCAAAGATAATCCATGGAAAAATTCCAGATATGGTACACCAAGTCCTAGTTCATCACCAAGCTTTCACTGCTAAACGGACATTAAACGGGAAAAGAATCGGTGTAATTGGATCCCCCGCTTCCTGGTTAGTAGCCAGTCATGTGGATTATCTATTATCAAGCCATCGTTGGGGAATTAAATTTATAGATATCCCTTTGAAGCATGTCTATAAAAAATTTCACTCAATTACAGATAATGAAATCGGTGTAGAAGCATCTTTACTGGCAACCCAGGCCCAAGCATGCCAAGACACGACTCCCGAAGCTTTATTACGAGCAATGAGGCTTCATAAGGCGATCAAGCAAGTATGCGAAGAAGAAAAGCTGGATGCAGTCAGCCTTTCCTGTTTTTCATTGATTGATCAGATTAATACGACCGGCTGTGTATCCCTTTCTTTATTGAATAATGAAGGAATCCCTGCAGGGTGTGAAGGAGATCTACAAGCGATTGTCACCATGCTCATGGCTCAAGCAGTAACAGGTAAACCTTCTTTTATGGGTAATCCGTCTTATATTGATGCCGCTCAGCAGGAGCTGGTTTTGGCCCATTGTTCAATTGCAACAAAGATGACCGATCAGTATATCATCCGTGACCATTACGAAACACATCAAGGTGTAGCTATCCAAGGCCAGATGCATGAAGGAGACGTTACAATATTTAAATGTGGAGGAGAATGTCTGGATGAATATTATGTAGACGACGGCTATCTTGTAGAAAACACAAACCTGTCATGCACATGCCGCACACAACTGAAAATAAGATTGGCCAAGCCCATTAATTATTTCCTGACCAATCCAATCGGCAATCATCATATACTCATAGAAGGACATCACACTGAAGCAATACAGGAGTTCATGCAACAAAACCAATGCAAGCAGCATGAATAAAGCAATCGGCCATAAAAAGATAAATTATTCAAACCAAGGCAAACGAATATTCATTTTTTAGTATATCTTTGCATGAACATATTAACCTAAAAAAGAAGATATTTATTATGATGCATAATTGGTTCGAGTGTAAGATCCGTTATGAAAAAGTAATGGAGAACGGCATGAACAAAAAAGTTACAGAACCTTATTTGGTTGACGCACTAAGCTTTACAGAAGCGGAATCACGTATTATTGAAGAAATTACTCCATTTATCAGCGGTGAATTTACAGTTTCAGATATAAAGCGTGCCAACTATAGCGAACTCTTCCCTTCAGAAGAAGAAGCAGCAGACCGATGGTTCAAATGCAAACTCTATTTCATCACATTGGATGAAAAAAGTGGAGCTGAAAAGAAAACAGCAACAAATGTTCTGGTCCAGGCTGCAGATTTGCGTGACGCAGTTGGCAAACTTGATGAAGGAATGAAAGGCACAATGGCCGACTATGTTATCGCATCGGTTGCAGAAACCGCTATTATGGATGTATATCCTTATTCGGCAGAGCCGGATGTGAAGCCAGAATTCCCAGAAGCCGACAAAAGGTAACAATCACATCATAATATTATAACTCGAATGGACATTCAAAATAATTTAAAGGAAGTTTTAGCCGATTTACCCTTAAATGTAAAATTGGTAGCCGTTTCAAAGTTCCACCCTGTAGAAATGATTGAAGAGGCATATAAAGCCGGACAACGCATTTTTGGAGAGAGTAAGGTTCAAGAACTTTCCGACAAGTACGAAAAGCTTCCGAAAGATATTGAATGGCATTTCATCGGACATCTACAGACCAACAAAGTGAAATATATTGCTCCATTTGTAGCGATGATTCATGCTGTTGATACCTATAAGTTGCTAGTTGAAATAAATAAACAGGCCTCTAAAGCCAACCGCATAATTCCATGCTTATTGGAAATACATATTGCTAAAGAAGAAAGCAAGTATGGTTTCACATTCAACAGCTGCAAAGAAATGCTTGCAGCCGGAGAATGGAAAGAGTTAACAAATATTCGTATTGAAGGAATTATGGGTATGGCAACGAATACTGATGACGAGACTCAGATTGAAAAGGAATTCAAGTCACTTAAAGAGTTCTTTACCGAATTAAAAAATCTTTATTTCAAAGATGAAGATTCATTTCGTGAGATATCAATGGGCATGTCACACGATTACCCGATAGCCGTCCGTTCAGGAAGCACTATGGTCAGGATCGGAAGCAAAATATTTGGAGAAAGAATATATTAAACTTAAACATATGGCACAATTAAAAACAACTTTTGCAGGATTGACACTAGAAAATCCTATTATTATCAGCAGTTCTGGTTTGACAAACAGTGCTGAAAAAATCAAAAAGCTGGAAGAAGCCGGCGCTGGAGCAGTTGTACTCAAGTCTGTATTTGAAGAACAAATCAATATGCAGGCCGGTTCTATGCAAGGTTATGGTTCGCCCGAAGCAGACGATTATCTGGGAGCATATGTCCGTTCACATGCTTTGAACGAACATATCAGCTTGATTCAGGAAACAAAAAAAATCTGTAAGATTCCAGTTATCGCAAGTATCAACTGCTATAGTGACAACGAATGGGTTGATTTCGCAAAAACAATGGAAGACGCCGGAGCCGACGCATTGGAAATCAACATTCTGTCTTTACAAACTACAAAAGATTATGCACCTGGAACATTTGAGCAACGCCATATTGATATTCTTCGTCATATCAAGAAAGTAGTAAAGGTTCCTGTAATCATGAAACTCGGATACAATTTTACAAATCCGATAATGTTGATCAACCAACTCTATGCTAATGGCGCTGCAGCAGTTGTCCTGTTCAATCGTTTCTATCAACCGGATTTCAATATCGACACTTTGAGCTATACAAATACTAATGTGATGAGTAATCCTAGTGAATTGGCCGATCGTTTACGTTGGACAGCCATAGCTTCGGCAGAAGTTCCTCAAATGAACTATGCTATATCCGGTGGTGTACACTGCGAAAAAGGTGTTATCAAATCAATCCTTGCCGGAGCATCTGCAGTTGAAATCTGCAGTGTCATCTATCAATACGGATCCAAAGAAATTGAAAAGATGAAGAAAGAATTGACCGAATGGATGGATGATAAAGGCTATGAATCATTACAACAATTCAAAGGCAAGATGAATGCTTGTGCTGCAGGAGACATTAATCCATTCGAGCGTACCCAGTTTATGAAATATTTCAGCAACCGGGAAGAATAACGAATACTAAATGTGACTAAGTAAAATAACTCTGGAAACCGATTAATTTCCTTGGCTTTCCAGAGTTATTTGTTATAGCTAAGTTCCTAAAAGAGACACATAGGTATATTATCACATTTTTCAATATAAATTAATTGGAGAACTAATAATAAAGACCTATATTTGCACAAATGCTCCTTGTTTGTGCACTTAATTCAGGAATTATGGAAAAAAGTTTAATCGCTTTTATCGAAAAAAGTATAAAAGACCATTGGGATCTGGATGCTTTGACAGATTACAAGGGTACAACCTTACAATACAAAGATGTAGCTCGAAAAATTGAAAAACTACATATCTTATTACAGGAAAGTGGCATACAGCCAGGTGATAAAGTCGCTATTTGCGGTAGAAACAGTGCTCATTGGGGAGTAGCATTTCTCTCTGTACTTACCTATGGTGCAGTAGCAGTTCCTATTTTGCATGAATTTAAGGCTGATAATATACATAATATCGTCAATCATTCCGATGCCCGTTTGTTGTTTGCAGGTGATGTTGTCTGGGAAGCGATTAATGAAGCTCGTATGCCGAAATTGGAAGGTATCATTTTGATGACAGACTTCACCCTCCAAGTCTGCAGAAGCAAGAAATTGGAATATGCCCGAGAACATTTGAATGAAATGTTTGGTAAGAAATTTCCTAAAAATTTCCGAAGAGAGCATGTTTCTTACAGACGTGACAACCCTGAAGAATTGGCTGTCATCAATTACACATCTGGAACTACCAGTTTCTCTAAGGGAGTTATGCTCCCCTTCCGTTCCTTATGGTCCAATACACAGTTCGCATTTGAAGTATTAACTCTAAATGCCGGCGACAAAGTTGTTTCCATGCTACCGATGGCGCACATGTATGGACTTGCATTCGAGTTCCTATATGAATTTACATGTGGATGCCATGTATATTTCCTGACCCGTATACCGAGTCCTAAAATTATATTTCAGGCATTCGCGGATGTTAAGCCGAACATTATCATAGCAGTTCCTTTAATCATTGAAAAAATTATCAAGAAGAGCGTATTGCCCAAATTGGAAACATTCAAGATGAAAGTATTGCTGAAGGTTCCCCTTATCAACGATAAGATTAAAGCAACCGTACGCGAGCAAATGATTAAAGGTTTCGGCGGTAATTTCTATGAAATTGTTGTTGGCGGTGCAGCATTCAATCAAGAAGTGGAAAAGCTTTTAAGAAGCTTGGATTTTCCTTATACGGTAGGTTATGGTATGACTGAATGTGGACCGATTATCTGCTACGAAGATTGGAAACGTTTCAAAGCCGGCTCCTGTGGTAAAGTGGCTCCACGTATGGAAATCAAAATAGATAGTCCAGACCCCGAAAACATTGTCGGAGAAATATTGACTCGAGGTGATAATGTGATGCTTGGCTATTACAAGAGTCCAGAGGCAACTGAACAGGCAATAGATTCTGAAGGATGGT
The DNA here is from genome assembly GCA_944321335.1 of uncultured Phocaeicola sp. Lineage (GTDB taxonomy): Bacteria > Bacteroidota > Bacteroidia > Bacteroidales > Bacteroidaceae > Phocaeicola. The sequence goes on along the minus strand of CALUKX010000061.1, from coordinate 5,756 downwards.
TGCATACCGGTGACCTAGGTATCATGGATAGTGAAGGCAATATCACAATCAAAGGCCGAAGCAAGAATATGTTGTTAGGACCTTCCGGTCAGAACATCTATCCGGAAGAGATAGAAGACAAGCTGAACAATATGCCATACGTAGCGGAAAGTATTATAATCCAACAGAATGATAATAAATTAGCCGCACTGATCTATCCTGACTTTGAAATCGCTTATGCACAAGGGCTATCAGACAAAGATATTGAGGAAGCCATGGAAACCAATCGTACGACATTGAATACAGAGCTCCCGGCCTATTCACAGATAGCCCGAGTTAAAATATATCCTGAAGAATTTGAAAAGACTCCTAAAAAGAGCATCAAACGATTCTTGTACCAAGAAGTTAAATAAGACCATGAATTCAAAAGTAAAACCAATAGTTCTGTTCCTGCTGACTTTTGTCTTGGCAGGAACTTCCTATACTTATGCTCAGGAAAAAAAGAATAAAGGTCTCAAAAAAGGACCTAATGTAGCAATAAATATCACCAATAATAAAAAAATACCTCCAAAGACTTATTTAAACCTGGGATTGCTCAGCAATTACAGCAGTTTGAACGGACTTGGAATCAATGTATTTTCCAGTATCAATCACTTTTACTCTAAAGGAATTCAGATAGCAGGTATCACCAATGTTACCGGGATGGATGTATCAGGATTGCAACTATCCGGATTTGCCAATGTTACCGGAAGAACGACACGAGGTATAACCTTATCAGGTCTGATGAATGTCAATGGGAAAGATGCACAAGGACTTATTGTATCCGGTCTGGCTAATTTTACCGGGAAAAATAGCAAAGGATTTATTTTAAGCGGCATCATGAATATAACTGGAGCTAAGGCTTACGGATTACAAATAGGCGGATTAGCCAATATTGTGTCGGACGACCAAAAAGGGATTGCTTTTGCAGGCTTGATGAATGTTGCAGGAGACACGTTGAGAGGAGGACAAGTCTCAGCGGTATTGAATGTAGCCGGTGGAACCAATGAAGGTGTCCAATTGGCAGCGATAGGAAATGTTACAGTAACCAACAAAGGACTACAAACAGCTTTAGCCAACTATACCGAAACCAATAAAGGCCTCCAACTTGCCGTTGCCAACGTTGCCGAGCATAACCATAAAGGATTACAGTTAGGTATCGTGAACATCAATAAAGACAGTATTGCAGCGCACCAGATTGGTTGTATAAACATCAACCCATTCACGAAAGTACAAATGATTATTTCAGGAGGAAACCTTAACAAGTTCAATATGGGTGTACGCTTCAAAAACCGATATACTTATACGGAACTCGGATTAGGAGGATATAGCATGGATCTGACAGAAAATTTCTCGGTTTCCGGATATTATCGAGGCGGTCTCTATCTACCTATCGGAAACAAGTTTGATATCAGTGCAGACGCCGGCTTCTACCATATCGAAGCACTTGACAATAAAAATGTAAAAGGTTGTCCGGCACGATTCTATGCCATACAGCCTCGTATCAATCTAGAATATCATTTCACAGAGAAATTCGGGATATTTGCTTCAGGCGGTTATTATTGGGCCAGAGCCTATGGACACAGTTCCATCTATAAACATCAGGCAAGCTTCGAAGCAGGCATCGTATTATTTTAAGACCAATTATCCGTTCAAACTAGCCGAACGGACACGGCTCAATGTCTCCGGCGTCATCTGCAGCAATGAAGCGATATACACCAAAGGTGCCCGTTTCAGAATCTCAGGATGAAGCTGGAGCAATTTATTATAGCGCTCATGGGCAGGTTCAAAACGCAATGTATCAGCCTTTACCTGCGATTCGATCAATGAATATTCGAAGAACAGTCTATACATTAATGAAATATCTTTATATTCGTCAGACAACTGTTCAATCTTATCTTTATGAATCTCCCAAAGTATAGTAGGCTCGAGTGTCTCAATCATTAAACGGGTAGGTTCTCCCTTCAAGTAACTCTCCAGACAAATAACCATTCCCCCTTCGTATGCAATATGTTCGGTCAAATCCTTGTCATATTTAAAGTAAAACTGCCGGGTAAGACCTTTTTCAATATAACGTAAACAATCACATACGTCTCCTTCATCAAGAATCCGTTCGCCTTTCTTGTATTTCTTACAGACAAGAGTTTCTGCAAATGCATGAATACTTTCTCTGCTTAACAACGTATGGTATTCGGCAGCAATTCGCCGTGTTACTTCAACATTAGTCATCATAATACATTATATTAAAATCATTTTACTTTAATTCTATCAAAACCTTCACCGAATACACCGATTACAGCACTTTGAGAAACAAATGCATTCGGATCAATATCTTTAATCAAACGGAAAATCATATTCGATTCACGCTTTTTGGCGAGAACAAACATCATCTTCACATTGTTATGGGTATAACATCCCACACCGTCAATAAATGTCACCCCTCGATGCAAATCCTTATTGATGCGTTGTCCAATTTCTTCATACTTACTGGATATGATAAAGAACTGAACCGATTGTCGGGCACTGTTTACTACCTGGTCCAAAACAAAGCTGGAAATAAACAAGACCACATAACCATACACCACTCTCTCCCAATCATGTAGAACCAGATAACTGGAAGAAATGATAATCACATCACAAATCAGAATCACCCGTCCTAAAGAAATGTCACGATATTTGTTAACAATAGCCGCTATTATATCTGTTCCCCCCGTACTTCCATTTGCCGAGAAAGCGACACCGATCCCTGCCCCACAGAATGAAGCTCCCAACACACAAGCCATAAACGGTTGATCGTGAATCAAGCTTCCCGTCACAACGTGCTGTATAATCTCAAGCATCGTAGTCAATATGGCGACAGCCCAGATAGTCTTTAAACAAAACTTCAGGCCCAGTATTTTCAAGGCAAGAAGCAACAGCATAAAATTGATGATAAGATATGTATATTGCACCGGAAAGCCCACCGCCCAATATATAATTGACGCAATACCAGGTACAGCCCCTGAAGGAATATCATTCGGTAGCAAAAACACGGTCCACCCCACACCATACATCAACATACCTAACGCTATCAATAAATAATCTTTAGCTTCCCTAAACATTTTATATGTGTCCGTTCTGATAAATTCCTGTCTATTCATCTCTCTCCTCGTTTATCACATTTTAATTTCCGTGATACAAATTTAAGAAAAAAATGGCCTGAAAAACATTTTATACTAACAAAATTATTGCAATAAATGCCAGACAACTTTGCAAAAGATTTTATTTTTACTATTTTTGCAACAAAATTAGACTAAATAGAGCGACTAAACATACAAGTTTTTAAATAACGAATATTTTTTCAAGCTATCTGACAATTTTTCTTGAAAGAATTAAGCTCTACAATAAATGAATATAATTTAAGAGGCAAACAACCAATCAAACATAAGAAATTACAAGGTAATTATGTCAAAGTTAAGATTTAGAGTCGTAGAAAGCGCGTTCCACAAAAAGCCGGCTGAAGTGGTTTCTCCAAGCGAACGCCCAAGTGAATACTTCGCCAAGTATGTATTCAATCGTGAAAAGATGTTCAAGTACCTGCCTAGCAAGGTATATTCTAAGCTTATCGATGTAATCGATAATGGTGCCGCACTCGACCGCAGCATTGCAGATGCAGTAGCTGAAGGAATGAAACGTTGGGCCACAGAATTGGGCGTTACCCACTACACTCACTGGTTCCAGCCATTGACCGAAGGTACAGCCGAAAAGCATGACGCTTTCGTCGAACATGATGGCAAGGGCGGAATGTTGGAAGAATTCTCAGGAAAACTGCTCATCCAGCAGGAACCGGACGCTTCTTCTTTCCCTAACGGCGGTATCCGTAACACATTCGAAGCTCGTGGCTATAGTGCATGGGATCCATCATCACCGGTATTTGTTGTTGATGACACCCTTTGTATTCCGACTATTTTCATTGCTTATACAGGTGAATCACTCGACTATAAGGCTCCGTTGTTGAAGGCTTTGCGTGCCGTAAACAAGGCTGCAGTTGACGTTTGCCATTATTTCGATGCAAATGTCAAGAAAGTGGTTGCTTACTTAGGTTGGGAACAGGAATATTTCCTGGTTGACGAAGGTTTGTATGCCGCTCGTCCTGACCTGTTGCTGACAGGCCGTACACTGATGGGCCACGAAGCCTCAAAGAACCAACAATTGGAAGACCACTATTTCGGTGCTATCCCCACCCGTGTGGCAGCATTCATGAAAGATTTGGAAATCCAGGCATTGGAATTGGGTATTCCTGTAAAGACCCGTCATAACGAGGTTGCCCCTAACCAGTTCGAATTGGCTCCGATTTATGAAGAATGTAATTTGGCCGTAGACCATAATATGCTGATCATGTCATTGATGCGAAAGGTTGCCCGCAATCATGGTTTCCGTGTATTGCTGCACGAAAAACCGTTCAAGGGAGTCAACGGTTCCGGTAAACATAACAACTGGTCACTCGGTACCGACACAGGTGTTCTGTTGATGGCTCCGGGTAAGACAGCGGAAGACAACCTCCGTTTCATTACATTCGTAGTCAATACACTGACTGCAGTATATAAGCACAACGGTTTGCTGAAAGCTTCTATCATGAGTGCGACCAATGCTCATCGTCTGGGAGCAAACGAAGCACCTCCTGCAATCATCTCTTCATTTCTGGGTACCCAGTTGAGCAAGGTATTGGATCATCTGGAAGAAAGTGCAAACGAAGATTTGATTTCATTGGCAGGCAAACAGGGTATGAAACTGGATATTCCACAAATTCCGGAACTGCTGATCGATAACACCGACCGTAACCGTACTTCACCGTTCGCATTTACAGGTAACCGTTTCGAATTCCGTGCTCCGGGTTCAGAAGCCAACTGTGCCAGTGCAATGATAGCATTGAATACAGCTGTTGCAGAACAATTGATCATCTTCAAAAAAGAAGTTGATGAATTGATTGAAAAGGGTGAACCGAAGATATCAGCTATTATTCAGATATTGCGTAAATATATCAAGATCTGCAAGCCTATCCGTTTCGACGGTAACGGTTATAGCGATGAATGGAAAGCTGAAGCTGCAAAACGTGGTTTGGATTGCGAAACCAGCTGCCCGGTTATCTTCGACAATTATCTGAAACCGGAAAGCATCAAGATGTTTGAATCGACAGGTGTCATGACCAAGAAGGAACTTGAAGCCCGTAACGAAGTCAAATGGGATATGTATACCAAAAAGATCCAGATTGAAGCTCGTGTATTGGGAGATTTGGTAATGAACCATGTCGTTCCTGTTGCTATCGAATACCAAAGCAAATTGGTAGACAATGTATATAAGATGAAGTCAATCTTCAGCGAAGAAGAAGCGGCCAAACTGTCGGCAGAAAATATCGCTATCATCAAAAAGATTGCAGAACACACTTCTTATATCAAAGAACAGGTGGATGCAATGGTAGAAGCACGTAAGGTTGCCAATAAGATTGAAAGCGAACGTGAGAAAGCAATCGCTTATCACGACAATATCGCTCCTTATCTGGAACAGATCCGCTACCATATCGACAAGCTTGAACTGATTGTTGATGACCAGATGTGGACTCTTCCGAAATATCGTGAACTGCTGTTTGTAAGATAATTTGATTCAGATATCCGTTTAATAGATGAAAGAGGCCGTCTCAAAATGAATTGAGATGGCCTCTGTCGTTTCATATCAGACTGAAGTCGTTTGGATTTTCCTCA
>CALUKX010000060.1 GCA_944321335.1 uncultured Phocaeicola sp. | reverse complement strand
GAGATTGCGCCAACCGGGCATTCATCGATACAAGTACCGCAAGCGATACAATCGTCACTAATTACGTAAGCCATTGTTGTAAAAGTTAAGTTATTATTAGTACTAATTTGATTCTGCAAAGTTATACTTTTTGATAAATATTGTAACATGCACATTACATTATTTAGTTAATTTGTATCTAGTCTAAATAGAATCATTTCATCAAAGCCTGATACATTACCTGTTGCATTCGTGGACGGATATCCAACCTTGAAAGATTCTTGTGACTAAAAGGCTGTGGAAAAGTTCTGTTACTAAGGAAAACGAAAATAAGATCATTATCCGGATCTGCCCAGACAGCCGTTCCCGTAAATCCGGTATGTCCGATTACCGACCCTGGAGTATCAGGTGCACAAGGGCTTTTTTCTTCGTCATCCATATCCGGTTTGTCAAAGCCTAATCCACGACGACAACTCTTTGATTTCATAGTCAGAAACAATTCACATGTAGCCCGGTTCAGATATCTCCGGTCTCCATAAACACCCCGATTCAATAACATCTGGAAAATTACAGCAACGTCATGTGCCGTGGAGAAAAGGCCGGCATTTCCTGAAACCCCTCCCATAAAAGCAGCTGCAGCATCATGCACATAACCCCTCAATTCTCCACGACGGAGAAAATCATCATCTACGGTAGGTATAATACACTCTTTTCGGAAACGTGACAACGGGTTGTATGTTGTATGTATCAATCCCATCGGTTGATAAAAAACGCGGTCAAGATACTCATCCATAGGTGTACGGGTAATCGTTTCAACCATTTCTTTTAGCAACATAAAATTCAAACAGCTATACCGATAAGACCTGCTTTTCAGTGGTGTTTCTATTATCTGACGTAGAATTTCATCTTTAAAATCACGATTCAAGAACCATTTGTCCGACAATCTCAAGGAACAAAGGGACGAAGAATCGGAAGAAACCCACTTCGCCTTATATTTAAAATTCGGATCTGCATATAAATTCTGATCAACTTGTAATGTATGATTGGCATCCGGTTTTCTTTTAAACAAATCATCTCCAAGAGCATCCAAATCAATCGCTTCCAGATAAAACGGAACGTACGGAGGAAGTCCTGACTCATGGAACAATAGACTTTGGATAGTCAAATTAGCCTTATCTGTTCCTTGTAAAGCAGGCACATATTTCCCAATTTTGTCTGTCAACCCGAATCGACCTTCATCATAGAGCTTCATCACAGCCAGCAATGTTCCTGTAACCTTGGAAACGGAAGCTAAATCATACATATCATTCTCCTTCACTTTTACATCCGACTTATAAGTCTGCGTACCGAAACACTTATTGTAGACAGGATAACCATCTTTATATATCAGGACATGACAACCAGGAAATGCCTGTTCACGGATTCCTTCTTCAGCAATATCATCAATTTTAGCCAACACTTTTGAATCCATACCAAAATCCTCCGGCTTATAAAGCCGCGGAGAATCAGGATCCAAAACGACACCTTCACCAACAGCTGCAATTCCTGGAATATCAACAGACAAAGTAGCATTGGCAATCTTTTTTCCAGTCAAGATATTCGCCGTATAGCGTTGAACGTCCTTCTTACCTGTATGCGCGAGCACCACTGCCGAAGACTTCCTAACGGCAGACGGAATTTTCTCAAGAATACTTTGCGGTTTGAAACAAACCAATGTCAAAGGTTTGTCCATCGCAAGATCCTCTATCAAAGATTCATAAGGTTTACAATCCTTCTCATGCAAAGCAACGATTACTTGCTGTGCAGGACGTAACCGTTCCTTTATCTGTTGCAAAGAATCGGCCTCAGCATGTATCCAAGATAATGTTACAGATTTACGGAGTTCTTTCAGAAACGGATAACCTTCCGACAAGGTAGGTGCTATTGTGAGCAACACAGTACCAGACATAGCCAAATCAAGCGGAAGTACATCTGACTTATTTTTTACAACTGTTACAGCAGCATTTTCAAGTTCCGACATCAAAATTCGCGTCTGCTTTGTATCCAATCGTGAAGACAAGCCTTCCGCTTTGACAAAAGTAGGATTCACCAATCCCAAAGCATACTTATAGGTCAGCACTTTACGACACTTCTCCGTAATTTCCTCTTCTGTCAACCGTCCATCCTTGATAGCTTTCATCACCCCATCCAATTCACGTTTCAAATTACGGGGAGCCAATAACAAATCATTTCCTGCAATCAAAGCTTCGGCACAAACATTTACTGAATTCTTAGCAATACCATCCATCTCCAAAGCATCGGTAAATACAAGTCCGGAAAAACCAAGTTCCCGTTTCAATGTATTGATTATTACTTTGGGTGAAATCGATGCCGGTTTTTGACCAAGTTCAGGAACCTTCAAATGTCCCACCATAATGCCACCAATACCAAAATCTATAGCCTTTCGAAACGGATATAGTTCGATACTATCCAAACGTTCCCGGTCAAACTGCAATACTGGTAAAGCTTTATGCGAATCGACATCCGTATCGCCATGCCCAGGGAAATGCTTACAAACGGCCAAAACTCCCCCATCCTCCAGTCCACGCGAGTAAGCCAGGACTTTCCGGGCAACAACCTGAGGATCGGCACCAAAAGAACGTACATTGATAACAGGATTATCCGGATTATTATCGACATCGGCAACGGGAGCAAAATTCACATGAACCCCTATTTCCTTCAATTGACGAGCTACTTCAAGACCATAACGATAAATAAGAGTATCGTTTTTTATACAACCGAGAACTCGATTCTTCGGGAATTTGGGTGTATTCTTAAGCCGCATAGCCAATCCCCATTCTCCGTCAAAAGTAATCAGCAAGGGAATACGGGCTTTTTTCTGTGCTTCATTCGTCAACTGCACTTGTTTTTCAAGCTGACCACCAGAAAACAGCAATCCGCCTACCCCATATTCTTCCACAGCTTTAGTCAATCCATCCCGATTCAATTGAGTCGTTACCGGGGCAACAGTGTGAATGAACAATTGGCCGATCTTCTGTTTCAAAGTCATTTTAGACAATTGCATCTCAACCCACCGATTGCAATCTACCGTATCTTTAACTTGTTTCAATATGCCTACAGGCTTGGCATTTACACTTAACGCCAAAACTATCCCCAAAAAAAATCCAGCTATTCGATTATGCATTATGAAAATATTTTATATAAAACCACAAAAGTGAACTACTACAAATCATATTTATAGAGTTCACCTTTGCAATTTATCAATTTTTCTTCAATTTCAAAACCATTTTACCGACAAATGCCGCATGTTTCCCCATTTGTTGTACAGGCACCTGAGTTCCATCAAGATTCTTATAGAATTTCGGACCATCAAAGAAAGAGTGAGAATGGCCTCCCAAAACCACATCAATATTTCTTGTGTTCTCAACCAATTCCACATCCGAGTATGGCTCATCATTCCATCCTAAATGCGACAAGCAAATCACGATATCACACCCTTCCTTAACTTTCAGAATATCAGCTACACGTTGGGCAACCGATACGGGGTCGTTGAATTTCACATTTCCATAACAATGTGCAGCAACCAAACCATCAAGTTCGGGACTCAATCCAAACACTCCTATGCGGATACCATCACGTTCTATCACTACATATTCCTTCACCAAACCTTCCAGTACAGTTCCGGTAAAGTCATAATTGGCACAAACAATCGGGAAGTTGGCCATTTTGAATAGACGAGCCATATTATCAAGACCGAAATCGAATTCATGATTTCCAATAGTACCGGCATCATACCCCATCGCATTCATCATCTGGACTTCTACCTCCCCTTTGAACATATTATAATATGGTGTTCCCTGCGAAAAATCTCCGCAATCGAACAGCAGAAGGTCTTCATGTTCCTTACGTTGTTCTTTGATGAAAGTTGCACGCCGTACCAGTCCTGCCTTACCGGCCAAAAGCGTATCCTGATAATCATCCGGGAAAGGCTCCACACGACTATGCATATCGTTGGTATGGAAAATATACAATTCCTTTACTGATTGAGCCCAAAGCGTTCCGGCCATCAGCATAGCACCTATTAAAGTATATAATTTCTTCATAATTCTTCCTCTTATTGTTCCACAATACGACCTTCGACCTTGGCAGTAACAGACATACCATTTTCCGTACACTGCTTCACATAATCAATGAACAGACTGCGTAATGTCGCATCACGAGGTTCAGTCTTGCTAATAGCCTTCTTGAACGTATCCAATCTGTCATTACCTTCCGCCAAATAGTCGATGGTAGCCACATAATAGTTCTTTTCCGGATCGATATCTTTTCCGCCGACTTTCGCACTGATCAATCGTCCGTCTTTCGAAATCACCAAATTGGCACCACTTAAACCTTCTCCATGAACAGTTGCCATATTACTGAACAATTCAAGCAATGCATCTCCTTTCATCAGAACAACCGACAAGGCATTTTCGAAAGGACAGATTTCATAAATGGAGCCGAAAGTCACTTCACCTTCGTTCAAAATATTACGAATCCCTCCCATATTCATCACACCAACATCGGCCTTAATCCCGGTTTTCGTTTCAGCACTCTTGACCAATATATCCGCTATCAGATTCGACAAAGGAGATTCAGGACGATATGCTTCCAATCTGGATGAAGCATATCCTATTACCGGAGCCATCATACTATCAATCTTACTTTTGTATGGTTCCAGTATACGGACAGCTTCCTGATCAACATCTGTATCATACTGACTTGTTATAGGGACTCTCCCACCTTCGATGGAAGATAAAGTGTAGCTGAAGCTACAAGCTGAAAAAGCTACAGAAACTACCAGTACACTATACATAAATAACTTCTTCACCATAGTTCTATCATGCTGTTTATTTCCCAAATATAGATATATTTAAGGATGAAGCCAAAAAATATTCAAAAATATAGGTCAAGACTTGCCTATCTCACAAAAAATCACTTACTTTGCACCGCTTTACGCGCAATCGCTGTCAAGAAGAGTTACTTGGTATGTTGCGTCGGTAACGATAAACAATTTAATTTAAAAAGAAAAATGGATTTAATTAAAATTGCAGAAGAAGCATTTGCTACTGGCAAACAGCATCCTTCATTCAAGTCTGGTGACACAGTAACAGTAGCATACCGTATCGTTGAAGGTAACAAGGAACGTGTTCAGTTGTACCGCGGTGTTGTTATCAAAATCTCAGGTCACGGTGAAAAGAAACGTTTCACTGTACGTAAAATGTCAGGAACTGTAGGTGTTGAACGTATTTTCCCATTGGAATCTCCGGCTATCGACAGCATCACTGTAAACAAGGTAGGTAAAGTACGTCGTGCTAAATTGTACTACTTGCGTGCCCTTACAGGTAAGAAAGCTAGAATTCAGGAAAAACGTGCTAACGTGTAATCCGGAAACTATTATTCCTTACATACAGAAAGTCAGTCTTTATTCAAGGCTGACTTTTGTGTTTCTTATACATTCATCCGTTTCGGACAGACAAGTATGAATCTATGTTTGCCGCATCTATCGGGATATTTCCCTCCCATTCACATATACTTTTTCGAATACAAAATCAGAAAAGTCCCAAACAGCCTCATCTATCGGAGTACCGGACTTCAATTCCAGATTGCGGAATACAAAATCCGACAGACGGTACTGGTCGTCGGCCTTTTCAATATCAAACACAATGTCACATTCCATGCGTATATTCTGCATAGTCAGATTGCTTGAATAGGAATAGGGTATATCCTTCCGTCCCTTCAAATCAAAGAATTGTGTCCAAGGTTTGGCATACAGAAAACTCTTTGCATTGCCACTGATATCTTCTATCAAAATATATTCGTAATTCTGCGGTGTATCCGGACGCATCTTCAGCCACAACAAACGCTGTGCCTGATCTATCCGACAGCGACGAAGGACAATGTTACGGTCGTGTACCGATTCGCTGCCGAAAGTCAATGCACTATGGCAAAAGCCGTAAGTACAATCTTCAATGATAATATTGCGGTTGGCCCCATTGTTTATGGTATCCTGATCGGCCCAAGGGCCTTTACCTCCTTTCAAGCCAATGGCATCATCGTTAACCGACATATAGCAGTTTTTTACCAAGACATTGGTACATACATCTATGTCAATGGCATCCGAGCTCGGTGCCTTTACCGGATATCGGGGAGCAAAAATAGACAATCCGAGCAGTTTCACATTCTCACACCGATACAGATGGGTTGTCCAGAAAGGAGAATTGATCAGTTTCACGCCCGAAAGTTGCACATCTTTCGAATCGGAGATAAACAGCAGCCTTGGACGCATTTCCTCCAGATTCGTACACTTCGGATTTATCTCCCGACGCAGCCAGAACGATTTCCAATAACGTAATCCATTTCCGTTGATACAACCTTCTCCGGAAACTGTAAAGCCATCCACACCTGTAGCATTGACCAAAGCTGCAAAATATTTCAGGTTCTGTCCCTCCATCCGGGTATCAATCACCTTGAAGTCGCTGATATCGTCACTGCCCTTCAACGTTCCTCCCCTTGCTATGTACAAGTGTGTGCGGGGTTTGAAGAAAAGCGATCCACTCAGGAAAGTTCCTTCGGGTATATAGATAACACCTCCACCATCCTCTGCTGCCTTATCGATTACAGCCTGAATCTTTTCAGTCTGCACCAAGGTGCTATCGGCAAGGACTCCCCAATCAGCGATATTATAAATCTTACCCAACCTATCAACCGGTATTATCTCTGTCCGATAAAACCAATCGGGTATAGGAGTTCCGTCCGGGAACAGGTCTTTTCCTAATCCCGGCACAGCATACAAGCCGAACACCAATGTAAACAGACAAAGGAAAATTCGTGTATTCATAGTTTTTCTTTTCATCACTAACAAAAATTTTGTACTTTCACTATCGCAAAAATAAGAGAAAACAAACGACAACCATACTATATTTTGAAAAACATGAAGAAATTACTGATTTCAGCCTTGCTTCTGTGTTTCGGGACCGAATCCTTCATTCAGGCACAGCCTTTACCCGACAGGAAAGAAACCTTGAATACATTAATCAAAGTCAATGATTATTTCATGCGAAACCATCCCGACTGTGGCGCTCCCAGCTTTGTCAAGAACAAGATGCGTCCATTGAACATCTGGACACGCACCGTTTATTACGAAGGCCTGATGGCGCTTTATTCAATCTACCCTGACAGTACTTATTTCAATTACGCTTACCAATGGGGAGAATCCCATAAATGGGGAATGCACCGTGGAGCCACAACCCGGCATGCCGATAATTATGCATGCGGACAAGTATATCTGGAGATGTACGACCTCTTTCCAAAGCCGGAAATAATGCTGAAAGTCAAATCCAACCTGAATATGCTTGTCAACACTCCCCAGATTGACGAATGGTGGTGGATAGATGCTATCCAGATGGGAATGCCGGCTTTCGCCAAGATGGGAAGAATTACAGGCGACACGATTTATTTCAACAAAATGTGGCAGATGTACTCATACACCCGCAACCGACATGGGGAACATGGAATGTTCAATGAAAAAGACGGATTATGGTGGCGTGACCAGAATTTCGATCCGCCATATAAGGAACCCAATGGAGAAGATTGTTACTGGAGCCGTGGTAACGGATGGGTCTATGCAGCATTGGTACGTGTGTTGAATGAAATTCCAGCAACGGAGCCTCACCGTCAAGACTACATCAACGATTTCCTTTCGATGAGTAAAGCCATTAAAGACTGCCAACGGGAAGACGGTTTCTGGAATGTAAGCCTGCATGACCCGAACCATTTCGGAGGGAAAGAGCTGACAGGCACTTCACTTTTCGTCTACGGAATGGCATGGGGAATCAATAACGGGTTCCTTGATAAGAATACTTATCTGCCTGTTTTGTTGAAAGCATGGAATGGCATGACAAAAGATGCCGTCCATCCCGACGGATTCTTAGGCTATGTCCAAGGAACAGGCAAAGAACCGAAAGATGGACAGCCTGTAACATACGACAGCAAGCCCGACTTCGATGATTTCGGAACAGGATGTTTCCTGTTGGCCGGATCGGAAGTTTATAAGCTGAATTAAAAGCCTTTTAAAGGCCTATTAAAAAGGAAGGCCCTCCGAATATCGGAATCAATATTCAGAGAGCCTTTTATCTGATTATCTTACACTCAAGGTAAAGGTTTCAATCCTTCCCAACGTACATTCCATCGACCGTCTTTCGGGAATCCCGGATTTACACCATCGCACCCGTCCCAACCGGCACACATCATCGCTACAGCAGTGAGCAAGCCACCGTTACCAGGCAGATAAATCCGCAAACGCCCGTCCTGATAATTATGTCCGCTAACCAGATAGGTATTGGTGCGTTTATCCATCAGCAACGCCCCCACAGCTTTGTCGGGTTCTCCCAACCGGGCAGCATTCATTGCTGTCATCGGATAATCCCAGCCCCAAGTCTTGTTCCAGCTCCACTTGTTCCAAACCCAGTGCAAGGTATTCTTCATGTAATCGAGGTTGACTTGATTTTCATTGTACGGAAGAATACCGACAGCACCTAATACAGCCATGTGATCGGATGTGAAACGAATGTTCTGATAGGTATCCGTAGCGCTTTCTGCCGCCAGATACAATTTATCTTCATTATAAGCCAAAGGAGAAATTTTCCGGATAAGCTCATCCCATTCGGGCACCCGTTCCATTCCAGCGCGTTCGCGCCATTGTTGGGCTATCGTCATTGCAAAATGCCAATATGACAATTCGAACGGAGGATTGATTGTCTTGTCTGCCTTCAACGTTTCCTGTGCAGGAATCAACCCCTTCAACAGATAACGGTCATGTTCCGTGTCGTATGTCGCAAAGGAATACATAAACCGGGCTGTTTCTTGCACCAACCGGTTATATTGGGAAATGTATTTATCCGAAGGGTCTGCCCTGTAGAGCAATTCCGCCAAATAAATCAGATGAGGTTGTTGCCATATCAGGAAACTGCCTACATTCGACGGAGCTTCCCTACCACTTGGGTCGGTCATCTTCATCCATCGCACACCATCGTACCCTTGTCGCCGTGCAATTTCTCGAGCAATCGGTTCCACATCTCCGTACCAGTCGAGAGTATTCTTCATCATCTCCGGATGTCCCCAAAGTGCAAAATGCGCCTTATGCCACCAGACCATTTCCAGATGGAATTTACCGAACCACGAATTATAAGTCAGACCAGTTTCCTGTGGCGGCATTTTTCCCGAACATTGGATGGCTGTGAGATATTGGCTCAAAACCACCCGACGTTCCAATTCTTTCGCCCGTGGGTCGGTACATTGAGAGAAATCCACCACTCCTCCTTTTGTCCAGTAAGCATACCAATATTCGGCTGCAGCTTTTTCCACTTGACCGAAAGTCATTACCGACACATCTTCCTTAAAAGGAGAGAAACTGCAAGTAAAAGACAATGTCGGTTCTGAAGATTGCAATACAAAATAATTCTTCTGTTTTTCGTATATCCGACCTTTTCCTTCCCACTGCAACATCACATAATATTCCGTATCGTCCAATACACGTTTCAATATGGCCGAATGGTCATCGCAGGCAATCAGTTCGGTAGAATGCTTATCATCCGAAGTCCAATTACAAGCATCATCGGCATGAGCCCCTGTCGGATAAGGGAATCGCAACTTTAGGGAAACTAGTGTCGATGAAGAAATTGTTGCGGCAATCCGGTCTTCCGACGGATGGCAAACGGTTCGTACCCGATACTTGTTTCCAGAAACAGCAAAACGGCTGTCGATTTCCCCTTTCCACATATCCAGAGTCTGATCGATCTGTTCCAAATCAGAAGCAGAAACTGAATCATCAAGTTCCAGACCTACAATTCCCAAATGGAGCCGATGGGGGTTCGTACGCCACCAGTCGGCTGCCAACTGCCGACGACCGCCATCCTTAAACTGACAGGCATACCATTCCTTATGTCCTTTACCAAAATCGAATTCTTTCAACGTTTCTTCCGGCTTATAACCTTCCGGGTTGGCAAAGCTATGCCATCCCCAATCCGACTGTGTACCTAAAGGCACTCCATTCTTATACATATCAGGGAAAGTCTGCAATCCTGTAGCATCGACAGTAAAGGCAAAATGTCCGTTACCAACCGACAAGGAAGACAAAGAATCGACAGAGGAAACATGAGGATTATTCCGATGTACCAATGCATATCGGTCGATTTTTTCTGAAGCCGACAACACATTTATGGATAGCAAAAAAGCGATTAAGGTACTTGTGTATTTCATATAAAGATTCATTATTTATTTGTAATACGAAAATAGGCATTTATCCGAAGATGCCACAATAAAGAAGGCCACAAATACACTTCCGGTATCTGTGACCTGTCCTATCATATACGTATCAATTCCTTAGAATTGGAAAATTGCAGTAAGAACCAAACGATGATTGGCCACTGTATGAGTTTTTGTTGCCTTTGCTTTGGCGTTGAATTCATCACCATACCATGCATTGCAGACCGAATATTCCGCTCCGAATTTCCAATGAGGGACATTATAGGTCAGTTCGGCGGTTCCAGTAAACAATTGTCCCAGTCCGGTTCCTGTACCCAATACATCAATCACTTCTTCAGATGCGCCCAATGTCTTCAGATATCCGAAGAACAGAGCCGGACGCCATTTCTTGCCATAAGCGATATTCACCCAAGTGGAAGATGTGCGCAAAGGAGCATATTCCTGTTCACCTGTCTTTTCATCTATACGAGTAATGCCATATCCGCCTACTGTACTGGTTTGCGTAAGATTAGTACCTAAAACAGTTTTGGCAGCGACAAGCAGATTGTTTCGATTGTATTTCAAATGAGCCTCAGCCGAAACACCTGTAATCCGTTCATCTACTCTATAAGTAACCGTTTCGCCGTCAACATTCACATCCGATTGAACTCGAGGAGTCATGGAAGCCACATGCACACCGGCGCCGGCAATGAAACCGGGTTTCTTGTAATCCAGTCCGAGATAGAATTCAGGTATACGGCTTTTCTTGATAAACTCCTGACTCTTCTGAGTTACAGTTTCACCGGCCACATTACTCTTAGGTCCGACAGACAAATATTGCGACTGCCAGATAGCTGCAGCAGTCAACTGCATCTGTTTATATGTATATTGGTATCTGATTTGGGGAGCGCGACTGAAAGGTTGATAGGGAGCGCCCATGTTCAGATTCAGGATTTCAGGCGCCACTTCTCCATACAGCGGATGCCAAGTCTGTCCGACCAGCAATGCAGATTTGCCCCAATCCAAATTGAAATAAGCATGCCTCAAACGGAACAAGGAATAAGTTGTACCCGATCCACGGAAATCCACTTCCACCTTTGCCGAAGTTTTTGCCGTGCCCAGATCGGGTCCTTTTACATCAACTCCTACACGGCTATACAATGTATAGAAATCGCTGTTATCGGCATCGTTCAAATCTCTTCCATTGGGATCAAATTTCTTGTCTAGCGGAAACATATAGAACAGTCCGTCGACTGTTTCCGAATTTGAACGGCTGTTATAATACAGATCGGTACGGATTTGTCCATAAAACTTAAAATCAAAACCACCTTTCTGAGCATACAAACCGCTTGCCCCACCCAAAAGAAACAACCCTATCCATAAACTTTTTTTCATCACTATCTATTTTCCCTTCTCCATTAAAAATATATGCCAAAGCCTATCTTAAAGCCCAACTTACTGTAATCGGAGGTATGCTTCAAACTTAAATCATAATATACTACCGGCTCAACTGCGAAATTATCATTAATCATAAACGCATAACCTACCTCTGGAGTAAAGCAGGTTATATTTTTCCTGAACTCTTCGTTTGACAAATGCTTATGAGCAAGACCGAAACCAGCATAAACACCGCAATCTCCGAAATAATAGCGGATTCCTGCTCCGTATGTAGTTTGATCATGACCTTTTTCAATAAACTCCCCTTTAAAATTCACCACCAAAGCAAAGCAATCCCCCACGAATGTTCCACCACTTACACTGATACCGAAATTAGTCCCTTCATAACTGCTATGTGAAAGATTCAAGCCTGTCAATGAAGCGTTGGCAAACCAGGAACCTTGTTCAAATTGAGCTTTCGCCTGAATACAACTTACAAGCAGCATCAGGATGAATAAAATCTTTTTCATAAAATCAAATTATTTTCTTCTTATACTTATTATACCATATCACAAACCACACGATGGCAACAACCGAACATAATCCGCCGAACAGATAAGCGACTCCCGGTGATAAAGAAAAACCTTCGGGAGCAATCAGCAGATATGTTGAACAGACACATGTCATAAACAAAGCCGGTATCAATGTCACCCAATAGTTTTTCTTTTCCTGAACCAGCCATACGGTTATAGTCCACAAGGTAAATACCGACAAAGTCTGATTGCACCAAGCGAAATAGCGCCAAATAATCTTGAATCCTTCCACATCTCTGAAACTATAGAGAAGCAGACCGATAGTACAGAAAAAGATCGGAACACAAATCATCATACGGTTACGGATGCTCCGCTGTTCCATATGGAAGAAATCGGCAACGATCAGACGAGCTGAACGCAAGGCAGTATCACCGCTGGTAATCGGAGCGGCAACAATACCTAAGATTGCAAGAATTCCTCCGAATGTTCCTAACCAATCCTTGGATATCTCGGTAGCAACCATCGCACCTGAATAGGCTACACCTGTAGCCTCATTCACAATACCGTTGGAATGGAAGAAATAAGTTGCCGCAGCTGCCCATATCAGCGCTACAACACCTTCCGTCACCATAGCTCCATAAAAAATCGGACGGCAATACTTTTCATTGCTAATGCAACGTGCCATCAAAGGCGACTGGGTTGCATGGAAACCGCTGATGGCTCCACAGGCTATGGAGATGAACATCATCGGGAATATCGGATTCTTTTCATATTTCGTACCGAATCCGTTCCACATTTCCGGCAAATCAGGATTCTTCACATAGAGCATTACCAAAATACCGACAGCCATGAAAAGTAACGCAAAGGCAAAAAGAGGATATATCTTACCGATAATCTTATCTACCGGCATTAAAGTAGCCAAAACATAATAGATGAAGATGACCACAATCCAGAAATAGGCATCCATATAATCAGGAGTCATTCCCGCTAACAGTTCCGCAGGACCAGAAACAAATACTGCTCCTACAAGAATCATCAGTAAAACGGTAAAGACACAGGCAATCCTCTTCGTGCGTGTTCCCAAGAAACGGCCGATAATTTCAGGCAGACTTTCGCCGGAATGCCGCAAAGACAAACCTCCTGAAAGGAAATCGTGAACAGCACCGGCAAATATAGTACCGAAAACAATCCAAAGATAAGAGGCTGTTCCGAATTGTGCTCCCATGATGGCACCGAAAATAGGTCCTAACCCTGCAATGTTCAAGAATTGGATCATAAAAATCTTCCAGGTTGGAAGTGGTATAAAATCAACCCCATCTGCCATCGTTTCAGCCGGTGTTTTTCTGGTCGGATCAGGCGCAAATAATTTATTGATGTATTTTCCATAGGTCCAATAACCGACCAATAACAAAATCAAAGCTATTGTGAATGTTATCATAAGTTAGTTTATTAAAGCGAGGGCAAAAGTAACAAATTAAAAGCGAATTCAATCTCTTTAGATAATAAAAATTGATATTTACATCCGTAACAGAATAAATACTATAAAACGGGAAGCATCTATCTATGAATGTTTGTATATTTGTTGTTCAAAAATTACGAAAAAGGTCTAAGTGATTGAAAATGAGTTGCAGTTACCAACTCATAGTAGTAATAGGTTACGAATTAGT
>CALUKX010000059.1 GCA_944321335.1 uncultured Phocaeicola sp. | reverse complement strand
CGATATGCGGAAATCCCTGTGCCCCTTTTATATCCCAAGAAGAAGGTTTTCTATTAACTTGCGAAACTTGAATTAATAATAAAAAAACAGAGCTGCCCAGCCTATGAAGTGCTTGCGGCAGCTCTGTTTTTATATTGAAAACTATTGCTTTACTGCTTTTCCATTTCAAAACCCATCTGCAGGCCATCATACTGACCCAACAATGAATTGGCGGCGCTAAGCGCTGAAGAGTTCTTGCCTACGGTATTACCGATAGTCTGTGCCAGCGACATCAGCTTATCGACATTGAACAGGAGGCTCATTTTCTTACCCGCACCCCACGATACAGTCGCATTGAACTTTGCCCCCAGACGAGTCTTCATTTGAAGTTCGTTGGTTTCGTTATCGTAGGTATAGGTACCTTTCGTTGTACGACCTTTGGCAACCGACTGATACGAACCGTCGGAATTGAATGTGAAGGTACATCCATCCGTAAATCCCAATTTCTGCATGATGTCCGACATCTTATCTTCCACCTTCTTCGAAGCCACTTCCCCGCCGGCCTTAGCCAGAAGGTTATCGCTCTCAAACTTGCAGTCGGGACCTACATAAGTCCAGTTGCCTTCCAAAGTTCTTGTACCGGTAACATCTTTACCGTTAGTAACAGCATTGATTACCCCACCTAAAATAGATTTCAAATCCTGTGCCTGTGCATTAGAACCAAGCAACAAAGTGAAGCAGATCATTCCTATCCACTTCAAAACGTTCATTCTTTTCATTTCTTCTTATTTTATATTCCCCCTGCCGGACTCTTGAACAATCACGGCAGGCAGACAAGTTAAAAGCCTTAACAAGCTTTGAAGCTCATGTCGAGTCCCTTCACGGAGTGAGTGAGAGCCCCAACCGAAATAAAATCGACGCCACATTCGGCATAATCGCGCAAGGTATCGAAAGTGATACCGCCCGACGATTCGAGTTCCACACGGCCACCGACAATTTCCACCGCCTTGCGTGTATCGGCAACAGAGAAATTATCGAGCATGATACGGTCGACACCACCCAAATCCAAAACCTGCTGCAGTTCGTCGAAATTACGCACCTCGGTTTCAATCTTCAGATTCTTACCTTTCGCCTTACAATATTCCTTGGCACGGTTGATTGCCTTATCGATACCGCCTGCAAAATCCACATGGTTATCTTTCAGCAGAATCATGTCGAACAGACCGATGCGATGGTTTACTCCACCTCCGATCTTAACAGCCATCTTTTCAAGGATACGCATACCCGGAGTGGTCTTACGTGTATCGAGCACGTGTGTCTTTGTTCCTTCCAGACGTTTCACATACTTGTTGGTCATGGTTGCGATACCGCTCATACGCTGCATGATGTTCAGCATCAAACGTTCGGTCTGCAACAGCGACTGGATCTTTCCTTCAACCACCATCGCCACATCACCCGGCTTCACATGAGTTCCGTCCTGAATGAACACTTCCACCTTCATGGTCGGGTCGAAACGGCGGAACACCTCCTTAGCCACTTCGATACCTGCCAGGATACCTTCTTCCTTGATCAGAAGCTTCGATTTACCCATTGCATCGGCAGGGATGCACGACAAGGTAGTATGGTCGCCATCACCTATATCTTCTGCAAACGACAGATCAATCAGTCTGTCGATGAGATCTTTAACAACTTTTTCGTCCATCTTATTTTCTATTTATGTGTATAACTTAAACGCAAAGGTAAGATTATTCCCTATCTTTGCAAAAAGAATCATTTAAAAACCCCATCCGTAGAAAATGAAATTTACATTATTAGTTGTAGGACGCACCGTAGAGAAGCATTACATCACTGCTATTAATGATTATGTAGAGCGCACCAAGCACTATATTCCCTTTGATATTGAAGTGATTCCGGAACTGAAGAATACCAAAAGCCTCAGCACAGAGCAACAAAAGGAAAAGGAAGGCGAGCTTATTCTGAAAGCCCTGCAACCGGGCGATGTAGTGGTTCTTCTCGATGAACATGGAAAGGAATACCGTTCCATAGAGTTCGCCTCATGGGTGGAAAAGAAAATGCATACGGTCAACAAGCGGCTTGTCTTCATTATCGGAGGTCCCTACGGATTCTCTCCGGCCGTTTATGCTGCAGCTCAGGAAAAGATTTCCCTTTCGAAGATGACTTTTTCGCATCAGATGATCCGGTTGATATTTGTTGAACAAATTTATCGTGCAATGACCATCCTGAACAACGGTCCTTACCATCACGAATAAAGCCCTTGACATTTCTGCAACATATCAAAGGATATCTGAAAATATTACTTGATACATTGCTCAACATTCCTTGATTCATGAGAACTTTTGCCAAGTCATGGTCATAGATATGTCAAGTCATGGTTACAGAGGGATGAATCCATCAGTTTAGGCCTATTTTTACAGGTCAATTATTTTTACGTTTCATACTACGAATCAGATTCTTGGTTTCCGCATCTACCCGATACGATTCCACAATCTTCTGCAAGGTTTTATTGTAAGTTTCATCATCCAGCCGGTTCGATTTCAAGAACTCCATTGTCCGTTCGGGAAATTTAACGAAACAGACAGACAACGCCCATGCCACCCCCATCTTCACATAATAACCATCGTGACGGATAGCATCGTATTCGGCCAACAGTTTCTCCAGATGCTCTTCATCTACAAACAGTTCCATAGCCATCACCACTCCGAAACGGATCTGGTATTCTTCCCCGACATGCATCCAATGCTTAAGATACTCCCAAAGCCGAACCTTATTCTTTTCGGTAAACGCCTTTCCTCCTGCAAACTTGAACGTATCGCAAACCGACCAACTATTGATGTTCCACACAAAATCAGTCACCCGGGCCAAGTATCTCTCTACATCAGTGTCAGGTTTTATGCACCCCAATACCATCCCCTGCAACATACGTTCCTCCATATAATATGTATCGGCAGCAGACAAATACCGTTCCCAATCGCCTTTGGCAATCCGTGCCGCTAATTTCCTCAAATCGGGTATACGAATACCCAAGACATGCTCTATCCCCGGATGCAGACTTGCAGAAAACTTCTGATTACCGTTTTCTGCAAGCTTCAGCAACATCTCCTTGACGGTAAGTCCGTCTATAAAAAAATCATTCATTTTATAAGTTTTTTGACAATATATACAAAGATTGCTTTTATTAATACCAATTTATAGGTATTTAACATCTTTTTTTTACCAACAAGTAGGTATTGTACAGGTTTCACGATGCCTCTACCTTTGCATCAGTTAAAAACCACAAAAGCAATAGAAAAAAGATGAAAACAAAAACAATCTTATTTTCCCTTTGCCTTGCATCCATGAGTACACAACTGTTTGCGACAGGCAACGGACAACAAAACACTGAAAATATTCCGCTAGAAAAGATGCAACATGAAAAACCTGCAAGGAAGTCACGCCTCAGCATCGGTGGGTACGGAGAAGCTGTATATAGCATGAATTTCTATAGCGACAAATATACACGCTATACAGCATCCGACCCGAGTATCTACAAAGGAGAGACACACGGACGGTTCGACCTTCCGCATGTTGTAATTTTCCTAGGATATGATTTTGGAAAAGGTTGGACCATGGGAAGTGAAATCGAATTCGAACACGGAGGAACTGAAAGTGCCGTCGAGATAGAACAGGAAGAAGCCGGTGAATACGAAAGTGAAATCGAACGTGGAGGCGAAGTGGCCCTCGAACAATTCTGGATTCAGAAATCGTTCTGTCCGCAATTCAATATCAAAATGGGACATATCGTCGTACCGGTAGGCGGAACCAACCAACACCACCTTCCAACCGAGTTCTTTGGTGTCTATCGCCCGGAAGGAGAAAATACGATTCTGCCCTGTACCTGGCACGAGACCGGTATCAGCATTTGGGGACAAGCTGGCAACTGGCGTTATGAAGCATTGCTCGTTCCCGGCCTCGATTCGGAACGTTTCAACCGCCTCAACTGGGTAAAGGACGGAGCCGGAAGCCCGTACGAGTTTAAGATCGGCAACTCCATAGCCGGAGCGTTCCGTGTAGACAACTACTCCATTCCGGGATTGCGGCTTTCCGTCAGCGGATATGTAGGCAATTCATTCAACAACACTCTAAGTGCACAGAAGGACAGCGAACGCTATAAGGATGTGAAAGGAACTGTTGTTATCGGTGCATTCGACTTCAACTACAATGCACATAACTGGATTGTAAGAGGAAGCTTTGACTACGGACACCTGAGTGATGCCGACAAGATTTCGGAAGTGAACAAAAAGATGAGCCAAAACTCACCCTCGTCGCACCAACAGGTAGCCGAGAGTGCCATCGCTGCCGGAGTTGAAGCCGGATACAATCTCTTCTCACAGTTCAGCAAGCTCAAGGAGAAAGGACAGCGCCTGTACCTTTTCGGACGTTACGACTATTACGACTCCATGCATAAGACCAGCACTCCACTCTACGACTTCTGCAAGCGCAGCCGTATTGCAGCCGGTATCAACTACTACCCGATAAAAGAAATTGTAGTGAAAGGCGAATACTCCATCGGCCTGCTCGACAAGCCGTACAACAACGAACCGGCCATTTCTGTCGGCATAGCCTATGCTGGATTCTTTACCCGATAACGTGAATAGAAACATTATATCATAGCATTTATTATTAATTTAAAAGACAAAAAAATGAACACATTTTTTAAACTTCCTCTCTACATGGCCATGGGCGCATTCATGGCAACAAGCCTGACAGCATGCAGCGACGACGATGAAACAACGGCTGTAATCAACGAAGACGAAGCCTTGAAGGCAGCCGTAACCCCTTATGTTGACAACAATGTGGTTGCGACCTACAAGACCATGGCCGACGAAGCCATCGAAGTAAGCAAATACTGCGCTTTGGTGAGAGATACATGGGCCACCGACAAAGAAAAGGCATCGGAATATAACAAACTGGCGTGCGAACATTGGAAAAAATCACGCGAAGCATGGGAAAAGAGCGAATCTTTTCTCTATGGCGCAGCAGGCGACTATGACATCGACCCGCACATCGACTCCTGGCCCCTCGACCAGACAGCGTTGGACAAGCTTCTGAACAACCAGCAAATGATGAACGAAATCGGAAATACCGGCGGTGCCTATGTATCAACATTCGACTACGGACTGCTAGGTTTCCATGCATTGGAATACATCCTGTTCCAGTTGACATCCGAGTCTACTTCTGAACCGAGAGATTTCACGAAGACCTATTCATACTCAAAACAGGTTGTCAACATCACCCAAAACCATCTGATTTATATGGCTGCCGTAGCCGAAGACTTGCGCAACCAATGCATCCGTCTGGAAGCAGCATGGGCAGGAATCTACAACATAACTTCGGAAAAGAAACAAATCCTCACCGAAAACAACCTGCTGCCTGATTTCGATTACGGTACAAGCATGAAAAATGCCGGTACTTCGGGAAGCAAATACCAAAGCTATACATTGGCTGCACAAGAAATCATTACCGGATGTATCGATATCGTCGATGAAGTAGGAACTCAGAAAATCGGCCGCCCGAACAACGGAACCAGTGCGGAAGACAAGAGTTACATCGAATCACCTTATGCATTGAACTCCATCGTCGATTTTGCCGACAATATCGTCAGCGTCCAGAATTCATACGAAGGTGTAGGAACTGACATTTCTGTAAGTGACTACATCGCCAGCGTCGCTCCCGATATCGACAAGGAAGTAAAAGTTGCTATTCAGACAGCTATCGCCAAAATCAAGGCTATCCCCGAACCATTCGCCCTGAATGCGACCGGAGCAGAAGCGGATGCCGCTATCGAAGCATTGGAAACACTTTCAAAAGCGCTGACCAAAGCTAACGACGCACTTCTGTATAATTAAAGACTTTTTCTCCTAAAAAAGTTCAGATAGTCATTCAGGGTGGGAAAGGATGGGATATCCGGCACCACCCGAGGATGACTTTAATTACCAAACAAACTTATTGATGGTCTTATATGAAAAAGATTTATTTTTTGGCAGGCACTTTGATGCTTGCTGGACTGACCGGCTCCTGCAGTGATGACAATGACAATAACGGAACAGGTCAGTCACCCGAGAACCCGACAACAGAAAAGCCGGACTGGTACTATACCGGCGGTGAGTTAGGAACAGCCTATCTGGCAACATCGAACGCCTACGAGCAACCTACCGCTGCCGTTGAAGCAGATGCAGAAATGAGCCAGCGTTTCAAAAATGGCGAACAACTTTTCGAAAAGATGTTCATGAGCAACCACAGTGGTGTACGATGCGGTCTGGGACCGACCTATGTCCGCAGCTCGTGCATCCATTGTCATCCGGGATACGGACACGGCAAACGCAATGCTGCCGGCTCTTTCGAAACAAGCTCTATCGGAAACGGATGTCTGTTGGTTGTATATAATCCCGATACCGACGGATACGTTACATGGCTGGCCGGTATGCCTCAGGGACATGCAGTAGAGCCTTTCAAGGCACCGCTGGATGAAAGCAAGGTCATCATCACATGGAAAAAATATACCGATGAATGGGGCAACAAGTTTCCTGACGGAGAAACCTACGACCTCGAATATCCGGAAGTAACCATGAGCTCGGATGCTGTATATGCATATAACCAAGGTGTCATCAAAGACCTCGGCAACTACAAAGTATTGCTTGAATCAACCATCGGTATCTATGGAACAGGCCTGCTGGACGCCATCTCCGATGATGACCTGAAAGCCCAATATGCAAAGGAAGAAGCCGACGGCTATTTGCCCAACGGCATCAATCCATCTTTCTTCCAAAACGGAGAATGGGTGAAACAGTATTCAAACAAAAAGGCGACAGATGTGTACGAAGACTTTGCCGACAAGTATGAAGAACATCCATATAAGTTCACCTATGCACTAAGCCGCGGTCCGCTGATGGATGCCGCCGGAGTGAACGCCTTATGGAACATCACCAACGTGACACGTAGCAACCGCCGTTACCACTATGCCGATGCCGCCGGAAGCTATACTATCGCTTCGGCCAACGACCCGGAAGTACAGGCGGGCTATCAGGCATATATCGAAGAAGTTGACCCGGACAAGAACCATCCGACATGGCACGCAAGCGACTACAACAACAAGGAAGAAGTTGCTGCAGCCATCACCGAATACCTCAATTCAAAGGAACTCGACGTAGAGATGGATGACGACGACTACCTCGATTTTGCCATCTGGCACAGAGGCCTGGCTGTTCCCGCAGCCCGCAACGTAGATGACCCAGATGTATTGAAAGGCAAAGAACTCTTCTCGCAAATCGGTTGCGCTTACTGCCACCGCCCGTCGTGGACAACCGGCGATGACAATTTCTACGACCCGAACGGATTCTTCAGCAAAGGCGACAACCGTATGCCGAAATATCCGAACCAAACCATCTGGCCATATACAGACATGGTACAACACAAGCTCCACATGGAAAATGACATCCGGACCGGATGGTGTCGCACCACCCCGCTTTGGGGACGTGGCCTGCACCAGATGTGTACAGGATCGGCAACTGCCGACCGTTTGCACGACAACCGCGCCCGCACCACCATGGAAGCTATCATGTGGCATGGCAACGCCAAGAGCGACGCCCGCTACTCGGTCGAAAAATTCCGGGAACTTTCGAAAGAAGAGCGTAATGCAGTAATTAAATTCATAGATTCAATTTAACCCAAACAGTAAAGCAGCCGGCATCCGACTCCGGTTCAGTCCGGCTGCCTACTTTTTCAAGACACATCCGGCCAAGTAAAAACAAATGCACCTGATAATGATGAACCTGATGAAACGATTTGCATTCGGCACAATCGGCATTCTGCTGATTCTGATGATTGCAGCAACCCTATTGGAAAAAATGTATGGTACCGATTTCGCCATCAACCATATCTATCATTCCTGGTATTTTGTCTTATTGTGGGTAATCGCCGGAGGCAGTGGACTGGTCTATATATTCCACCGCCGTCTGCAACGCAAACCCGTCGCACTGCTTATACACCTTTCTCTGGCACTGATACTGGCCGGAGCATTAACCTCATTTCTGACCTCACGCCAAGGAAATATCCATTTGAGGACAGAAGAAGACAGTCTCGACCGTTTCATCACCAAAAACGGAAAAGCCGAGACACTTCCTTTCCGGATTAAGCTGAAAGGATTCAGAATCGACTATTATCCAGGTACCACTGCACCAATGGACTACATAAGTGAACTGAATGTCATTGACGGAACGTCACGACACGAAGGAGTGGTATCAATGAACAACATATACGAATACCGCAATTACCGTTTCTACCAGTCGGCCTACGACCCCGACGGCAAGGGGACACTCCTTTCCGTATCCTACGACCCGTACGGAATTGGAATAACCTATACCGGTTACATACTGTTGGGCCTGAGCCTCATCCTTTATTTCTTCCTTCCGAAGACAGGTTTCCGTGCCCTGCTCGCCCATCCTCTCCTGCGCAAAGGAAGTATGCTATGCTTTTTCCTGATAGCCGCTCCCACCCTGCTCCAAGGCAAAGATGTGCCACGCACGGTGTCAAGAGAAGTGGCCGATAGTTTCGACAATCTCTATATCTATTATAACGACCGTATCTGTCCCCTGCAGACTCTGTCGCACGACTTTACAATGAAACTATACGGGAAACCATCCTACAAAGGTCTTACGGCAGGCCAAGTCCTGCTAGGCTGGGTATTCTATTACGAGCACTGGAAACAAGAGCCTGTCATACGCATCAAATCCCAGGCAGCCAGGCAGATTCTGGGCATTGAAAATAAGTATGCACGCCTGACAGACTTCGCAGACCTCAACGGATTCAAACTGGAACGTATACTCCAGACACAACAATCCCCGGCAAACCGCAAAGCCCTTGAAGAAGCGAATGAAAAATTCAATCTGGTCAGCATGATAGCGACAGGCAGCATGCTGAAGATATACCCTTTCCAATGCAAAGACGACAAACAACCCACATGGTACTCGTTCAACGACAAGTTGCCAGCCGAAATACCGACTGAACAATGGATGTTTGTACGCCGGAGCATGGATCTCGTGGCAGAACAGATAGCCCACGGCAAGGACTGTGAAGCAATAGAAATATTGGAGAAAATACGGAAATACCAACAAAAAGAAGCTCAGGCCATACTCCCGACCGACCAACGTTTCGAAGCCGAAAAAATCTATAATCGGTTCCATTATACAGGACCGGTCGCCATGTTCTGTGTAACTCTCGGCATCCTCGGATTCATCTACTATGGCCGGCGGACAGCCCAAGCATCCGAAGACACGGGGAACGGACGTACCATAAACCGAATCCAGTTAGGCATTATGGCCCTCATCGGTCTCTATCTGTTGCTGACAATCAGTCTAAGAGGATATGTAAGCAATCATCTGCCACTTTCCAACGGATACGAAACCATGCAGTTCATGGCCTTTTGTACCATAATACTGACATTCCTATTCCAACGGAAATTCAAACCAATCATTTCATTCGGTTTCCTGCTTTGCGGATTGTCACTTCTGGTATCCATGTTCGGCGAGAGCAATCCCCCTGTCACCAACCTGATGCCGGTACTGGCTTCACCCTTACTGAGCATCCACGTAGTGTTTATCATGCTGGCCTATTCACTGCTGGCATTCATGATGCTGAACGGAATAATGGCAATATCCTTGCATTATACGGGGAGCAATAAAAAGCAAATAGAAAGGCTATATATAATAAGTAGAATATTAACATACCCCGCAGTAGCCTGCCTCACCATCGGCATTTTTGTCGGTGCCATATGGGCAAACGTATCGTGGGGAAACTATTGGGGATGGGACCCGAAAGAAGTATGGGCACTGATTACGATGCTTGTCTATTCTACCGCCCTGCATCCATCCTCGCTCCCGGCATTCCAGCGGCCAATGTTCTTCCATTGGTTTGCGATATTTGCCTTCCTCTGCGTACTGGTCACCTACTTCGGAGTGAACTTCTTTATGGGAGGCATGCACAGTTATGCATAATATAAGATCATTTGTTTTAACTTGTTTTTTCCACTCAGGTGGAAATAGACAAAGGCCGGTACGTGAGTATAGGTCTTTGTTTTTCAAAACCAACACACTTATTTAATCGGTAAACCTACCGAATTTAGAAATTTATTATTTACTTTGGGACAAGTTTACACATCAAGCGGTTGATGTGGAACCTACTGCAATGAAAAACTACAGGAATACACGAAAATCTATGAAAGAAGAAACCTTGAACACCCGTATTGAGATAGCCTCTTTCCCATCCGAAACAGGTATATCCGAATACCAGGCAGTTATACATATCACAAACCCCGAATTGAACTTCGAAGAACAATTGTATGCCATCAGCCAAAGCGTCAAGCTCCTTGAGGATCATACGCTGAAAGAATGCCGACCGGTATTCAAACGCTATTTTGTAAGCGATGCCGCCAACCAGTCGGAATGCATCGTAGCGCATGAGGAGAAATCGGCCGGAGCCTATTCCATTATCGAACAACCGCCTCTCGACGGCAGCAAGATTGCCTTATGGATCTATTTGTTGAGAGGGGTGGATATCAAGAAAACCGATACCGGAATGTCCTGCGTATCACACAACGGATATACCCATGCATGGATAGGCGACATGATTTATCCTTGTGGAGATTCGGAAAACCAGGCAGGCTGGTTGCTCAACAACTACATAGAAAAACTGGAAGCGATGGGCGGAACCCTCGCCGACAATTGTATCCGCACCTGGTTCTTTGTCGAGAATATCGACGTAAACTATAAAGGAATGGTAAAAGGCCGTAACGATGTATTCTGCCGGCAGGGGCTGACCAAGGACAACCATTTTATAGCCAGCACCGGCATAGCCGGAAGGAATTCGGATATCAGATCGTTCGTTCAGCTCGATGCCTATGCACTTTTCGGAGCAGCCCCCGAGCAGATACGCTACCTCTATGCAAAGACACACCTCAACCCTACTTACGAATACGGCGTAAGTTTCGAACGAGGCACGTATGTGGATTACGGCGACCGTCGTCAGGTATTCATTTCGGGCACGGCAAGCATTAACTATAAAGGCGAGATTGAGCATGTGGGCGATATCCGCAAACAGACCGAACGGATGTGGGATAATGTAGAGGCCTTGCTCAAGGAAGCCGATATGGACTTCACCGACACAGGGGCTTTCATCGTCTACCTGCGTGATATAGCCGATTATACAATCACAAAAAAACTGTTCGAAGAACGATTCCCCGACCATCCCACCATTATCGTCCACGCTCCGGTATGCCGTCCGCAATGGCTTATCGAGATGGAATGTATGGGAGTGAAATTTATGAAGCATGACAAGTTCAAAACCTTCTGAAACCCTCCTTTTCCGAAAGCCCTGTTTTAGCTGATTATCAGCAAGTTTGCGTGAAACGACATGAAGGGAAAAACAACGTGGTGAACCGTTCTGAAGGGGGTGGGTTCACACAAAGTCACTGAACCATAAACAGTTAAGGCAGCCACACCTGAAAAACAGATTTTTTTGATTCCGTTTGGAGGGGTGTAGCTGCCTTGATTCTATACTATCAATGGATAATGAATCCTTAAAGATTCATTATTATTCGGGAGATTTGAATGTAATACTTTTCCAAGTTTTACCCATCCAGACCTTATCCTGTACCTCATCTTTCTTATCCGGATTCAATATCAAATCGCAATTAGTTGTACTGAAATTCACATAATCACCACCTCGACCTGCCGAAGAGTACATATCCAATTCAAATGCATTTGCCGCAATTTCGAATTTACCCGGTGCATTCAATTCCAATGTATGAAGCTTAGAGCAACTATCGAAAAGTGTTGCTCCAAATTTCGTTGCTTTCGGCAAAGACAATCCGACCAATTCCGGGCACTGGAAAGCATTATCACCGATTGATTCGGCCATAGGTAATGTTATGAAAGCAGAATCATTCCTAATGGAATACTGAAATGCCCCGGCTTCCACCACTTGTACCTTTGGCAAATTGACTTTAGAAAGATATTCTACGTCACTAAAACATTTGCTTCTCAAAATAACTGCTTCAGGAAGATTTATCTCCGTCAAAACATAATCGCAACCATAAAAAGCATACACACCAACTTCTTTAACAGCTGGGAATGATATAATGCTCAATCCGTCACAATTACTGAAAGCTTCTTCTCCAATTAACTCCAGCTTCGGTGCATCAATTTCCATCAGACCTGTACAACCCGAAAAGCCTAGCATACAAATTTCTACGACCCCCGGCATTATTATAGTCTGCAAAGTCGAACAATCTTCGAAAGCAGAAACGCCAATCACTTTAACTCTTTCAGGCAACAGTAATTTTCTCAACACCAGTTCTCCTTCACGTTGACATTTGAATGCCGCACTATACAAACCTTCAGCCGTTCCTGCACGAGAGAAATCACCCAATGGCAACTGCGGCCAATCGGTCACTCCGGTCATATCAATAACTTCCGCCTTGGTATTTCTGAATGGATTAGTTGTTTCCGTTATGCCTAATTTATCAAAAGCCCCATGCAATACATACTCAACCACCCCTTTCTGATCGGCTTGAGCAATTACATCCGCTATATTTTCCCCCTCAGACAAAGCATCCATATTTACTGTTGCTGTAGTACCCTTTATATCCAAAGGTGTATCAGGGACATTAGGATCATCCGGTTTTTCCGGTTGTGATGAGTCTTTTACAACAACATCACAAGAAGCTTTCATACCATTAATAGAAACAGATACAACTGCTTGTCCAACAGCCATAGCCGTAACAACCCCTCCGTCTGTAACCTCAACTATTGAAATATCCGAAGAGCTCCAACTCTTTTGCTTTATCGTTGCATTTTCTGGAGTAATGACAAGCTTCAGTGTTGCTTTCTCTCCCACAGTCAAAACGATTGAAGTAGGGTCTACTGATACAGAAGAAACATTTACTTCCGTATTGCCTCCTGAGTCTATAGGATCATCACTGCTACAGCCAAACATTGGCAACAATATAGCAGCCATCAAACACATGTAAAACGATTTTCTCATATTTACAAACATTTTATAATTTAGTAATCACCCAATTACTATATTAGCGTTCCATACCATCAGCACTACAATAATGACATCTGTAATGATAATGGTCTGTTGACTTTCCACAAAATCCACAACTATTACCTAAATAATTATGATAAGAATCAGCACTTGCAGAATAATTGTACGGTGTCGGATCGTATTTGGTACCTCCACAACGGCTACATACTCTGCTGCCTGAGGAGGAGCTGTTTGAACCACTTCTATCACTTCCGTTCAAGACATTCGATCCGGAAACATTGATTGCCGGCTGAGCCCCCTCACCGATGTACGAATAGTCATATACCAATTGCATGGTCATTCCCATCATGGTACTTTGCTGGATTTCTCTCACCATAGAATAATCTGAAGAAACCATTACACAAACTGTCGACAATGCACTAGGACCCGCTGTCATAGAAACGAATTGTAAGGAACCGTCCCAATTAGTCTGTTGATAGACAAATTTCTGAAAACCGTTCCAGACAATATAATCATCATAAAAATCTATATACGTTGCCATGTTCATTGGAGGAGCCTGCGGTCCAATCGATGTCATACAACTAGAAACACCATAGCTTTTGGTAAAATTCTGAGCAATGGATGGAATAGTACAAATAATAGCTGAAATGATTGATAAAATAATTTTTTTCATAAACCAAATGAATTAAGTTTCTATTCTATTTTTTATCTCCTTACCTTCTCTAATAAGTTTCATGACTACAAACTGTTGATAGTTTCAAATTCATTGACTACATCTTATTACAATATAAAAATAGAGAATTAATTCTTTAACATTCCATTTAACGAAATCCGAGCATAATCATCCAAGCAGTACTACGATATCTAATCATTTGCTTACAAGAGCATTAAATACAAATTATACATACAAATTGCATACTACAAGATATTGCACAATACGTAAATAATATTTATTTATTTCCACATATCACTACTGTCCAATAAAAGTTGGTTAATGGGCCTTTGAAATTGTTGAAATACAGTCTTTTAAGCAGTATTTTA
>CALUKX010000058.1 GCA_944321335.1 uncultured Phocaeicola sp. | reverse complement strand
GACCTCACTGCTAATGTTCCGGAAGGTGATGGTCCTAGGCAGCTTACGCTGTGGTAAAATTTCTCCGGACAGCAGTGAAACTTCATCAAAATACAAATTAATAAATATGACACTTTATTTCTCTAAAATTCATACATAAACTATGATAGTTTTAGTATATTTGCACTCGGAAACCTCCACGCAATCTTGTGCAAAATATAGCAAGCCTCCGGTGGAGCAATAGCGGGAGATTACTTCTTTAGCTAAAAGATACATCAAAGATATTCAGCCACTTATCGTTAGATTACGATTCCTGGTGGCACCACTTTAAAGCCTGATTCCAAGTGGAATCAGGCTTTTTTATTTTTATCCTTACGTCACATTACATCACTATCATCTGATGCAAATTCCATCAATCTCCCGCTGTAAAGCATCCAGAAATCGGGCTGCATGTGCACCGTCCATTTGAGTATGATGAAATTGGAAAGACACCATTAAAGTCCTTTTGAAGAAATGACGTTTGTACTTACCCCATATCAGAAATGGATTGTTATATATCCCGCTGTACATACCAACGGCTCCATCAATCTCATATTTAGCCAAAGCTGATGTACCGATTACCATACTTTCTGTCAGATCATGGTTCTTGCAGTTTTCGGCAACCAATCTTGTGAGGCGAAGATAGTCCTGATTGAATTGCTGAAGAGATTCCGAAAAAGGAATATCACACGAACTTACCTCATTTCTTTCATTGGCTACAATCGTATTGACAGCAATCGTATCATATTTCATCAACTTGTTTCCGACAGGAAGCATGTAGAATTCTTTGATTTCACTCGCCGCCTTCCCTATGCACCAACACATCAGCATATTAAACTTCAAGTTTTTCCTTTTGCTCACTCTGACAAGTCTTGTAACGTTCAATGTCTTGAAAAATGTTACCATCGGCATCGGAGCATTCATCCATAATTCGAATGCTTCCGCCCTTGTCGTTTCTTTATGGTCTATCTCTTGCATACCCAACGTTTGTTTATATTGACAAAGAAGGATTACCCTGAATGAGAGTTCCTTAAATACAAAAATAATCAATTATCCGTATTTTTCCGACAGACTTTCTTATCATCTACAGACAAGATAGGACATCAAAGTTACCGCCATACGGAATTTGCTTTCCTGAAAAGTTCAGTCTGAAAGCCGAGCAGAGCACCCAAAAGCAAACAATTCTCTCCCGAATTTAGTTTTATAAAAAATATCTTTCACCCTTTCAACTCACTATCACACAATGCGTTACGGGTGAAAGCAACTCTTGAGAGCTTTCACCCGTTCTTTCACCCGCTTATCATCCGATTAGGCCTCCTGCTTCATCTGTTTCTTATCCTTTATTCCTCCCTACAAAGCTTTCTCCAAAAAGCGACCTATCAGGTTCATCACTGCAAGGATGGATGTCTATCACTGCCGTGATAGATGTCCATCATTATCGTGATTAACATCTATCAGCCCAGGGATAAGCTTACAAATCGCTTATTATCTTACCCAAGCGTTTGCCGATTCCGAAAAAATCTGTAACTTTAATCATCGGAAACCTAAAGCTACCGTTGGGAAACTATGAATACACAACATACAGAATCGTCCGAAACACGTATATATTCAGCTTGCATCCGCCCTTGGAGAAAAGAGGATGTAGCGGCATTGACCGACAATCTGAACAACAAGAAGATTTGGGACAATTGCCGTGATTCGCTCCCTTACCCCTACACGGAAAAGGATGCCGTGTCGTTCATCCATTATGCCATGCTGCAATCGGAACAGAACGAGTTTTGCATCGAGGTGGAAGGAGAAGCCGCCGGCAATATTTCCTTTACACGCGGCACCGATGTAGAACGGTTCAATGCCGAGGTGGGTTATTGGCTCGCCGAAAAATATTGGGGTAAAGGTATCACCACCCGCATGTTGCGCGAAGCTGTCCGGATTTATTTCAATCAGACTGATGTGGAACGTCTGTTTGCCGATGTCTACGAAACCAACGAGGCTTCGATGCGTGTGCTCGAAGAGGTGGGTTTCCACCGTATCGGCCTCAAACGCCGTGCTTGCTACAAGAACGGACGGTTTCTGAACGCCTATTCGTACGAACTGCTCCGCACTGATTTTGCTACGTGCGGATAACCGGAACTGAAAATATCCAATGTAGTAACCTGTCAATCCAAACTAGAGCCTGATGAGAAAGCCATATAGATCCTTCATTATAACAGTCTTATTTTTGATGTTCCTTCCGTGGGACTCCATACACGCGAACTGGAACAATTTCGTAATCAACTTCAATAAGATGATTTACGGACGAGGTGTGCAGACGTGGCAGATTACGCCCTATAACGGACAATGGACTTATTTTGCCAACAAGAACGGAGTGCTGCAGTTCGACGGCGACCAGTGGGATTGCTACCAGTTGAACAATTTCTCGGACGTGCGTTCGGTCATGGTGTCGCGCGACCGTAAACGGATTTATGCCGGAGGTATCAATGAATTCGGATTCTTCGAGCCCGACCAGAGCGGGAACCTTACTTATCATTGCATATCCGATACACTCGACAGCGATTTCAGATTTCTGGGGAACGTGTGGGGCATTCACGAAGCCGACAACATGATCTTTTTCCAGGGAGATAACCGGGTGATAAAAATGCTCGACGGACGGTTTACGGCCATCGGCCTCGATTATAAAATAGACTGTTCGAGTCTGGCTGGAGGAACGCTTTATCTGGGTACAAGCCGTGGAGTGTAGTTTCTGGCAGGGAATACCTTCTATCCGTTGGCCGGAGCAGAAACGTTGGAAGACAAGCGTATCCGTGGCATCGTTCCGTTCAGGGAAGGGATTCTTATCGCTACCGCTTACAACGGACTGTTTTACCACGACGGCACTACGCTGCAACCGTTCATCACCGGAGCAGAAGACTTCATGCGCCGTAACGAGGTGTTCTGTATAGCGAAAAAGGACAATCGTATCGCATTGGGTACCATCCACAAGGGACTGGTGCTTATAGATTGCGAAACGATGGAACTGAAATTTGTCAACGAGAATAACGGGTTGTCGAACAATACCGTTCTGTCGCTGTCATTCGACGGTTCGGACAACTTGTGGGCGACGATATCTATATCACCCTGCCTGCACAGACCCTCTTCCCTTACATTCCGAACGACAATACCTATAACAATCCGCGCTACAAGATTGCCAGTCTGACGCCTTCGCGTATGGAACTTATCGCCGACGACGGCACCATTGCATGGCACTATATTCTGGTGAGCGGAGAAGAGGAAGAGAAAGGCCCGGGCGGCTACGATCCCGACAGCGAGTTCAATATGTGGAAGAATGCCAATATCACTACCGAATTCTTCTATGCACAGGGCGACGGATGGACACCGATAGAAGGCTTGACCGCAACGAACGATAACGGTACATGGACCATCAGCTTGCCTGAACAGACTCATCAGCAATGGCAGGCACAGGTGAAACTCTTCACTGATCTGTCGACCAATTCGGCAACGAACTACGACTTCTCGGCCGTATTCAATTCGAACAAGGACCACAACAACGTGACCGTGAAACTGACCAAACATGGCGACGACGGAACCTTCTACTTTGCAGAAACCATCCGTCTGAAAGCGTTCGAAGATTATGTATTCATCAAGAGCGATATGCCGGGTATCGACATGGAGAATGTTGATCTGGTACTCGATTTCGGAGGAAACGAAGCCGGAACGGAAGTAACCGTAAGCCATATCGTGCTGAAAGACCATGCAAACGATGACGGAACAGTGATCGACGACCCGAAAGACGATGTAGTTTGGGACGAAACAGGCGAAGGAAACATTTGGAATACCGCACAGATTACACCGTACACCTTCTATGCACAAGGCGACGGATGGGTATCTATCGAAGGCCTTACCGTAGAGAACGACGGAAGCGTATGGACATTCAATCTGCCGGAACCGACCAATATGCAGTGGCAGGCTCAGGTTCATCTGCAAACCGACAATATCTCCGCCGATACCGAAACCAGCTACGACTTCCGTTGCATCATCAGCTCGACTACCGATGTGAAGGGAGCAACCATCAAGTTGGTACAACGAAACGGCGATGATGGAACAGCCAACGACGGCAACTTCTTCTTCACGAAGAACATCGACTTGCCGGCTTACGAAGAAATCGACTTCCAGATGCCGGGTATCAAGGCACCGAACCCGATGGACCGAATCTCTCTCGTATTCGACTTCGGTGGTAACCCTGCCAATACCGTCATTACCGTGCGGAGCATCATCTTCCAGAAATCCGCTTCAAACTAAAGTAGAAAATCCATCCGGTACGGACAGTTACCGTACCGGATACAAACCCTATAAATCATGAAAAAGATGAACCTTCTATATCTGTTTACCGCTCTGTTGGGCTTCTGGAGCTGCAGCGACGACGATCCGGCTCCTGCTCCGGTAAACATCTCCTGTTCGCCGACCGAAATTACCGTCGGCACCGACGAAACCACTGTAACCCTGAATGTGACCAGTAGTAGGGAATACACCGCATATACCCAGGAAAACTGGATTACACTGACCTTAGAACCCTACACGCCCGAAAAGGGCACAAGCACCATCCAGGTGAAGATTGCGGCCAATGGCGATGAGGAACGCACAGGAAACATCATCATCAAATCGAGCGCTACCCGTATCACTGTTCCGGTAAAACAGGCCGGTGTTCAGGTAGCTCCTCCCGATCCTGATATCGAAGCACCGGAAGGCTACGAACTGGTATGGCACGATGAGTTCAACTCGGGCAACGAACCCGGCGGCGACTGGTATTACGAAACCGGTGGCGGCGGTTGGGGAAACAACGAACTGCAGAACTATGTGGCAGGATACCAGGACGGCGAACAGCTTGCCAAAGTAAGCGACGGTATCCTGAGCATCATCGCCAAGAAGATAGGTGAATCCGTCTATTCCATCCGAATGAACACCACAGAAAGCTGGACCTACGGTTACTTCGAAGCACGTCTGAAACTTCCTTCAGGCAAAGGAACATGGCCTGCATTCTGGATGATGCCGAAGAACTTCAAGGCTTGGCCTGATGACGGCGAAATAGATATCATGGAAGAGGTGGGATACAATCCGAATTATGTTTCGTCAAGTATTCACTGCAAGGCTTACAACCATACCAACGGTACACAAAAGACTCAGGAGCGTCTGGTTTCGACCGCGCAGACCGACTTTCATGTCTATGCCCTCGAATGGACAGAAACCTACATCCGTACGTTGGTAGACGGCG
The DNA here is from genome assembly GCA_944321335.1 of uncultured Phocaeicola sp. Taxonomy (GTDB): domain Bacteria; phylum Bacteroidota; class Bacteroidia; order Bacteroidales; family Bacteroidaceae; genus Phocaeicola. The sequence goes on along the minus strand of CALUKX010000058.1, from coordinate 9,261 downwards.
AGCAACTCTTCTACTTCGAGAACGACGGCAAAGGCGACAAGAGTACCTGGCCGTTCGACCAGCCTTTCTATCTGAAGCTGAACCTGGCATGGGGCGGCAATTGGGGTGGCGCTCAGGGAGTGGACGAATCGGTACTCCCGGCGACCTATCAGATAGACTATGTGCGAGTTTTCCAGAAGAAGTAACCTACACACTGAGCGTTTATGAAAATAAAGACAATGTTATATACCTGTGTGGCGGCCTGCATCCTGGCAGGCTGCTCACCCACAGGAGATGATAAGAATGCCGTTATCGAACAGAAGGTAGAGTCTCTGCTTAAGCGGATGACACTCGAAGAAAAGTTGGGACAGATGAATCAGATATCTTCCTACGGCAATGTAGAAGACATGAGTGCCCTGATACGTCGCGGAGAAATCGGCTCTATACTGAATGAAGTCGACCCGCAACGGATCAACACCCTGCAACGGGTTGCTGTGGAGGAATCCCGTTTGGGTATCCCACTATTGATCGCCCGCGATGTGATTCACGGATTCAAGACGGTCTTCCCTATTCCGTTAGGTCAAGCTGCAACCTTCGATCCCCAACTGGTGGAGGACGGAGCACGTATCTCGGCCATCGAAGCCTCATCGGCAGGAATCCGATGGACTTTCTCGCCGATGATTGATGTGGCCCGCGATCCGAGATGGGGACGTATGACCGAAGGCAGCGGAGAAGACACATACCTGACTTCCGTAATGGGAGTGGCAATGATAAAGGGGTACCAGGGAGATTCATTGAATGACCCGACATCGATAGCTGCCTGCCCGAAACATTTTGTCGGATATGGGGCGGCAGAAGGCGGACGCGACTACAACTCGACCTACATTTCCGAACGTCAGTTGCGCAACGTCTATCTTCCTCCTTTCGAAGCGGCATGTAAGGCTGGTGCAGCCACCTATATGAGCTCTTTCAATGATAACGACGGAGTTCCATCTTCGGGCAACAAATTCATCCTGCGCGATATCCTTCGCGGTGAATGGGGATTCGACGGTATGGTGGTTTCCGACTGGACTTCCATCACCGAGATGATCAGTCATGGATTCGCTGCCGATGCAGCCGAAGCTGCCCGTCGGGCAGTCGATGCCGGAGTGGATATGGATATGGTTTCTTATGCCTACTATAAAGAGCTCCCCCAGCTTATCAAGGACGGGAAAGTGAAACAGCAGACCATCGACGATGCCGTGCGCAACATTCTGCGCATCAAGTTCCGTCTCGGTCTTTTCGATAATCCTTACGTTGATGAGAACCTCGATGTACTTTACGCCCCAGCACATCTCGAAGCGGCGAAACGGGCAGCTGTCGAATCGGCTATTCTTCTGAAGAACGAAAAGCAGACATTACCGATACCGGCTTCGGTAAGGACGTTGGCCATAATCGGTCCGATGGCTGACGCTCCTTACGAACAGATGGGTACATGGACATTCGACGGCGACAAGAATCATACGGTAACTCCGCTCAAAGCAATCCGTGAACTGGCGGCTGATAAGATTCAGGTAATTTATGAACCGGGACTGAGTTTCAGTCGCGACAAGGATACGAAAGGGATTGCCAAGGCCGTGGCTGCAGCATCACGTGCAGATATGGTAGTAGTCTTTGTAGGTGAAGAAGCAATCCTGTCGGGTGAGGCACATTGTCTGGCCGATCTGAACCTGCAGGGCGCACAAAGTGAACTGATTGAGGCTTTATCCAAAACCGGAAAGCCGCTCGTAACGGTAGTCATGGCAGGACGTCCGCTCACCATCGGTAAGGAAGCCGCACTCTCATCGGCCTTGCTATACAGCTTCCATCCCGGAACAATGGGTGGTCCTGCATTGGCCGACCTTCTCTTCGGGAAAGCAGTACCGAGTGGAAAGACACCGGTAACCTTCCCGAAATCGGTAGGACAGGTTCCGATTTACTACTCGCACAACCGCACCGGTCGTCCGGTAACCGGCAACGAGATTCTGCTCGACAGTATTCCGGTTGAAGCCGGACAGACATCCCTAGGATGCACATCGTTCTATCTTGATGAAGGATGGACACCGCTCTACCCCTTCGGCTACGGACTTTCATACACCACTTTCGAGTACGACAACATCCGCCTTGCTGCCGACAAATTAAGTGTATCGGATACGCTTCGTGTAAATTTTGAACTCGAAAACACCGGCAATTACACCGCTACCGAAGTTGCTCAGCTATACATACAAGATAAGGTCGGTTCCATCAACCGTCCGGTAAAAGAGCTGAAACGTTTCCAACGTGTAACATTGAAACCGGGCGAACGTCGGAAACTGGAATTCAAGCTACCGGTAAGCGAACTTGCTTTCTGGAACATCGATATGAAGAAAACGGTAGAACCGGGTGAGTTCGCCCTTTGGGTTGCAACCGACAGCCAATCGGGCGAAGCGGTTCCATTCGAAGTGACAGAATAATGTAAGACGACACAATATCCGATCCTCAAATAAAAAAGTTTCCGCCGCGTAAGGATTATTATCTATCCTTCGGGGCGGAAACTTTTTTTATCGGCAGGCTACTGCCGGATTATTTTACTGTAATCATGTGTACGGGCTGTGGAGCGATGGGATCCATCAAGGCCGTACGGTATTTCACCTTACCGAAATCGATGGTCTTCAGGTCGAAGCAACGGATGGCGCTGTTGTACATCGTGGTGTAATACAACTTGCGGTTCACCATATCGGCCGCCGCCGTCCATTGGGTAGCACTCGGTATATCGGTAGGAGTAACACCTTTGGCACTCTCTATTCCGATAGGGATATCAAAATTGCGAAGAATCTGAAAACCTTCCTGAATCGCCTCGTCGGTAGTCTTGTAATGCGGAGCCGATGTCTGATAGAAGGCTGCACGTACGAAACGTGACGGCGGAGTGATATCGCCCGGCAACCCCAGGAAACCGCTTCCTGCACCAAACGGACGCAGTTCAAGCGCTCCGAACTCCTGTGAAGGAGCCGCACCCGGTACCAGGTTGACATAATTGTTGAGGTTGGTAAGCTGCCAGTCGAACGAAGGCGAATTGGTAAGCACACCCAACGGATTGTCGTAGAACACGGCTTTACCGTCGATATATTCCAAAACGATCTGACGTCCCGAATCATCGGTAAAGCGCCAATGTACGGTCGATGCCCTCGGGTCGATGGAAGTTACGTTCACCGTAGCGATAGCCGCCTTTACATCGTCTACCGTAGCACATTCGCCCAAAATCCATGCCAACAACTGCAGGTCGACAATGGTAGCCGAAGCCTTCGATGCTTCGAAAGCCGGATACTTTCCATAAGCGGGGAAATAGAAAAGTCCGGCCGAAAGCCCTTTCTCGTTGAGCCCTTCGGCGATAAATTCCTTCTGGTCGACCGCAAAGCCCACATAACCGTATTTCGATTTGAATTTCAAGCCACCGGTAGTTCCATCGGGCAGCCACGACTGCTGCACATATCCGCGTGGAACTATCACATACTGACTATGCAGGTTGGTACCGCCCCATTCGATGGTACGGGCCACCACACGTGTGCCGTCGACAGTAGTGAGACTGATGCCTGTACAGGCTGATGACGGGGATGGGATGGAAAGAAAAGCCGCCACTCCGGCTATCCATAATGCAATCTTTCTAGTTTTCATAAGTCTATATTGTTTATAGGGTTATAATCCGATTGAAAAGTGTGGCGATGAAAATAGTCAAACTTTCCCATATAAACAAACCCGCTTGTCTGATTGTTTACCCTTACAACCTGTAACGGGAGATTGAACGTTTCTTAGACATTCCCTTGCAAAAATTAACATTGGACATATACGAACTGAAGTTTTTCTTCGTATATTTGGATAACTACAAACTTTAAATTAGTGATATTATGAACGCGAACCCAGTTTTCAGTTTGCACATTCCGACCAAAGTTCTGTTCGGATGTGGCGAAATCAAGAAGTTGGCAACAGAGACCCTTCCCGGAAAGAAAGCGATGATCGTGATTTCGGGCGGTACTTCCATGAAGAAATACGGATACCTCGACAAGGTTATCAGTCTGTTGTCTGAAAACGACACATCGGCCATCGTTTACGATAAGATACTCCCCAACCCGATTAAGAAACATGTAATGGACGCTGCAGCCATCTGCCGCGAACAAGGTTGCGATTTCGTAATCGGACTCGGAGGCGGAAGCACTATCGACTCGGCCAAAGCCATTGCTGTAATGGCCTGCAATGACGGCGACTTCTGGAACTATGTCAACGGAGGTACGGGCAAAGGCCGTTCCATCAGCAAGGCATTGCCTATCGTAGCTATACCGACCACAGCCGGAACAGGAACGGAAGCCGATCCGTGGGCAGTCATCACCAACGAAGAGAAACAGGAGAAGATCGGCTACGGAAATGAACATACTTTCCCGACACTTTCTATCATCGACCCTGAACTGATGACTTCCATCCCGCCCAGACTGACCGCCTTCCAAGGTTTCGACGCCTTCTTCCATGCTGCCGAAGGCTTCATTGCCAACTGTGCCACTCCGCTCAGCGACCTGTATGCACTGGAAGCTATCCGCCTTCTGTATAAGTATCTGCCGGTTGCCGTCAACGACGGACGTAACCTGAAGGCCCGCGCCAAGGTAGCTTTGGCCAGCACATTGGCCGGACTGGTTGAATCGACTTCAAGCTGCATCTCCGAACACTCCCTGGAACATGCCATGAGCGCTTATTATCCCGACCTGCCTCACGGAGCCGGACTGATTGCCATCAGCGAAGCTTACTTCGAAACTTTCCGTAACGACTGTATGAAACGTTTCATGAAGATGGCCGAAGTAATGACCCAACAGAAGAGCAACCGTCCGAGCGATTTCATCGATGCTTTGGTACGCATGCAGAAGGAATGTCATGTTTACGAACTGAAACTGAGTGAATGGGGACTGAAGGAAAAAGATTTCCCGAAAATGGTACAGAACGCACGTAATACGATGGGCGGACTGTTCACTCTCGACCCTCGTCCGCTTACCGACGACGAAGTACTTGGCATCTATCAGAAATCATACCGATAAGATATCGGCTACAGAATAAAACAGTCCCAGCTACGGATCGTTCCATAGCTGGGACTTGTCTTTATTATAAAAGGATAAAATTCAATCGACCGGATCGGCGGAAAGTTCTTCCAATGACTTTCCCTCATAGCTACAGATAGCCTTCTTGAAGTAGCCCGGCAGTTCAACAGGTTCCTTTGAAGCGACATCGTAACCTACCATTACCGTACGGCACTGGCACTTCAGCACTCCACTGGCCTTATTGTACGCACGCTGTAACAGCGTAAAACTCTTGTGTCCCAAATGCACGACTGCCGTATCGATTACCAGCTCGTCGGAGAAGAATACAGGTGCCAGAAAATCTGCATTGATATTGGCAACCACGATACCCAAATCTTTCCACTTCATCTCGCCGAAAACCTCACGCATATACGAAGTCTTGGCCAAATCGTACAAGGAAAAATAAGCGGAATTGTTCATGTGACCATACTGGTCGACATCGCTAAAACGGATCTGCACAGGCATCACATGCCTGAATTTTATTTCATCTGCCATATAGTTAGATTTTGTATTAGATTCAAATATAACTCTTTTTTAGACAAAAACATAAACTAATGGAAGAATATTTAGTACATTTGCTACAATTTAGAAAATATAATTAAAAATCAATCTACCAATGGATAAGAAATATAGCAAGTCCACACTCTGCGTTCAGGCAGGTTGGGCACCTAAAAACGGTGAGCCTCGAGTTCTGCCTATCTACCAGAGTACTACTTTCAAATACGATGACAGCGAACAAATGGCACGTCTGTTCGACCTGAAAGATACCGGATATTTTTACACCCGTCTGCAGAATCCGACCAACGATGCCGTTGCTTCGAAGATTGCCGCACTCGAAGGTGGAGTAGCTGCAATCCTGACATCATCGGGACAGGCGGCCAATTTCTATGCCATATTCAATATCTGTGAAGCAGGTGACCATGTAGTCTGTTCATCAACCATCTATGGAGGTACATTCAATCTGTTCGGCGTAACCATGAAGAAGCTGGGAATCGAATGTACATTCATCGATGCGGATGCTTCGGAAGAAGAAATCGACAAGGCTTTCCAGCCGAACACCAAATGCATGTTCGGTGAAACCATCTCCAACCCGAGCATCAATGTGCTTGACATTGAAAAATTTGCCCGTATCGCCCACAAGCACGGTGTGCCATTGATTGTCGACAATACTTTTGCAACTCCGATCAACTGCCGGCCGTTCGAATGGGGAGCCGATATCGTAACTCATTCAACAACCAAGTACATGGACGGACATGCCTGCTGTGTAGGAGGCGCCATTGTAGATAGCGGCAACTTCGATTGGGATGCTCATGCCGACAAGTTCCCGGGACTTACCCGCCCCGACGAATCGTATCACGGACTTACCTATACAAAGGCTTTCGGCAAGTTGGCCTACATTACCAAAGCTACAGCCCAGCTGATGCGTGACCTCGGTTCCATTCCTTCACCGGAAAACTCGTTCCTGCTGAATCTGGGACTCGAAACCTTGCATCTGCGTGTGCCACGTCATTGCGAAAATGCACAGAAAGTAGCCGAATGGCTTGAAGCCAATCCAAAAGTGAAATGGGTGAACTACTGCGGATTGAAAAGCAGCAAGTATTATGAACTTGCACAGAAATATCTGCCTAACGGTTCATGCGGTGTAATCGCATTCGGAATCAAGGGTAGCCGTGAAGATGCCGTGAAGTTCATGGACAACCTAAAACTGGCCTGCATCGTAACCCATGTGGCAGATGCACGTACTTGTGTACTTCATCCGGCCAGCCACACACATCGCCAGCTCACCGACGAACAGTTGATTGAAGCCGGCGTTGCTCCCGATCTGATCCGCCTTTCTGTCGGTATAGAAGATGTAAACGACATCATAGCCGATTTGGATCAGGCATTACAAACTGTTTGACACTCACTTTTACTTACTCTATAAAAATATGGAAGTTTCGCTAGCTGCCGTGAGGCACCGCAGAAACTTCCATTTTCTTTTATATAAATGACTCGATCCTCTTCAATAACGCAATAGACTCTTTTTCCTTGGCAGAATCACCATTAATATTTATCATTCTGATCGTATCATAATTGTGATAAAATCGTATCACAGATATGATACGAACGTATCACAACCGTGAGACGAACATATCATAACCGTGATACGATTAGGATTCCTTGTTAAGAAGAACAATAAAGATACATTAAGAAATAAAAGTTGTAGAGAATGTAACGTTTCATTATTTTTGTCGGAAAACATTAACCGTTGATCCGATGAACCCTAGAGAATGGTATAGCCTACAATTATCAGAAACAGAAAAAGAACTTAAACAAGTCAAATCCGGAATATTCAGAATCAGCATGCTGCGAGTGATACTCTTTATCGCAGGCATTGCAGGTATCATCGTCTTCTTCCACTCAGCAGGATGGATCCTTACGGCCAGTATCTGCTGTACCTTCATCCCTTTCCTCATACTCGTAAAAGTACATAACCGGTTGTTCTACCGTAAAAGTTGGTTGGAAATCCGCCTGGAGCTGAACCGTAAGGAACTTGCCGGACTCGACAACGATTATTCCGGATTCGATGAGGGAAGTGAATTTCTGGATTCGGAACACCCCTATTCGTACGACCTGGACTTATTCGGACGTAAATCATTGTTTCAAGCCATCAATCGGACTTGCACACAAATCGGGAAGCAGACATTGGCTGCATGGATGAAACGCCATCTGTCGTCAAAAGAAGAAATCGAAGTACGCCAAGCCTGCATCTCCGATTTAAGCAAAAGAGAAAGGTTCCGTGAAACCTTCCAGATTATCGGGACCATCAACAAAGGGAAACCGACTGACGAAGAAGATATCCGTCGATGGAGCCAATCGCCTACACGCTTGTCGGAATCAATCTGGGTGAAGATAGCTATATATGGTGTACCTGGCATCAACCTGCTGCTATTGGTTGGAGGATTACTTGGAATAACGAACTGGCAATGGTTCGGTTTATCTTTCATGACATTCCTCATTATCAGTTTCACGGTAGTAAAGCGGGCTACACTGATCCAACAGAGCTATGGTGATAAGCTGAAGACTTTGAATGCCTATGCAAAACTGATTGCACTGGCTAAAAACGAGGGGTGGGATGCTCCGGCACTGAATGAATTGATGGCCCGATTGGATATCAACGGGAAATCACCGGCCGCAGCCTTGAAGAAGCTTTCAAAGGAACTCGACCGACTTGACTTGCGGAATAACCAGTTCCTGTACGTCATCCTTGAAGGAACCGTTTTTTTCCAACTGCAACAGATTGTACGCATCGAACGATGGAAAAAACAATATGGGAAATATGTCATGAACTGGCTGGAAAGTGTTGGTCAGCTTGATGCACTTTGCTCGTTGGCAACATTCGCCTACAATCATCCGAATTATACCTATCCCGAAATCAGTAAAGCGCCATTCGAATTCATAGCCAAAGACATGGGACACCCGCTGATGCCCGAAAAACAATGTGTAAAGAACGATGGTACTATTCCGAAGCGTCCATACTTCCTTATCATCACGGGTGCGAATATGGCCGGGAAAAGCACGTATCTGCGCACTATCGGAGTAAATTACCTGTTGGCGTGCATGGGAGTTCCCGTCTGCTGCAGTTCACTTCGCCTCTATCCTGCCGAACTGATTACAAGTTTGCGTACCACCGATTCATTGTCGGAAAACGAATCATATTTCTTTGCGGAACTGAAACGCTTGAAACGCATCATTGATATGCTGAATGAAGGACGCACCTTATTCATCATCCTCGATGAAATCCTGAAAGGAACGAATTCGACCGACAAGCAGAAAGGCTCGTTCGACCTGATCAAACAATTCATGACTCTCAGAGCAAACGGTATTATTGCAACTCACGACCTATTGTTAGGCAATCTAGCCGAAAGCTATCCGGAAAACATTCGTAACTATTGTTTCGAAGCGGATATCACCGGAAACGAGCTGACATTCTCCTATAAGCTCCGCGAAGGTATAGCCCAAAACATGAACGCATGCTTTCTGATGAAGAAAATGGGAATAACTATTGAAGATTGAAAAGCTGTGTGAAGGATGTGAAGGAATAAAAAAGGTATTATTTGTAAGCGGTCATTTTAGACCCGTAGCGATTAAAAAACAAAAGATATTTATAATTTTTTAGAAAATTGCGTTC
>CALUKX010000057.1 GCA_944321335.1 uncultured Phocaeicola sp. | reverse complement strand
GCAGTTATCGCTTCTCCAGCTGCAAAGAAAATGTTGGCTGAAGAATTGAAGCAGCGTGCTCACAAATTGGAAAAGATCAAAAAGGATGCTGAAGCAGTTGCTGAATCTTTGAAGGACGTTTCTTTGAAGATCGCTACTAAGGTTAGCGCTACTGGTTCTATCTACGGTTCAGTAGGTAACATCCAGATTGCTGAAGAATTGGCTAAATTGGGTCACAACATCGATCGTAAGATTATCGTTGTTAAGGATCAGGTTAAGGAAGTTGGCCACTATAAGGCAGTCGTTAAACTTCACAAGGAAGTTTCTGTTGAAATTCCTTTCGAAGTTGTTGCAGAAGAAGCTTAATTTTGCAGTCTGTAAATACTTGATAAAGCCCCGTGCTGATGTTGAATCAGTTCGGGGCTCTTTTTTTATTCCTGCCGTTCGTTTCGATGAATGGATCGGTGAAAGGAACCGTCGTTTGCTTTCACCTCTAACTTTCTGTAAATGAGTGTGATGAAAGGGTGAAAGAAAAAATAATGAAAACTTTTTTGAGAAGTAACTGTGGAATGGATTTGTGCCCGCTGTTGTTTGGGATTGATGGAGATGGACGGTGAGGGGATGCCGACTTGCTGGGGCGATAGGAAAGGGCATAAAAAAAGTCTGTAGGCTGAGCTTACAGACTTTCAATTCTCTCGAAATTGTTCGATTAAATTATTCAGCTACTACTGAATCAGCTGCTACTGAATCAACTGCTGTTGAGTCAACTACTGGAGCTGCTTCTTCTACTACTACTGCTGAATCTACTGCTGCTGAATCAGCTGCTGCTTCTGAGTTACTTGAGTTGCCACCGCATGATGCGAAAGATACAGCAGCAAATGCTACGAACAAAAATACTAATTTTTTCATTTTCTTTGCTTTTTAAAATCTGTAATACTTATTAGTTTGTTTTCTTAAAACGATGCAAAGATATGTACTTTTCAGTTACGTTGTTCTCTTACTTCAAATTTTTTTTCAAAAAAATGTGTTTTTAACATTTTGTCTGTCTTTTTCCGATGGAATTTGCTCATCTTCTTGAGTTTTGTGCAAAAATCCGGATTTTTGATATCTTTCTTATACCGGTGCTCGGAAGAGGTTCCGGGTAATGCTTTCCGATAGTTGTTTTTTACTGTGGAAATATCGGAAAAAGAATGATAATTTCTAAAAATTAATAATGGGACGTTCAACACTCATTATCTTCGGAGAATATTGCGTAACTTTGCAACCGGATTTATAAGAGATTATTACGAATGATTGATACCATTGTTTTTCAAGATAAAAAAGCGGTTTACTACACATTGGGATGTAAATTGAACTTTGCAGAGACTTCGACTATTGGCAAGACGTTGAAGGAAGCCGGTGTGCGTACGGCGAGAAAAGGTGAAATAGCCGATATTTGTGTAATCAATACCTGTTCGGTTACTGAAATGGCCGACAAGAAATGCCGTCAGGTCATCCATCGTCTGGCAAAGGAAAATCCCGGAGCGTTTATTGTAGTGACAGGTTGCTATGCACAGTTGAAGCCGGATCAGGTTGCTGATATTGAGGGTGTCGATCTGGTTTTGGGTGCCGAACAGAAAGGTGATCTGATGAATTATCTGGGTAATCTGGAGAAACTCGGACATGGAAAGGCGGTTACTACCGAATTGAAGGATATCCGTAAGTTTTCGCCATCCTGTTCGCGTGGCGACCGTACCCGCTATTTTTTGAAGGTGCAGGACGGTTGTGATTATTTCTGTTCGTATTGTACCATTCCTTTCGCTCGCGGACGGAGTCGTAACGGCAAGATTGCCGATCTGGTGGAACAAGCACGTCTGGTTGCAGCCGAAGGGGGTAAGGAAATCGTGCTTACCGGTGTGAATATCGGCGATTTCGGTAAGACTACGGGTGAAACTTTCTTCGATCTGATCAAGGCTCTTGATGAAGTGGAAGGTATCGAGCGTTACCGTATCTCTTCCATCGAACCGAATCTGCTGACCGACGAGATTATCGAATTCGTTTCGAAGTCGCGCCGTTTCATGCCTCATTTCCATATCCCGTTGCAGTCGGGTTGCGATGAGGTACTCAAGCTGATGCGACGCCGTTATGATACGGCTTTGTTTGCTCATAAGATTGTCAAGGTCAAGAAACTGATGCCCGATGCCTTTATCGGTGTGGATGTGATTGTCGGTACACGCGGTGAGACTCCCGAATATTTCGAGAAGGCATACAAATTTATCGAAGGGTTGGACGTTACCCAACTGCATGTGTTCAGTTATTCGGAACGTCCGGGAACACAGGCCTTGAAGATCGATTATACAGTTTCTCCGGAAGATAAACATAAGCGTAGCCAAAGGCTGCTGGCTTTGTCGGACGAGAAGACAAAAGCGTTCTATGCACGTCATATCGGACAGGAAGCTGTGGTATTGATGGAACATTCAAAACCGGGAACCCCGATGCACGGGTTTACCGACAATTATATACGTGTGGAACTTGAACACGATGATTCGCTCGATAACCGCCTGATCAAGGTGCGTATGGGTGAGTTCAACGAAGACGGAACAGCTCTTAAAGGTACGATTTTATGAAAAAGGTATCGGTAGTCATATTGAACTGGAACGGAACTAAGATGCTTCGGCAGTTTCTACCTTCCGTGAGGGATTTCTCTAAAGGAGATGGGGTTGAAATTTGTGTGGCAGACAATGGTTCTACCGATGAATCTTGTCGTGTAGTGGAGGAGGAGTTCCCGGAAATCAGATTAATTCGACTTGCCCGTAACTATGGTTTTGCCGAAGGTTACAACAAGGCATTGGAACAAGTGGAGGCCGAGTATGTAGTTTTGCTGAACAGTGATGTGGAAGTTACTCTACATTGGTTGGATGCATTGGTGGATTATATGGACGGACATCCGGACACGGTGGCTTGTCAGCCTAAGCTGTTGAGCTGGCGCAACAAGCGTTTCTTTGAGTATGCTGGCGCTTCGGGCGGTTTTATCGACCGTTATGGGTATCCGTTCTGTCGGGGAAGGATATTCGATACGGTAGAAGAGGACCGGCATCAGTATGATGATGTCGTGCCTGTGTTCTGGGCTACCGGTGCAGCCTTGCTCATCCGTCTGGAAAAATACAGAGAAGTAGGGGGGCTCGACGGACGGTTCTTCGCCCACATGGAAGAAATCGACCTGTGCTGGCGCTTGAACAGTCGAGGCTATCGGCTGGTCTGTGTTCCGCAGAGTGTAGTTTACCATGTCGGTGGAGCGACCTTGAAGAAGGAAAATCCGAGAAAGACTTTCCTCAATTTCCGGAACAATCTTCTGATGCTATATAAGAACCTGCCTGAAAAAGAACTGAAGTCGGTAATGCGTATCCGCTCATTGCTGGATTTCGTTGCTGGAGCTGTCTTTTTCCTGAAAGGTGATTTAAAGAATAGTAAAGCGATATTCAAGGCCCGTAAGGAGTTCAAGCGTCTACGGAAAGACTTTGCTGCCGATCGGACTGAAAATCTTCGGAAAACGGAAGTATGTGAGGTGACAGGCCGTTATCCTTTCAGTATCTTGTGGCAATCGAAGGTAAAAGGGAAAAAAATTTTTTCTAAATTATGAATGTATAGGTAAGATATATCGGAAAGCGTTGGCAGGTTTCTGTCATCGCTTTTTTTCTAATTTGGCAAACATTTGTTTCCTATTGTTGTTACTATTCATAGGATAAGACTGAAATCTTGATTTTCAATGAAAGAACAATACTGGAAATATTCGCTGATATTTTTGATCCTGTTGTTGGGTGTTTTGCTTTTCCGCCAAGCCCAACCTTTTATGAACGGTATCCTGGCTGCCTTTACGCTCTATCTGCTGTTGCGCAGGTTTATTTGCTGGTTGAAGCTCAAGATAAATTCGTTGCTTGCCGTCTGGCTTGTGACGATAGGTACAACACTCTTTATCCTCCTGCCTTTGTCTCTTTTCGGATGGGCATTGTTTGATCAGCTCTCATCGGTACACATCGACGCTAGAAATGTCTTGCTTCCGGCTCAGCATGCCATAGAACTGATCAAACGGCAGACCGGGTTCGACATGATGTCTGAGAAAAGTCTTTCGTTCATTGTTGAACAGGCTTCTGCTATTGGTCAGAGAGTGATGAGTGGAGTAAGTGATTTTTTTGTGAATTTTGCCGTAGCCATTCTGCTTCTCTTCTTTATGTTGAAAGATGGTGAGCGGATGGAATGTTTTGTTTCATCCATCCTTCCTTTCCGTCCTGAAAACAAGAGGGAAGTGATGCATAAGATTGTATTGATTGTACGTTCCAATGCCATCGGTATTCCTATGCTTGCATTTTTTCAAGGGGCAATCTCTTTGGGTGGCTATTTACTTTCTGACATACCGGATCCGCTTCTGGCAGCAGTGCTTACCGCTTTCGCTTCCATCATTCCGATTGTCGGGACGGCACTGATTTGGATTCCGGTTTCCGTTTATCTTCTACTGATAGGAGAGTGGGAAAGAGCAATGGTATTGTTGGTATATGGTAGCGTTGTTATTTCCCAATGCGACAATTTCATCCGGTTTGCCTTACAGAAACGTATGGCTGATATCCATCCGTTGGTAACTTTGTTCGGTGTGGTTGCCGGTTTGCCTATCTTCGGATTTATGGGTATCATTTTCGGCCCGTTGATGGTATCATTGTTTCTTCTCTTCCTTGATATGTTCCGTAAAGAATATCTCTTGTCGGATGACGTTGTAGGGCGGTAATCTTGGTTTATTGGTTGAACTCCTCCAACTTTCGGCCTATAAATTCGATAATTTCTTGCTGTCGGTCGGGGTGGAACCAGGTAATCTCCTGATCACGTTTGAACCAGGTAACCTGCTTGCGCGAGTAGATACGTGAATTCTGCTTTATCTTCTCGATGGCGAAAGGCAAGTCCCATTCACCATCAAGATACTTGAATAATTCTTTGTATCCCACGGTGTTCAGTGAATTTAAATTGCGGTATGGATAGACACTTTTAGCTTCATCCAATAACCCTTCCTCCATCATGATGTCCACACGGCGGTTGATGCGGTCGTAAAGCTCTTCCCTTTCTCGTTTCAATCCGATCTTGATGATATGGAAAGGTCGTTCCTTGGCGGTCTGCTTACGGAATGAAGTATAGGGCTTCCCAGTCATATAACAGATTTCGAGGGCATGTACCACTCGTTTCGGATTCTTCAGGTCGACAATATTGTAGTATTCTGGATCTCTAAGTTTCAGCTCGGCGCACAAGGGTTCCAATCCTTCTTTTTCATAGCGTTCTATCATATACTTTCGGGTTTCGGCATCAACGGTCGGAATGTCGTCGATACCCTTGCAGACAGCATCAACATACATCATCGAACCTCCGGTCAGCACTACGACCGGATTGAGCTTGAACAGTTCATTTAATTTTTTAAGCACTTCCGTTTCATATTGGGCGGCGCTGTAATAATCGGTCAGTTTGAGTGTACCCACAAAGAAATGCGGAACACGGGCAAGCTGTTCGGGAGTTGGGGCAGCTGTTCCGATTTTCAGATCGGCATACAACTGGCGTGAATCGGCCGAAATGATGGATGTATGGAATGTTTCTGCTATTGACAGGCTCAAGTCGGTCTTTCCGATACCTGTCGGTCCAATCAATACAATCAATGTAGGTTTATTCATCTGTTTCGGATTATTGGGTTGAACTGGAAAAGCAAGGCGAAGAGTCTCATGTTGAACCGACAGCATTCATGAGACCCCTCGCCAGAAAACGAACAATACAAAAACTGTATTGGCCTTATATCAGTGGATTAGTATTTATCTTCATCGTACGGATTGCCACCGCCACCCATATCAAAGCCGTCCGGATCGAAATCTTCCATATCGAACTCCTGGTCACCATAGAAGTTTTCGTCAAGGTCGAGTGACGCATTGGTATTCATCTGTTCATCGAAATCGATAGTCTGTTTCGGAGGATTACCTTCTTTACGTGAGCAAGTTGCATGCTGCAAATCTTTTCCGGTAATGATTTCCGATAGCTCGATGAAGAAAACACGTTCTGCCAACGGATCGAACACATAAAGCATCTTTTGCTTTTCGTCTTCCAGCAGTTCGTTCAATGGGGTATCCTTCATCACGAAAGTATCTTCTTCCGAACTTCCGGCACCCATATCTTCCAATGTGATCTCGATTTCCTTTTCCCAGTCATCGTCACAAATGAAGAACGAAGTCATCTGATCATCCTTATAACCTGTGCATTTCAGAATCGCTTCATGCAGGTCGTAGAATGTCGCTTCTGAGTCAATCTTGATTTCTCTCAGGAAATCATCGACTTCATCGGATATAATTCTGAATTTATATACCATTGTATGTCCTATTTAAATCTTTCTACTTCGTAAAGATACAAAATCTTTTTTAGCGGATAATGCCTCTTTCCGAATTTTCAATGAATGAAATGATATATTCAATCTCCGGGCTCATCGGAATTTCTTCACGTACCTGAACCAAAGCATCGGTCACATTCTTTCCGCTATTGTAGATGATACGGTAAGTATTATGAATATTTTCAATCAGTTCGTTCGAAAATCCTCTGCGGCGCAAGCCTACAATGTTGATACCGCTGTAAGCGATCGGTTCGCGTCCGGCGATGATGAATGGCGGGATGTCCTTGCTGAAACGGCATCCTCCCTGAATCATACCATATCCCCCGACGTGGCAGAACTGGTGCATCAATACATTGGCGCTGATAATGGAGAAGTCATCAATGACAATCTCTCCGGCCATTTTCGTTGAATTTCCGATGATACATCCGTTACCGATTTTTGCATCATGGGCTACGTGTACACCTTCCATGAGCAGGTTGTTGCTCCCTACTACAGTCTTTCCTTTCGCTGCAGTACCGCGGTTGATGGTTACATTTTCGCGGATGCTGTTGTTGTCACCGATTTCGGCTGTAGTTTCTTCTCCCTTGAACTTCAAGTCCTGAGGGATGGCGCCGATAACAGCTCCCGGGAAAATCCGGTTGTTGTTACCGATACGTGAACCATACATAATGTTGACATTAGGCATGATAACATTATTGTCGCCGATCACTACATTCTTGTCGATAAATACAAAAGGACCGATTTCAACATTTTTCCCGACTTTTGCTTCGGGATCTACGTATGCTAATGGACTTATCATGGGCTATTATTTGTTTTTTACGATTTGTGCCATAAATTCGGCTTCGCAGACAATCTTTTCGCCTACGAAGATATATCCTTTCATGGTTGAAATTCCACGGCGGATAGGCGCCATCAGTTCAACACGGAAAATCAGTGTATCACCGGGAACAACTTTCTGGCGGAACTTGACATTGTCAATCTTCAGGAAGTAGGTTGAGTATCTTTCCGGTTCGTCCAGAGAATTGAGGACCAACAGTCCTCCTACCTGTGCCATAGCTTCTATCTGAAGTACACCCGGCATCACCGGCTCCTGAGGGAAGTGCCCTTGGAAGAAAGGTTCGTTGGATGTTACATTCTTTACCCCTACAATATAATTGGCGCCGATGGCGATCACTTTATCTACCAGTTGGAACGGATAGCGGTGAGGCAACAGCTCACGGATGCGGTTTACATCCATGATTGGGGCTTCGTTGCAATTGTATACGGGAGCCTGAATTTCATGCAGGCGGATTTCCTTACGAAGCTGGCGGGCAAACTTATTGTTGATTGTATGTCCCGGACGGGTTGCGATGATGCGTCCTTTAATAGGCTTACCGATGAGTGCCAGATCACCGATGATATCAAGGAGTTTGTGGCGTGCAGGTTCGTTCGGCCATACCAAAGGAATATGGTTGATGTAGCCGAGTTGTTTGGCATCCATATGAGGAACTCCCATAACATCTGCCAGCTTGTCGAAATTATCCTGAGTCATTTCTTTCTCATAGATTACGATGGCATTGTCAAGGTCGCCTCCTTTAATCAAGCCGGCATTGAGCAACGGTTCAATCTCACGTACAAAGACAAAGGTACGTGCCGACGATATTTCACTCGGGAAGTCGGCCATGTTTTCCAATGTCGCATACTGGTTGGTGAGGATTTTCGAATCGTATGAAATTAATGTATTTACACTGAAATTGTCATCCGGGAGGACAATGATGGATGAACCTGTCGTTTCATCGCGGAACTCGATTTTAGACTTGATGATATAGAAATCTTTCGGTGCGGATTGCTCTTCGATTCCAACACGTTTGATTGCTTCTACATAATATTTTGCGCTTCCATCAAGAATCGGAAATTCCGGTCCATCCACTTGGATCAGACAGTTGTCGATGCCGGCTGAGTAAAGTGCCGCCATTGCATGTTCAATAGTACTGACTTTTACCCCGTTTTTCTCTAATACAGTACCACGAGTAGTGTCAACAACATTTTCTGCTACTGCGTCAATGATAGGTTGATCATCCAAATCAATACGCTGAATCTTATATCCGTGATGTTCTGGGGCAGGATTGAAGGTAATGGTTAGTTTAACTCCGGTGTGGAGCCCTTTACCGTTCAACGAGAAGCTGCCTTTCAATGTTTTTTGTTTCAGCATGGATTTTATTTATTTAGTTGTTTCTTTAATTCTTCAATCTCTTTTTGCAGGCGTCCTAATTCGGAATACATGTCAGGTAATTTCTTGAATACGGCTGATGAACGTGCAAATTGTTTCGGATCGATGGCTGGATATCCCATAAGTGTACTTCCGGATTTTGTGTTTCCAGGTATACCCGATTGGGCACCTACAGT
The DNA here is from genome assembly GCA_944321335.1 of uncultured Phocaeicola sp. Classification (GTDB taxonomy): domain Bacteria; phylum Bacteroidota; class Bacteroidia; order Bacteroidales; family Bacteroidaceae; genus Phocaeicola. The sequence continues at coordinate 5,995 of CALUKX010000057.1, read as the reverse complement.
TACATGGTCTCCTACCTTGATATGGCCTGCGACTCCTACCTGTCCGCCAAACATACACCATTCACCTATTTTAGCCGAACCGGCCACTCCACCTTGGGATGCCATAACTGTATGGCTTCCGATTTCTACGTTGTGGGCAATCTGTATCAGATTATCCAGCTTGGCTCCTTTATGAATGATTGTTGCTCCCATAGTGGCACGGTCAACACATGTATTTGCGCCGATTTCCACATTGTCTTCAATGATGGCTATACCGATTTGAGGGATTTTTTCGTAACCTTCGGGAGATGGTGCGAATCCGAATCCGTCTGCTCCGATTACGCAGCCTGCATGCAGGATACAATTGTTTCCGACACGGCAGTCATGATATATGGTGACATGGGGATAGAGAATGGTATTGTTTCCAACTTTAGCATTACAACCGACTGTGACATGGGGATGAAGATAGGTGTTGTCGCCAACCTCAGCTCCTTCTTCTACACAAGCGAACGGGCCGATATATACATCTTTACCAATTTTTGCATTGGTTGCAATTGAAGCCAACGGATCGATTCCTGTCTTCTTAGGCTTGCTCATCTCATATAGAGTCAATAGTTTTGCCAGACTTTCGTAAGCATTGTCCACCTTAATGAGAGTGGTCTTTACTTCATGTTCCGGAGTGAAATCTTTATTGACCAATACGATGGTTGATTGTGTGTCGTAGATGTAATGTGTATATTTCGGGTTGGATAGAAAAGATAAAGCACCCGGTATACCTTCTTCTATCTTGGCAAAGGTATGTACCGTAGCGTTTTCATCTCCAACAATTGTTCCTTGGATATATTCTGCAATTTGCTTAGCTGAAAACTCCATATCTTTTGTTTTTTAAACTTTATTTTCCAATTTTAAAGATGTCAGATTACAATCCTGTATTCTTAATTATGCAAATTACGCATTTTTTTTTTAGATATCAGTATAAAATACCAATTATTTATCAATACAGATTATGAAAATCGGCTTGCTAAATAAAACATTCTGATACTAAAAAGCTGCATCAGAAGTAATAATTCTAATGCAGCTTTTGAATTTGATAACAGTTTTACTATAAATGTATCTTATTTTTGAATGAATTGAAAGTTTGATTTATAGAATAGCTTTCAATTGTTCAGCCATTTGCTGTTGTACTTTTTGTGCTTCCTCGCCGGCTGTTTTTGCAAAGTTTTCGGTCTTGTCGGCATAGATGATGGCACGGCTGGAGTTCACTATCAGTCCGCATTCCTTGGTCATTCCGTATTTGCAGACTTCTTCCAGCGAACCTCCTTGTGCGCCGATACCCGGTACCAGCAGGAAGTGGTTTGGAACAATCTTGCGGATGTCTTCAAACATACGGCCTTGTGTTGCGCCTACTACGTACATCATGTTCTGGTCGTTGCCCCATTCCTGCGACTTACGCAATACTTTTTCAAACAGGCGTTCGCCTTCCGGGTCGGTTGTCAGCTGGAAGTCGTGAGAACCCTTGTTGGATGTGAGAGCCAGCAAGATAACCCACTTGCCTTCGTAACCCAGGAACGGAGTTACACTGTCTTCACCCATGTATGGTGCCACCGTAACGGCATCCAGGTTTTCTTCTTCGAAGAATGTACGCGCGTACATGGCTGATGTGTTTCCGATGTCACCGCGCTTGGCATCGGCGATGATGAACTGGTCGGGGTAATTTTCGTTCAGATATTTCACTGTCTTTTCAAAGGCAATCCAACCTTTGACACCCATGCTTTCGTAGAATGCCAGGTTTGGTTTATATGCGATACAGAAAGGTGCCGTTGCATCGATGATAGCTTTGTTGAAAGCGAAGATAGGGTCTTCTTCTTTCAGCAAATGTTCAGGAATCTTCTTGATATCTGTGTCCAGACCAACACAAAGGAAAGATTTCTTTCTTTTGATGTTTTCGAATAATTCTTGTTTATTCATAATGTCTTCTATTTTATGTTGTTATTTCATTTTCTTATTTATAATTCGCTCTCTTTCAGGCGTTCGGCATTTTCGGCCACAATCAGGTGGTCGATGCAGTCCTGTATGTCGCCGTCCATGAATGCCGCCAGATTATAGATGGTATAGTTGATGCGATGGTCGGTGATTCGTCCCTGCGGATAATTGTAGGTGCGGATTTTGGCCGAACGGTCGCCGGTACTTACCATAGTCTTTCTTTTCGATGCGATATCGTCAATGTATTTCTGATGTTCCTTGTCGTAAATGAAAGTACGCAGACGTGCCAACGCACGTTCCTTGTTCTTCGGTTGGTCGCGGGTTTCGGTACATTCGATCAGGATTTCTTCCACTACGCCTGTGTTCGGATTCTTCCAGTTGTAGCGCAAGCGGACACCCGATTCTACTTTGTTGACGTTCTGACCTCCGGCACCACCGCTTCGGAAGGTATCCCACTTGATTTCGCCTTCGTTGATTTCCACATCGAACGGTTCCGCTTCGGGCAATACGGCTACAGAAGCAGCAGATGTATGTACACGTCCTTGGGTTTCGGTTGCCGGTACACGTTGTACGCGGTGAACACCCGATTCGTATTTCAATGTTCCGTAAACCTTGTCACCGGTAACGGAGCAGATGATTTCCTTGAAACCGCCGGCTGCTCCTTCGTTGAAGCTGGACACTTCAAGCTTCCATCCTTTCGATTCGCAGTATTTCGAGTACATGCGGAACAAGTCGCCTGCAAAAATAGCGGCTTCATCGCCACCTGTACCTCCACGGATTTCCAGAATAGCGTTACGGTCGTCCTGCGGGTCTGCCGGAACCAACAGCAGCTTGATTTCTTCTTCCAGCTGTGGGATACGAGCTTCACAAGCGGCTGCTTCCTCGCGTGCCATCTCCTTCATCTCAGGATCGCTCTCGCTCATCATCAGTTTTGCTTCTTCCAATCCGTTCAGACACTGCAGATACTCCTTGCGTGCCTTCATGATATCATCGAGTTCCTTGTATTCTTTTGTCAGTTTGACGTAACGTTTCTGGTCAGCGATGACATTCGGGTCGGTAATCAAGGTCGAAACTTCTTCGTAGCGTGCCACGAGTCCGTCGAGTTTTTCTAATAATGTATTGTTTTCTGCCATATTGATTCTTTGAAAAAAGACAACCATGACAATACACGTGCAGGTGTACTATCATGGCTGTACAATATATCCTTTAGTATTTGAATTCTCCGAATTCGCTGCGGATAATCAGTTCCTTGTGGTCGCTTTCTTCGATGCGTCCTACAATCTGGGCATCGATGTTGAACGATTTGCTGATAGCGATAACTTCTTCTGCATGTTCAGGAGATAGATATACTTCCAGACGGTGACCCATGTTGAACACCTTGTACATTTCGTCCCAATCGGTACCACTCTGTTCCTTGATGGTCTTGAACAACGGTGGAACAGGGAAGAGGTTGTCTTTGATGACACGGCAGTTGTCGCCTACAAAGTGCAATACCTTTGTCTGAGCGCCACCCGAGCAGTGAACCATACCGTGAATCTGAGGACGGAGAGCATCGAGCAATTTCTTTACTACCGGAGCATAAGTACGGGTCGGCGACAATACCAGCTTGCCGGCATCCAACGGAGAACCTTCTACGGCATCTGTCAGTTTCAGGTTGCCGCTATAAACCAGTTCTTCAGGTACAGCCTTGTCGTAGCTTTCCGGATATTTTTCAGCCAGATATTTGGCAAAGACGTCGTGACGGGCAGAGGTCAAACCGTTGCTACCCATACCGCCGTTGTATTCCTTTTCGTAAGTAGCCTGACCGTAAGAAGCCAGACCAACGATAACATCTCCCGGACGGATATTGGCATTGTCGATAACATCGGAACGTTTCATACGGCAGGTAACGGTACTGTCGACGATGATGGTACGGACCAGATCACCTACATCGGCTGTTTCACCACCTGTAGCATAAACACCTACACCCATTTCACGGAGTTCGGCCAACAATTCATCTGTACCGTTGATGATAGCTGAAATCACTTCACCCGGAACCAACAGTTTGTTGCGGCCGATAGTAGAAGAAACCAGGATATTATCTACAGCACCAACACAAAGCAAATCGTCGATGTTCATGATCAGCGCATCCTGTGCAATACCTTTCCAGACAGAAAGGTCACCGGTTTCTTTCCAGTACAAATAAGCCAAAGAGGATTTTGTTCCGGCACCGTCGGCATGCATGATGTTACAGTATTCGGGGTCGCCTCCCAGAATATCCGGGATAATCTTACAGAAAGCTTTCGGGAAAATACCTTTGTCAATGTTCTTGATAGCGTTATGTACATCTTCCTTCGATGCGGATACGCCACGTTGCATGTATCGTTGATTGCTCATGAGATATGATTAAGTTTGTTTGTTTCAATTGTTCTGCAAAAGTAACTATTATTTTGCTTATTTCCATCGATTTTATGAATTACTTTCGTTTCTGGAGGGGTTGATTCATCTCCAGTGCCCGACTTTCATTTCCACAACGGTCGACTGCTGTCACCACCCAATATATGCGTTCATCCCAAGGATATTGGGGGGTAAAGGTATATCGATTCTCATTAACCCTCGTTTCGATGATGTTTTTCGGATTTTCCGTATCTACCGGATAGGTGTTTGATGCATAGATCCGATAGTATACAGGTGCTTGCTGATTATCGGTCGACGGCATCCAGGAAAGATTTACACCCTTTTCGAGGGGACTGAAGGTCGGATTGCTCGGAACGGATGGGGCAATGCTGTCAATCCATGTCATTGGAGGAACTACAGCCGGTGCTGTATAGAACTGTTCCGATAGTTGATCGAGTAATCCTTTTGTATTGTCAAGCAGGAACTTGTTGCGGAAATAAGCCTGTCCGTTAAGGCCTGATTCACGGATGAAATAAATCTGTCGTACAATTTCGTCGAGATTCCAATCCATTTGCTCGGGATGAAGAAAGTAAATTCCCAATCCTGGAATGATCCATCGTCCGTTACTATTCTCTTTCCAATCGAGTGCAAATGGATAGAAATTATTCCCTTGAAAATACATCATTGGGAACAATGCATCCTGGATTCCTTCTTCCAGCCACTTTTGAGCATCCTGATAAACCACGGTATATGCGTTCCATCCACGTGAAGTATAACGTCCGGTATCATTGTATTTGCCTACAGGAGAACTGCTGACCTTGACCCAAGGTTTCAGTTTCTTCGTTTCCGAATAGAGACGGCGGGCGATTCGGGTAATGTTGTCTCTTCTCCATTGTGCAATGTCCTGTCCTTTCCCATATTTACGGAAAGTGTTCTGGTCGGGAAATTTCTCGGAATGTTCCGGATAGCGGATATAATCGAAATGGACTCCGTCAACATCATAGTTGGATACAATTTCCTTGACGATGCTTGTCAGATACTCATCGGTTCCTGGATTCCCGGGATCAAGATACCAGGTGTCTTTATATTTCTTACAGATGGACGGACGTTTCTTTACTATAGAGCTCTTGCCCATAATCTTGATTTGGCGCATATTGCCTATAGGTATAGTAACTATCCATGCATGTAGCTCCATTCCTCTTTTATGACATTCGTCGATGGCGAATCTGAGTGGGTCGTACCCTGGATTCTTTCCTTCGTGTCCGGTAAGTGATTCAGTGAATGGTTCGAATACAGATGGATAAACGACATCCCCACGGACGCGGGTCTGAAATAAGACTGTGTTGAAATGCGCTTGCTTGAGACGGTCCAACAGTTCACAAAACTCTTTCTTTTGTCGTTCGACGCTGCTTGGACTCATTGCTTTCCGGCTTGGCCAGTCCAACCCGCCGAGTGTTGTAACCCAAGTCGCACGGATTTCATATTTGGGTTGTGCATTGGAAACCGGTGCAATAAGCAATCCTAAAATAAAGAATAGAATAAAAGATATATATCGGATATGCATAACTTCTGTTTTTTATGGTACAAAAGTACGAATAAAAAGTGATAAACAGAAAAATGTAGCAAAGTTATTGGCAGATAGGCGTTTTAGGAAGAT
>CALUKX010000056.1 GCA_944321335.1 uncultured Phocaeicola sp. | reverse complement strand
AGCACTATAAAGTTACAGCAATTTTCGCTAATCACCAAATCTTCAAACACTTATATTTCATCGAACTCACGTTATTTACATGTAAATCATTTATTTAAAATCATTATTTATGAAAAAACTTATTTTGAGCTTGGCTCTGATGTTTGTTTGTTTCGTACAAGTAGCTGCACAGATTCCGTCAGCTAAAGTTGAAAATGGTAAGGGAGAAATTGTTAACACAGCATCTTTGGTGGATGGTAAGACTCCGATGATCATTTCTTTCTGGGCTACTACTTGTAAGCCGTGTATCCGTGAATTGGATGCTATCAATGATTTGATGCCGGATTGGTTGGATGAAGCCAACTTCCGTGTGATTGCAGTTGCTACAGACGACAACCGTTCTGCTTCTAAAGCTAAGGCGTTGGCCGAAGGTCACGGTTGGAGTGATTTCACAGTGCTTTACGACAAGAACCAGGAATTCATGCGTGCCATGAACGTTACTCTGACTCCTCAGGTTTATGTTGTCGATGCCGATGGTAAGATTATCTATTCTCACACAGGTTACACTCCAGGTAGCGAAAACGAATATATCCAGAAAATTAAATCTGCACAGAAATAATAAAATGGCAAATTACGCAAGAAATTTCATGTTGGTTCTGGCTGCTTGCAGTGCTGTAAGCGTAATGGCTCAGGACGATGACTCGACTCCGAAGTCGAAGAAAGGCTACCTGACAGGTAGTTTCGAAACTAACACAATCTATTATCGTGATGATAGTGAGACAGGTGCCCAGTCGCCTGACGATCACTTCGGTTCAAACAACTACCTGAAACTGGATTACTATCAGGGTAAATTCAGTGCAGGTGCACAGCTCGAAGTTTACGAACCGGCCTTGATGGGGTATCCTACTGAATTGGAGAAGTCTAAGATTACAAACTACTATGTCAGCTGGAGCGATGAAAACTTCTCTGTAACCGGAGGTACTTTCTACGACCAGTTCGGTAGCGGTTTGCTGTTCCGTGCTTGGGAAGACCGCTCGCTCGGTTTGAACAATGCATTGATGGGTGCGCGCTTTACTTATAATTACAAGAATATCGTACGCTTCAAGGCGATGTGGGGTATGCCACGTTTCGGTATGGAATTCTCTGATACGCAGGTTCGTGGTGCTGATATCAGTTTCGGCTTGTCAAGCTTGTTGGACTGGAAGAAGACCAATTTGTGGATTGAGGCTTCTGCCTTGAACCGTTACGAAGAAATCACAGCCGTTGAAAAGGAAGATGGCGCAAAACCATATACCAACGGTTTCTCTGGACGTGTGAACTTCGAACGCAACGGCTTTACTGTAAAAGGTGAATATGTCGATGGCGGTAACAAATATATGTACGATCCGCAAAGTGAAATGCAGCGCAAGCGTGCAAACGCTCAGTTGATCGAAGCTAGCTATAACGGTAACGGACTTGGAGTGAACTTGTCGGCTCGCCGTCTGGAATGGATGGATACTGATATCATCAGCGGCAACACTTCCACTTCGAACATGATCAACTACGTTCCGGCTTTGTGTACTCAGTATACCTACCTGCTGACTAACTTGCATCCTTATACTCCGCAGCTGGGACAGTACTTCGGTAACTTCATCAACAGCGGTGAAATCGGAGCTCAGCTCGATGTCTTCTATAATTTCCGTCGTGGTACTACTTTGGGTGGTAAGAGAGGCTTGAAGGTACATGCCAACTTCTCTACTTACTATACTTTGGAAAAGGAAGGTACAGCTCAGTTCGGAAACCTTTTGTTCCGTGACTTCAGCTTCGACTTCGAAAAGCAGTTCACCAAGGAATTCAAACTGAACTTCCTGTACTCTCGTCAGGAACGTAACCCGAACTACGGTACAAACAAGACTACTCACGTTGCGAACATCTTCGTAGCTGATATGCAGTATAAGTTTACTCCGACTTTCTCTACCCGTCTGGAATTGCAGTACCTGACTTCTCAGGAAGACGATAAGGACTGGATGGCCGGTCTGTTGGAAGTGAATTTTGCACCGACATGGAGCATCTATTGCAGTGATATGTACAACAACGGTGATACCAAGACTCACTACTATAATGTAGGTGTAAGCTATGCTAAGTCACGTACCCGTATCGCATTGAGCTATGGCCGTAACAAGGCCGGTTATGTATGCTCGGGTGGTGTCTGCCGTATCGTACCGGCATATACAGGTGCTAACCTGGCAATTACAACTTCTTTCTAATTTGGGGTTAAATAGAAAATATGAAAATAGTTAAACTTTTTCTGGGATTGAATATTTTATTGGCAGGACTGACCGCTTGTAGCGGCAGTTCTGACGATGATGCTCCTTCAACCGGCAATGATAAGGTTGAAGCGATTGTACTGAAGGTCGACAAGACCGAACTGGAAGCGAACGGTACAGATAAGGTAACGTTTACAGTGGTTGATAATAACGGTAACGACCTTACTGCTACACAGGCCAAGTATGTATATATTCAGGAAGTGACTAGCGGAGATTATCTCGATAAGAATGTCCGCACATTCTCTTCTGTAGAAAACGGTACATATAGTTTCAAGGCATATTTCGATAAACTTGAATCTGAAACTGTTACTGTCAAGGTAAAGAACCGCAAGGCTTAAGAGGAATTTCATCGTCAGGTAGCGGTGTTCAAGTTTACAGGTGCTACTTGTCCGAACTGCCCTTCGATGACTTCGGCTTTGGAGAAGCTGGAATCGGAGAAACCGTGACGTATGGTCAAGATGGCTTTCCACGATGCTTATAAGAACTCGGATCCGTTCCACATCAAGGAAACAGGTGATTTGATGACTGAATATAAAATTGCAGGTGCACCGACAATCATGTACAGCATGAACAAAAATACCATTTCTTCCGACCGTACAGTTTCAAAAATGAAGACTGCACAGGTGGAGGAATTGGCTGCTCATCCGGCAACCTGCGGTATCAAAGCTTCTGTATCGCGTAACGGTGATAATGTGAATGTTGAAGCTACCTTGAAATCGAGCAAAGGCGGAAAATATGAATTGGTATACGCATTCCTCATGGATAATCTGACATGGAATGATTCAGCTAGTCTTGAAGATGTATACAATTATACAGTCCGTGCCATTTCACCAAACTACATGAAGTTTACCGATACTGCCTTTACTTTGGGCGCAGGTGAAACTTATGATGGAAACTATGCTTTTGAAGTTGATTCGACTATCAAGTCGGCCGACTGCCACGTTGTGGTTTATGCTTGACTCAGGTAGACGGAGAATACATCATCGACAATGTGGTAGATTGCCCGGTTGGCGAAAGTGTAGATTACGTTTATAACGATTAAAATTACGGGAGAATATGAAATTCTTGAAATACATTAACATGACATTTATGCTGTGTCTGTCTGTGTTGGCATGTGTAGCATGTTCAGGCAGCTCCGACGACAGCGAAGATACACCGGTAGTGGAAGGTGAACTCCACATTTCTGCCGATAAGACCGATATCCAGGCTAATGGTACCGATAAGGTTACCTTTACCGTTAAATACGGTAGTCAGGATGTAAGTACCAATCAGAATATGAATCTGGTTGTTGTAAATGCGGATGGCTCGGAATCTAAGTTGGGCAATGGTGCCAATTCATTCAGCACAACTGTTGCAGGAACTTATTCTATGCTACCTATTATTATAAAGGAACTCAGAAAAGTAAGGAAACCATTACCGTTACAGCGACAGGTGGTGTACAGTCAAAGTACAAACATGTAGTATTGGGTATGCAATTTACCTCTGTAGGTTGTCACAACTGTCCTACTTTGGGTGGTTGGGTTAAAGATTTGAAGGCTCAATATCCGGATCAGCTGGTAGTTGCCGCATTCCACATGGATTATAACGGAATGAAGGATCCGATGGGTATCGATGCTACCACTACTTACATGAAATCGTTCGGTTTCTCAGGGCTTCCACAGTTCGTCTTGAACAATCGTAAAATTGTTGGAGATAATAATTCACAGCTCAATGCCAATCCAAACAACATGTTCAATGAAATGAAAAAGGAATTGAACTTGTATCCGAACACTTGTGGCGTGGCTATCGAAACTTCTTACAATGCTTCTACACGTCAGCTTGATATTCAGGCCAAACTGAAATCGGATATCGATGGCGCTGAATACCGCTGTCTGGTTTATCTGGTAGAAGATGGTATCTCTTATACCCAGGCCGGTGTGGAAGGTACATCGTATACTCATAACAATGTAGTCCGTAAGTTGGTTTCTAGTATCAACTATGGCGACAAGATCAAGGATGAGATTGTAAAGGACAAGGAAGTGGTAAAGACTTATACTGAGAAGCTGGATGAAGGTTGGAATGCCGACAATATGCGTGTTATCGTTTCTATCACCAATACATTGGACGGTGGAGCTTCCTTCACTTGCAACAATACCACCGAATGTAAGGTTGGCGGTTCTGTAGATTATCTGTTAAAATAATAAAGGGGAGAGAATATGATGAAAAAGTTTCTGACCAAAATCTTCTTTTATTGTGGGTAACAGCGCTGCTGGCTTCAGCAACAAGCTGTTCGGGAACTGATGACGAGGGTGATTCATCAATCAGTTCTGTTACCTTGTCGGTCGATAAAACAAGCATTACCGCCAATGGTAGCGATGTGGCTACCTTTACTGTCAAGAACGGTGGTAACGTGGTTACTTCTCAGGTTGAACTTCGTTGCCTTACTACCAACAAACCGGTATCCGACAACAAGTTTTCTACTACAGAAGCCGGAACATACGAATTCCAGGCGACAGTAAACGGAATGGCTTCCAATAAAGTGACAGTCGTTGCCAATGCGGTTGTCGAATCGAAATACCTGCGCCAGATTTGTGTGATGGATTTTACAGGTGCATGGTGTATGAACTGCCCGCCGTTCTATCGTATACTGAATCTGTTAACCACTTCGGATACGTATAAGGATCATTGTCATCTGATTGCCGTTCACGACAATTCGGAAGGTGAGCCTAACGACCCGATGGAAATTCAGGCCGGTAAAGATCTGATCAGTCAGTTTAAGATTACCCAGTTCCCACAGGCTGTGATTGATATGCGTGATGTGACTGCAAACAATCAAAAAGAAGTGACCGATGCACTCAGCCGTTCGTTGGCAGAGTATCCGGCACATTGTGGTGTTGCAGTAAAATCTGTCGTATCTAATGGCGTTGCCAATGTAACGGTAAAGGTAACTTCCGAAACCCAGGACGATTATCGTCTGGTGCTTTATGTGGAAGAAGACAATATCAAGTCTCCGCAGTTGGAGGCAACCGGACTTGTCAATGATAACTACAATCATCGCCATGTGTTGCGTGCATTGGCAAGCGGTAGTATCATCGGCGACAAGTTGGGAACATTGACAGCCGGACAGGAAGTATCGAAAGAGTATACCGTGACTTTGGATGAAGCATGGAAACTCAAAGACCTTTCATTCTATGCATTGGCGCTCGACAAGAACGGCTATGTAAACAATATGGCAGTATGTGCTGCCGACGGTGGCGATACCGATTATATCTTAGCTAAATAATCATCGAAACAAATATTATCTATTGCGTTATGAAAAAAGTATTTTGGAATCTGACAATGGCTGCTGCATTGTTGTTTACTGCTGGCAGCACATTCGTTTCATGTTCGGGTAACGACGACGATGATAACGGCGTTGTAAATCCGGAAGAGCCTGATTCTCCCGATACTCCGGAAAAAGGTGCTCCATTTATAATCCATGCCGATATGGACCTTCCGACTCCGATCGAAGCTTACAATATGGAAGCTCCGGGTTCGGAACGTGGCGTTCAGGTAAAGGTAGAAGAAGTAACTGCCAACAATGTGAAGTTTACCTGTGTACCGGGTGCCAGTGCCCGTTCTTATCGTATCGATATCTATCCTGTGGCTACTCTGTACGATAACATGTTTTCAGATCATTATAATGAAATCGTTAATGAAGGCCGTAAACTGACTACAGAAGAAACAGCATCGTATATCGAAGAAAAGCTGTTTGCTGCAGGTGGTACAGGTGGTTATATCATCAGTGAATCTACAGAAAGCAATTATGCCGACGGACAGGAATACGATTGGGCTAATTCAAACTTCAAACAGTTCGAATTCTATCCAGATTGTGAATATGTAATCGTTGCTCAGGGATGTAACGATGAAGAAGGTGTTCAGACAGCTGATATGAGTATCTGTTACTTCCGTACCAAACCATTGGAATCGGCTAAGGAATATTCCCTGAAGTTCGATCTGTTGATGGGATGGCAGGCTTATGGTGTACGAGTAACTACCCAGGCTCCATACTATTTCGTCTATACAATGATGAAGGATGTATACGAACAGTATATCAATACCTTCGGCGAAGACTTGTTCCGCGATATGTTGCGCTACTTCATGACTGCAACTCCGTCTGCAGATTATCCTGAAGTAAGCTGGCCTATCTGGGCAGACCGTTCTGCCGAACTGGTTGTTGTAGGTGCAGCTGCCGATGAAAACTATGTAATGGGTGATCTGGAAGTGTTGACATTTACTATGGTTGATATCCCAAGCGATGCAGCTCCGGGTACTGCTACATTTACATTGCCAGAAGCTGAAACCAGCCCTTCTGTAGTGAACTTCCACATCAGTATGGATGCAAACTGTAGCGGAATCCGTTATCACTGGACTACTAAAGATGAATATGAAAAATATACCGAAAGTGATCTTCAGTCGTTGAAAGCACAGATTATCGATGGTGGTTGGTACGAATCGAATCCTAACTACAAGATGGATCCGGATAAATTGGTTCCATGTGGCTCTGCTGCTGAAATTACCAGCTTCCAGTTTGGTCTTAATCCGGATACAGAGTATGTCCTGATGTATTCTACTATCAACGGTTATGAACAGTATTCCGACCTGCAGACATACTCCTTCAAGACTAAGGCTAGATTCTATGATTATTATAATTGGGATTGGTGGCCTGCAGACTTCATGATGGAAGCAAGTGAAATCGGTACAACCAGCTTCTCTATTGCTCCGATGGCAGAAGCACAGATGGACCAGATTGCTGTATTCTATTACATGATGGTAGATATGGATTACAATGTGTACGATTATGAGAACGCCGCTCTCGATATTATCAATAGTCAGGACAGCTACTTGCAGTGTATGCTTGATAAGGATGAGTCGAACCAGAAAATTACCTTTACAGGTCTGGAACCGGGTAAGGACTATAAAGTGGTTTACGTGGCTGAATGCTGGAACGGTGATTTGACATTCCCGGGTGAAGTGACAGTACATACCAACGAGGCTGCTGTGGGAGGCGAAAATCCGTCAATCTCGATCAGTGCATCAGTTCAGGGAGAGGGTGACGCGAAGGAATTCGTAGGTACATTCTCCTACAACGAAGATGTAGCTAAGTTCAGATACGAAACATTGGAAGATGATTGCACTGCTACTACTTATGCTGACGCAGTGGAATACTGGAAGATACATGTATTGGGCGAAGGCGGTATCGAAGCTACAGCCGGAGATACATGGGCCAGAGCACATGTTCAGGTTAAGTACTTCCAGAAACGTATCGTTATTGTAGCTGTCGGTATCGGTGCTGATAAGGATGGTAACGAAGTTTTCAGTGATCCGGCATTGGCTTACTACGATGTAGCTACCGGTAAGATCCAGACTGTATCAGATATCTATCCGGATGCTCCGAAGACTTCAGGTTCTACCAAGAACATGAAGGTTCTCAGCGGTAAGAGCAAGACTATCAGCCGTACAAACGGTGAAGTGAAGATGGCTGCTGCAAAAACAGTCAAGACTATCGTTAAGGCTCCGGCTCCTGAATACCACAAAGGTGGCATGAACCTGAAATAATTTCCGCACAAACCGATTCTCCCACCGGGAGATATCGCTGAAATAGGGAGAGACCGTTCCGATTTTGTCGGAGCGGTCTCTTTTTTTGTCAAGACACTGATTCATCGTCTTTTTTTATATATATTTGCATGAAAGATTATACATTTACACCGAATGAAGGAATTTGTGATATCAGAAGCGCAGACCGAGAAGGCTGTGCTGGTGGGTTTGGTTACACAGACTCAGAACGAACGTAAGACGAACGAATATCTGGATGAACTGGCTTTCCTTGCCGAAACCGCAGGAGCGGAGGTGGTAAAGCGTTTCACCCAGAAACTGGATACGCCCAACTCCGTGACTTATGTAGGTAAAGGTAAGTTGCAGGAGATCAAGGAATACCTCACTCTCCAGAACGAATCGGAGGAGACCGAAATCGGTATGGTGATTTTCGATGATGAGCTTTCGGCCAAACAGATCCGTAACATTGAAAACGAACTGAAGGTGAAGATTCTCGACCGTACTTCACTGATTCTCGATATTTTTGCCATGCGTGCCCAGACCGCCAATGCGAAGACGCAGGTAGAGCTGGCTCAGTATAAGTATATGCTTCCGCGTCTGCAACGTTTGTGGACTCACCTCGAACGTCAGGGAGGTGGTTCCGGTGCCGGCGGCGGTAAAGGTTCGGTAGGTCTTCGTGGTCCGGGTGAAACCCAGCTCGAAATGGACCGCCGTATCATCTTGAACCGTATGTCGTTGCTCAAACAGCGTCTGGCGGAAATCGATACGCAGAAGTCTACCCAACGCAAGAACCGCGGACGACTCATCCGTGTGGCGTTGGTGGGTTATACCAACGTGGGTAAGTCGACATTGATGAACCTGCTTGCCAAGAGCGAAGTCTTTGCAGAAAACAAGCTGTTCGCTACTTTGGATACGACCGTCCGCAAGGTGATTATCGAAAACCTGCCTTTCCTGTTGTCGGATACGGTAGGATTTATCCGTAAGCTGCCTACTGACCTGGTCGAATCGTTCAAGTCGACTTTGGACGAGGTCCGCGAGGCCGATCTGTTGCTGCACGTGGTCGATATCTCCCATCCCGACTTCGAGGAACAGATTCAGGTGGTCGACAAGACTATCGCCGATTTGGGTGCGGCAGGCAAGCCGACCATGATTATCTTCAACAAGATCGATGCCTATACCTATGTAGAGAAGGCGGAAGACGATCTGACTCCGAAGACAAAGGAAAATATAACGCTCGAAGAGCTGATGCATACCTGGATGGCGAAGATGAACGACAACTGTATGTTCATTTCTGCCAAAAACAAGACCAACATCGACCAGATGAAGGAGAAGGTGTACAAGAAGGTGCGTGAACTGCATGTGCAGAAGTACCCGTACAACGACTTCCTGTATCAGACCTACGACGATGAACAATAATTGTTGCTTATGACCGATTACCGTTCGCTTACAGCAGAAGAAATCAGCCGGTTGGAGGCTCAGGGCTGTTCGGCAGCCGACTGGAACCGGATAAAGGTTGCTCCCCGGTTTGTTCCCGACCATGTACTCGATGTCCGTTTTTCGGGTGATATCCGTTTGGGTGTGTTCGAAGGCGGCTTCACCTTGCCCGGCGGTGTGGAACGCAGTGCCGGATTGTATCATGCAACCCTCCATAACGTGACTGTGGGCGACGGTTGTTGTATCGAATGGGTAAAGAACTGTATCGCCAATTACGAGATCGGCCGGTCTTCCTTCATCAGCAATGTGGATACGATGTTGGTGGAAGGGGATACTTCGTTCGGTAACGGTGTGGAAGTGGCCGTCTTGAGTGAAACCGGCGGCAGGGAAGTCTTGATCTACGATACCCTGTCATCGCACGAAGCCTACATGATGGCCTTCTATCGTCATCGTCCGCAACTGATTGCTCAGATGAAGAAACTGATAGCCGCTTATGTACGGCAATGTACTTCAAGCCGGGGATCGGTGGGAGAGAAGGTGATGATACAAGGTGCAGGCCGTATCGAAAATGTACGCATCGGCAATTGTTGTACGATAACCGGTGCGGGACGGCTGAAGAACGGTTCTGTCAACAGTACGGCCGATGCTCCGGTTACGGTTGGCTACGGAGTGCTGTGCGACGATTTCATCATCTCGAGCGGAGCGAAGGTAACCGACGGTGCCATGCTTACCCGTTGTTTCGTGGGACAGGCTACGCACATCGGTCACGGTTATTCGGCTGCCGATTCGTTGTTCTTCTGCAATTGTCAGGAAGAAAACGGTGAGGCCTGTGCCATCTTTGCTGGTCCGTTTACCGTTACACACCATAAATCTACCTTGCTCATCGGCGGCATGTTCTCGTTCATGAACGCCGGTTCGGGCTCCAACCAAAGCAATCACATGTACAAGTTGGGACCGTCGCATCAGGGAATCCTGGAACGCGGTTCGAAAACAGCTTCCTCTTCCTATATCCTGTGGCCTGCCCGCATCGGAGCTTTCTCGATGGTCATGGGACATCATGTAACACATCCCGATACGGCCGATCTGCCTTTCTCTTATTTGATAGAGGACAAAGGCGTGGCTTATCTTGTGCCGGGAGTCAACCTGCGTAGCGTGGGTACTGCCCGAGATGCCGATAAATGGCCGAAGAGAGACGGACGTACCGGCAGCCTGTTGCTCGACAAGATCCATTTCGGTCTGCTCACTCCATATACGGTACAGAAGATGCTCGACGGAATCCGTCTGCTGAAGAAACTTGAAGCGGAGATGAAACCCGATGCTCCCTTGTGTGTCTATCAGGGTATGATGCTGAGACGCCAATCGTTGCAGCGTGGTATCGTTCTGTACGAGGCTGCAGTAAGCAAGTTCTTCGGCGACCAGCTGTTGCAACGTCTGGAGAAAGCCGGGAAAGATACGGTAGAAGATGTCCGCAAAGTCCTGAAACCTGAAACCGAAACGGGAACGGGACAATGGGTCGACCTTTCGGGACTTCTCGCCCCGAAGTCGGAAACCGACCGTCTGATTGCTGCCATCGAACAAGGACAGGTCGACGATACCGACCAACTGCAGAAGGAACTGGACGGACTGTATCGTAATTATGAGGCCTATGCATGGAAATGGACTGCCGCCGAAATCCAGAAAGCCTACGGATGGGCGGTCGAAACGGCCTCCGTTGAAAACCTGTGTAAGCTGATACGGCGTTGGCTGGAATCGGTTATATGGCTCGACGGACAGATTTATGCCGACGGACAAAAGGAATTTTCGGAACAGACCATGATCGGATTCGGTCTGGATGGAAACGATATCGATAGGGTAAACGATTTCGAAGCGGTACGAGGTACTGCCGATACCAATGCCTTTATGGAAGCCATATTGGCCGATAAAGAACTTACAGAAGAAAAAGGAAACGAATGGATAAGCCGTCTGCAAGGCTTGTCCTGATAATTCGAAGGTATTATGAAATGCGTGTGGATGCTTTGTGTGCTGTGTCTGCTGAACCTCACGGTGAAGGCGGCCGCATATCACAAGCGCGAAGTGGAACGTCCGTGTTTCGTGACGGCGAACACTACGAAGATTGAATTCAGAAAGATTATACTGACCGACGAACAGACGCAGGTCGATGCGCTTCTGTTCGGACAACCCGGCGATTCCTGCATCGTGGCCTCCGATACATACCTGAGGTACGCCGGCGGACGCTCTCTGTTGCGTGAGGCCGAAGGAGTTTCTATCGGCGGAACCAACTCTGTCCCCGTTATCGGAGAATCGGGGAAACAATACATCACTCTTTCTTTCGCTCCGCTGCCAGCCGAAGTGCATACGGTTGATTTCGTCGAGCCGTATCACGGATGGAACATATACGATGTGCAGCTTGTCGAAACGGAACCCTATGTCTTTATTCCTGAATTTCTGCAGACTCAGGTAAGCTCCCCTTGTAAGGAACTCCCACACCCCGAACTGAAGGCGGGAAAGGCTATCATCAACGGTTATATCCTGGGATATGAAGAGCGGATGGACATGGATGTGGTGTTCCGCTTTGCCGATTGGCTGCTGGCGAACGATTGGGGCCAATCGGTCAAGATCCGTTCCGACGGCTCTTTCCACATCGAACAGAATCTTGTGATACCTTGTGGTGCGAAAATCCAGATCAATAGGGCGCTGCTCAATCTCTTTCTCTATCCAGGAGAAGAAATCACCGTCTATATCCATCTGCCCCGACTGA
Organism: uncultured Phocaeicola sp.; assembly: GCA_944321335.1. GTDB lineage: Bacteria > Bacteroidota > Bacteroidia > Bacteroidales > Bacteroidaceae > Phocaeicola. The sequence goes on along the minus strand of CALUKX010000056.1, from coordinate 2,882 downwards.
GCATGTCGGCTTCACATCTGTTGGGCGACCGCTACCGCCGGCTACAGAAAGCATGGTACGATGGAGCGGGAGAGGAACTAAACGTCGAACTGGCTACATGGGGCTATCCGTTGTCGGTAAGCGCCGAAACCGGATATGAAGACGCAACGGCAGGGTTGTCGGATGATGAACTGCAAAGCTATATCAACCTCCGTTGCAACAAACTGCTTTCGGGAGTAAAAAAGGAAAAGAAAGCCGGCGAAGGCTATCGTGATTATGTGACTACCAATCTGCAGATCAATTCGGCCGTACTTGCCGGGGCTGCCGGACGGGTGGACCCGTCATTCAAAGATTCCCCTTTCATCCGCTTTGGATACGACTATGTACCCTACCTGCAATACCTGGAACGCGATGAAAACCTGTCGGCCGATTTGTGGGGAGATATAAAACGTGCCCGTTCGGTTTATCACGATATGGTGAAATATTGGAAGGAAGATGAAGAAGACAAGAGGCAATATGCCGCCATCACCCAACCGGAACTGAAGAAATATATCGATTTGCGTGCCAATAACCTGCGTGCTGTCATCGAAAGAAGTATCTCGGCCAAACGTTGCCTGGTGGCCGAATGGGATTCGACGCTGACCGGAGAAAATATCCTTCCTGCCATTATCGGGCCACATAAAGGCAAGGCGATACTGGTGGACTTTTGGGCAACCTGGTGCGCACCTTGCCGGAAAAGCATGCACTTCACCGGCCTGCTCAAGAAAAAGCTGCCTTCCGACGAAATGGTTTACATTTATGTTACAGGCCCTTCTTCGCCCAGCACGACCTGGCGTACTGTCATCAACGAAATCAACGGCATCCATTACAGGGTAACCGAAAGGCAATGGGACGACCTGTGCAGGCTATACGATATCAAGGGGATACCCGCCTATCTTATCGTGAATATTGATGGGGAAATCCACGCACGCTATGTCGGCTTTCCGGGTGTCGGAGTACTTGAAGACGAATTGCGGAAGGCAATGCAATAAATCAAAGTTTTTATTTTAATTAAGGAAAAATTTCGATAATACTTTGTACCTTTGCTATCACGATAACTAACATTAATAATAAAATATTATGGCAACAACTCCAGAATTCAAGTATCAGCCGATGTTCGAACACGGAAAAGATACTACTGAATACTATCTGCTTACAAAGGACTATGTTTCTGTAAGCGAGTTCGAAGGTAAACCTATCCTGAAAATCGAAAAGGAAGGTCTGACTGCAATGGCTAACGCCGCTTTCCACGATGTTTCTTTCATGCTGCGCCGTTCACACAACGAACAGGTGGCTAAAATCCTGAGCGACCCGGAAGCCAGCGATAACGATAAATATGTGGCTTTGACATTCCTTCGCAATGCCGAAGTAGCTGCAAAAGGTGTATTGCCTTTCTGCCAGGATACCGGTACGGCTATTATCCACGGTGAAAAGGGCCAACAGGTATGGACAGGCTACTGCGACGAAGAAGCTTTGTCATTAGGAGTCTACAAGACTTATACCGAAAACAACCTCCGCTACTCTCAGAACGCTCCGTTGAGCATGTACGAAGAAGTGAATACTCGTTGCAACCTGCCGGCTCAGATCGACCTGGAGGCTACAGAAGGTATGGAATACAACTTCCTGTGCGTGACTAAGGGTGGTGGTTCTGCCAACAAGACTTATTTGTATCAGGAAACCAAGGCTATCCTGAATCCGGGTACATTGGTTCCGTTCCTGGTAGAAAAGATGAAGACTTTGGGAACAGCCGCTTGTCCTCCGTACCACATCGCATTCGTAATCGGTGGTACTTCTGCAGAAAAGAACCTGCTGACAGTGAAGCTGGCTTCTACTCACTACTACGATAACCTGCCGACTACAGGTAACGAATACGGACGTGCATTCCGCGATGTAGAACTCGAAAAACAGGTATTGGAAGAAGCTCACCGCATCGGTTTGGGTGCTCAGTTCGGCGGTAAATACTACGCTCACGATGTACGCATCATCCGCTTGCCTCGTCACGGTGCTTCTTGTCCGGTAGGTCTGGGCGTTTCTTGTTCTGCCGACCGTAACATCAAGTGTAAGATCAACAAGGACGGTATCTGGATCGAGAAACTCGATTCAAATCCGGGCGAACTGATTCCGGCAGAATTGCGTCAGGCCGGTGAAGGTGATGCAGTAAAGGTTGACTTGAACCGTCCGATGAGCGAAATCCTTGCTCAGCTGGATAAATATCCTGTATCTACCCGTCTGTCGTTGAACGGTACAATCATCGTTGGCCGTGATATCGCTCACGCTAAGTTGAAAGAACGTCTGGACCGTGGCGAAGATTTGCCTCAGTATATCAAGGATCATCCTATCTACTACGCCGGTCCTGCCAAGACTCCGAAGGGAATGGCTTGCGGTTCTATGGGCCCGACAACAGCCGGACGTATGGACCCGTACGTTGACCTGTTCCAGAGCCACGGCGGTTCAATGATCATGTTGGCTAAGGGTAACCGTAGCCAGGCCGTAACCGATGCCTGCAAGAAGCACGGCGGTTTCTACCTCGGTTCAATCGGTGGTCCTGCCGCAATCCTTGCGCAGAACAACATCAAGAGCATCGAATGTGTGGAATATCCTGAACTGGGTATGGAAGCTATCTGGAAGATTGAAGTTGAAAACTTCCCTGCATTCATCCTGGTAGACAATAAGGGCAACGACTTCTTCAAACAGATCAAGCCACGTTGCGCAGGTTGCGGTAACAAATAATCCAGACCTTGGTAAAGTGATTCAAGTATAACTTGAATTTGGTAATCTATATGGAATGAGGCCGTCTCAAAATGAATTGAGATGGCCTCTGTCGTTTCATATCAGACTGAAGTCGTTTGGATTTTCCTCAAAAA
>CALUKX010000055.1 GCA_944321335.1 uncultured Phocaeicola sp. | reverse complement strand
TTATCAGCTATAAAGATACTAAAAATATTTCATTCCCACAACTTTTTCAATCGTTTTCTTATACCGAACTCACGTTAGTTTAAGTAATTGTGTTTCGGATTGTTACTTTACGTCAAAAGTACGAAAAGTAATACATATCTGTATATGCTTTTGCAAATATTAACAACAAGTGTATATTTACTCGATTTCTATGAATCAGACAGTAGGTTTGTTACTCGGCCGACAACACCTCCCCAATTGAATCGGAAGGCATGTCACAAGAATCGGATGGAACCGGTACAGTCGTAGACACGGTATCATTCAACGGAGATTTTCCGAATGGCGAACGTTCTCCAATGACCACGACTTCCTCTTCAGAAGTCTTTTTCCAATGCGGATATGATGAACAGGCTGCCATTCCTAAAACCAACATCAATGAGATAAATAGTGTGAAGCGTTTCATAGTAATTTCGTTTTTGTATTGCTATAAAGTTACGCTATCTTTTTAACTTAAACAATAGAATTGAGTTAAAGAGGATTAAGCAATATGATATTTCCGTAAAACGTCTTAAACGGGTTTGAAGGCAAACAGATCGTCAAATACACATTTGACAGAAAACAATGCGTCCGACTCTTGAAATTGGCGTGCCCGGTCTCAACAATACATTTTATTTTGAAAAAAAATAATCAAATTGATATCTGAACGATAAAAAAACGTTGAGGTAGGATTACAACCTATCGATTAAATCCGTACATTTGCACCCGCAAAATTGGAAGGAACCTTATAAAGTCATCCCGTTTTTTCAAGCATAATAATTATATTAAAGGAATTACTACACAAGCTATCATGAAAGAGGCATTCCTCAAACTACACGTTGCTGTTCTACTGGCTGGAGGGACCGGTATTTTCGGCAAACTTATTCCGATGAACGAGTTTATTCTGGTATGGTACCGACTCATGTTCTCGTTCGTCATCTTTTACATCCTGCTCCGAGTATTGAATAAGTTACGCAAGATTACCTGGGCGGAAAAGGGAAAGATCGGTCTGGTGGGATTGCTGCTTGCCGGCTATTGGCTGTTCTTCTATGCCAGCATCAAGGCATCCAACGTATCCATCGGTGCGGTCTGCGTATCTTTGATGAGTATCTTCACAGCCATTTTCGAACCGATTATCAACCGGCATATGGTTTCTGTCAGAGAAATTCTTTTCAGCATGCTTTCCGTGTTCGGTATCCTGATGATTTTCCAGCTCGATACACGCTACCGTTTAGGAATTTGTTTAGGAATCATTTCATCGGCTTTTGCAGCCCTCTACTCCATTGTCAACAAGAAAGTGCAGGGAAACTATACATCGAGCACCATGTTGCTTTATGAGATGGGCGGAGGATTTGTCGGCATGACTTTGCTGTTGCCTTTCGTATTCTTTTTCACTCCCGAAGCCAGCATTATCCCGACACCGATGGAGTTCACCTATCTGTTCCTTCTGGCAGCCTTCTGTACGGTAGTACTTTACTTCTTCCAGATACAGGTGCTGAAGAAGATATCCGCCTTTACCGTCAATCTGAGCTTCAATCTCGAGCCGATATACAGTATCATTTTCGCCATGATCCTGTTCAACGAGGCCAAGGAGCTTAACTATAGTTTCTACATGGGATTGGGAATGATTGCCATGTCGGTCGTGCTACAAACGCTGAACGTATATCTTTCGCAGCGCAATCTGAATGCAAGGGCGATGGCGTGATTGGAAGACCATAATATAGATATAGGATGAAATCCCATACTCCTTCAGAAGAAGTATGGGATTCTTTGTTTTATAAACTATGATAAACGATCATTTGACATCCAACCATTCACTGAAAATACGCTCGTTTGTCTTGTTCAGTAACTTGCCGTCTTTCCAATGGATATCGGGATAACGTTTCTTCAAATCGGCTTCACTGTTCGTGATACTGCTGCTGCCCGATGTAGCGAACGGAATGACAGTCTTCCCGTTCAGGTTATGGCTCTCGATGAAGGTATTGATGATGCGCGGTGCCAGATCCCACCAGATAGGATAACCAAGGAATACCACATCGTAATTCCCGATAGAATCCATCTTCCCCTTCATCGCCGGTCTTGATGCCGGATCGTTCATTTCAATGGAACTGCGCGAACGGTCGTTCCGCCAGTCCAGATCGGCCGAAGTATAGGGTTGTAGCGGTGTAATGGCATATAGATCACCTTTCACATAATCGGCCAAGGCCTTTGCCGCTTTCGCCGTATTGCCTGTAGCCGAGAAATATACAACTACTGTTTTCTTTTCCATATCAGCTTGTTTTGATTTGGTTTGACATGATACTTGTAGATTGACGCACAGGATAGCCAATAGCGTCATCAGTAATACTTTCATTTTCATAGGCATATTATAAGTAATTGGTTCAAGGACAAATTTACATGATAATAGATTCTGACGGACTACCTCAATCAGTTAAAATTCTACCATTATTGTGGATTATAACCTTATACATGACGGAATTTCTTTCCACAATCATCGCATCTGTAATTGGCGGTCAGATTCCGGCCTGCCACCAAGACAACAAGCCCTGCAACGAACATCAGCAAAGCGATAACATCGGTTGTAGCCGAACGGAAATCAAGATGATTGGCCATCGAGAGATAAATTCCGGGAACGAGAAACAGGAACAGACAACTTATTCCTATCGCACTTCCGTAATTATGCCGACGGTCGATGATACTTACATTCTCGCTTCCACATTTGGGACAGAATGGATGAACCTCCTTCCGTTCTTTAGCGACAGGCGCTATCACCTCCATCGCCCTTTGATAATCCTTTTCGAAGACATAGATAGCTATGCCGGTTATCGGCCCGTACGCTCCTGTCTGCGGATCCTGCCTTTCATCGTGTATACGGAAGGCAATCCCTTGGTTGTCGAGCAGAGCGATTATCTCGTTGGCATGAATATCATTATCACATTTCAGCAGCAATTTCTCCTGCAAATCTTTTTCATCCTTTCTCATATCCTCTCAGTTTAATGTGAACACAATAAGTCTGATTCCATTAGAGAACCCAATTATAGCGGTAAGATAGTAATTTTTGGTCAAAAGATGAATAAAGATGGAGCATTTTCTTGTTGTTCGGATTCACAATCATACCATCTGCCTCCTGCCAGTACACGATATGATTTGAAAGAGAATTCATGCCTTTCGAGAAATCATTCCTCTCTAATTTCCCCCAATCACCCTATCCCACTGCACAGGTTTGGTGCGGCTTCTCCTTTGCCGGCGGGATTGGGGTATTCTATATTTCTCTTGGCCTTCCTCCTCCCATACATTCCAATCGTCAATCTGCTTGACAAGCCGTGTTACTGCCTGAGCGCAACTGTCGGGATAAGCAAGCAACTGGACAAACCAAAGCTTCTGATGTCTTACGTATTTTGCATGGCAACTTTGTCCGTTCACTATTCCGTCATTCATATAAAGCGGACCGGAAAGAATGAAGTAATCAGCTTCGCTGCGACATTCCGTAGCGTGCAGTTCCCTGGCGAAACGTTCCATCCCTTCCTCCAACGTAAGGCTGTCGGTGTTCGGTATCACAAAAGCCGTCTGCACAATCTTTTCTACATTCCATAGACGGAACTGGCAACATCCCCTTTCATCTACCAACGAATCAGGAACTTGTTCAAAGAAGGAAGGATATCGCACAACGTACCCATAGAAAGGATCACGATAGGAAAGCATATTTGTGTTATTCATCGCCTTTTCCAACTTCTCAAGGAAAGGCGGTTCTTCCGTCTCATACGAAGAGATGAAATAAGCGGCAATCATAAATCCTACACACATAAGAAGGATAAAACGCCGCATGCCGACATAACATCTTCTGATATCCATAGCTCGATGTATTTCTGTCCGTGTCTGTACGCAACAAATCTTTTACTCTCTGCAAAAGTAAGCCGCAAGGCATTTTCACTTGCCTCAAAGACACGGACATTTTACAGACATCAAGCTGACATTTCACCGACAATACGCTTACTCATCGGTTCGGAGTGCATAATAGTGCCCTTTTTCCGCTACAATTCTCACATTGCTGTTCTTTTCGACAATCGGTTTCAGGCGACGTATCAACGTATATAAGGTTTCCTTGGCATTGTCTTTTCCAGGCCACAGCTTATTGCAAATATCATCGACCGACAGCTGATGGTTTTCACTTTCCATAAACATCTTCATCAGCTGCAGCTGCATCGGGGTGAAATATACAGCTTCTTTTCGGTCGTTGTAGAAAAGGTTTTCCGATTCCGAAAAAGATAAGGTACCGACCTCTATCATCGAGGCCACTGGATATGCAACAACTTCAGTCTCTCCTTTTTTCTTCATATAGACAAAGGAAAACAATCCCCAAAGCAGACTGCACACGAAAAGCATGAGAGGCAGTTCCTGTTCCGACATCCAGAATACGGCAGCCTTCGAGCAATTGGGATATGCACGGATATACATGATCTCGTTGCCGGTTCTGTAGATCATTGTATCACTGCAAAAAACGCTTCTGCTGGGCTCGTCTGTACACAAAGACAGATACGATGATTCCTTCAATTGCGCCATTGTCAGATTGGCACGGAAAGCCTGTATCGTATCGTTCGTTATCCGATTACAGTTTCTGGTCTGTATGGTCTTCGCCAAAGCCTGGTTGACATCTTCAATAATATATTCTTTGGTTGCCGAATAGTTTCCCCAGCTCAAACACAAAGCCGGAATCATCAAAGAGAAAAATACGATTATTGCTGTGATCGGTTTCATATCAATTCCTTTTGTCTACTGTTATACAAAATGCAAGTCTTGCATAAAGCAAATTTAAAGAGATTATTGATACGACAAAAATTATTCCGCGCTTTTCGCTGATATAAAACAAATACGGCTAAAAATGGGCAACATCGGTCATCTTACAATTCCATCATCCATTTTCAAATCCATATTCCTGACAGGCTTGCTTTTATAGTCCCTTCCTTTAACCAGATTCCATGACAATGAAAGGTAAACCATGTTTCCGAAAGCTTTATTCCGTATCTCGTTGACACCTGCAGCAATATCCGACAAACATACCGACACTGTCTTGCTTCCACCCGGATTGAAGACGTTTCTCATTCCCAGTTTCAACGACAGGTTCCGATATTTATAGGTGCAACCGATGTTTGTAGAACTACCCTGCTTGATTAAGGTCTCTCCTATCAGCTTTTCTTTGGGCGAACTGTAACTGCCTTCAATCGTGAAGTTCCCGAGATGGATGTTCCCTCCGACATCGACAGACAAGTGTGAATTGGTATGCACATAATCACCCTTTACAATATCTCTTGTAAAGTACGGCATCACATAGAGGTGCATCTTGCGGTTAAAGAAATAGGAATCCGCATAGAAATTGAATCCCAGATGCGTATAATCTGCCCGATTATCGAATGAATAGATGAACTTGCCATTCTCGCGGTTTACAGCTTTGTCGGCAATGACATGAGGAGAATGGTTGCAATCCATCTGAAGGGAGAAATACCTGTCCCCCAAATCATACCCAACTGCCAACGAGTTCTTGTGTGTATGATAAGGCTGGAGATTCCGGTTACCGATAGTCATCTCATAGATATTCTCGCTCTTGGGAAATTCGGTAAGCTGTGCCAGATCTGGCAAGCCAGTATCCAACGAGTATTGATATACGAAAGCTAACTTATCTGTTGCTGCATACCGGAGATTCGCCTTAGGACGTGCCATCCAATAGGTATATCCATCCGAAGCTTCTGAAAAATGGTTACGGCTTACTCCCATTCCCAACACCAAGCCGAGCCGTTTGAGATTGTAGGAAAAATCAGTATACAAATATTGTGAATCATCGTGCATACGATAGTCGGAAACTTCATCTTGGCGGTAGCTGTTGGAGGTGTATGCAGCCTCCTGACGATAGCCGACACTAAATGCAGACCGTTCATTGAATGTATAGCTGAAATCGAGCATTGCCAAGATTCCACTTTTTGTTCCATCTACATAATATTGGTTGTCCGACATATCCGTTACAAATCCACGTTGGTAAGTGGATTTGCTGTGGGAGGCTGTTACATAGGCCGAAAGATTCCCTTTTTCTGCTACAGGTCGTGCGTAATACAGCTTCAAGGTCGGCCGGAATTGGTCGCTCTTGTTCAATGTCGTCTGGGTATAATGCACCCCGTCGTCATCGACCATTTCATGCAACTTCCTGTCGGGGAACTTGTTCCAGTTCGAAGAGAAAGAAGCTGAAAACATTCTGCCCGATTTTGTCTGTAAGTTGTAAGACAACGTCAGCAGATGATTCCTGAAATTGCAGTCATCGTATTTACCGCTCCGAAAGATGTCCTTCTCCGATCCGTCCTCCATGCTGAACCGTTGTCGGCTTTCGGTTTGCACATCCGAATTGCCGTTCAACCTATAATTATATGACAGGCCGAACTCTGAATTACGATGATTGAACTTCATCCAGATACCGTCATCGTTATAGTTGGTCGAAATCGCATTCATGGTATTGATACCCAACGCATACCCTTGATCCAGCCGTCTTACTTTCAGATTGATGACAGCTGATATGTCCTGTCCATATCTGACCGATGGCATCGTAATATAATCAATCTTCAAAACCTGGCCCGGTAGGATGGTTTGCAAATCTTCTACGGTAGAAATGACATCATTGATGCGTACCTGCACATTGCCTCCTTGCGGTGACGTAATATTCTTCTCTATCACATCGACCGACAATCCCCGGATATGCATCTGTGAAAGCAGATCCAACGCATGGGCAGCATGCTCTTTCGACAGTGAAGTCGGGAAATATTCGTCATGATCCGTATAGTGCTTAACCCTGACACTTCTGACAACAACTTCGTCCAATGCTTGTACCGCCAAAGAGCTACCATTCAAAGTATCCTGGCGGATACTGTCAGTTTCCTCAGACTTGATGGCATTTTGAGCCCAGAGAGATACGTCACATAAAATATAAAACAGAAAAAAGATTCCGGTTTTTCTCATTGCTACAACTTGCTTGTATTTTCATTTTTCGGCTGCAAAAATAAGGCACAAGAAAAAACCGACATTCATAAAAAGGCTGATATTCCACTGACATCGGACTGACATTTCCATGAAACTTGATGATAATTGATGACATAAGCAAATCGATGGGTACCAGCCTCAGAAAGTAGACACAGAAAAAAGTTTTTATAAAAATTCCTTTCACGCTTTCAACTCGCTATATCACAGTATATTACAGGTGAAAGCAACCATCATCTGCTTTCACCGATATTCCATGACTAATACTATTTTTAGAATAATTATCACTCTTAAGACATTGAAATACAGAAGTAATAACTAAATTTAGGATTGAACACAAACATCTATTACCATGAAATACGTTTCAGCCTTTTTAATGGGAATAAGCTTCCTAGCGTTTACTTGTTGCCAACAGAAGCCAACCAATGAACCATTTATAGAATTGTCATCATTGGAACTTACAGACGAAGAAGTTCGCATGGCGGATGCAAGCAATGACTTTACTTGTGATTTCTTCCAAAAAACAAATGTGCAGCAACAAGAACAGAACTTGTTCATCTCACCACTCAGTGCCCAGTTCAACCTAGGAATGGTTGCCAACGGCACTTCCGGAAAGACTTTTCAAGAGTTGGAATCAGCGCTCCACCTTTCTGGCAATAACGAGCAGTCGGCAAACAACTATTTTCTGAAACTGATGAACAATCTGCCTCGATTGGATTCCACTACTATATTCCAGTCGGCTAATTCCATCTGGATTAATAAAGAATCTCCTGTCAAGACTTCTTTCCAACAGACAAGCCGGAAATATTTTCTGGCAGAAGTACAGAATCTAGAGTTTTCAGATCCGAAATCAGCCGACATTATCAACCAATGGATGAATGAACAGACCCAAGGACGTATCAACAAGGTTTTGGATAAAACTAAAGATGACTGTATCCTGATCAATACGCTTTTCTTTAAAGGAGGATGGATCTTCCCGTTTGATGAATCCAATACCCGTCAGGAAGATTTTTATCCTGCCAATGGCGAGAAATATCAGGTCAGTATGATGCACCGACCAGATACATGGTTCAACTATCACGAGACCGACTTGTTCGAAATGGCTACCCTGCCCTACGGAAACAATTCATATGCCATGACAGTGATTCTTCCCAAAACCGGCATATCGGCTGATTCATGTGTAACGGCTTTTTCCGGAACGAATTGGAAAGCATGGCTGGCTGCTTCGGATACCACAAGCCGGAATCTGGACCTGAAATTACCTTCCATCAAGTTGGATTCAAAAACCGATCTCATTCCTATATTCAGAAAAATGGGAGTAAACGCTGCATTCAATAAAACTTATGCAGATTTTTCACGTATGACAGACTTGGAGGCATCTATTTCTGAAATCAAGCAATTCACCCGACTGGAAATTACGGAAACAGGTACCGTTGCGGCAGCAGCGACCATAACTGATGTTTGCTTAGAGGAAGAAGTAAGAGCAGTGATTACACCTCACCCATTTCATGTGAATCGTCCGTTCCTGTTAGTTATCCACGAAACGAAGACCGGACTGATTTTGTTCATGGGAAAAATCAATGAGATTCCATAATCCGGGAACCAATTTTGTAGTATGCATAACTTTTCATACATAATTTTTCTATCAGTTTAATTCCGCCAACGGTTTTGTACCTATATAGCCTAGCAGCTAACTAGAGAGCTGGGAATCCAAACTATTACTAATAGGCCTTTAACAGCGAACTGTTTACAGACTTGTCCACTTCTTGTCTGACTTTCTGGGTTTTATGTCCAAAATCGAAGGTATAGGCCAATTTGATGTTGCAGTATTGACTGTTGGTCTTGAAAGCGTCACCCGCATGGTAAGTATAGAGTGCATTCTGAAATGTACTTCTGAACTTTCGTTCGGTAAATGGAGATACAAAGTTTACTTCCGCAAAGAAATCACCTTTGCTGTAAGTACACTCCAGACCATAATTGATAGGCATTTCCCTGATATCCAACGATGTTGTGTTGACATTCTTGTTTCTGAAATTGATATAAGGAGAAAGGCTGAAATCACCCAAGTAGATATTGGCATTGAGATTACCGGTCAGATTATGGCTGTCGAAATCAGTCACGGAATGTACAGACGTATAACTATATCTGATGTCTCCCGACAAACTGAATGTCTTGTTGAAAGTGTGCGAAGCAGCCAATATGGCTGAATAATAATGAATGTTTCCGTTATTTGTAAACGATCTTACAAGCTGGGCATCCTGTACATCATAATCATGGACTACCGGATTATGATTCAGTTTATACTGGAGAATGGCAGAAAGTCCGGCCTTCTTGATATTACCCGAATAATACAGGTACGAATTGAATGTATGCCCACTCTTTAATTGGGGATTACCTGTCTGAACCAGATAAGGATTCAGCATGATACGGGCCTGGTTGATCATATCCATCCCATAATTGGAGTTGGCATAGAACGAAGACCATAGCAACATACCTCCTTTCAACCGATACTGGAGGTTGAGATTAATGCGTGGTGACAACTGGCTGAATTTGTCATTACCATGCAGCCGGTACTGAAGCCAATCGACTCCGATTCTTGAACGTAAAGACAGCTTGGGAGTTAAGGTACGGTTGTATGAAAGAAAAGCCAACGATTCGTTTTTCCACAAAGACTGGTCCAGCGGATGACTGCCTTCGTACTGTGCATCCCACACGTTATGATAATCGTAGAGTTCGACAGAAAAGGATTGCTTGTCATTGAAAAGATGATATATAGCCGACAGCTGGAAACCTCCGGTATGTTCCGATTCATAGGAACCGGACAGGAAGTCTTGTTCTGAATAAGTGCGGTTGTACTTGTTATGAGCATAAGTGCCATGTACCCCAAAAGTAAATTCCTGAGTTTTGGAGATAGGAATCGTACCGGTCAAGTCCAGTTTGGGAGACAGGCTTTTCTGGTCGGTAGAAGTCATAAATGTAGAAGTGTGACCGTTCTCCTGTATTGTACCGGCAATTTCACTATCGGGAGTAGCATCATTTATCAGAGACAACTTTCCGACAATGTACCGACCTGCCTTCTGATGTTGAAGGCGGAACTGTACATACTCGCTGTGTCTGGAATAATCTTCATCAGAAGCGCTTGAGCGATTGATTGACTGTTCGGGCAATGAATACTGTTCAAACATATTGCTTTTGTTGTCCTTGACATCAACATAATTGGCACCGGCAAACAAGGAATAAGTGGTATGCTTGCGATTGACAGTCGTGGCGATGTTGTAGTCACCATGAGTATATCCGACAGTCTGCAAACCATCCACCTGCAAATATCCCCCCGCCCTATATTGTTTCAGTATGAAATTTACAGCTATCTTGTCCTTTGCATACTTGCCGGTCGGATTGTCATGGTACTCAATCTTCTCGATATCTTTCGGACGGAGCATCCGGATGTCTTTCGCGTCGGCCTGCTGTCCGTTGATGTAGAAAGAGACCGGCATCCCCATTGCTTCAGCTGTGTTTGACTGGATATCGACAATCATACCAGGTATCATCAGGCGTTTCAATACTCCGTACCCGCTATTGGATGATCTTTTTTGCTGCGAGTTGGGATATATCACCAGATAATTGTCTACACGGGAAGCATTTGATGCAACAATGGTCACTTCGCCCAAATCCACTGTCTTACTGATAGAATCGTTTGTCTGTGTCTGTGCGATCATCCCATGAGGAAACAAAAAGGAAAGACAGCTACATATCAATATTGGACTGCATTTTACAACTCTTAGATATTTATTCATTCCTTTAGTACAAGAATATTCTGACTTTTATAAATTAATACAAATATAAAGAATAATATAAATCGTCACTCTGTTACTTCTAATTATTACGGAGCAAAGGCAATCGGAAATATTTGCTCTAAAACTGTCTTAGATTACAAAAGGAAAATCTTTCTGCATCCGACTAAGTGGTTCTCCCTTTATCTGTTCTTGAGTCCATCAATTTCTGTTCAGGATTCCGGAATCCTTGTCCTTATTCTGCATCTTTAATTTCACTCCCGGTTTAGACTTACCAAATGAGAAATTATAAACAAGATTTATATACACCATATTGGCGTTGTTGATAATCCTTTCAGTTTCTGTACGATGTAGGAGCGATGTCCCCGAAACCGATGTAACCTGTTTCCATGAATTATAGAATGGGTATCTTATGCCTCCGGTGATGGTCAGGTTCTTGATCGACTTGTAAGACAATTCTACCGATGCCATACTTGGTATGTTTTTCGTCGTCTGTCCGATAAGGGATTTTTTCTGAGTCTGATAGAACAGCTGCAATCCCCATTTATGGTATGCTAGGTATATAGATGGGATTATTGAATAACCTGTATGCTTCCACTCCAAATCTCCCAATTTATTGATCTGATGGAATACTTCAGAATACAATCTCAATCTGAGTATATTGTTTGAAAATGGATACCACTGTAAAAACAGACTGGCTTTCATGTTCTGAGCATTGTCCAAGTTGCCGAATGTCTCAATGATGTTTGTATCATCTGATAGGAAAACCGGTGCGATGGCATCTTTTGTATACGAATATCCCACTTCCGCATTGATTACAAATTTCTTGAAGCCTTTGAAATAAGACAGCGACAAATCGTGATTATTGCTTGGTATCATATTGGGATTTCCCACAAATATATAATTGGGATCCTTAAAATAAGGGTTATAAGTAAGTGAAGACACTGACGGGGTTTCGGTATTCACCTCATAGTTGAACATCAGTTCTGAGGTTGGGTCTATGAAATATCCCAATTTCACCTGAGGACGGAAATAGGCGAAGTTGTAGGTCTTGTTTTCAATGGTGGTAAAAATATTGTTGTTTATACCGGCACTTATGCTGTAATTGAATCTTTCACCCAACATTCCGGTTATACCCAAATAAGAATAGATCTCATTGCTGGTTATCTCGTTATCAGAAGGTAAATTGTTTTGGATGCTATTGTTGTACATATATCTGGCACCAACATACAGGTCCGCTTTCTTCATTTTATAGTTATACAGTACCTCACCGATAACGGAATACTTATCCGTGTTTATTATTGTTGCCGTTTCAAAATCGTTTTTCCCATCCAATAGTTCCTTGCATTCATAGTCATAATCGGATTTGTAGTACGTGCCGACAAGGTTCATTATAAGTTCATGTCTGGAGCCGAATGATTTGCTGAAATACAGATCCATAACCGGACTGATGAATTTATCCTTGTCCGAACTTTCGCCTATCTTAATGGATTCTATACCATTTATTCTTACCATAATGTCTTGTATTGAAGAACGTCTGCGGTTCAATGAGTTGAATGACAGTTTTGCACTGAAGAGATAGTTGTCCGCTTTCGAATTGTTGAAACTGATTTCAGCCATCTGTTGTTCATAGGCATACGGACTGTTGCGTCCGTTTTTGGTCTTTTCGTAATCTGTTCCACCGACTGAATACGCCATTTCTTCATCCAATACCCTTTTGTTGTAGTTCCTGTAATTGATATTGTATGTTACGCCTATCTGTGAATTTCCCCAGTTGTATTTGAAGTTGACTACATTGTTGCCGAAGCCTGTGGTCACGGCATTCTGGGTATTGATACTGACAGTACCTCCGTTCTGTCTTTCCTTGGTCACTACATTTATGACCGCTCCCAATCCCATATTCGAGTATTGGATGGGCGGTTGTGTGTAATAGTCTATTTTTGTAATGTTCTCGGTCGATATGACTGAGAGATCAGTCGGAGTTGAAGGAACCCCGTTGATCAGGATCTTTACTGCCTTGCCGTCAACCGATGAGACACTCTGGTCAAGAACCTGTATCTTGGGCAGAAATTCCAATGCAGACAACGCACTGCTGTATTGTCCCTTTTCAACACTGGTCAATTTATACTCTTTCTTGTCGGCAAATCTTTTCACCATACTTGCAGTTACGACAACTTCTTTCAGGTTCATAGAATTTTCCTTCAGGTGGATTATTCCCAAGTCAATTGTCTTGTCCAGTTTCAGATCCTGACTATGATTCGAGTAGCCTAAAAATGAGATTTCCAGAGCATAATCACCGGACATCAGTCCTTCAATTGCAAATTGTCCTTTGTCGTCCGTAATTCCTCCCTTGAAATAAAGGGAATCTGTTTTGGATCTGATTATTATTGATGCTCCGACCACAGATAGTTCCTTGGAATCCCTTACAATACCTGTAATGGTATGTTGTGCCCACGCCGGTATTGTGAACAAGAAACTACAAAGCAGTAAAAAAATAAACTTCAATCTTCTCATGGCAAATAGTCTTGTCTTATTGTGCAAAAGTAAAGTTTGGCAGAAAAAAGCAACTATAAGACGACTGACATTTTGCTGACATTTCACTGATATCTTACGGATATGCTATTGCTATCCGCAGAGTTAAATATGCGCTAATTTAATTCAGCCAACGTTTTATTACAATATCCAAACATTTAATAATTCAATCCGAAAGCCCATAGTGGAATTACATTGGCATAACCGCTTTCGATATCGTCTTTTACAATGTATCCATCTTCAACTCCCTGAATTTGTTTATGACCTTTCTTTCTTCCTCCGATTTCGAATACCTTTCCTTCAATTTCAAAATCGGAAACAGACGAACTCATTACATCGTGCGACACTCTCATCTGATTCATAAAGAAAGTTTCCCTGACATTACCTATTTCTGCCTGAAGAGGTGCCAATGTATAAATCAGGTTAGGATTGTCCAAATAAAGCTTTTCAATTTTTCCTAATCCCCTTAACCCTCCGGTAGAGTCACGTAATTGAACAATCATGCCCGCTTTTTCCAGGTAGATAAGGTAATTGGGGATATCGTTTCTGCTGATACCTGTAGCATCCGCCAGTTTTTGCATGACCGGCTTGAATGGTACACTTCTGGCCACTACCATAAGCAGGCTTTTAAGTCTTTTCCCAAGTGTGATGTTCGATTGAATGTATTGGGGAATATCCACTTCCATAGTCTGGTTGATAACTTGCATCAATTCCAATTCAAATTCTTCATCTTTCCCAAATGGATAATATCCTCTGCGCAGATAATCTTGGAAGTAAGGAAGCGGATGTTCTATTCCAGGAAGTACAGACTTGTGTGTCAGAATTTCCTCAAGGCTGTAGGTCGGAACCTCAAGTTGCTGAAACAGTTGCAGATATTCGCGAAAAGACAACCCTTGCATATGGTAAATAGGCAGACGACGGCTTAAGTCCGCAAGGCCTTTGTATATATCAAGGATAGAAGATCCAGAAATGACTACCTGAAGTTCATCATAGCTGTCGTAAATTTGCTTCAACTCTTTAGACCAGTTATCGTATTTATGGATCTCATCAATGAATAAATGTTTACCACCCATTTTTACGAAATGGTCTGCCAATTCTATCAGCTTATGTTCAGAAAAATATAGATGGTCAGCCGATACATATAATGTATCAGTAATATCAAGGTTCAGTTTGATGTGTTGCAACAGCATCGTAGATTTTCCGACACCTCGTGGTCCGACCAATCCAAAGAATCTCCCGTTCCATTTTATCTGATTGTACTTGTATCGAAGAAAATCGGTCGGTACTTTTTTTAGTTTCCGGTTAAAAAACTCATATAACTGTTCCATATAGCTTGATGATTATTGATGGCACAAGCAAATATATGAATTTTGCACGAAAATAATGCAGAATTATGGAATAATTGCACGAACTTGGTGCAAAAACTGGTTCTTCAGCTTTTTCTCTTTATTCCTGCACAACTTTTTTCATTGACCAAAGTTTGAGTGTTCATATAGCGAAGACAGCCAAATAACTATACCTGTCATAGTAAAAGTTTAGGTTATATCCGAAACTTTTTATATATTTGGAAAAAGTTTCGGTTATGGACGAAAGATTTAATATTCTCAGCAAATATAATGTATGGGGAGCCAATGAAATAGGCTTTGTTTTTTTACAACTTATCGGACACACTTTCTGGGTCAGTATCTGCTGTCCGCTAAAATGTATACTTTTGCCCATAGTTAGATTGTTTTTGTTTGGCGACAGAAATCTAACTAAAATGGGCTAACCTCGCAAATGAAGTCAGCCCTAATTTTATACTCCTCCCCAAATTTTCATCGGACAGCAATAATTTTTTATATCTTATGCGCTTTTGCCACTATTGGCACTTTTGGGCAATACAAAGATAGTAAGTTTATTCATCCAACCAAATAAAGACGACTTAAAAACGCCAATAGTGGCAATTTTAAGTCGTGTAATACAAGCTTATCTGATTCACCACTGCGACAGGTTCGATTTAAAAGGGAAAGAAGTGTTGTCCGGTACGGCCAAATATTACATAAACGATTTATCATACAAGAATTTTCTCTATCTCGGCTTTGCACATGGATTAGGTTATAAGCTGGAAAATCTGATCTATCTCGAATTGAAAAGAGCCGGATTTGTTGTCTATACGGGTACAGCAAAAGAGAATAAAGGTAAGCATTCAGCAAACCCCGTATTGTGAAAACTGCTAATGCCTGTATTTACATGTTTTTTAAAAACTTCAACTTGT
>CALUKX010000054.1 GCA_944321335.1 uncultured Phocaeicola sp. | reverse complement strand
TCATACTCTATGAAAAATGAGACACCTATGATTATATAATGAAAAAGAGGATGCATCATTTTGACACATCCTCTTTTGTTTGCCCGTTTTATTCGATTTTATTTAAATTCCCGTATGCGGGATGCAGTATTTCCCACTTTAATGCATTTTGTAAATAAAAGGAAAACTATGAAACTGATAAATTATTGTTTGGCTGCTTTCCTGTTGTCGGTAGCCGCTCTATTTACTTCTTGTAATGACGATGAAGGATATTCAATCGGTGATATCGGTATTGATTGTGTGACGGTTCATGTTGAAAATGACGGGTTGTATACCTTTACAGGTGATACTTGGGGTACAATGTTCCCGGCTGCTACTTCGATATTTGGATATTTTCCCGTAGAAGGGGAACGTGCCATATTGGTCTTTAATCCCCTCTATGATAATTATGGGGGATACGATGTAGGTATTAAGGTAGAGCGGATTTATCCGTTACTCACCAAGACGGTTGAAAATCTTACAGAAGAGAATGAAGCGGAATATGGTAATGATCCTGCCTACATGGAAAATATTTGGATTTCCGGCGGTTATATGAATCTGGTCTTTAGACAAAAGCTTCCGTCAAAAAACAAACATCGTGTAAGTCTTGTCAGAAATCAGGCTGATCCGGCTATTGCTGATGATGGGTATATTCATCTTGAATATCGTTATAATACTTATGGTGATACATTGAATACCGTAGTGAAGGGTATGGTCTGCTATAATCTAAATACATTACCTCTTGATAATGCCAAAGGAATAAAACTATCAGTGAATGATGCGCATAAAGGGAAGTGTACAATTGTTTTCAACAAATTGGATGAAGAAATGCCTGAGAATGTCAAACAGACATTCAGTCAAGATGAAGTGCTCATTAAATAAGTTTGAAATGATATAAGTGGAGTATTGCCATCCGGTTATGGGTGGCAATACTTTTTTTGTCTGTATTTTGCCCATCTGCCTTAAAATTTTATTTTTGCACTAAATATTCTGAGACCATGAAGATTTTAATAGTTGAAGACGATAAGGATTTGCGGGAAATTATATCCGCTTCCTTGGAAAAGGAACGTTATGTCGTGTCATTGGCTCCTGATTACCGGACGGGCATACAGAAGATTGAAGATTACGATTATGATTGTATTCTGTTGGATATTATGTTGCCTGATGGTAATGGTCTGGATTTGCTGCAGGAGTTGCATGACTTGGGAAAGAAAACCAGTGTAATCATTCTTTCTGCCAAGGACTCTTTGGAGGATAAGGTACAGGGACTGGATTTAGGAGCAGATGATTATCTGCCTAAACCCTTTCACCTTGCCGAGTTGCATGCACGTATCAAAAGTCTGTTACGTCGTAACCAACGTGAAGGTGAACGAAAGTTACAGTTCGGAAATATCGAGGTATTCCCCGATCATTTTAAAGTGATGGTGGAGGGAAAGGAAGTCGATTTGAACCGAAAGGAATATGATATTTTATATTATTTCATGTCGCGTCCGGGAAGACTTGTCAACAAGAATACTTTGGCCGAATCGGTTTGGGGTGATCATATTGATCAAGTCGATAATTTTGACTTTATTTATGCACAGATCAAGAATCTGAGAAAGCGCTTGAAAGATGCCGGCGCTACTCCGGAATTGAAATCGGTCTACGGTTTCGGTTATAAATTTGTTGTAGAATGAAATTGATCCATCTCTTCATATGGCGAACTTCGTTAGCTCTGGTTGTCATATTGACTGTCTGGGCCGGCTTTTTCTATGTGGCCATGATGGCGGAAATTAATGATGAGGTGGACGACTCGTTGGAGGATTATGCTGAGAACTTGATGTTACGCTCTCTTTCCGGTGAAGAAATGCCATCAACCAGTAACGGCTCTAATAACCAATATTATTTGTATGAGGTCAGTGCAGAGTATGCTGCATCATATCCTCATATCACTTATCGTGACGAAGATGTATATATTACAGAAAAAGATGAGATGGAACCTGCCAGAGTCTTGATGGTCATTTTCCGTACGGATGACGACAAGTATAAGGAACTTGTGGTTTATACTCCTACCATCGAAAAACTTGATTTACAAAGAGCGATTCTCCAATGGACAGTATTCCTGTATGTCATTCTGTTGGTGATTATCATGTTGATAAATGCTTGGGTATATAGAAGGAATCTGAAACCGCTTTATGGATTGTTGAATTGGTTGGATAATTATAAGGTAGGGCATAAGAATGTCCCTTTGGTTGATACCCATATTACAGAATTCCGTCAGTTGAATGAGGCGGCTATAGCTGCAGCCAACCGTAGTGAACACCTGTTCGAACAGCAGAAACAGTTTATAGGTAACGCATCGCATGAAATGCAGACTCCCTTGGCTATCTGCCGGAATCGTTTGGAAATGCTGATGGAAGATGAAAACCTTACGGAACATCAATTGGAAGAATTGGTAAAGACACATCAGACATTGGAAAACCTGTCCCGTATGAATCGTTCCCTGCTTTTGCTTTGTAAGATTGATAACGGACAATTCTCGGATGTTCATAGATTGTCGTTGAACGGATTGTTGCATCGTTATCTGGATGATTATAAGGAAGTTTATGCTTACAGAAACATTGATCTTTATATAGATGAAGAGTCCCAGTTCTTTGTGGAGATGGATGATTCCCTGGCTGCAATTCTGGTGACAAACTTGCTGAAGAATGCTTTTGTTCACAATACTGATCATGGGAGAATAGAAATCCGGGTAACGGATGCCAGTTTCTGTATCAGGAATACAGGTGAACATGAATTGGATGGCGAACATATTTTCGAAAGATTCTATCAGGCTAAAAAGAAAGAAGGATCGAGTGGGTTGGGATTGGCTTTAGTTGATTCAATCTGCAAGACAAATCATCTGCAGGTAGAATATTCATTTGATAATGGAATGCATCAGTTCAAAATTTCTTATCAATAAATGAATTTTACGGGGAATTTTTCAAATTCTTTTCAGATTCGATTTTCATATTTGCATTAGAAAATTGAATATTAACCTTTAAAATAGAACGCATTATGAAAAAATTGATTTTTTTGTTGGTGTGCATCTTCTCAATTCATACCATGGCATTTGCAGATAATGAAAAACCGATTCAGATTGGTCAGTTGCCTACAAAGGCTCAACAGTTCATTACCAAATATTTCGGTAAGCATAAGGTTGCTTTGGCAAAGGTGGAAAGCAGTATGTTTTATAAGAGCTATGATGTAATCTTTACCAACGGTGAAAAACTGGAATTTGACAAGAATGGAGAATGGACAGAAGTGAAATGTGAAAAATCGGCAGTTCCACAGAATGTAGTTCCGCCACAGATCAGAAAATTCGTAAGAGAGAATTATCCTGATGCAAAAATCCTGAAGATAGAACGGGACAGTAAGGAGTATGAAGTGAAATTGTCGAACCGGTTGGAAATTAAGTTTGACACGAAATTCCGGGTAATCGATATTGATGATTGATTTGCCGGTATATAATTAAGGCCTCCTGTAGTGAAAAGAGTACAAGAGGCCTTTTATGTAAGTTATTATCGGAAATCTGCCGGAAAAGCAAGTAACTGATAGGCTATTGCTTTGGCCATGCGGTAATGGCCATTTGCATTGGGATGCAGACGGTCGGTCTTTTCATCATGAAAGTATCTGGCATGGGTGTCAGCTAAAGGGTATAGCCCGCTGATACTGTTCAGGTCAATGACAGGTACTGCCCACACATTGGCCGCTTCTTTTATTACATTCACATAATCGTCGATATACAGGCCTAGTTTGTTGGGGAAAGACTCTTCCGGCTGGATGTTGGCATTCTTGAATTCGGCGTAGGCGCGATGGATAGGGGTGAGCACGATAATTTGCTTTTCTGGGAAATGTTCTTTCAGATACGACATGACTTTATTGATTCGTCCGCGAAATGTTTCGTCGTTCATGTCTGCTGTACGTTTTTTCCGTACCTCTTTTCCTCCACCTTTTACGGTCGTTTCTTCATCTGCATAAGTGAACCATTCACCAAGTGGAATCCCGGCATTGTAGTCGTTGGTCCCGGCAAAGACAATGATTGCATCGGGTTCAGCGCTGACTTCATCGTTAAGCCGTTGAGCCTGTTTCAGGACTCCGTTCCATTGGTTCCCGTTAATTCCATAGACAAGAGGTTCTATTCCCAACATTTCAGCCAGATACTGCCAATAGTTTTTTGTTGTACCTACGTGGATTTTATCGGTGATAGAGTCGCCCAGGAACGCTACTTTCTTTCCGTTCCATTGGCTGTCTTTGATAGATACCGCGTTTTGCGGTTCATTGGTCCGGGCAGAAGCCGGTAGTGGAAGGATTGGGGTGGACAACATCAAAGCTGATAGGAAAAATGCCTTTGGTTTTGTGTTCATGATAATTCGATTTTAGGTTTTCGGATAATTCAATAAGAATAAAGCGAAGATCCTATACAGGCGCTTCGCTTTATATATTTAGTAATGGAATGTATTTCTTGATTCCGTCAAGGAATTAATTATTCCCATTCTATTGTAGCTGGTGGTTTTGAAGAGATATCATAGCAAACGCGGTTCACGCCTTTCACTTTGTTGATGATATCGTTTGAAACCTTTGCCATAAATTCGTAAGGCAGATGAGCCCAGTCGGCAGTCATGGCATCGGTACTTGTTACAGCACGCAATGCAACGGCACGTTCGTATGTACGTTCGTCGCCCATTACGCCGACACTCTGTACCGGCAACAGAATTACACCTGCCTGCCATACTTGATCGTACAATGCGACTTCATTACCTTTAGCATCTTTTGTCTTCCAATCACGTAAGCCTTGGATGAAAATATCATCGGCATCCTGCAGAATACGGACTTTTTCGCGGGTGATGTCGCCCAAAATACGTACGGCAAGACCCGGACCCGGGAACGGATGGCGGGTGATGAGGTGCTCGGGCATTCCCAATTCACGACCTACACGGCGAACTTCATCCTTGAACAGCAGACGGAGAGGTTCACAGAGTTTCAGGTTCATCTTTTCTGGCAGACCGCCTACATTGTGATGACTCTTGATTACAGTACCTGTGATAGACAAGGATTCGATGCAGTCGGGGTAGATAGTCCCCTGAGCCAACCATTTCACATCCTTGATCTTATGTGCTTCTTCATCGAATACATCAATGAAGCCTTTACCGATAATCTTACGTTTACGCTCCGGTTCGGTTACTCCGGCCAGTTCCGAGAAAAACTTTTCGCTGGCATCCACTCCAATAACGTTCAACCCCAGACATTCATAATCGTGAAGAACGTTCTTGAACTCGTTCTTGCGGAGCATGCCGTGATCTACAAAGATACAAGTCAGGTTCTTGCCGATAGCTTTATTCAGCAATACGGCAGCAACTGACGAGTCGACACCGCCACTCAAACCGAGAACAACCTTATCATCGCCCAACTGCTGTTTCAATTCCGCAACAGTAGTTTCGATGAACGATGCAGCACTCCAGTCCTGTTTGCCGCCGCAAATGTCAACCACGAAGTTCTTCAACAATTGTGTTCCGTCTTCCGAGTGGAAAACTTCCGGATGGAACTGGACTCCCCACAACTTTTCACCTTTCGCCTGATAGGCTGCAACTGCAACTTTGTCGGTCGAAGCAATGATTTCAAAGTTTTCAGGGATGGCAGTGATAGTATCACCATGACTCATCCAAACCTGAGAGTTCTCACGGATGTCTTTCAGCAACGGGTTGTTGTGGTCGAACTTAGCCAAATGGGCACGGCCGTATTCACGGGTGTTGGCAGGTTCTACCTTACCACCATTGGTATAAGCCATGAATTGAGCGCCATAGCAGATACCCAAAATAGGATATTTACCACGGATGTCACTTAAATCAACTTTGAAGGCCTTCTCATCGTAAACGGAGAACGGACTGCCTGAGAGGATTACACCAATTACGGACGGATCATTGTGTGGGAACTTGTTGTAGGGAACAATCTCGCAATACATGTTCAGTTCGCGGACGCGACGGCCGATTAGCTGAGTGGTCTGAGAACCGAAATCGAGAATAATAATTTTTTCCTGCATATCTGTGTTCTGTAAATGATATATTTCTAGTGTGCAAAGTTACTCAAAATATTTCATATATGCTAAAACTGCATGTAAAAACAATGGGACAAGCCTATAAGGGTGAATGTATTTTTCTGCGCTTTCCAGATCTCTGGTGTTACACCTATTAAATTATTAAGTACCTGAAATCTCTTCTCTTTATTTGATATCTGTTGACAAAAGACCTGCAATAAGTCCGATTTGTTTCATCATGTAAAGTGTAGATAGCAAAAAACAAGGGTAAGGATGAAAGAAGACAATCATGAGGAAAAAAACGAGCAAAAAGGGCGAATTTTTTTCTTAATTTTAAGACTTATCGTGATTTACTTTAGAAAGAAATTCTTATTTTTGCATCGCAATGAGAAGGAAAGGGGAATCCAATCGACTTCTTTGAGCGGTTTTCTTAAAACGAGTGTTTATAAATTTTATTATAAAACCTTAAAAATTAAACAAAATGATTAAAGTAGGTATTAACGGTTTCGGTCGTATCGGCCGTTTCGTATTCCGTGCAGCTCAGAACAGAAACGATATCCAGATCGTAGGTATTAACGACTTGTGCCCAGTTGATTACTTGGCTTACATGTTGAAGTATGATACAATGCACGGTAAGTTCAACGGTACTATCGAAGCTGACGTTGAAAACAGCAAATTGATCGTAAACGGTAAAGAAATCCGTGTAACTGCTGAAAAGAATCCTGCTGACTTGAAATGGGATGCTGTAGGTGCTGAATACGTAGTAGAATCAACTGGTTTGTTCCTGACTAAGGAAAAAGCTCAGGCTCACTTGCAGGCTGGTGCTAAATACGTTGTTATGTCTGCTCCTTCTAAAGACGATACTCCGATGTTCGTTTGCGGTGTAAACGAAAAGACTTATGTTAAGGGTACTCAGTTCGTTTCTAACGCTTCTTGTACTACTAACTGCTTGGCTCCGATCGCTAAGGTTTTGAACGACAAATGGGGTATCACTGACGGTTTGATGACTACAGTTCACTCTACAACTGCAACTCAGAAGACAGTTGACGGTCCTTCTATGAAAGACTGGAGAGGTGGTCGTGCTGCTTCTGGTAACATCATCCCTTCTTCTACTGGTGCTGCTAAGGCTGTAGGTAAAGTTATCCCTGCTTTGAACGGTAAATTGACTGGTATGTCAATGCGTGTTCCGACTTTGGATGTATCTGTAGTTGACTTGACTGTTAACTTGGCTAAACCGGCTACTTACGCTGAAATCTGCGCTGCAATGAAGGAAGCTTCTGAAGGCGAATTGAAGGGTATCCTGGGTTACACTGAAGATGCAGTTGTTTCTTCTGACTTCTTGGGTGACACTCACACTTCTATCTTCGATGCTAAGGCTGGTATCGCTTTGACTGATACTTTTGTTAAGGTTGTTTCATGGTATGACAACGAAATCGGTTACTCTAACAAAGTATTGGATTTGATCGCTCACATGGCTTCTGTAAACTGCTAATCAGTAATTACAACCATATAGCTAAAGCCGCTCGGGTTTCCGGGCGGCTTTTTTGTTATTCGTTTTTGTTGCCGGTGTTGGAGCTGGACGACCTATTGCTGTGGAAGGTAATGTGGTAGTATGATTCTGCTTTTCATGTTTCTTAAAATTGCAGGATGGAATTCCGGAAATGTCAAGTGCTTTTGACCGTCTTCGGTACGGTGGACGGTCGTCTTCCGTACCGAGGACGGCCGTCCACCGTACCGAAGACGATTGACATCTCAAAACGATTTGGAAATGATGGCTGCTGATGCTGTGCTTGTCATGAAGCGGAAGCTAAGTTTCGATAATCTATGGGATTTGATATCGGATAGGGTTTCCGATGTTCTGGTAGCATAGGAGAGTAGAATAAAAAAGAGCGAAACAGTAATCGCTGTTTCGCTCTTGGTCTTTATAAGCTTATTCTTATCGTTTATGCGGCTGAGTGAAGATGACGCTCATGGTGATGCGATTTTCTTCATTGTCGGACGTCTCCGGATCATCTCCTCTGAGAAGAGAGGCCGAATTGACATTCAAGTCATTCTCTACACCAATAATATTTCCTTGGGAGTCAGTTTCTGTCGTTACAGGAACTAACAATACTTTGTTCCATCCCGGATTCTTGCGTTTCCATGCCTCCCATGAAGAAGTACCTTTCTCAATTTCCGGTCTGATTTCGGTGAAGATATTACTTACAAGTCGATTAAGTTGCGAGAAGGTATAACTATTCTTTACACTGCTATACGTCGATAGGAATGAAGTTTTGTTGTCGTATGTCTCACCGCCTTCAAAGAATTTCTTCATCTTATCTTTTTGTACCAACAGCAGATTGTTCGGTGTGCCCATTTTGTACGGTCCGTCATAAGTGCTCTTTAGCTTAGGGAAAGAGATTGATATCGAATTCAATGTATCGGTCTTGTGCTCATTATACATTTCTTCAATCGGCAAGGTAACTTCCGTACAAAGTCCAGCAGGGCTCTTGATGTATGTACATTCCTTGTTGTCTTTCAGTGAAGCCAAATTCGAATTCTTGAAGCGGGTGCTCATGAAGACTTCTTTGGTAGCGGCCATCGAAATCATCGAATATACCAATGTATCCTTGGTTACATTCGTACTGTTGTTTTTGATTGTTGTCCAATACTTCACGGTCAGGTGCAGATAGATATCCGAGATATAGAGAATGGAACCTTCACCTGCAGTGGTATGAACGTAGAATCCTTTCAGCACATTATTGATAAATGATTCCGAATCCTTGAAATACGGATGTATAGTCTTTCCGTTCTTGGTTTCCGTATAATTGTATTTTTCCAAAAAATTGTCACAGAACTCTTTTCCCAGACTTACGGAAACATTAGGATAGTAATCGCCCGAATTGCGCAGCGAATCGCTGACTGTTTGGTCGTATGCCGAATAATCCTTCGTTGCAAGGCAAGGAGTATTCGGATCATAGTAGTTATCCGGATTCAGATTGCTGTAATATAATTCCTTGTTCTTACCGTTGTCTTCTATGACTTTTGTCAACTTATTGACTTCAAGTCTGAGTGTTGCAAGTGAGTCGCCGAAATAACTGGTGTAATACAGCCCCAGAGTTGCATTGGCAATTTCTACTGTACGATCCGGGAGCTGGAAGTTTTCGGGGCAGTTGATCTGAGTGAGAAAATCGGAACTGAATGTTCCATAATCCTGATCGGTAAATTTCCCCAGATAAGCAGTGCTTGAACGGGAGTAAACGGAATCCATCAGATGGGTACTGGTTACTACCGGATAAGTGGTTGCCTTAGCTGGAATCAAATCGTCGTCAACGACAAACTGTCCTATACCGACAGTCTCATCATCACAACTGTAGAGTGTGGCCGCAATTGCTAATGCTGCCAAGAACTTGAGTTTCATTGGTTTTTCAAATTTGTATTATTAAGTTATTCAGCATCTTCCCATACCTTATCATACAAAGCGTTGCATGCATCGGCGTATGAGTCTTCGTGCTGATAGTCAACAACCGGGATATTCAGACTGCGTGCGTAGTCCATAATAGCCGGGTCTACATTTTCACTGTTTTGGATAACACCATCTGAGTAAGCAACGGCCAATTTGCAGAGTTCCGCATAATTTACAGGCTCGTTGATCATCTTTACGTCATCATCAGTGATATCCCTGAAAAGTAATTGCTCTTTAAAGTTCGGTGCAAGATCGGACTTGAATCCGTCACCATAAACCGAGAAGATTACTTTCGAATCTCTGAATGATGGTTCGTCCTGGTAAGCCTTCTTTATATAAAGAGGCACCATTGCGCTCATCCAACCATGACAGTGGATGACATCCGGGCACCAACGAAGTTTCTTGACTGTTTCCAAAACACCTCTGGCATAGAATATGGCACGTTCACCATTGTCTTCATATTCCTTGCCTTCTTCATCGGTAGTCATCAGCCGGTGTTGGAAGTAATCATCATTATCAATAAAGTACACCTGACGGCGTGCAGCCTGGATTGAAGCCACCTTAATGATAAGGGGATGATCAGTATCATCGATAATGATGTTCATTCCCGACAGACGGATTACTTCGTGAAGCTGGTTGCGACGTTCGTTGACGTTTCCCCATTTAGGCATAAAAGTACGGATTTCCAACCCTTTGTCTTGAATTGCCTGTGGTAAGTTCTGTCCGATTAGGGACAATTCACTTTCTGGTACGTAAGGAGTAATTTCTTGTGTAATGAATAAAACTTTTTTCGCGCTCATGTTATTGTTATTGCTCATAAAGATTTTGCAAAGATATAAAAAAAATACACGTCTTTGGCAAGTTACATCTGTGAATTAATCTTTATTGTATGTTAATGATTGCTTGACGGAAAAATAAACTGGTCGGTTTTCAAGGATTTTATGTACATTTCTTTGTTCTTTTTTCGGGTTATGCTTTATTATCTCCCGAAAATATGATTACTTTGCACCCGATTTTGTGTCATACACATTAAACAATTGCATACGATGAAGTTAATACAAACAATCAATGAGCTTCGTGCGGAGCTGGATGTGCTTCGTAAGGCGGGAAAGACAATCGGTCTGGTTCCAACAATGGGAGCTTTGCATGCAGGTCACGCTTCACTGGTGAAACGCGCTGTGGCTGAAAATGATGTAGTGGTAGTGAGTGATTTCGTGAATCCTACCCAGTTTAACGATAAAAATGATTTATTGAAATATCCGCGTACGTTGGAAGCCGATTGCAAGCTTCTTGAAGCTTGTGGCGCTTCTTTTGTATTTGCTCCGTCAGTAGAAGAAATCTATCCCGAACCGGATACCCGCCAGTTCAGTTATGCTCCGTTGGATACTGTGATGGAAGGTAAGTATCGTCCGGGACATTTCAACGGCGTATGCCAGATTGTGAGCAAGTTGTTTCTGATTGTGGAGCCTAGCCGTGCTTATTTCGGTGAAAAGGATTTCCAACAGTTGGCTATCATCCGTGAGATGGTCCGTAAATATCCGTTCGATCTGGAAATTGTAGGATGTCCGATTGTACGTGAAGATGACGGATTGGCATTAAGTAGCCGTAATTCACGTCTGACATCTGAGCAGCGTACGCAGGCTTTACAGATTTCGAAAACTTTGTTCGCCAGCATGGAATTCGGGAAAACGCATACCTTGGCCGAAACAAAGGCATTTGTAGAGAAAAGCATTGATGAGGCGGAAGGTCTTCGTCTGGAGTATTTCGAGATTGTAGATGGTACTACGTTGCAGACTGTTTCTGATTGGACCGATTCCAATTATATTGTTGGCTGCATTACCGTTTTCTGTGGTGAGGTCAGATTGATTGATAACATTAAATATAAGGAGTGATTCGAGATGATGATAGAAGTGTTGAAGTCTAAAATTCATTGTGCAACTGTTACTGAAGCCAACTTGAACTATATGGGTAGCATCACGATAGACGAGGATTTGCTCGATGCTGCCAATATGATTGAAGGGGAGAAGGTACAGATTGTCGACAACAATAACGGAGAACGTTTCGAAACTTACATCATTAAGGGCAAGCGTGGCAGTGGATGTATCTGTCTGAACGGTGCTGCGGCTCGTAAGGTACAGGTAGGCGATGTGGTCATTATCATGTCGTATGCCTTGATGGATTTTGAGGAAGCGAAGACTTTCAAGCCATCTCTTGTTTTCCCTGATACCGTTACGAACAAATTGGTTTGATAAGCTTGATAGATATAGATAAGAAAAACTCCCGGACTTTCAGTCGAAGGTCCGGGAGTTTTTTGTCTGGGAATATCTGTTTAAAGCGCTTTTTCCTTGATGATTCCTGCACAATAAGCGATGAGCAAGTTCTTCAGGTCTTCAATCTGAATCATCAGCTCATGGCCTTTGTCGGTATCTTTCACCATCATTCGTTTGCTGCTCAGTTCTACAATCTGTGTGGTCGACTTGATGTCGAGTCCTTCTTCAATGGCGCGCTGAGTAGAGGTGAACGGTTCGTGCTGTACCAGCTGGAATCCTCGTGAGTGGTAGACCAAAGTATATCCTGCAATGCCGGTTTCGGGTTGGTAAGCTTTCGAGAATCCTCCGTCGATGACCATCATCTTTCCGTTTGCCTTAATCGGTTTCTCTCCCTTTACAGCCTTTACCGGAACATGTCCGTTGATAATGTGACGATGTTCTCCTTCAACCCCGAATTCATCGAGGATCATGTCGCAGACGTCTTCACGGTCGCGCAGGGTATAGTAGAATCCTTTAATTTCCTTATGTGTTTCCTTGTCGCTGATAAAGTAGCGTTCGAAGGTAGCCATCTTGCTCTTATCGAAAGCAGGAGAATCTTTACCGCACCAAAGATACCAGATATAATCGAGGGCGAAAGCTTTCTCATCGTTGTCATCATCGGCAAAATAAGCAGTGCGGATAAGTTGGCCTACACGGCTGAGCAAAGCCTTTCCATGATATTTCTTACCCATTATTTCAATATCCTTCAACGTACCGTCTTCATTCAGAGGCATTGACGCATGATAAAGGAGGTTCGAATTGCATACGTTGTAAAGACATCCGTAGCGGAAAAGGCATTTCATGTGCTTACGCAGTTTTTCGCTGCTGGTAAATGAATTGTGAAGCTTTTCTACAATTTCGGCTTCCTCGTCTGAGAGACGATATGGATCGGCCGGATCGATGGTCGGGAAGTTGCAGTCGCGGAGTTCATATTCCTTTCCATCCAACGTGATTGTTTTCTTTTCGAAGTTGATGTGGTGGAGAAGCAACCGGTCTTCCATCTTGAATTCAGGCCGGCGCTTGATTATCTCAGCTTCCAGTTTGAACTGGATGATGCTGATAGCCTTGTGCATCTGGCCGATCAGACGGATTGTCTTATCGTTGAATGTTTCTTCTTCCTTATTCAATTTCGGCATGAAATGCTCGCATGGGTCATCGGCATACGTTTCCATCGCAAAAGTAGCCAAAGGCAACAGATTGATTCCATATCCGTCTTCCAATGCAGATAAGTTTCCGTAGCGCATCGACAAACGTAGCACATTGGCAATACAACTGTCATTGCCCGATGCTGCACCCATCCAAAGGATATCGTGGTTACCCCATTGGATGTCGAAATTGTGGTAGTTGCAAAGCGTGTCCATGATGATGTGCGGACCGGGACCACGGTCGAAAATATCACCTAAGATATGGAGTGAATCGATGGTAAGCCGTTGGATCAGGTTGCACATAGCAATGATGAAACTGTCGGCACGATGCGTTGCAATGATGGTACTGATAATGACATTGATATACGCTTGCTTGTTCGGCTCCATACTGCTTTCATGGAGTAATTCCTGTATGATGTACGAGAATTCTTCAGGCAGGGCTTTGCGGACCTTGGAACGTGTATATTTGGAAGATACATTCTGGCAGACTTTTACCAGTTGGTTCAAGGTAATGACATACCAGTCGACGATATCAGGTTCCACTTCCTTAATCAGCTGCAACTTCTGTTCCGGATAATAGATTAGGGTACATAAATCTTTCTTTTCTGTTTCACGCAGAGTGTTTCCGAAAATCTCGTTTACTTTACGTTTGATAGCACCCGATGCATTGCGCAGCACATGCTGGAAAGCTTCATACTCTCCGTGAAGATCCGCCAGATAATGTTCAGTTCCTTTCGGGAGATTAAGAATCGCTTCCAAGTTGATTATCTCAGTACTGGCAGCAGCGATAGTCGGGAACTTGTGTGAAAGGAGTTCCAGATATCGGATATCTTTTTGGATTGCATCCAATGTCGCTTGTTGGTTCTTCATATTTGTTTAAAGGTTTAGATTAGCAGTTTAGATAAATATCATTAAAATCAGCTGGGCGATGATTACTCTCATAAACATTCCCAACGGATATACAGTAGCGTAACTTACAGCCGGATTGTCATTCGGTATGGTATCGTTGGCATAATTCAGTGCCATCGGGTTGGCCATACTTCCACAAAGCATACCGCAAGTATTCCCAAAATCCAGTTTGCAAAGTCGCAAGGCAACCAGTGCCATGACGACTACGGGTATAAAGGTAATCAAAAATCCGATACCAACCCACAATGCACCCTCAGGACGTATCACTGTTTCGAAAAAATGTGCAC
The DNA here is from genome assembly GCA_944321335.1 of uncultured Phocaeicola sp. Taxonomy (GTDB): domain Bacteria; phylum Bacteroidota; class Bacteroidia; order Bacteroidales; family Bacteroidaceae; genus Phocaeicola. Next base: position 1,554 of record CALUKX010000054.1, on the reverse strand, counting down.
CTGCATCGAGTCCGAGGCATGCAAGATATAGTGCCAGTCCGATTCCTCGTAGCATCAGACTTGCGCTTCGGGTAGTATATGTCAGCATATGGAGACGGGGGCCGTATGCACCGATCAGGATGCCTACGATAATAGGACCTCCTGCGAGACCGAGTTTCACTGGAGAGCTTATTCCCGGAATGGCTATAGGGATGGAACCGACAATCAATCCCAGTACTATACCGATAAAGATGGAGGCCAGGTTAGGGTCTTTCAGTGTCTTTACTGTATTGCCTAATATCTTTTCGACATTATGGATGGCAGCAGCTTCGCCTACTACGGTCAGTCGGTCGCCCAATTGAAGCACCAATTCAGGAGTGGCCAGCAGTTGGACACCACTTCGAAGTACACGGCTGATATTGATTCCGTAGGAGTTTCTCAAACGCAGCGACCCCAATTTCTTTCCATTTATCTCGGGGCGTGTAACGACAATGTGCTTGGAGATAAGTTGGCTGTCAATCGCGTTCCAGTCGATATCTTCCTTGTTCCAATCACGGCTTTCCTGTTCTCCGAAGAGAATGGTGAGGGCAGGGGCGTCTTTCTCTGTGGTTACCACCAACAGACGGTCGTTTTCTTTCAGAATCTTGTCGGAGGTAGGGATGCTGACAATACCGTTTCTCCAGATACGGGAGATGACAAATTTCGGATAACTCATCTTGGCAATATCCTGAATGCTTTTGTTGAATATCGCCGGATTATGTACTTGGAAGGTTGCAATGTATGTCTGGTTCGGATCATCTTGCACATGATCTTCCAGGTCTGCCGGTCGCACAAATAGTTTTCTGACTACGGCAATCGCCAGAATTACTCCCACCACGCCAAGCGGGTAAGTTACGGCACAACTCAAAGCCGCACCGCTGGTCGGTTCGCCCAATTGCTTCAATGTCTGTTGCGCTGCACCGAGGGCTGGTGTATTGGTCGTAGCTCCACATAATATGCCTACCATATCGGGCAGCTCGATAGGAGTTACACAGGTAAGCAATAAAGCCATGATTGTACCGATAAGGATGACTCCCAAGCCTAAGAAATTCAGTTTGTATCCTCCTTTCTGAAAGGAACTGAAAAAACCTGGACCGACTTGTAATCCGAGTGCATAAACAAATAGCACCAGCCCGAAGCTTTCGGCATAAGTCAGCATTTGAGAATCTATTGAGAAGCCGAGATGACCGGCGAAAATACCCATGAAAAAAACAAAAGTTACACCTAATGAAATCCCGAGAACCCGGATCTTTCCAAGTGCAAGTCCCGAAGAAATAATCAGGGACAAAATAATCATCGCTTGCAGTGCAGTATGATTATAAAACAAGTCGTATAGCCATTCCATGCTGCAAAGATACTTACTTTTTGATTTTAATGTGCGTTAAACTTCTCTTTTTTATGTTTGATTTAGTCCATATTCACTTAAAATACGGATGTTTTACTGTGAAAAAGACAGAAAGAGGCTGTCTCAAATTGAAATATAATTTGAGATGGCCTTTTTTGTGTCTGCAAAAAAAAATCGGGCAAGCCCCAACT
>CALUKX010000053.1 GCA_944321335.1 uncultured Phocaeicola sp. | reverse complement strand
CTGCGTATTAGTGGGAGAGTAGGTAGTCGCCGTCTTACATAAGCCTCGAGGTTTTAGAACTTCGGGGCTTTTTCTTTTTCTGGAAATTCCTTTTTTCGTGTGAGCTAACTGTCGTTTCATTTGTTTATGTTTTTAAGGTACTGATCATAATTCGGATTTATATAAGATTTTTATACGATTGGAGGAATTTTTACAATAAAATTACAAAGTGTCGAATTTCTTATCTATCATTCAGTCATGAACTTTCCGGTGTATCGTATGTTTTTATTCCCATTTTTTGACTTTCTATTCTTTGCAGACCATTGATGTTCACTGATGTAAGTTTTTGCTTTTGTAATATGCTAAAAATGCTTATTTGAACTTACATTATGTTAGTTTCATTTTGAAAATATATTAGTCATTTTTTAGCTCCTTTTATTTAAAATTTTTGAGTATATATGTTGTATAATATATTTTTTCGTTCTAAAAACTGAATTTATGTAATAAAATGTAGGAAGTATAAAATTTAAATACTACTTTTGCACTCCTAAAGAAGATTATGTTATGTAAAATTTTAGACGAGAGATCTTATGAAAAGGAGACTGAAGCTTTTTTTGACCTTACTATTTATTAGTATAGGTTTGGTAAACGCTCAAGTATCGAAGGTAACAGGTAATGTTATCTCAGAGGAAGACGGTTTACCTGTTGTGGGAGCGTCAATCCTTGTAAAAGGTACTACATTAGGTACTATTACAGACATTGACGGTAATTTTACTTTGGCGAATATTCCGAGTTCTGCGAAGACCTTGGAAGTTTCATACATCGGTATGAAAAGCCAGCAGGTGGCTATCAAGCCAAATCTGAAAATTGTGTTGCAGTCTGACACTGAGGTGTTGGAGGAGGTTGTGGTTACAGGTATGCAGAAGATGGATAAACGTTTGTTTACCGGTGCTTCTACAAAAATTTCGGCAGATGATGCTAAATTGGATGGTGTTCCTGAAATCAGCCGTGCTTTGGAAGGACGTGCTGCCGGTGTTTCTGTACAGAACGTATCAGGTACATTCGGTACTGCTCCTAAAATCCGTGTCCGTGGTGCCACTTCAATCTACGGTAGTTCAAAACCGTTGTGGGTTGTCGATGGTGTAATCATGGAAGATGTTGTTGAAGTAGGTGCTGATGATTTGTCTTCCGGTGATGCCCAGACATTGATCAGTTCTGCTATTTCAGGTTTGAACGCAGACGATATCGAAAGCTTTCAGATCTTGAAGGATGGTTCCGCTACTTCAATCTATGGTGCCCGTGCGATGGCAGGTGTGATCGTTGTCACTACCAAGAAAGGTAAGGCTGGTTCAAACAAGATCAGTTATACAGGTGAATTCACTATGCGTATGAAGCCGAACTACAGAAACTTCAACATCATGAACTCACAGGAACAGATGGACGTTTACAAGACTATGGAAAGTAACGGTTATCTGAACTTCTCGGATGTGTACCGTGCTTCCAACAGTGGTGTATACGGTAAGATGTATCACTTGATCAATGACTATAATGCCAATACAGGAACCTTCGGCATGCCAAATACTCCGGAGGCAAAGGCAAAATACTTGAGAGCGGCCGAATACCGTAATACCGACTGGTTCGATTTGCTGTTCAATACAAACGTTTCGCAGAACCACGCAATCAGTATGACCAGTGGTACAGATAAGGCTTCTTATTATACTTCTTTGAGTATGATGAACGACCCGGGATGGACAAAGCAGAGCAAGGTTCAGCGTTATACAGTCAATACCAATGCTTTGTATAACATCTCAAAACAGTTGTCGTTGAACTTGATCGGTAACGCTTCTTATCGTAAACAGCGTGCTCCCGGTACGTTGAGCCAGGCTTTGGACCCGGTAAGCGGTGAAGTAAAGCGTGACTTCGATATCAACCCGTATTCATACGCGTTGAATACTTCACGTGCGTTGGATCCGAACGAAACTTATGTCCGTAACTATGCTCCGTTCAACATTTTCCATGAATTGGATAACAACTATATCGATTTGGACGTAATCGATCTGAAGTTCCAGGGTGAGTTGAAATGGAAGCCGATCCAGAAGGTGGAATTCTCTGCTTTGGGAGCTTACAAGTATTCTACTACTACACAGACTCACAAGATTACAGACTATTCGAACCAGGCATGGGCTTACCGTGCAATGGATGACGCTACAATGCGTGACGCCAACCCATGGTTGTATACAGACCCGGATGTAATCAATTCACTTCCTGTTTCTGTTTTGCCGGTCGGTGGTTTCTATAACCAGATCAAATATAGCATGAACAGTTATGACTTCCGTGCTACTGCCAGTTATAACGACGTATTCAATGAAAAACATATCTTCAACTTCTTTGGTGGTATGGAATTGAATGCGACTAACCGTTCAAAGGTTGACTTTACCGGTGCCGGTATGCAGTATGATATGGGTATGCTTCCATCATACGACTATCTGTACTTCAAGCAGGGTAAGGAAGAAAACTCTTCTTATTATAGTGTGACAGAAACACATACTCGTGACGTGGCTTTCTTCGCTACTTCTACCTATTCTTATAACGGTAAGTATACAATCAACGGAACTGTCCGTTACGAAGGTTCAAACAAGTTGGGTAAGAGCCGTTCTGCTCGTTGGTTGCCTACTTGGAACGTTTCAGCAGCTTGGAACATGCACGAAGAAAGCTGGTTTGAAAAATTAAGACCGACTTTGTCAAATTTGACTTTGAAAGCATCTTATTCATTGACTGCCGACCGTGGTCCGGCCGATGTATCCAACTCACGTGTGATTATTACAAGCTATAATCCGTATCGTCCGTTTGCCAGTGTATCGGAATCCGGATTGCAGATTCAGGATTTGGAAAATAGCGAATTGACTTATGAAAAGAAGCATGAGTTGAATATCGGTGCTGAAATCGGTTTCTTGGACAACCGAATCAATCTGGCTGTCGATTGGTACAAGCGTAACAACTACGACCTGATCGGTGTAATCAATACCATGGGTGTGGGTGGTGTAACCCAGAAGTATGCCAATGTGGCAAGTATGAAGTCACACGGTATCGAATTCACTTTGTCTACACGTAACATTGTAACCAAGGACTTCAAGTGGAATACCGACTTAATCTTCTCGAATGCGAAGAACGAGGTTACCGACTTGAAATCGACTGCCCGTGTAATTGATCTGGTGTCGGGTAACGGTTTCGCGATGGAAGGTTATCCGGTGCGTTCCTTGTTCTCATTCGACTTCCGTGGATTGAACGAAGACGGTCTGCCGATTATTGTTGACCAGAACCATAATCTGGTATCGAGCGGTTCAAGCCTCAATTTCCAGGAACGCGATATCAAGGATCATTTGATCTATGAAGGACCAACCGATCCGACTATCACAGGTAGTTTGGGTAACGTATTTACATATAAGAACTGGAAGCTGAATGTGTTCATCACTTATTCGTTCGGTAATGTAATCCGCCTCGATCCGGTATTCAGCAGCTCATATTCTGATTTGGATGCTATGCCGAAGGAATTTGTGAACCGTTGGACTGTTGCAGGTGATGAAAACAGAACAACTATCCCTGTCATCGCCGACAAACGTTTGAACCAGAACGATCCATATCTTAACCGAATTTATAATGCTTATAACTACTCAACTGACCGTATCGCCAAAGGTGACTTCATCCGTATGAAAGAAATTTCATTGGAGTATTCGTTCCCGAAGACTTGGGCTGAACGTATGAAGTTAAGCAATCTCTCATTGAAGATGCAGGCAACCAACTTGTTCCTGATTTATGCAGACAGCAAGTTGAATGGTCAGGATCCGGAATTCTTCAACACCGGTGGTGTTGCTGCTCCGGTGCCAAAGCAGTTTACTTTGACATTAAGATTAGGTATTTAATTTTTATTAAAAAGATTCATTATGAAGAAATTAACCATATTTGCATCCGCATTGGCGATGGCTTTCCAGTTTACGTCGTGTGATGATTTCTTGGATACCGTACCAGATAATCGTGCTGAAGTTGATTCGGCTGCGAAGATAACCAGTATTCTGGTCTCTGCTTATCCTCAGTCATATCCATTTGTGTTATGGGAATTGGGAAGCGACAATGTTATGGATAACGGTTCTATTTATGATGTAGAATCTCAGAGTACTGAAGATGCTTACTTGTGGCGTCAAACCTCTGAAAATGATACAGATACTCCTCAAGAAGTTTGGGATAATTGTTATATTGCTGCAGCTGCTGCCAATCAGGCTTTGCAGGCGATTGAACAATTAGGAGGTGGAAAGAGTCTTGATCCTCAGAAAGGTGAAGCCTTGATTTGCCGTGCTTATGCTCATTTCATTCTGGCTTCTACATTCTGTGTAGCATACGATCCGGCTACTGCTGATTCTGAATTGGGTATACCTTATGCAACGAAACCTGAAACAGAAGTTTCTCCGCACTATACCCGTGGAACCCTGCAGGAAACTTATGAAAATATTGCAAAAGATATTGAAGAAGGTTTGCCACTGATTGACGACAATTTGTATACCGTTCCTAAATATCACTTCAACAAGAAGGCGGCTTATGCTTTCGCTGCACGTTTTTATTTGAATTATATTCAGGAAGACCGCTCTAATTATGAGAAAGTGATTGAATATGCCGATGAAGTTTTAGGATCTAATCCAAGAAAAGTATTACGTGATTACGCTACCGATATGGGTAGTTTGACTAACGCTTCAAATATTGGTGATGCTTTTATTTCAGCTAAAGTCACAGCTAATCTTTTACTTCAGACAGTTTACTCTTCATGGCCATATATTTACGGACCTTATTCTATAAACATGCGCTATGGTCAAGCTCGTGAGATTTGTCTAAATGAAATATTATACGCTTCTGGGGTTTGGGGTGAAAATACTGTTATGAGTTCTTTGGTTTGGAATCCTGAGCAGAAAATGCCTTTCCCAAAATTGGCTATGTATTTTGAATATACTGATAAAGTAAATGGTATCGGTTACCGTCATGCTGTTTTCCCTGCATTCTCTACCAATGAGACATTGCTTTGTCGTGCAGAAGCTTATGTGCTGCAGGAAACTCCTGATTATGCAAGTGCTGTAAGTGATATCAATGACTGGATTTATTCTGTTTCACCTAAAGGACAGAACGAAACCGTTTCGGAAAGTGATATCATTTCTTATTACTCAGCTATAAAGAAGACTCCTGTGCCTTTGATTAATGCAAAAGATCGTACAGTTCGTAAGCCTCTCAATCCGATTCTTCCTTTTGTTGATCAGAATCAGGAATATTTTATTGATTGTATTCTGCAGGCTCGACGTAACGAAACTGTCCATGAGGGATTAAGATGGTTGGATATTAGACGTTTTGGTATTGAAGTGACTCATAACAGAGAAGGACAAGCGCCGGATGTCTTGACAGTTGATGATCCGCGTCGTGCTATTCAGTTGCCTGCAGACGTAATTAATGCAGGTTTGGAAGCTAACCCAAGATAATTTAAGAAAGGAAATCGTTATGAAAAAGATAAAATGGATTTTAATGTTCGCTTTAGTTGCATGTACGTTTACGGCGTGTAACGAAGATGATCTGAGCAGTAAAAGTATTTTTGATACATCCACTCCTGACCGTAATGAGTTTGATGAGTGGATTCTTGAAAATTATATTGAGCCATTCAATATCGAATTGAAATATCGTTTGGACGACAAGGAAACTGATTTCAATTACAATGTGATACCGGCTGATTACAATAAGTCGATTGCATTGGCAAAGCTGGTGAAGTATTTGTGGATTGAGGCTTATGTTGATTTGGCAGGTGAAGATTTCCTGGCTACATATTGTCCGAAGATTCTTCATTTTGTAGGTTCTCCTGAGTATGAAAAGTCAGGTGGATCTATGGTTCTTGGTACTGCAGAAGGTGGTTTGAAGATTACTTTGTTTAATGTGAATGCATTGGATGTCGAGAACTTGGATCCTGAAGTGTTGAATGAATGGTATTTCAAGACTATGCATCATGAGTTTGCTCATATTTTGCATCAGACAAAGAACTATTCAACAGATTTTAATACTATTACAGCCGGTAGTTATACAGGTGCAGGATGGGTTAATATTTCAGATGCGGATGCCCGTAAAATGGGCTTTGTAACAGCTTATGCCTCTACAGAAGTTCAGGAAGATTTTGTGGAAACTATTGCTAATTATGTAGTTAAGACTGATGCTGAATGGCAGAATATTCTTAGAGAAGCTGGTTCAGAAGGCTCCGCTTTGATTCTGCAGAAGTTAGAAATGGTAACAGAGTATCTAAAAGATTCGTGGGAAATTGATATCGATGAACTTCATAAGAATGTCATTGAGCGTGAATCTAAGATTGATGAATTGGATTTGAAAAACCTTGACTAATTAAAAGTAAGCAACAATGAAAAAAAGTATATTTTTTGCTTTTCTGCTTTGTCAATTGTTTTTTGTCGGATGTACATCTGAGGTGGATAACATTTTTGGAAGTACTTCGGCAGAACGTGTTGAAGAAGCTATTAAAGCTGACAATGATGTCTTGCTAAGCGCAAGCAACGGTTGGTTGTTGAAATATTATCCTGCCACCGGAAAACAATACGGAGGTTATAATATCTTGTTAAAGTTTACAGAAGACGGTTATGTAACTGTTGCTTCCGATATCGTAGGTGATCCGTCTAAAACTGCAACCAGTACCTATAAGTTGAAGGAACAGGGTGGTGTAACCTTGACTTTTGATACCTTGAATGAGATTATGCATATTTTCTCTGACCCTAATAACTCTTTAGGTATCGGTAGTATAGGTTTAGGTATGGAAGGTGATTATGAATTTTCTATACTTTCTGCAACAGAAGACAAAGTGGTTCTGAAAGGGAAGAAAAGCATGAATGAATGTCTCATGATACCTTTCCCGGAAGAAGATACTTGGGAAAATTATCTTACTGAAGTACAACAGCAAGAAATGAATATGCCTTCAACAAAATATTCGTATGTGTTGGAAGGGGAAGAGTATAATGTAACAGTTTCTTATCGAACTTTATCTATAACATATTTGAATGATGATGATGATGAAGTTACATCTACTTATCCTTTTGTAATTGTACCGGAGGGAATAGAGTTGGATACGCCAATTATGATTGAAGGTGCTGAAATAACCGCATTTACAGCCGATCCTACAAATAAAAATAATTTGGTCGCTATTGATATAGATGATGCAAAACTTATAATGCATGATCCTGATCCGAGTACTCAATTTATTAATTTTGGTCCTTGGTTTATAACATATGATGGCTTGGGAGACTATACTAAGTCACTTATGGACGATGCTTATGCTAAAGCTTTCCTGAACGAGGGAGCGCCATATTATGGTGATGAATTGCAATATTTGGCTATCGGTGATTACGTAATTTATGTAGATTACGGTTTTAACTTTATCACTGCTAATGGAAAGAGTGGTATTTTGATTATAGAGCCTGTAGCTGTTAACAGTAATACTGTCAATTTGACAATGAACGGTTCATGTGATCAGGGTGGTCTTGACTTCTGGAAAAATACTGAAATACCACGGATATTTACTTCTTTGAGCGGTACGCAATATAAGGTAGAGTTTGATGATCCATATCATCCTACTCAAGTCTTTATGACAGATAAATCAGATTCGAAGAAGACATTTGTGATGACTAATCAGGTCGTTCCGTTTAATTATCATCAGTAATCATTTTTGTTACGAATTATAGGACAGCCGGCTTTTGCCGGCTGTTTCTTTTATAAGCAAAGCATTAGTGTCTTTGTTTATGTTCAATTGTTACTATTAATATTCGATTTTTTAATCATTTGTTATTTTTCTTTTGTTTTTTGTGATAAATATTGAGAAAAAGTTGTTTTTTTATTTTTAACAACTTATCTTTACCGCACGAAAATGAACAAAAGAAATATTCTCTCTTATAAAGTTTACTATATGTCTGTGCAGTCGCCTTTGTGAAAAGTTGGCTGCATTTTTTTATATCTCTAACAATTGTTTGTAAACCTTTAATTTTGCGGGATGTTATTGGTTTTTATGGAAATAACTTGTATTTTTACACTAACCAAAGTCATACGCTATGGATGCAAGCCTTGTTAATGAAGTTTTTTCGGTAGTTTTCAACGTGCTGTATTTTGCCGTTATCCTGACTACAATCTTTATCGTGATTCTCGATAACCGGAATCCGGTAAAGACAATGGCTTGGATTCTAGTCTTGTTCTTTCTGCCGGTTGTCGGCCTCGTCTTTTATTTCTTTTTCGGACGGAATACGCGCAAGGAGCATCTTATCAGCAAGAAAGGATATGCCCGTCTGAGCAAACGCCCGATGGCCGAATATCAATCGAACCAATCTTTCCATAATCTGGAAAAGGAATATCCCGTTATGTCTTTCTTTGCTAAGGTGAACAGTGCATTGCCTTTCGGTGGCAATTCACTTCAAATCTATACCGATGGATATTCCATGATACAGTCGTTGATAAGGGATATCTACAGGGCCAAACATCACATTCACCTCCAGTTCTATATTTTTGAGGATGATCCGGTAGGTCGTCTTGTAAGGGATGTACTTATAGACAAGGCACGTGAAGGTGTAAAGGTACGTCTGCTGTATGATGATGTAGGTTGTTGGAAGGTTGACCCGATGTTTTACGACCAGATGCTATGCGAAGGAATTGATGTCCGCAGTTTTCTGAAGGTACGTTTCCCACGTTTTACTAGTAAAGTCAACTACCGTAACCATCGTAAGATTGTCGTAATCGATGGTAAGGTCGGTTATATCGGTGGGATGAATATCGCCTTGCGTTATTTCAAAGGCTTTTCATGGGGAATCTGGCGCGACACCCATGTAAGAATGGAAGGCAAAGCTGTTTACGGGCTGCAGACCGCTTTTCTTACCGATTGGTTCGCCATCGACCGGACACTCTTTACCTCGGCCGAATATTTTCCCAAAATTGCCGATTGCGGTGATACCATTGCCCAGGTGGTGACTTCCGACCCGGTAGGTGAGTGGCATGACATTATGCAAGGCATGGTAAAAGCCGTTTGCTGTGCCCGCCATTATTTCTATGTGGAAACACCTTATTTCCTGCCTACCGAAGAAATCATGACAGCTTTTCAGACGGCAGCCTTAGGAGGAGTGGACGTTCGCATAATGCTTCCCAAACGGGCTGATACATTCCTTACCCACAAAGGCTCGTTGTCTTATTTAAGTGAACTGATGAATGCCGGTGTGAAGGTTTATCTCTATAAGAAAGGTTTCCTACATTCGAAGATGCTGGTGTCGGATGATGAATTGTCGTCGGTCGGTTCCACAAACATGGATTTCCGCAGCTTCGAACATAATTTCGAAGCCAATGCCTTCTTCTATGACAAAAAGACAGCATTGGCTTTGAAGGATATATTTCTGAAGGACCAGAAATACTGTATGCTATTGTCGCCTAAAATCTGGGAAAAGCGTGCTTGGAAGAACAAGGTTACAGAGTCGGTTGTCCGTCTGCTTGCTCCTTTGCTCTGAAGAAAGAGAAATTCACGCTTCCGTAGTGGCGGTGTTCGATAAAGTTCGGATGGGATTCGAAACTCAGATCCTTGCCATGTTCCAATACGAAAAGCCCCTCGGGCTTCAGCAGCTTGTGCTCAAATATCTTGTCGGGTATGCTCGAAAGTTCTTTCAAGGCATAAGGAGGATCGGCGAAAATAAAGTCGAACTCTTCGCTGCAGCGTTCGATGTAACGGAACACATCTCCTTTGATTGGAAAGCATTTGTCGGTTTTCACTTCTTTCATGATTTTGCAGATAAAGGCGAAATGCTGCGGATCCTTTTCTACCGAAATGACACGGTCGCATCCTCTCGAAACCAATTCGATGCTGATGCTTCCTGTTCCGGCGAAGAGATCGAGAGCCGTAACGTTATCTTCAAAGTCCAAATAGTTGGAAAGGACATTGAAAAGATTTTCTTTTGCAAAATCTGTTGTCGGTCGTGCCTTGAATGTATGGGGCACATCAAATCGCCTGCGTTTGTAAATACCACTGATTACTCGCATATAAGTAAAGATTGTATATCAAACGGAATCTCTTCGATACGGCTGGTATGTGATTCGTTGAAATCCGCTTGGGGATTAATAATGAATATGTGTCGGATGTATCTTTTCAGTGCATCCATCAGCTGGTTCCGTTGTTCGGGCATACCTGTCAGATGAAGTTCATCCGTTTCCTGGTCAAAACCTACCTGTTTCCAGATATTCAACAGATAGTAGCATCGGTCTTCCCGTGTCGTTACTGAATAAGAGTTTACCAGTTGCAGACGGCCTTTGATGAAACCGAATACATCCATGCTGTTATTGTGGAGATTGGCAAATAACTTGTCGTTGTTCCCTTTTTTACTTCGGGTACAGAAATATTCTATTTGCGGACTTACGGTAGAGAAGAAGCGGGCATCGGGGAATTTTTCCGAAAGATACAGGTGTGTCAGCTTGTCGATAGAGAACAAGATGACTACATTGCTTTTCCCTAGCACGTTGCAAAGAATCAGCTCGTTGTTCTGCTTGGGAAGATTCTGATAAAATAAGGTTTCCGATTGTTCATCTTCGAAAAACTCCAGCGGTACAGGAGTGTATCTGGAAGTATGAATCAGGATATTGGTCTGCTTGAAACTGTGGTTCAGCTCGTCTGTCTCAGCCAGAAATGATTTGACGTTGGCAGCCATAGACCGCTGGGTATTTACAGCGTATGAACGGAAGTAGAAGTCACTTCCTCCTAGTGGGTTATAGATAGAAAAAGAAAATCCATCCGTACTAAGACGGATGGATAATGTATATTGTTCTGATTTTGTAAAATCAATGTTTTCGTTGGTCATAGAACGGATTATTCCCAGTTACCGGCATTGTTGTTCGGCTGTTCGATATCACCGACTCTCAAACCTGCATATTTGCCCAGTTTTTCCTGAACATCTTTCAAGTTGATCAGTTCCTGCTTGTTCAAGTCACCCAAATAAACATCGTAAGCAACCTGAGCCTGGAACAAGTTCAGAGGAGCACCTGCTTCGGTAGTATCTTTGCGTACAGCCATTTCGAATTTTGCACCGTTTCCATAAGGAACAAAAGCCATAGAGTCAGGATTGAAACCTTGTTCAAAAATTGTATCCAATACTGCAACCCACATGGTATCACGACGGAAATTCATCAAGCCTGCAGCTTCAACTTCTTTCCAGTTACCTGACTTCTTTGCCTTGTTAATCATGGCAACAGCTTTCTTTTCTGTCAATCCGTTATTCAACTGATCGTCAGTCAATACACCTTCCTTCAAGATGTATGGAAGTTTCGCTGTCTTTACGAAATTGATCAATGTATCGAAACTTGCAGTGTAAGCACCGTCATGTACAGAACGGTATTCTACCTGAGCTTTACGAATGTCAATCAGACGAGCGATGATTGCTTTGTCACGGATGGCTTTTTCTTTGTCGAAATTGATAGGGCCCATAATACTGCCATAGCAGATGTAGATCAAGGCAATTACACAGGCCGCCAGAACAAGATTAATAACTGTTTTCATGATAATTATTTGTTTTTTTTAGTTTATATTCGTACCGCAAAAATAAATAAATTACTCGAACCGCATTAAAGTTAGGTGAACTTTTTATACGACATTTATGTTAAATAATTATTTATCGCAGCAAATTAAACTAAATTTTTTCTATAAACCAACAGAAGAACAAGAATTTGCTATTAATTCTTTTGCAAATTTTATGTTTTCTGCCGATTCTGATGGCATTTTTCTACTGAAAGGCTATGCCGGAACAGGTAAGACCTCTCTTATCAGTGCCTTGGTGAAGACGTTGGATCAGGCAAAACAACGTTGTATTCTGTTGGCTCCGACCGGTCGTGCTGCCAAAGTTTTCTCGCATTATGCGGATCATCCCGCCTATACCATCCATCGGCGTATTTACCGGCAACGCTCGTTTTCGAACGAGGTGGATAATTTTACCATGAATTCCAATCTGCATCAGCATACATTATTTATAGTCGACGAGGCTTCGATGATTGCCAATGAGGGCTTGTCGGGATCTGTCTTCGGTAGCGGACGGTTGTTGGATGACCTTATCCAATATGTATATAGCGGCCAGGGGTGCCGTTTGATGCTGATCGGTGATACGGCACAGCTTCCGCCGGTAGGCGAGGAAGAAAGTCCTGCATTGTCGGCAACCATGCTGGCCGGTTATGGACTGAATGTGACAGAGCAGGTTCTGACACAGGTGGTTCGTCAGGAACAGGATTCGGGTATCCTTTTCAATGCCACACGTATCCGTGAATTTATAACAGAAGATGCCTACGGATTGTTCCCGATGATTCGCACGAAAGCTTTCCCCGATGTAAGGATTGTGATGGGCGGCGACCTTATCGAAACCATCAGCGAGTGTTATGATAAGGTTGGAATGGATGAAACCATGATAATCTGCCGCTCCAACAAACGGGCCAATCTGTATAATCAGGGCATCCGGAATACAATCCTTTATAGGGAAGACGAACTGAACTCGGGCGATATGTTGATGATTGCAAAAAACAATTACTATTGGGGGGCTGATTGTAAGGAACTGGATTTCATTGCCAACGGTGACATCGCTGTCGTGCGTCGTGTCAGGAGGCAGCATGAAATGTATGGTTTCCGTTTTGCCGATGTGGTTTTGTCATTCCCGGACTATAATGATTTGGAACTGGAAACAAAGATTCTGCTTGATACCTTACATTCGGAAGCTCCGGCACTGACGAAGGAAGAAAATGATAAATTGTTCTACTCGGTTCTCGAAGATTACAGCGATGTTACAATCAAAAGGGAAAGGATGAAGAAAATGAAGGAAGATCCGTGGTACAATGCTCTGCAGGTCAAATATGCTTATGCTGTAACGTGTCACAAGGCACAAGGTGGACAATGGCAACGGGTTTTCCTGGATCAGGGATATCTTACGGAAGAAATGTTGACACCCGATTATTACCGATGGCTTTATACTGCCTTTACCCGTGCTACGGAAACTTTGTATCTGGTGAACTGGCCGAAAGAACAGACCGAAGACTGAAAATCGCATCTTTTAATCATAGCCGGCCAATCTGTTAAAGATGGGTAAGAATACCTAAAGCGGAATCTGTCCTCTGAAACTTTTAGGGATGGTTCTTGTTAAGATGAAAGTTAGAGAAGGAATTTTCTACTTGAATCTTAATAAATCAACCTAAAATTATGGAGGAAATCATTATGAATGCACCGTTACAAGGTATTAAAGTGATTGACTGGACTCAGGTTCAATCGGGTCCGTCCTGTACTCAGATGTTGGCTTGGTTAGGAGCCGATGTTATCAAGATTGAACGTACCGGGACTGGTGATCCTACCCGTTCCGAACTGTTGGACAAGCCCGGCCTCGACGGCTTGTATTTTTTGCAGCTGAACTGTAACAAGCGTTCCATCGAACTCGATGTCAAGAGTCCGGGAGGTAAGGAAATCCTGACCAAATTATTGAAGGAAGCCGATATCTTTGTCGAGAATCTTCATCCGGGAGCTGCCGATAAGCTGGGCTTTTCGTGGGAAGAAGTTCACAAGATGAATCCACGCTTAATTTACGGAACCATCAAAGGGTTCAACGACGATTCTCCTTTTGCCAGTGTAAAAGCATTCGAACCTGTAGCTCAATGTGCAGGTGGAGCTGCTGCTACTACCGGATGGTGGGACGGTGAGTATAATATTCCTACCCAATCGGGTGCGGCTTTGGGCGACAGCAACACCGGTATGCATCTGCTTATCGGACTTTTGGCTGCATTGATGCAGCGTGAAAAGACCGGTGAAGGTTGTTTCGTGCAACAATCGATGCAGGATGCGGTTCTGAACCTTTGCCGTGTGAAGTTGCGCGACCAGCTGATTCTGGAGAATGTGGGTGAGCTGAAACATGCGCCGAGCTATCCGCAGATGAAGACAGGCAATACGGTTCCGCGTTACGGAAATGCCGAAGGCGGTCAGGTTTTGGGCTGGTGTTACAAATGTAAGGGCTGGGAAACCGATCCGAACGCTTATGTTTATATTGTACTCCAGAATGAGGAGAAGCCGTTTGCCGAAGCTTGTCAGGCTATCGGAAAACCGGAATGGATCAACGACCCGAAGTACAACACACCGGCTGCCCGTAATCTGGTGAAGAACGAAATCTATAAGGGCGTGGAAGAATATACCATTACCCGCGATAAGTTTGAGGTGGTCGAAACCTTAGGTAAAGCAGGAGTGCCTTGCGGTCCGGTCCTGAGTATGCTGGAAATACAGAAAGATGAATCACTCTACAAATGCGGAACCTTGGTGGAAGTCGACCAACCTAAACGTGGCAAGTTCGTTACTATCGGTTGTCCTCCGAAATTCTCCAACTTTACCCCCGAAATCAAATCGGCTCCTTTCTTGGGCGAACATACCGATGAAATATTGAAGGAGGTGGGCTATACCGACGAACAGATAGCTCAGTTCCGCGCCAATCATGTAGTTTGCAAATAACCTTCTAAACCGAATCTAATTATGTCAGATATTCAATCTCAAAACCAATCAACGAATTTGACCGATGGTATGCATATTATGGTGGAAGCGTTGCTTCGTAACGGTGTTGATACCATCTATGGAATTGTCGGTATTCCTGTTACCGATTTGGCACGTCATGCACAGGAGCGTGGCATCCGTTACATCGGATTCCGTCACGAGCAGTCGGCCGGCAATGCGGCGGCTATCGCAGGTTTCCTTACCAAGAAACCGGGTATCTGCCTCACGGTGTCTGCTCCGGGATTCCTTAACGGACTGACAGCCTTGGCGGCTGCAACCATCAACGGCTTCCCGATGATTCAGATCAGCGGTTCGAGCGACCGTGCCATCATCGACCTGCAACAAGGAGATTATGAAGGCCTCGACCAGATGAATGTTGCGAAACCGTTCGCTAAGGCATCCTTCCGAATCAACCGTCCCGAAGATATCGGTATCGGACTGGCACGTGCTATCCGTGCTGCTGTATCGGGCCGTCCGGGAGGTGTATATCTTGATCTGACTACAGCCCTTCTGGGTAGTGTAATGGATAAGGATGAAGCCGACAAGACTTTGTTTACTGTAGAGAATCCGGCACCGAAGATGCCGTTAAAATTGAAAAATCAATCTTTCCCTTTTCCGGGATTATTTGACTAATATTTACTTGTTCCGATTTTAACGGGACACTAATGATAATACTTTTAAAACTTCAGAATAATGAAAAATTATAGATTTTCTGTGTGGAAGTGTATAAAATATCTTTTTATATTCTTGTCGCTTTATGTTTTGGAACAATTTTTAAATGCCATGTTGTTAGGGTGGAAAGATTATTATAGAGATGTTTTAAGGGGTCATTCAACTATTATATACTATCACTTTGATCGGTATATTTCTTGTTAGTCTCTTTTTGGGATTTGTCAAGAAAACCGGATCGGATGATTGATGTTATGTGAACCTTTTTTGTGAGGCCTTTCTGGCTGCAAGTATCATGGAACGTACGCCGGAAAATGTGGATGCGTTGTAAAATATTTGCCTTCCCAGGTGTCAAAATCGGTGCCAAACAAAAAATGGCATGTAATAGCTTCTTGATTTTTAGCTGATTACATGCCATTTCTTGTGCGAAGGTATGAAAGATTATCGAACTTTCAAAGAGGATTTTCTAAAACTTGTAGAGTTTGCAGAGTGGTATAAAGATTACATTGCATAGACCTTAAAACTTACCCCTAAATTATAGGCAAACGCTTCCAGTAGCATTTTTTGTAAGGGATGGAGTTGTAACATATTGGCAAGTAGGGGGATGTATGTCTTCCTACCCCCGTATCCCTGCTTATAATGCCTCCTTAAGAAAGAGGGGGTATGTCTTCAATCCAAGTGTTCCGTATTCTCTCAAAATTTTCTATAGAATTTTAGATGAACTTATCAAACTTGATAAACTTTCCAAATTAAGATATATTTATTATCACTACTGTCCAATAAAAGTTGGTTAATGGGCCTTTGAAATTGTTGAAATACAGTCTTTTAAGCAGTATTTTAG
>CALUKX010000052.1 GCA_944321335.1 uncultured Phocaeicola sp. | reverse complement strand
ATTTAAGAGCATTGTATTAACAATAACGAGGGCGTTTTGTACTACGTTTTTAGGAACGTAGAACTGGACACCCTAATAAATAAATCTTTTGATATTGATACATTCGAGCGAAATCAAAAAGATTGGATCTATGAATTTGTAGACAATAATGGAATGACTGTAAGGCAGGAAAAAGACTACGATGATATAGATACAAAAAATGGATTGTATTATACTGATAAGCGCTTTTATCCAGATTCTAAATATATTCATACTTGTTTGTACGATGATACAGGGCATATCAAAGGATATAGCATAACATTCTACAGCATGACTGTAGGGAAAGTATATGCTTATGATGTGTATGGAAAAGTGGCTGATGAAGAAGACATGGATGCTCCATATAAGTTTTCATTAGAAAACTTAATTTTAAAGATGAAAAAAAAATATGGTATTGATATAGAGAAAGGAGATAATGTACATGATGTCAACCGATTTACAGCGGATAACGGCTCATTTTATGTTGTATCAGTCACGCTGAATGAATCCATGCGTGATATCTATTTAATTGATGGCAATAACGGAAAGACTCTTTTTAAGTCAAGGGAGCAAATAGAATGGTATCCGGGCATGGACGAAGAAAGTATCTATGAAAAATATTTAAAGTCCAAGTAAACGAATAGAATGGATGTAATGATTTCATATAAGCTATCATGAAATATCTACTTGAATCTGAATTGATTGTTAATTGAAAAAATTACATAAAATGAAGATAAATTTTATTGCGCTATTTCTATTATTATTGGCTTGTAGTAATAAGGAAAGCGAAAAAATGACAGATACAAGCGGGGAAACGGATTCAACAATGAACAATTCCCTCCCGTCCGGCTCATCGGTGAAAGGTGCAGATGCAAGTGAGAAAACAGACTTATCAATAACCCCGGATGATTCGTCATCTTCTAAAAAGATTGTCATGATTGATCCAAGTGATTTCAAAGTACCCCTGAGATTCAATATTTCTGTCTTTAACCGAAACAAAGATGGTAGTCAATATCATTTTATCGACAAAAACGGTGTGGATGTCAGACAAATTGTATGGCATGATTATAAGACACAAAAAATTAAGGGATATACCGAAGAACGGAATCCCAATTCCGGATATTTGTATAGAGGGGATTATGATGCCGACGGTCTGTTGAAGTCATACAAAATCTCTTTTTATGACGTAGCTTTGAAAAAGTATAGTCGCGAACCATCCGGCAATTTTGTTTTGTCAGAAGATTATGATGTCCTGTACAAGTTTACCATAGAAGACTTGATTGCTATATGGAAAGCCTGAAAAACAAGTGATTCCGGATAACCTATAATCCAAAAGTATGGAAAGATTTGATGCATTCGACAAGTTGTAACTGTTTGTATGCAAAACGTCCTTATGTTTTTCAAAAATAAAAGGAGAAGTTGCCGAACATGTAAGGACAAACTTGTTGAAACAAAAGGAGGGATTGGGTCGAATGACCTTATGTTGTATCCCATTGCTATTGGTCCTTCAACCTTTCGGTCTGTCAGGATGTGCCTGTCGGTTGAAGGATAGTAGCTTCCGGCCCGAAACTGCATCAGTATGTTTCAGTATCTGTGCCTTTCCCATACCTACACACAAAATATATTATTCCTATCTTTCACATCCTTCACGATTTGTGTAATGCATTGAAAATCAACAAAATAAAAGAAACTTATCATAGATTGTACTTCACATATACTTTATATTACCTTTTAATAAAGTGTAAATCAGTGGATTACATGCTTCATCGGAGCAATGGAATACCATCCTGCAACGGGTTTGCCTTTTCGTATCACTATCTGTCCGTAGCACTTTGTGAAGGATAAAAACTACCAATTTTACTATGGTGTAATTGAGGGAGGATGTAACATGGGAAACATTTTCACATATAATGTAACATTTAAATAATAGAAGAAAAGAACTGTCATTCGTGTAAAAATATCAGAAATCATAAGTACAAAATAGTCAGTATATTGTTAATTGTGTAGACAAAAATACAGCATCCGAATTGTTGTTGTTGCAAAAACATTTGTTATCTTTGTGCAGTTGTGAAAGCACAACAGGTTGTTTATAGTCAGACTAGTATTAGGGTCGGTAATTTCATAAGGAGGCAGGGTAAAGCAACTATACATTTCATGTATGTATAAAACTCTATACACAACAATGATGTGGAGTATTGTTTTGTTTATTTGCTTTCGGGTTTTACAAGAACATCTAATATGATAGGCTATTGTCCTCACATTTTTTATGTATTCTCAGACTCATGTGTCGCATTTGTTGAAGGTAGAAGATTATTGATGTAAATTTCACATACAATGGGATGCATGTTACTATGAAATAAATGATTGTTATAAAACACACAAACTAGACTGAAATCGTACTATTATCAGACATTGTAAAACTGACTGGGGGAAAGATTCTGCTTTGGGAAAAGTGAAAAAACAAAAAAGTGGAACGTTGGTGCTGATTGTTTTGCCGGAGTTGAGATAATAGTATTAAACTAAAATCTAATTATTATGGACAAGTCTTTTTCTATCAGCCGATATTTACTGGAGCAGGCTGAAATGAAACAGCCATTGAAAATGAGGGTGAGAGTGCTATGTGCAGCTGTCGGCAGGTCGGCAGGATGGAATAACCGCAACAAATGCCTGCGCTCATTCTATGTTGATACAGAATTGATGGATTTTGTAGTTTCTTCCATTAACCGACTTCCAGAAGCAATTACCTGTGAACAGGAAGATTTCAATGCCTGGTTGGAGTTTTTCATGTCGACCGATATCCCCGAAACTATCCGTTATTTGATGCGCCTTTCGGCGTGGTATGTCCATTTTTGTTGCGTGGAAGAATTGTTGGAGATGTGCAGCCTGGTACAACGTATCCAACCGATACACTTGGATGATTTGTGTACCCGTCTTATCAATTATTTCACGGAAGCTCGCAAGCGATGTGGCATGCCTTCACTCTCTGAACCCAGCAAAAAGGTGAACGATTCTATCTGTTTACAGGATGCAGATTATAGTCGGATCACACAACGGATCGTGTTGCAGGCCGAAGAATATCTGGGTGTTCATGAGTTCCATTCGTTCATTGAAAAGGTAATGGATAATTATAGGCATATACGTACTGCCGAAGAACTGGCCGAAGTATGTGGGTATGTCAGCGTAGGCACTTTCCGCAGAATATTTGCACGATTGTTCGATTGCCCGGTGTCGCAATGGCTCAGACAGCGGAGAACGGAACAGATTTGGAATCTGCTCTTGACTACGCAACGTCCATTGCAGGAAATTGCCGAACAATGCGGCTTTTCCAATCAGTCGTATCTTTCGGATTTCTGTAAAAGGAATTTAGGTGATACGCCATTGAACATCCGGTTGAACCATAAACTGAATCGTGGAGCCTGAAAGCAAGGAATATAAAAACACATGATATGACTTGCCAACTTTGAATCATGGATACTTTTTGCTCAGATTATAGTTGTTGAACCTATTTTTATACCTTGTTAAAAATCGATTTTGATTATTGGCCAAATAATTGTATATTTGTTAGTAAGTTAGTTTCTAAATAATATTCATTATGAAACCGGATAATCATACAGAACTGATCATGCTGGGTACTGGTAATGCTGGTGTTACCCGTTGCTACAACACATGTTTTGCCTTGAACCATGATGGAAATGTCCTTCTGGTTGATGCAGGAGGAGGTAACGGTATCCTGATGCAGTTGGAAAAGGCCGGAATAGCTATCGGACAGATTCATGAGATGTTCGTTACGCATGCGCATACCGACCATATCTTGGGTGTAATCTGGGTGATACGGACCATTGCCCAACTGATGAATCAAGGTTTGTATCAAGGTTCGTTCAAGATGTTCTCGCACGATAAGGTGATTCAGGTTGTCGATTGGATTTGCCGTATGACTTTACCTAAGAAGATAGTTGCCTGCCTTGGTAACGGCATCGAATTCTGTGAAGTGAAGGATGGCGAGTGTTTCGATGCCGCCGATTTCAAGTTGCAATGTTTCGATATCGCATCGACAAAAGAGAAACAGTTCGGTTTCCAGGCGATTCTTCCCGACGGACAGAAATTGGTCTGCCTGTGCGATGAACCTTTCAATGAATCGAACAGGCATTATGTGGAAGGCGCCGATTGGCTTCTGTCGGAAGCTTTTTGCCTGTATGAAGACCGGGAGCGTTTCAAGCCTTACGAAAAACATCACAGTACGGCTCTCGATGCCGGCCGGTTGGCCGACAAGCTGAACGTCAAGAATCTGTTGCTTTATCATACGGAAGACAAGACCTTGGATACCCGGAAAGAAAAATATACGAAAGAGGTTGCAGCGAATTATCATGGAAGGATATGGGTTCCCGATGATCTTGAACGTATAGAGCTATAAAGGAAATTTCATTTTCCGAAAATAAAGTCCCGGTAATCAGACAAGCCATGCTGGTTACCGGGACTTTTTATATAATCGGTAAAAAGAATAATGGCATATAAGGTTTTAATCGTGAAAAATTAGAAAAAGAAAGCTATATATTCGTGATATGTTATCGGAAATTCTTATCTTTGCATGAAAATTTTCGCGATACATGAAAATTAAGGAAGTTGTAAGTGCCCTTGAGATGTTCGCGCCTCTGCCTTTGCAGAACGGATTTGATAATGCCGGACTGCAAATCGGATTGACAGACGCGGAAGCTGCAGGGGCATTGTTGTGTCTGGACGTAACGGAAGCCGTTGTTGATGAAGCGATAGAGAAAGGATGTAACCTGATTGTTTCGCATCATCCGTTGTTGTTCAAGGGGCTGAAGTCGATTACCGGGCACGATTATGTGGAACGGTGTGTGATGAAAGCTATCAAGCATGATATCGTGATCGTTTCCATGCATACCAATCTGGATAATGCCCCACAGGGTGTCAATTATAAGATTGCTGAGAAAATCGGACTGAAAAACCTGCAGGTATTGGAACCGAAAGAGAGTTCGTTGCTGAAGCTTGTTACTTTCGTTCCGATGAAACAGGCCGATGAAGTGCGCAAGGCGCTTTTCGATGCCGGTTGCGGTTGTATCGGGAATTACGATGCTTGCAGCTATAATGTGGATGGAAAGGGCACTTTCCGTGCCGGTGAAGGTACTCATCCGTTTTGTGGCAAGCAAGGGGAGCTTCATGTGGAGCCTGAGGTGCGTATCGAGACCATCCTTCCTGCTTTCCGCAAGTCGACGGTGGTTAAGGCGTTGGTAGCTGCACACCCTTACGAAGAACCTGCATACGATTTGTATCCGTTGCAGAATTCCTGGAATCAGGTGGGTTCGGGTGTAGTGGGTGAACTTCCGGAGGATGAAGATGAACTGACGTTCCTGAAACGCATCAAATGTTTGTTTGAGGTTGGATGTGTGAAACATTCCAGACTGAACGGGCGTCGGATAAGGAAAGTGGCTCTTTGTGGTGGGTCCGGTGCATTTCTGCTGCCTCGTGCAGTAGGTTGCGGTGCAGATGTGTTCATCACAGGCGAAGTGAAATATCACGATTATTTCTTCTACGAAGACAATATTCTTGTAGCGGAAATCGGCCACTATGAAAGTGAACAATATACCAAAGAAATATTTTATTCAATCATAAAGGAGATGTTCCCGACACTGAAGGTCTGCATGACCGGTGTCAATACAAATCCTGTCAACTATTTGTAATACAGAACTATGGCTAAAGAAGCAAAGAAAGATCCTAGCGAATTGAGCGTTGAAGAAAAACTGAAAGCGCTGTATCAGTTGCAGACAATGTTGTCTGAGATTGATAAGATTAAGACATTGAGAGGCGAACTTCCTCTTGAAGTACAGGACTTGGAAGATGAAGTTACAGGTTTGAGCACTCGTATCGAGAAGATTAAGAACGAGATTGAGGAGCTGAGATCGAACGTTGCTACCAAGAAGATTGAAATCGAAACAGCAAAAAACTCTATCAACAAGTACAAGGAACAGCAGGACAATGTTCGCAACAACCGTGAATATGATGTGCTGACCAAGGAAATCGAATTCCAGAGCTTGGAAGTGGAATTGTGCGAAAAACGTATCAAGGAATATACTGCTTCTATTAAGGCTAAGGAAGAAGAAATCGTTAAGAGCAACGAATTGCTGGAAGAAAGACAGAAAGACCTGGAAGTGAAGAAGAATGAGTTGGATGAAATCATTTCTGAAACCAAACAGGAGGAGGAGAAGTTGAGAGAAAAGGCGAAGAACCTTGAAACTACAATCGAGCCTCGTCTGTTGCAGGCTTTCAAGCGTATCCGTAAGAATTCACGTAACGGTTTGGGTATCACATACGTTCAGCGTGATGCTTGTGGCGGTTGCTTCAACAAGATTCCGCCTCAGAAACAGTTGGATATCCGTATGCGCAAGAAAATTATCGTATGCGAGTATTGCGGACGTATCATGATCGACCCGGAATTGGCAGGTGTAACTCTTGAAAAGCATCTGGAAACTAAGACAAAATAAAGACGAAAGACATAGTTGAGTTTATGGCGGACAATCGATGCGCATTTGTGTATCTTTTGTTCGCCATCTCGTTTTATAGGAGTTCGTTGTAGGCCGGTATTTCGGGTAGAAAGGTGTATGTCCGGGTCTGATAGTCGATTTTGCAGCAATAATGGTTGATGCCGTTGGTTACGATAAGATAATCGACCTTGAGTACCATGTTGTAACGCGTTATCTGGTCGAATACGGCTTGGGTGATCTCTACATGTGGGGCTTTGTATTCCACAATCATACGGGCGCTCAGATTGCGGTTGTAGAGTACGGTGTCGCAGCGTTTTCGGGTACCGTTGAGGTTTACCTGCACTTCATTGGCCAACAGTCCGGCGGGATATCCTTTCTGTTCCAGCAGAAAATGGGTGAAGTGTTGCCGTACCCATTCTTCGGGTGTAAGTGCGACATATTTTTTGCGAAGCACATCGAATATGAATCTTTTCCCTTCCTTTGTCGTTATTTTATAGGAGTAAGGTGGTAAGTTTAATTCCAACATTTATTAAATTTGCAATAACAGGTATTTGATATCAGAGAACAAAATTACGAAAAGATTATGAAAACGAAAGCTGAAATAGTTGCAAACTGGTTGCCTCGTTATACGAAACGGGCTCTGGGCGACTTTGGAGAATATATATTGCTGACCAATTTCAACAAATATGTGGAATTGTTTGCCGAGAAATTCAATGTTCCAGTATTGGGACGTGATGCGAATATGACATCTGCACATGCGGAAGGCATCACCATCATTAATTTTGGTATGGGTAGTCCGAATGCGGCCATCATCATGGATCTACTTAGCGCTATCAATCCCAAAGCCTGCCTTTTCCTCGGCAAGTGCGGTGGTATTGATAAAAAGAACCAGCTGGGCGATTTTATCCTGCCTATTGCTGCTATCCGTGGTGAAGGAACATCCAACGACTATTATCCGCCCGAAGTGCCGGCCTTGCCTGCATTTATGTTGCAGCGTGCGGTTTCTTCGGCTATACGCGACCATGCACGTGACTATTGGACGGGTACGGTCTATACCACGAACCGCCGGATTTGGGAACATGACGATGACTTCAAGCAATATCTGTTGAAGACACGGGCTATGGCTGTCGATATGGAAACGGCAACGTTGTTTACTTGCGGTTTTGCCAATCATATCCCGACCGGTGCATTGTTGCTTGTTTCCGACCAGCCGATGATTCCGGAAGGTGTCAAGACCGAAAAGAGCGACAATATGGTGACCCACAATTTCGTAAGCGAACATGTGGAGATAGGTATCGATGCGCTTCGGATGATTATCGAAGAAAAGAAGACTGTAAAACACTTGAAGTTTGACTGGTAATTTTACTGCTGATGGCGAAGGAAGTTACATACGAAGAGATACTCCGCAACCTTAAGAATAAGGTCTATGCACCTGTTTATTTCCTGATGGGAGACGAAGATTATTATATCGACCGTATCTCGGAATATATCATTGAAACGGTGCTTACTGAGTCGGAAAAGGAATTTAATTTAAGCGTCATTTATGGGGCTGATACCAATATTCCGTCGGTTATCAGTGCGGCAAGACGCTATCCGATGATGTCGAAATATCAGGTGGTTGTAATTAAGGAGGCACAGGCTATCCACGATTGGGACGATTTGGTTTACTATCTTGAAAAGCCGATGCCGTCGACAATCCTGGTGTTCTGCTACAAGCATGGTACGGTCGACAGAAGAAGAAAGTTTACAGCCGAAATCGACAAGATAGGGGTACTGTTCGAATCGAAGAAACTAAAAGAGCCTCAACTGCCGGGCTTTATTACTTCGTATCTGAAGAGAAAACAGGTGGAAATAGAGCAGAAAGCTGCCGATATGATGGCCGAATTTGTAGGAGCCGATCTGAACCGTATGGCAGGTGAATTGGAAAAATTAATTATCACCCTTCCCAAAGGACAGCGACGGATAACCCCGGAACAGATTGAACGGAATATCGGAATCAGCAAGGATTATAATAATTTCGAGTTACGTGCCGCTTTGGTTGAGAAGAATATTCTGAAGGCAAATAAGATAGTAAAATATTTTGAAGAGAACCCGAAAAGCAATCCTTTGCTTATGACGCTTGGTGTGCTTTTTAATTTCTTTTCGAATCTGATGCTGGCTTACTATGCACCCGAAAAGACAGAACAGGGAGTTGCGGCATATTTAGGGTTGCGTTCACCTTGGCAGGCACGTGAATATATGATTGCTATGAGAAAGTATTCGGGGGTGAAGGTGATGAAGATCATCGGTGCTATCCGTGAGTGTGATGTAAAATCGAAGGGTATGGGTAACTCGTCTGTTTCCGATGGCGAGTTGCTGCGTGAGTTGATCTATATGATTCTTCATTGAAACTTATTTGATTTATTGAATAAATGGTGCAAGGGAAATTCCGGAATCGTCTGGAGTTTCCCTTTTTTATTCTGAAATCTCGTTTTTGGGAAAATGCGTGAGAATTGAAAATTTACGATCTCATTAATCTTTGGTCGTGAATTTCCGATTTTCGTATAATGGGGTATTTTATATCTGTCAATAAGGTCATCACTCAATTTTCTGATGTGAAAGTATCTTCTCTTATGAAAATAGGAAAGTTTACAAATATTGTTGTTATTACTAAAATTAATTATATACAATTGTAATGTTACGGATGTAAATAGAGTGGTGTTGTAAATGTAAAGCATTTGCATACAATTATAACATGGCTTTCTGTATATTTTTCTATAAGTATTTGCAACTGGTATATAATTGTATATTTAAGTTTATGCAATAGATGTTATTATTTATATTATATTGATAACCAATAGAATATTGAGATATAATGAAAAATTACTTCAAATATTTCAAGGATTTACAGAAATAAATGTAATATACATCTATAAATCAATGATTATTTCGATTAATATATGGAAAACCAATTGTTTATGCAAAATCGTTAAAGTATAGAAATGTCAGATTATTGTAAAATTTACATCTGTCAATACATGATTGTATATTATTTATATCTATTTAATGTATAAATGTATATATACTTTTCTATTTTGTAAATTTGCAAATGTAAATTATAGTATTTAACTTTGTAAACAATAAGATAACCAAGCATTTCTATCCATGAGAGACCGAATTATACAAATAATGCAAAAGGACGGCTTAAGTAACGCCGAGTTTGCCAAGAAGATTGGAATATCAACTTCATTGTGGTCGCACATCGTCAACGGGCGCAATAAACCGAGTCTGGATGTGGTTATGAGTGTGTATAAGGCATACCCTAACATCAATATCAATTGGTTGCTTTATGGAGATGGTGATATGGAAAAGTCGGATTATGCCCCTTCCGGTGAGCCGGATCTGTTCTCATCAGTGTCTGAGAATCGAGAATTTGCGGGCGGGACACCGATTTCTATCGATTTTCGCAAGGAAAATGCCTCTGAAATGTCTGTTTTACCCCCTAAAGAATCTGTAAAAGAGGAAATTAGATACATTGAAAAGCCTCAACCGAAAATCACTGAAATACGTATTTTCTTCGATAACGGCACCTATCAGGTGTTCAAACCGGAGAAATGACATCAATCCTACAGCTTATTCTATTTAATAAGGTGTTTCCCGCTTCGGGATAGCCTTACTATCGGGTAAATTCGTTATATTTGCATGAAGAAACGAATTTACCCAATATTTTTATGAAGAAATATATATTAGACTTGACGGTTACAGAGAACATCCGTTTGCATTCAAACTATGTTCTGATCAAACTGACCCAGTCGGCTCCGCTTCCGGAAATGCTGCCGGGACAGTTTGCAGAGATTCGTGTAGATGGTTCGAATACTACTTTCCTGCGACGCCCTATTTCCATTAATTATGTGGATCGGAAAACAAATGAAGTGTGGTTCCTTGTCCAGTTGGTTGGAGACGGCACACGTAAGTTGGCTACTGTACAGAAAGGCGATACAGTGAATGTGGTTATGCCTTTGGGTAACGGTTTCACTTTGCCTGATACGGCCGACAAGAAGGTGTTGCTCGTTGGTGGCGGTGTGGGCACAGCTCCGATGCTTTATTTAGGGGAAGCCTTGCTGAAGATGGGTTGCAAGCCTGTATTCCTGTTGGGTGCCCGTTCGAAGAACGACCTGCTGCAGTTGGATCAGTTTGCAGCTTTCGGTGATGTATATACTACAACCGAAGACGGCAGTATGGGTGAAAAAGGCTATGTGACCATGCATAGTGTGCTTCAGAACCAGAAGTTTGATATGATCTATACTTGCGGACCGAAACCGATGATGATGGCGGTAGCGAAGTATGCGAAGGCCAACGGTATCGAGTGTGAGGTTTCATTGGAAAATACAATGGCATGCGGTGTAGGCGCTTGTCTGTGCTGTGTGGAAAAGACCGACGAAGGTCATGTGTGTGTATGTAAAGAAGGTCCTGTATTTAATATAAAGAAATTGTTATGGCAGATTTAAGTGTAAACATCGGTAAATTGGAAATGTCGAATCCGGTGATGACTGCATCGGGTACTTTCGGCTATGGTCTGGAATTCCAGGACTTTGTCGATCTGGAAAAGATCGGCGGTATCATTGTAAAGGGTACTACCTTACACCATCGTGAGGGCAATCCTTACCCGCGTATGGCAGAAACTCCGATGGGTATGCTGAATGCCGTGGGCTTGCAGAATAAGGGAGTTCATTATTTCGTGGATCATATCTATCCGCAGATCAAGGATATCCACACGAATATGATTGTCAACGTTTCCGGCTCACAGGTTGAGGATTATGCCGAAACTGCTGCCATTATCAACGAATTGGAGAATATTCCGGCTATCGAGCTGAACATCTCTTGTCCGAACGTAAAACAGGGAGGTATGGCTTTCGGTGTGAGTGCACATGGAGCGGAAGAAGTGGTAAGTGCAGTCCGCAAGGTGTACAAGAAGACACTGATCGTAAAGCTTTCTCCGAATGTAACCGATATTACTGAGATTGCCCGTGCCGCTGAAGGTGCAGGTGCCAACAGTGTTTCGCTGATCAATACCTTGTTGGGTATGGCTATCGATGCCGAAAAGCGTAAGCCGATTCTTTCTACCGTTACAGGAGGTATGAGTGGTGCTGCCGTGAAGCCGATTGCATTACGCATGGTTTGGCAGGTAGCGAAGGCGGTGAAGATTCCGGTAATCGGATTGGGCGGTATCATGAACTGGAAGGATGCTGTCGAATTCCTTTTGGCAGGTGCTACTGCAATCCAAATTGGTACGGCCAACTTTATCGATCCGGACGTTACAGTCAAGGTAGCCGATGGAATCAACGACTATCTGAATCGTCACGGATATACTTCCGTACGTGATATCATCGGAGCTTTGGAAGTATAAATTATTTACAATACAGATCAATCTAAGGGGAAATAGGAAAGGCGAAGAATGGGAAGGATGTTTATATCCTCCGGTTCTTCGCCTTCTTTGTATTCTATCGCCTGTATCTCTCTGTTCTGGAGATACAGGCATTCAGCTTGTCAAATTATTTTTCTTCCAACAAGTCGGGGCGCAGACGTTGGGTACGCTCCAATGACTGCTGGAACTCCCATTCGCGGATTTTCGCTTCATGACCCGACAAAAGGATATCGGGGACTTTCCATCCGTTGTATTCAGCCGGACGGGTATATACCGGGGGAGCCAGTAAATTATCTTGAAACGAATCCGACAAGGCCGATTGCTCGTCGGATATCACTCCCGGGATGAGTCGCACGATGGCATCCGAAATTACTGCGGCTGCCAGTTCTCCACCGGTGAGCACATAATCGCCGATACTGATTTCCTTGGTGATAAGATGCTCGCGGATACGGTAATCGATTCCCTTGAAATGTCCGCAAAGGATTATCAGATTCTGGGCCATCGAAA
Organism: uncultured Phocaeicola sp.; assembly: GCA_944321335.1. Taxonomy (GTDB): domain Bacteria; phylum Bacteroidota; class Bacteroidia; order Bacteroidales; family Bacteroidaceae; genus Phocaeicola. The sequence goes on along the minus strand of CALUKX010000052.1, from coordinate 4,033 downwards.
GCGTATTCGCCATTGGCTGGTTGAACTGTTCGCCGTCGGGTGATGTAAAGATTACTTCATCATAATCGCGTTCGGCCTTCAATGCCGAGATACAACGGTCGATGGGTTCAATTTTCATTACCATTCCAGCACAGCCGCCGAACGGGTAATCGTCCACCTTACGGTAGCGGTCGTAGGCATAGTCGCGCAGGTTGTGAATGTGGATTTCGGCAATACCTTTCTTCTGTGCACGGCTCATGATGGAACAGTTGAAGAAGCCCTCAATCATTTCGGGCAGAACGGTTATAATATCTATTCTCATAATCTCTTGTTATTTTTTGCAAAAGTACAAAGATTCCGCCGTACCCGCATCCACTTGCAACTACATTTTTGCTATTTTTGCAGGAAACAACAACCTCTATACCATGACAGAGATAGAAAGAATAGACCAATTGCGTGAAGAGTTGCATCTTCATAACTATAATTACTATGTATTGAATGCTCCCACCATCACCGACCAGGAGTTTGATAAGCTGATGCGTGAACTTCAGGATCTGGAGGCGAAACACCCGGAACATTTCGATGAAAATTCGCCGAGCGTGCGTGTGGGAAGTGATCTCAACAAGAATTTTACTCAGATAGAACATAAATATCCGATGCTTTCATTGGGCAATACCTATTCGCAGGCCGAAGTTACCGATTTTTACGATAGGGTGAAGAAGTCGCTCAACGAGGATTTCGAAATCTGTTGCGAAATGAAATTCGACGGTACTTCCATTTCGTTGACCTACGAGAACGGAAAGCTGGTACGTGCCGTAACCCGAGGAGACGGGGTGAAGGGGGATGATGTAACCGACAATGTAAAGACCATCCGTACCATTCCGTTGGTGCTTCACGGAAGCGATTACCCGAAGAGTTTCGAGATGCGTGGTGAGATTCTGATGCCTTGGAACGTTTTCGAGGAGCTGAACCGCGAGCGTGAATTGCGTGAAGAACCGTTGTTCGCCAATCCACGTAATGCCGCATCGGGTACGCTGAAATCGCAGAACTCGGCGGTCGTGGCAGAACGTAAGCTGGATGCCTACCTTTATTATATGCTGGGCGAAGAGCTCCCGCACGACGGCCATTATGAGAATCTGCAGGAAGCCGAGAAGTGGGGATTCAAGATTTCGCACATCACGCGTAAGGTACGTACCTTGCAGGAGATTTTCGACTTCATCAATTACTGGGATGTGGAACGCAAGAACCTGCCTGTTGCAACCGATGGTATCGTACTGAAGGTAAACTCTCTCCGCCAGCAACGCAATCTCGGCTATACCGCCAAATCGCCACGTTGGGCCATCGCATACAAGTTCCAGGCCGAACAGGCGCTGACCAAGTTGCTCAAGGTAACTTATCAGGTGGGACGTACAGGTGCCATCACTCCGGTAGCCAACCTTGAACCGGTACAGCTTTCGGGTACCGTAGTGAAACGTGCATCCTTGCATAATGCCGATATCATCGCATCGCTCGACCTTCATATCGGCGATATGGTCTATGTGGAAAAGGGTGGGGAGATTATCCCCAAAATTACCGGAGTGGATGTGGCTTCCCGTCCTGCCAACAGCGAGAAGGTAATGTTCATCACCCATTGTCCGGAGTGTGGCAGCAAGTTGGTAAGATATGAGGATGAGGCAGCCCATTATTGTACCAACGAAACCGCTTGTCCGCCGCAGATCAAGGGACGTATCGAACATTTCATTTCACGCCGTGCGATGAATATCGACGGATTGGGGCCGGAAACAGTCGATCTGTTCTATCAGGAAGGGCTGATACACGATGTCGCCGATCTATATACATTGAAGGCGGAAGACATCAGTCGTTTGGAACGGTTGGGTGAAAAATCGGCCAACAACATCATCGAAGGAATCAACAGATCGAAACAGGTGCCTTACGAGCGTGTGTTGTTTGCCCTCGGAATCCGTTTCGTAGGAGAGACCGTTGCGAAGAAGGTTGCCAAAGCTTTCCGTTCCATCGATGCGCTGGCATCAGCCACACTCGACGATCTGATACATGTCGATGAGATCGGAGAACGCATCGCCCAAAGCATTATCCAGTACTTCCACAACGAGAAAAACAGGGAGATGGTGGAACGTTTGCGCCAGGCCGGACTGCAGATGGAAGCGGAAGAACAAGATATGTCGGCTTATTCCGACAAGCTGAAGGACAAGTCGATTGTCATCAGTGGTGTTTTTGCCCATCATTCGCGCGATGAGTACAAGGACCTGATCGAGAAGCACGGCGGAAAGAACGTGGGAAGTATCTCGAAGAAGACAAGCTTCATCCTTGCAGGTGATAACATGGGACCGAGCAAGCTCGAAAAGGCTAAGGCGCTCAATATCCCCATCGTAAACGAGGACAAGTTTTTGGAAATGATAGGGGAAGCCTGAAAATGTATCAAACATTAAGCTAACGGGCAAAAAAAGAAATAAAATCATAGTTTAGATAGAAAATATTTGTACTTTTGTACTCCAATTAAGAAAGCGAATAGTATATAATTATATGATACGAAGAAAGCTCAAAGGAATGGGGGTAGCACTGATTACTCCGTTCAATGAAGATGGAAGTGTGGATTACGACTCACTGATAAGATTGGTTGAGTACCAGGTGCAGAACGGTACCGATTTCTTGTGTGTATTGGGTACTACTGCTGAAACTCCGACACTGACAGCCGAAGAGAAGAAAGAGATTAAGAGGGTAGTTGTCGAGCGTGTAAACGGTCGTGTGCCTATTCTGCTCGGTGTGAGCAGCAATTGTACACAGACTGTCATCGATACCTTGAAGAATGACGATATGACCGGTGTGGACGCTGTTCTGGTGGCCGTACCTTATTATAACAAGCCTTCACAGGAAGGTATTTACCAGCATTATAAGGCTATTGCCGAAGCTACCGATCTGCCGGTAGTGCTTTACAATGTTCCGGGCCGTACCGGTGTGAACATGACTGCCGAAACGACTTTGCGTCTGGCACGTGATTTCAAGAATATCGTGGCAATCAAAGAAGCGTCGGGCAATATCACACAGATGGATGATATCATCAAGAACAAACCTGAAAACTTCGATGTCATTTCGGGTGACGACGGTATTACTTTCCCATTGATTACATTGGGAGCTGTAGGTGTGATTTCCGTTATCGGTAATGCATTTCCGCGTGAATTCAGCCGTATGACCCGTCTGGCTTTGGCTGGCGACTATAACAATGCGTTGACCATCCATCATAAGTTTACCGAACTGTTCAAGTTGTTGTTTGTCGATGGAAACCCTGCAGGAGTCAAGGCCATGCTGAGCATGATGGGAATGATCAAGAACAGGCTCCGTCTGCCGCTTGTTCCGACCCGTATCACGACTTTCGAACAGATGAAGAAGATATTGGACGAACTGAAAATTAAATGCTGATTAAAACGGCTATATAATAGCCCTTGCAAATAAAACTGTATGTTCAAGGCGAAAACTGGTTGGAATACTGGTTTTCGCCTTGAACATTTTTAGGAATGTAATGTTGAATATATTCACCATTGTTCTCTTCTGGTGATTATTGATGGTTGGTCTCTTTGATAGGGGGAGTAAAAATATCAAGGAATCTTGTGAATCTGCCTTGGAATGTTTGCAAAAATCCCAAGATATATTGGTTAGGATGTCAAGACACATGAATAAGAAAGACCTTATGTTTTAGGAAAAGTTTCAATACATGTTCGATAAAGTACCCGCAATAGAAAAGACGTATCTGACCAGGTTATGAAAGGCCTGAAATGAAGTAAGGATGATTTACCTTCAAATGAGATTGGAAAAGAAGAGGGGAGAAACAAAAAACCTTCACTGTAGCAGTGAAGGTTCTTGTGACCGCGACAGGATTCAAACCTGTAACCGGCTGATCCGTAGTCAGCTACTCTATTCAGTTGAGCTACGCGGCCAAAACTATAAAAACGTTATCAAAGAAGGTGACCGCGACAGGATTCAAACCTGTAACCGGCTGATCCGTAGTCAGCTACTCTATTCAGTTGAGCTACGCGGCCAA
>CALUKX010000051.1 GCA_944321335.1 uncultured Phocaeicola sp. | reverse complement strand
AGTAGCTCAGTCGGTTAGAGCATCTGACTGTTAATCAGAGGGTCGTTGGTTCAAGTCCAACCTGAAGAGCAAAAACGAAGTTCGTCCCCAAAACGAACTTTTTTTGTACCCTTAAAATTTAACGAATTATGGACGACTCAAACTCGCGAACGTACACAGACAGTAGTAACCTGCTTCTTGGGAAGTAGCGAGATTGATTTATCCCGTTACTTCTTGAGACGCGCAAAAGATGAAAGGAGTAACGCACATGAGAAAGTATCTGTACTGCGAAGCCGGCTTCGTAGAAAAGGCCAATTGGCTGCCAAACTGCTGGGTAGATGTAGAATGCCCTACTCAAGATGATTTCGATTTTCTCAGGAATGACCTGAAAGTCCCCGACTCTTTCTTACAGGATATTGCCGATACCGACGAACGGCCGCGTACCGACACCGAAGGCAACTGGCTGCTTACCATCCTGCGTATCCCCATGAAGATACACGGAAGTAAAGTACCTTATACGACCGTGCCCATCGGCGTGATCACCAACAACGAGATTATCGTATCGGTATGCTATCATTCAACTGAAATGCTCCCCGACTTAATCGAACATACACGCAAGAAGGAAATCAACGTACCCAATAAGTTCGAACTGATTCTCCGCCTCATCTATTCGTCGGCTGCATGGTTTCTGAAATACCTGAAACAGATAAACAACGAGGTGACACAGGCCGAAAAGGAACTCGAACGGAGCATCCGTAACGAAGACCTCCTGCGACTGATGAACCTGCAGAAGAGCCTGGTCTTCTTCAACACCTCCATCCGAGGCAACGAAGTGATGATAGGCAAGCTGCAGAACATATTCAGAGAAAAGGACTACCAGAACACCGACCTTACCGACGACGTGATTATCGAGCTGAAACAGGCGCACAACCAGGTGAACATCTACAGCGACATCCTCACGGGAACGATGGACGCCTTCGCCTCCATTATCTCGAACAACGTGAACACCATCATGAAACGCATGACCAGCATTTCCATTATCCTGATGGTGCCTACGCTGATAGCGAGTTTCTACGGCATGAACGTCGACGTCCACATCGAGTCGATGCCCCATGCTTTCAGCATCATCGTAATCTGTTCGGTGCTCCTGTCGGCTCTTGCCTTTGTTATTTTCCGGAAAATCAAATGGTTCTAAAACAATAACCTATAATAGACAGGGCTTAAAGATACAATTGCAATCCTATTGTCGTATCTTTAAGCCCTCTTTCATTCATTTGACTTCAATCACAACCCTCCTATAGGCGGTCAAGGCAGGACTTCCCTTATCTGTCACTTCCAAAACAAGATGGATGGTCTTTCCAGATGCATCATCGGGAATTTTCACTCTACAGCAAGATGATTTCTCCCCTTCAAGCATAACTACCCCGCAATAGGTACTCGGTTCTTGGTAGACATACCAGTTAAAACCAACAGGATCTCCATCCGGATCGTCAGACCTTGAAGCATCTAACACAATATCATCTCCGGCATGAACTTTCCGTCTGATACACCGTAACGAACTGTCACGCCCAACAACTGCTGACGGGTGATGATTAACCTTCTTATAATCGGATGTAGTTGTCCACAACATACGTGCGGCAAAGTCATTCCAGATATGTTCTTTCCATCGGCTGATAGAGTTTCCTCCTTCCGGTGCATCACCATACATATAATAAGGATCGAAACGGGTTTCATCCTTCCCGCTCTTCTCCACAAAATCCATGCTGCGTATACCGCTTACCTTTTCAGAAGTAAAACGTCCTCCCCATCCACCGTAATCAGGACACTCCGGAACATTCAGTCCGTTGGCATACACATAAAAGAAGGACGGCGAATCTCCTTCCGTTGCCCATATACGCTTCGGATAATGGCTACCAAGCTGCTTACACGACTGGATATTCTTTTGAGTCCATTCATCGGAAGGCCCCCATCCGTAAACACCCTTCACACGTATATAAAACACATCCGGAAAAGTCTTTGCAATCCAGGCTCCGGCATCATCCTGACCAAGTACATCATAGATACGGATCTTATGTACAAATTCCTCCACTTCGGCCGCACTCCGCGTATGACTGACCTTCCATAGGGCTTGAGCAATGGTATTCATGCCTCCCCATGCCACTAACCATACAGGACGTTTGTCCCCCTTCTTATCAACAGCCTTTATAATCCATTCCGAACCGGGAGAATCTTTTCCTTCCCCGACCCCGTCCATATGGGCCTTCACCTGCCCGGATTTCACGATAGACCTCAAATAATCCAGATCAGGAAAACCGGATGAATGACTCTTCAGATTAGGAAGAACCTCACCTACATACTCAACATATTTTCGGATAAGATCAGCCCTGTCCGGGTCATTTACCCATGCGCGCGAACTGATCAGCCCCTCTATATCTATCACATCCGAACAGACCAACAGATGAATCATAGACTGTATGTCATCTGGGTCCGCTCCACCTAAATCAGTAGTCACAATCAACCGTTGTTTATCCGATGAACGAAGGGAACGTCCGGCCGGCATACATTCACATTCCATCATATAACCAGCCAATATAACCAGCCAGAATACCTTAAGGACGGGTACCCTGCTGAATACAGACAATTTAAATATTTCTATCATTGAATATTTTCAGTTAAAAGTACAACAAATCAATCCGAATTATTTCTCAGGAAATATAATTATTCTACGATAACCTTTCAAGGCAGGACTTCCATTATCGGTTACTTCACAAATTACATGAATCTCCTTACCTATGGCATCCTGAGGCAGACACACCGTTGCACAAGCCTCTTCCGGATGCTGAACAGCAATGTCACCCTGATAATTTCCCGCCTCAGGAAGCACCCACCAATGGAAAGTCAAGGCATCTCCGTCGGGATCGCCAGATCCGGAAGCATCCAGCACCAAACGTTGGCCGGCCTTAGCCGAGATGACAACCGGCGCCAATCCCTTTTTCTTGTTTACCACCACTACAGGATTCCTGTTCCCTTCTCCATAAGCCGCCCAATCCATACGAGCCGCAAAGTTGGCAAATATGGCCGGATAAAAATAGTTTTCGTATTTCTGAGAGATACGCTTCACCTCCTGACTACTGTTGGTGTAACACTCTGTCTTCCCATCGAGCGACATTCCCCAACGGAAATATCCTCCCCATCCCACATGCTCAGGCTCTGTCGGATCATTCAAGCCATTCGGCAAAACATACAGATAAGACGGAGTATCACCTTCAACTCCATATTTGTTCTTCGGATAAATCCTTCCTAAATTACCATGCCCCTGAATATGAGTCGCATATTCCTTCCAGTTGCTGCTACCTATTCCATTCTGAGAGAGCCAGGCACTTTCATCCCAAATAAAGAACAAAGATTTGCCGCAAGTCTCCCGCATCCATTGATGAGAACTGAAAGCATAATTCTTCTGGTCATGCCATGGAACATCCTGGTCGGTAATGGTATAAACATATAATTTATCCAAAAAACGTTGCACCTCTGCCTCGCTTCTTTCCTGCTTCACCCGCCAGATAGCCTGTGCCAAAGTATTACCGCCACCCCATACCGTAATCCATAACGGACGATCATCCTGTTCGTCGACCAATTTAATGATCAAGTCGCTTCCTTGAGAATCATTCCCTTCACCAATCTGCGCAACACCCAACTTGGCACTGCCCAACACTATACGACTCCGTATATATGACGGACTCGGCCAGTACCCTAAGACTTGCTTCCGTGATTCTTTTTTCAAGGGAAGAAACCCCTTCTGCCCTGAACGTTTCATCAAGTTTGGCAGATCTTTTTCATAAGCATCAATCGTTGTTTTCAGACTATCCATCCAACCTGTAGGATAAGAACCTCCACCACTGTTCCACCCTCCGGTAGCAACCAATGCCTCGATTTCAAACAGATCGGCATGTGCCAACAAACGTACCATCGATTCCATGTCATCAGGCTCTACATTAGCCGGAGCTATGTCAGTAAGAACCACAATACGAGGTTTTAAAGAAGATTGTCCAGATTTAATCCCGGCCCAAGAGGAGACGGGCAAACAAAAGAACAAAATACACAATTTTACAAGCAACAGACGCGGTGTTTTCATAATTTCCTGACTTAAATTTGTTTTTCAGTTACTATTTTTACAAATTTACAGTTCATAAAACATTAACATTTACCTTTTATCTATACGAAACTGAATGGATTCCGAGATTTTAATAAAATTTAACCACAACAGGAAAGTGTTCAGCCCCTACCACCTTACATGCGAAAAATGGACACCCTCCCTCATGAGACACCCCGACAGACATAATGAAATTGAAATAAATTATTTCCCGTCGGGTGAAATGACCTACCTGTTCCAAGGCAGGAAAATTTCCATTCCATCCCAAAAGATGGCTATATTCTGGGGCTTGATTCCTCATCAAATCATCGATTTCAAAGGGAATGCTCCCTACTATGTCTGTACCATTCCTTTTTCTCAATTCTTAAATTGGAATCTCCCGAAAGCATTTGTCGACCAGCAGCTTAAAGGGAAAGTATTCATTGAACAGCACAACGGCTTCTCCAATTATGATGAATTTATCCTGCAACGGTGGTCGGAAGAGATAAAGAATATATCCAGATTACAATTGGTCTTACTGGAAATGCAGGCCCGACTAACAAGAATGGCAGTACTTTACAAGCCAGAAGATCAAGAAAGCTTCCACAACCAGTATACCGCTACTCAAGTAGAGAAAATTGCTATCTACATTGCCCAAAACTATCGGGAACCTATCAAGTTGACCGACATAGGAAAACTGACAGGACTTCATCCGGATTATGCCAATCATTTATTTAAAAATACATTTCAATGCACCATTAATGAATATATCATTGAAGAACGCATTGCCTCTGCCCAAAGAGCATTACTCACATCACACCGCAGCATCAACCAGATTGCGCTCGAGAATGGATTCAATTCCCTAAGCAGGTTCAATGCTGCATTCCTTAAAATCAATGGATGCACCCCAAGAGAGTATAGGAAAAAAGAATTGGGTCTATTCCAGCATCCTTCTTTCTAATCAATCTATATTAATGTAACTTTGCTTTTATTAATCAGTAAATTTTAAAAAAAATGAAAATAGTTTTACTCGAATCGCTCGGAATCAGTGAAGATTCCTTGAAAAGATATGCGGCTCCCCTTACCGAAGCGGGACATGCCTTCGAAGCTTATCCGAAGGATACCGATCCGGCCGTTCAGATTGAACGTGCAAAGGATGCCGATGTGATTATGATTGCCAACATGCCGCTCAAGGCAGAAGTGATCAACGCTTGTGAGAATTTGAAGTATATTGATGTGGCTTTCACCGGTGTGGACCATGTGGCACTCGATGCAGCCCGTGCCAAAGGTGTGAAGGTGAGCAACGCCGCCGGCTATTCCACTCAGGCCGTAGCCGAACTGGCCTTGTGTATGATGATTTCGTTGTTGAGAAACGTTCCGCAGGTATCGGAACGCTGTCGTAACGGACAGACCAAGGACGGACTGGTGGGCTGTGAGCTTCGCGGAAAGACCGTGGGTATCGTAGGAGCCGGAGCTATCGGATGCCGCACCGCCGAACTGTGTCATGCTTTCGGCTGCAAGGTGCTTGGCAACAAACGTCATGTAACCGGCAATGAACCTTCGTTCATCGAATTTGTTTCATTGGAAGAGCTGTTGAAAAGATCCGATATCGTTTCGCTGCACTGCCCGTTGACCGATGATACACGCCACCTGATCAATGCGGAGCGCATCGGCCTGATGAAACAGGGAGCATACCTTATCAATACGGCACGCGGACCGGTAGTCGATTCGGAAGCCCTTGCAAAAGCCTTGAACGAAGGCCGACTGAGCGGAGCCGGAATCGATGTCTTCGAAAACGAGCCGCCGTTGGATGTGAACCATCCGTTGCTTCACAGCAAGAACACCCTGGTAACACCGCATGTAGCATTCGCTTCGGCCGAATCGATGGAAGCCCGTGCCGAAATCGTCTTCAACAACATCCGCACCTGGATGGAAGGCAACCAACAGAACATCATACTCTAAGAAATGAAATACGGAGTCTCAAGAAATACCTTACTGATTACCGCAGGATTGGTCTGGCTCATCGCCGGTGCCAACATCCTGCGCATCGGTCTGGTGTGCTGGCTCCATACCGAACACTACTGGCTGCTTAAGGTTTGTGAGGCCAGCCTCATCTTCCTCCTCTTCTTCGGAATCATCTTTCACAAACTTTACCGAAAGCACACCCGACGCATCGCACAGAAACAGGAAAGGAACTGTCCTTTCGGCTTTTTCGATGTCAAGGGATGGATCATCATGACCTTCATGATCGTACTCGGTGTACTTGCCCGTACCTTGCACTGGTTTCCGGAAACCTTCATCGCCTTCTTCTACACCGGACTCTCCCTTGCCCTCATGGCAACCGGCATCCGATTCCTGCTATATTGGTGGAAAAACCGCAAGGAATTGTAAGGCTATCAGCATCTTATCATTGATACATCAAGAAGCTTTAATCGTATCACGGCCGTGATACGATTTTATCACAATTATGAAACGAACGTTTCACGGATATGATACGTTCGTCTCACAGCTATGATACGATCAGTATATTCTTACATTTCCAAGACAGATACAGATAAAATCAATTCAAGCATGGCGTGGACGTATCTTCTTGAACACCGTAGACAAGCTTTTCTGAATCGACTTGGTAAGGATAATCATGGTAACAGCTACAAGAATCAACACGATACCTTCGCCTTCCTGCCAGGTAAAATCCTCATTGAATATCAGTACGCCTACACAAACGGCCGTAACAGGTTCGAGCGCCCCGAGAATGGAAGTCATGGTACCGCCTACATGTTTCACCGCCAACAGTAGGGTTATGTTTGAAATGACCGTAGGCACCACCGCCAGCAGAATCAGATTCACCACCGAAAGTCCATCGGGCACCGGCTGTATCCCCTCTGTCGCAGCGGTCTTGATGGCAAAGAACATCGTAGTAAAGACAAACACATAGAAAGCCAGTTTCCGGCTGTTCATTTCACTCAACCTTGACTTATTTACTACCACAATATAGCTACCGTATCCCACGGCCGAAAGCAGCACAATCACTACTCCCCAAACGTCCAGGCGGAACTCTGCCCCATCGAGCGAAAGCTTCGCCACCCCACAGATGGCTAGAACGATAGCGAAATACGTTACCCAAGAAGCCTTATCACGGAAAAACAGCAGCAGAAACAAAGTTACAAACACAGGATAGGTAAAATGGATGGTAGTAGCCACACCTGCCCCCATCAGTCCGTAGCCCCAGAAAAGGAACATGGCCGAAGCCGTATAGAACAGTGCCAGCAGAATAATAATCGGCAGATCGCGCATCTCGATACGGAACGACTCCTTTTTCAATTTCAGCATCCCCGCAAGAGCGAGAGTTGCGAAAAGGAAACGATAAAACAGGATGGAATCGAAATGCATACCTTTCTGCATCAGAGGCAATGTAAAGAGTGGAATCAGACCGAAAGTTACGGATGTAATGATGCCGTAAAAAATACCTTTTATGCTGTTCATAATTGTTCTCTATTTTTATGGATGGATAATCTATAACAATGTCAGTAATCAGACTTTTGTTCAAATTTTCAAATCCGACCATCTGACGAGTTCACCTGCTGCGGTTTTCATATTTTTCTCACCGCTATAAATTGCAAAGCATTGCTCCACAGGCACACCGGAAAGCTTCGCCCATCTGGAGATACCTTTAAAATAATCGGGCGAGAAAGTCGCACCGGATTTTATTTCATAAGCATATTGCTTCCCGTTCACGTATCGTAATAAATCCACTTCATTCCCGGTACTGTCACGCCAGAAAGTAAGGTCAGGCTCTTTTCCAGCATTATAAGACGATTTGATAAACTCATTGATTACCATATTCTCAAACAATCCTCCGCGCAGGAAGTGAGTAGATACCTGTTCGGGCATCCGTATATCTAAAAGCGAACATGCCAGTCCCGTATCATAAAAATAGAGTTTGGGAGTCTTGACCAACCGTTTTGCATAATTATTGTAATCGGGCTTCAACAGATAGCATATATAACTTGCCTCCAAAATGGAAATCCATGCAGAAATTGTCGAAACAGCGACACCACATTCGTTTGCCAAAGAAGATAAGTTGAGCAACTGCCCGATACGGCCCGCACAAAGTTTAATGAAACGGATGAACTTGCTCAAATCGCCGATATTTTTCATCAAACGCACATCACGCTCCACATAAGTCTGGATATAAAACGGATAATAATCAGACGGAGCAATATCTTTATCATAAAGACGCGGATAATTCCCTTTGAATATCTCTTCATCGATGGATGCAGAAAGAATATCTCCTTCCTTCATTTCGGCATGAGAAAAAGGCAATAATTTCAGTATAGCCGTTCGCCCTGCCAATGATTGGTTGATGTTTTCCATCAACAGAAAGTTGTGAGAGCCGGCAAGCAAATACATTCCTTCTTTCCCCTCTTTATCAGTATGCGTCTGGAGATAGGAAAATAAGGAAGGAACCCTTTGCGCTTCATCAATGATTGTTTTATCCGGATAGGTTGACAGAAAACCTCTGGGATCGTCCATTGCGAACAAACGCATATCCGGATCCTCGAGAGACACATAGTTGTAATCGGGAAACGAATATTGCAGCAAGGTCGATTTTCCCGATTGTCTGGGCCCGGTCAATGTTACAATCGGATACTTTTGTACCAATTCCAACAGTTTCTTTTGTAATACTCTCTTTATCATAGCCTTCCGTTTTTTTTGCAAATTTACGATTTAAAACTAAATTTGCAACGTTTCCTTCGGAAGAAACGTACCCAAACTTGATTTTATTTTCTGAATATAAGATTCAACGTATATCTGTTCCCTAATTTTATATGAGCTACAGCCTCCTACATTGCATTGATTAAAGTGCGGTGAAAGCAATTACAGTTTGCTTTCACCCATAACGCACTGAAATACAATAAAATGAAAGAGTGAAAGGAAATTTTATAAAAACTAAATTCGGAGAGATAGAAGCGTACAAATCGGTCACACTTGAAGTCTGTACAACCAATCGTTTTTTATAGAAACATAGATATTTTATTGCGCCGGAAAATAAAAATAGGCTGTTTCAATTGCATTTTGAAACAGCCTATCATCTCGTACTCGAAGCGGAAATTAAGAAATAAGCTCTATTAAAATAGAAATAAAACATAATACACTAATATTCAACAGGTAAAGATATTCCATGTTGCAGAACATTCCAAATAGATAGTGTAAAACTACGATCCAGTGGTGCAAAAATCGCATATTTGCACCACATAATAATGACAAATGCAATAGAATAAGTAAACAATGAACAAAAATATAGCTACAGATAAACAGGGCTCTTTAGTATTCTACAAAAGTGAAGATGGTAATATACAGTTAAATGTAAAACTGGAAAAAGATACGGTGTGGCTCACGCAATCACAAATGTCTAATCTGTTTGGAGTAGATAGAACTGTAATTGTCAGACACATTCGGAACATCTATAAATCTGCAGAATTATGCGAAAACGCAACCTGTGCAAAAAATGCACAAGTTCAAGAAGAGGGAGGAAGAACAGTCAGAAGAACTATACCTTATTATAATTTGGACATGATTATTTCTGTCGGTTATAGGGTAAACTCAAAGAATGCTACTCAATTCAGAATCTGGGCAACTTCCATATTAAAACAATACCTTATCAAAGGCTACGCCATCAACGACCAGCGATTACAACAACTAGGTGAGGTAATACGAATCATGAAACGTACTCAAAACGAATTGGATGCCAAACAGGTACTCAGTGTGGTTGAGAACTATAATACTGCCCTTTCCCTACTCGATGACTACGACCATCAATGTATGAAACGTCCGGAGGGCAGTAAGGCTACTTACGTTTTAAGCTACGAGGAGTGCCGCAATCTGATAAATCAGATGCGTTTTAACGCAGACTCGGATTTGTTCGGTCATGAGAAAGACGATTCTTTCAAAGGTAGCATCGGCAATATTTACCAAAGCTTTGGCGGTGAGGATGTATATCCTACCCTTGAAGAAAAAGCTGCAAATCTACTATATTTCGTCACTAAGAACCATAGTTTCAGCGACGGGAACAAACGTATCGCAGCTACGATTTTTCTATATTTCCTTGATAAGAATGGTATCCTATACGATGAGAATGGTAACAAGAGAATAGCAGATTATACACTTGTTGCACTTACAATTATGATTGCCGAATCCAGAATCGAGGAAAAGGAAATGATGGTTAGTATTATCATGAACTGCATCTGAAAAGACATAAGTGCATAAAAACAAAGATCGCAACCATCTGACATCCAAATGATTGCGATTTTATTTCGTACCCTTAAACAATGAATTATTGAACCTTTGGAACGATTTTCACCTTATTGTGGAATATCTGAAAAGTGTAGAAGGAATAGTCAAACTTATAGAGTCAATCTAAAAATATACCCTTAAAAACACCTTATCATTTTCAGTGCTATTTGAGGACACTCGTTGAGGCGTATGATGTTGATAGAATATGCCTTAACTGCCGTATCCTCGCTCTTATTATGCTTATTAGTGCTAAGTACAGTAGTGCGTGAATGATATGCCGTATGCCGCTATAAAATTGTAGAAATTTTGAGAAATAGCTTACTACTCTTGAAAAACTTTCCATCCTTACCCATATTTATATATAAATAAAAACTTAAAAGCAAAGGAAATGAATACAAACAAAAGAAAGTACAGGGAGTTAGACCCTGAAACAAAACAGAAGATTAGTCAAGCGATGAAAGGGAAAAGCAAATCATTCACACACAAAGAGGCTATTTCAAACGGCCTGAAATCCTATTGGAAGAATATCCCTCATAAGCCGACAGCAGACTGAAAATAATGAGGTGGGGAGGTATAACTCCCTACCTTTCATTACTACTTGTCAAGGTGACAAAACTTGTCAATCAGCAAGAAAAATAAAGGCATATCATAAATATATAAATGATTCGTTTTGATAAGCTCAAGATTATTACCGACATAAACTATATTTCCAACATAAATGATAAAGCATTTACAGCACAAAGTGTGGGAGAGCAACTCCTATATTATAAATATAACATTAAGAAGCCTTATTCGCTGTGTATCATAGCTGATTATCAACATTCTGAACTTTCCATTGAGTTTACAGGAAAAATCCTAAAAGATGAATATATACACCTCATCAATAAAACCAATATAAGGAAGTGTTTTGAGGAAATCAACGGATTAGGCATCTGCACTTTATCAATAGATGAAATTCTGCAAAATTCGAAGGTATGTAAATGCGATATAACTAAAGATATATGTTGTAAAGACCTCAATAACATTATTGCATACATCAAACAAAACCTATGTAATTACAGGAAATGGATTCCCAAAGAAAAGCGTAATGGAATAGTGTTGGAAAATGCTGCTGATACTCCACGATACCGCAAACGTCTTACCATATATAACAAAGAACATGAACTTGGCCTTAGTGGAAACAAAGACTTTCTTGGACTTTTATCCGACAGGAAGGCATTACTTGATTACTTCAAAGGGAAAATCCGTTTTGAGTTGAACGTGAATGCGGAGGCTCAAATCCGAACCCTGCTTGAAATCACAAACAACACGTTAAATGAAGTATTAACCTCAACAGCTAATCCATTAAAGACGGTATTTAATGAAGCTGTGAAAGAAACAGGAACAACACCCTGCGCAAAGAATGTGTCGAATTATCTACGATATTTGCTATTGAAAGATTGTGATTTCAATTTAGCAATCGTTGAAGCAAAAATTAGAGCTTTATCATCGAAGAATACAGCGATCAGCAGAGCTATGCAACCATATAGACAACTTCTAAATGACTTGAACCGTTCTGCATATCCTGATGTAAAACTACAAGAGTTAATAAGTATGGTATGACTGCGGAAATGCGGAGGTGCGGAGTTACTTTTCTCACTTTTCCAATTTAGAGAATTTCGATTCCGCACTTCGCACTCCGCAAAATATTCAAAAATAGCGATATTCACCTATAAGTGAATGTTTGTTGTCGCTTAATATATCCGAAATTTGCTTATCTATCAATATATCAACAATTTATACAAAAGTAAAATATTCACTTCTGATTGTTTCTGAATATATAGACACAAAAGAAAAGGTTGGCCGTAGTTGGCCAACCTATCGGTTCAACAATGTCACTTATTTAAATTGCGTGTTGCTCATCATCTAACGGTGCTTTCAATGTTCCATTTACGATGACGCTTTTGTGTGAACTCATATAATCATAAAGTTCGCAATTCTTAAACTCAAGCTCTATGTATTCGCCTTCTTTATAATCATTTACAATTAGGTTGCCACTTTTTATAGCATAATATGTGAAGTAATCGCCATTAGGGGAATAGATATTTCCGACAATGCCAACTAGTTCTTCGTTTTCATAAGGATTGGTAAATTTCCATGCTTCTTCTTCACACAAATCTATGCCATTCCTAAGAGAGTAACCTAAATTTTTATCTGTCGGTATTGTTATGTCGAAATAAGACTCCATATATCTAGTGTAAACAGATATTGCGATATTCTCGATACCGTCTGTTGATGGTATTTCCAAAGGGCCGCCACTAATAAAAATAGAGTTGTTACCAAACAAACTTTCTCCATCAAAGGTAAGATTGCAGTAATAGGTACTCCCACTTACGGTTGGGTCTTTTGGAGTTGTAGGATCGTCCTCATCGTCACTACAAGCAAAGAACGTGAAAGACGAAATGGCCATCAAAGCCACCATGAATTGATACAAATACTTCTTCATAATTCTAAATTATTTAGCGTAATATGGATATCCGTCATTCATATCTACAATATTCCCTTCTTGAGGCTGTACAAGAAAATTCATTGTACCACTTGGAATTATAGATACCCTAATAATAGCCTTGTCTGCGCTGAAGCTAACAACTTGCGGTGCGCCTGAATATTGCCTGCGTCCGTTTAAATAAACCCCATCCCAGTCTATTTTAATACGAACATTATTTCTACTTCCGTAAAAAGTCTTTCCTACAACATAGGACATAACATCCGATGAAGTGCGGAAAGTTGTTTTTCGACTCGTACTCCGATTCATTGAATATGAGCCGCTACTTGAGCCTTCAAAACGCTGCATAGGCGTGTTTTCATCTGCCATAAGGCGTTGATTAGCCGCATCTATTATCACATAAGACGAATATCCGTCATGTCTGTCATAAACAATGTGATTGTCCTCTATGGTATATGTTCCTGTATAATCAGGACGGCCATTGCTAAAAACCGTAATATAGTCACCTGAAATGCCAAGCCGCAATTCCCCATAAGGAGTGTTGCATTTCCAATTACCTTGAATCCAAGACTTCACGCTTTCCATTTGGCGTTGTTCTGCTTCTTGTTTCTCACGCCTTAGTTTTTCTTGATTTTTTTCCATTTCAGCATTCATTGCTGCTGCTTTAATTTTGTCATGGTCTTGCCAAGTAAAGGTTTCATTTCCTTTCAAATCCACGTATCCGTAAAGACCGATATAGTCATCCGAATACCATTCTTCCATTCCATGCCCTCTTTCGCCATATTCCAATGTTGCAACGGCGACACCACAAGAAAACTTGCCAAGCGAAGAATATTTGGCAGGAACAATAATGTTGCCGATGGTATCTTTATAGCCGACCTTATCATCTTCCCAATATTTTACATAGAGTTCTTTGGGAGATTCATCAACGGGTTGCTCAACTTCATTCCCTTTTTTGTTGATGTAAATAATATCCGCAATGATACCTTCAGAAGGCTCTTTTGCAGGGATATGCACCTTACAAACTCCATTCTTAAATTGAGGCAAATTTCTGTCCAAATTGTAATCCCATATAAACTTATTGGATAACTCCCCAATGTATTTGCCATCCTTGCCGATAAAATTCAGTTTGCCGTCAGAAAAGACACTTGCAACACCTTCAGAGAAATTTCCAGCCTCTTCAAATTGCGGCTTTACTATCATTTCGCCTTTCTTGTTGATATAACCATATTTTCCATCTTTATCAATAATTACAGCCATATCTTCAGAGAAAGGAAAAGCATAATTCCCGTATTCCGTTCCTTTGTATATGCAAGGAATTACCTCATTGCCTTCTGTGTCAATATATCCCCATAAGCCATTGCGTTGAACAGCGGCAAGCCCTTCATGGAAGCTGCTTAGTTTCTCATATTTCCGAATCTTGTTGGCCAATTGTTCTGTGATAACTACGGTTGGCTCTGAAGTAGGCATGAAAAAATAGTATGAGCCAAGACCTATCAGAACAATTACCAAGACACAAATTATTGAAACAATGCCTTTGTTTCGTTTCTTTGCAGGCTTTGTTTCGACATTCTGTTTGTTGGCAGATACATCGTCTTTTTGTACAACGACCTCATTAGGTTTCACGATGGGATTTCCGCAATGAGGACATTGTGAGGCTTTATCTGAAACCATCTGCCCGCATTTAGTACATTTAATAAGTGCCATAAGAATCTTGATTTTGTTCGATTACTATTGCTGATAATTTGCAATCCTCAACATCTTCTAATTGCAGATAAAATTCAGTATCCGTATCACCTGATTGTGAATCTATTTTCTCTCTGTTGATACTCTTGGCTGATGCTATCAGAATAATATTAGACGGTGTGTCAACTATCTTAAATGATAGAATTTCAGCATCTGCACCTTCTGAATATTGTATCTCTGCACCAAATTTCTCTACAAGTTCTTTTGCAGACATTCCTGTATGGATGCCGTTTGCCATCTTTAATTTAGGAGAGTATGCAATGATTCTATCAACATTTGTGGAGTAAATGCCATTATCCAACAAAGCACCACATTCGAGAGCTGCCATCAACTCGTTATCCTTATATAATGTAATGTAAGGACGACCATCACCAAGTACCATCTGTTTTATGCCCATTTTATTATAGAAGCCAAATTTTTCTTCATCATTGGTTTCTATTTCTTCTTCCGTTGGAATCCAACTGCAATCTTTGGCTATCAGACACTCTGTTAAAGAAGTGCCGATTTCCAATTCTCCAATGCCGCTTTCTGATACATAGGGCATTTCCGATTTTTCATTAGTAGTTGCCACAGCATTTTCTTTTGATTGTGAGTTACAACCACTTACCATTACAGAAATGGCAAAAGCCATCATTAAAAACTTGAATGCTTTCATAATTTTTTATTATTGTTGACTAATAATAATTTATTGCATAGCGAAACGAATGGGCAGAATATATTTCACTCGTACTGCCTTGCCATCCTTTTGGGCAGGATACCATTTCCCGTTGGTTGCTTCCGCTATCCGACAGGCTTCTTTATCCAATGTCTCATCAAGACTCTTGTTAATCTTAACATCACTGACATTGCCGTTCTTTTCAATTATAAATTCAACTCTAACTGTTCCTTGAATATCTCTTGCCTGTTGGGGATATTGAAGATTATCAGCTATAAATTTAAACAAACCTGACATTCCTCCATCTTTAAATTCTGCACCTTTGCTTACTTCTTTCCCTTCATAGACATTTTCATCTATTTGAGGAGCATATTTTTCATAGGCATCAGGCTCATTACTTTCATAATACTTATATATCGGGCATTTGTCATAAGTTTCTGCATTAGAAAATCCCATTGTGAATTTATCATTCTCCCACATAGGTATGTAATACACATAAAACGGCTCAAACAATATTTTCCCGAATAACTCACCAACAGTCCTTTTAGGCTCAAAATATAGGCAGACTTTATCGCTTCCCATTACTTCCAATATCATAGGATAGGTATCGTCATAGGGTATTTCTACAAATAATCTTACCTTAGTACCCATCAGATTGTTTTTTTGCTGGCTATTATAACTAATTCTCCCGACTGGTTTATTGCCGACGTATAATTTAAAATCTTTTATTTGAAACGCATTTACCAAATAATTTCGGTAATCTCCAACAAATACTTTTTCTTCTGATAGGTAATTCTTGACATCATCCCAAGAGTTGAAACGCAATGGGTTTGAATTGCCATTAGCATATACAGCGTTTATTATTCCAGTGAAAGCTATAACGGCAATTAGCAAAACTGTTTTATATGTTTTTGTATTCATTGTACCAGTGTTGTCATTCTAACTTATTTTAGGAAACACTTTACTCCAAGCTCTTTTGCCAAATCGGATTGCAACTCTCCAAATCTGAGGCCAATAACGGTGAAGGGCTTTACATAACGAGCATAATGCAACAATTAGATTAAGGTGAGTTCTATCAATTCAATTTATCCTCTTGTATCAGACAGCAGAACTCTTTCTGCTGCCCAATTTGTGAGCTTTAGTCTTTCAAATTTAGCGAATATTTTCTACCCCCCCAATTTTTACAATAATTAACTT
>CALUKX010000050.1 GCA_944321335.1 uncultured Phocaeicola sp. | reverse complement strand
AACAGGGAGGAAGATATGAAACATATTTGCGACATTTATAGATTAAAAACTGCAAGTTGAACTTGCGAAACTTGAATAATTAAAAAAATATCGCTAAATTTGCAACCTCCAAAACGGAGGTAGTAAATTTAAAAATAGAAAAATTTATCTCCGATGCGGAGAAAGATGTGTGACCTTAAAACGGTTAAGTGCTAACCCTTGCAATGAAAAGACTCTACTAACATTCCAACGGCCAAGTACTGACCGGTGAGGAGATGTTGAACCGAAGCGGACAGTAAATGGTAGGAGTCGCACCAGTACAAGGAGTACCTATGAGAATCGCATATATGCCTTTGATCAAGAAACATAATGCGGTCGTTAAGAAAATGTGAATTAATTTTAGAAACAATTATATTGAAACGCATGCTTATTTCTTATTTCGGTTAAGGAATTACTTCTTGGACATCTTGATGGAACGGTTTGTATTGAAGCTTAAGAAATCCGTTTTAGCCTTTATACACAAAACTGAATTAGCTGTTTCCCTTAAAAGTTCATCCACACTATCATCTTCTTGATAATTGATTCGAAAGAAGAACTGTATCCGGTATAGGATATGACATTCAGAGCCGACATTTACATGTTTTCAGCATGTAATGCGCAGGAAATGGATTCAACAATGCTGAAAGGACTCCGGTTCTTTCGGGTGTCGATATTATGGCGCTTGTGTAACCTTAAATAAATGAAAACGCAAGTCGTGTGATATCTGCAAATTATGTTATACACACACTCGATAAACGTTTTCATCAGCTTATCGGTAGAAGTTCCAACCTTCACCGGTAGGTAAAGCTGATCAAAGATATTCGGTTTTGTAGAAAACCGGATTGCAAATGATAGCTAAGGCCAGCAAATTCGTGAGAATGAGCTGGCTTTTTTTCTGTCAGCAAGAAATATTCATATAATTAAAATGAAAAATCAAAAATTAATTTCTATATTTGTTGCAATGGGAAAAACCATTTGCATTATGTTTATGAGAGACCTGACCGATTGAGGCAGGCAAAAACCAAACCACTGAATTGGCGAATTCAGTAAAATTAATCGCTAACTTGCTGTCATTTGCATATCGCACAAGGCCGAATTAAATTCAGCCTTGTGCTATTTTTTTTCTAGCAACAGAAAAAGGTTATAAGGATGGGAACCGCTAGTTCGAGAGCTATCCCCTGCACTACCGCTACAGGCACATATTCCTGACCGGAGTATTTGGTAATGGCGGGCAGGCAGACATCGATGGCCGTAATCCCGGCAGCAGATATCGGAGCCAGCTTCCCGAACCTTTTGGCATATATAGGTGCGCCTATCAAGGCGAACATCTCACGGAACACATTGGTAAGTAAGGCTATCGCCCCCAGTCTGGAGGCAAGTTCCATTCCGATGGAAGCTTCCTTGAAGTTGACAATCAGGACCGACGAGAGCGAATAGTATCCGAAACCGCTGCCTACCGCCAGCCCATCGTTCAGATTCATTGCCAGCAGCATACTTGCCAATGCGGAAAACAGCAGAGTGCCGCCTATCGTAAATATCGGAAACAAAAGTGAAGACAGACGGAAGTTTTCCTTCATTGCCTTGAAGTCGCAGTTGGCCCCCAGATTCAGTCCGGCCTGAAACACCAGCACCATCAGAAGTATGCCGGTTACGTCATGGCAATAATCAAACAAGGGAGTATGGATACTGATTCCACAAAGTACGCCTCCCAACAGGCTCGCTACCACGATGATGTCATTTTTCATAACGTCCTCCTTTCTTCTTCAACAGAATCCGGTAAGCCAGTCCGGCAGCCAGCACACTGCCGATGATACCGCATACAGCCATCACCAATGCCTGCATGCCGATACTTTGCAGGTTATCGACAAGCTGCCTGTTGGCCCCGATGGAGATTCCGAACACAAAGAGCATTATCCAGATGGTATAGGAAATGCTGCGGTCGAGCTTTTTCATGACAGAAAAACGACGGCACAATGTACCGATGAATATCCCGACGAATATGATGCATAAATAGAGCATGGTTATCTGAATGAATTGATCCGACAATAATGTTTATGAGTAAAAAACGGTTGTTCCTGCAGACTGCAGGAAGACACAAAGTACATGAGCAGACGTACACACATCTGTCCCGACAAAGATTACGGATAGCCTACCGTAAGAAGATTAAAGCTGTCGGAGATGGATGAAACCGGAATACCATTGCACAAGCAACATTGCAATACACCACCACAGTCGTGTATTGTCGGTCCTGTTTATGTAGCAATTGGTACGGAACATAGCGTTGTTTTTTCGTTTATCGGTTTTCTGCTGCAAAGGTAAGCCGAATTCTTGAATTTCCAAATATTTTCTGCATAAAAATCCAAGAATCCTTATTCCAATACCCTGATGTGGATATTGCCCCATGAGATTCGACCAAGAATCCATTTTTTTATAATCGAGTCTTGCACAAACAATAGAAAAATCTAATTTTGTATCGGAAAACAGAAACCTTAACATGAAAACATTAATCGGTAAAATACTTCTATCTATATGTATTCTATTGTCTGCCTCCTGTAACAAGAACGATTATATAGAGGATTTCAAGAAGAATACACCGGAGCAGATGACCATAGAGGCGAACGGCGGCCCTGCCACCATTCATTTCTCGGCGTCCAACTGGTCTGTTATCAATGTGGCCGCAGCATCGGTCAGTTCGACATACAACTATTACGAAAGTTTTGACCTCAATGGCAACCGGTTGAACTCCGGTACGGAGAAATTCATGCTTGACGGTTTGGGTAAGACAATTGTACATATCTATCCCGATTACACCCTGACTCTGGTAAGAGAGTATCCCAATTCCCTGACAATCTATGCGGAAAATCATACGGATTCGCTCGAAACCACTCCTTTGACCGTAGGCAATGAATACGACACAAAGGATATCACCATATTAGTTCACCCCACAAAGAAATGACCCCAACCATAACGGTTTGACATTATGATAAGACCAATTCTCGCCGGACTGATGGCCGGCTTGTTCACAATACAGACACTTACGGCAAAAACAGATCGGACCGACAGTGTATCGGCCAAGAAAAATTATCCGATAATCAATCAGATAGGCATTGATTTCCGGCCCGGATACATCTTCCCTACCAACGATTTCCTCAAAGGATTAAACGACCGGGAAAAACCTGTCCGCAAAGCCTTTTCCTATCATCTGAAATACTCGTTCAAGTTCAATCCCCAGTCACGTTTGGGAAAACTTTATCCCTATACATACCAAGGTATCGGAATCTCGTACACTGATTTCATCAACAGGAAGGAAATGGGCCGGCCCTTTGGAGTCTATGTGTTTCAAGGTTCCAGAATAGCAAGAATCGCCCCGAAACTGACACTCGACTATGAATGGAATTTCGGAGCCACTTTCGGATGGAAACCTTATAATGACAATATGTATACCGACACGGGCGAAGAGAATCCCGACTATAATCCGTACAATCGTGTAGTCGGTTCAAAAGTCAACGCCTATCTCAATGTCGGTTTGATGCTTAACTGGCAGATTGACCCGAACTGGAAACTGAGCTTAGGTGTAGACGCCACCCATTACTCGAACGGAAACACCCATTATCCCAACTCGGGGATAAACACGATAGGCGGACGTATCGGACTGGTACGGACGTTCGGCAATGTGGAAGAACCTGCTCACGCCCAACCGCTCAAGACATTCCGTCGGCATATCAGTTACGATGTTGTCGTCTATGGAGCCACCAAATACAAAGGAATCTTCTTCGACGACGGCAGAGCCAAGCTTGCTCCGGGTCCGTTCGGAGTTGCCGGAATCAATATCAATCCGATGTACAACTTCAACAAGTATCTCAAGGCCGGCATTTCCCTAGATGCCCAATATGATGAAAGCGCCAATCTCCGTGAACATGTAGCCAGCGAAGATGCCGACGGTATGAAATTCTATCGGCCTCCCTTCCGCGAACAGTTCGGTGTAGGACTTTCGTTGCGTGCCGAACTGATTATGCCCATCTTTTCCATCAATGCAGGTATCGGACGAAACCTCATCTATAAGGGTGATGACTGGGACGGATTCTATCAGGTTCTGGCCCTGAAAACTTCAATCACGAAGAACCTCTTTCTGCATATCGGTTACCAGCTGTCGCGCTTCCGCGACCCGAACAACCTCATGCTCGGCTTGGGCTATCGTTTCCATAACAAGCGATAAATAAGGCAAATAGGAAGCCGTTCATGAACAAATGTCAGGTTTTTCCCGCCGATTATGCCGATTATTCGAGTATTTTATGTAAATTTGCATTAAATCCTTATAGAGAACAAGCGCATGGATAATACTACGGAACTCATTCTGATACGAATAACCGGTGTGGACCGACCGGGACTTACCGCCTCAATAACAGAAATTCTGGCAAATTACGATGTTGACATCATGGACATCGGACAGGCGGATATCCACAGCACCCTATCACTGGGAATCTTATTCAAAAGCCGTGAAGCGGACTCGGGTAACATCATGAAAGATTTGTTGTTCAAGGCATCCGAACTGGGGATAACCCTCCGATTCTATCCGATTTCCGTAGATGAATACGAGAAGTGGGTAAGCCTCCAGGGTAAGAACCGATATATACTTACTTTGTTGGGCAGAAAGCTTACCGCACAGCAGATTGCGGTCGCTACCCGTGTATTGGCCGATCAGGGGTTGAACATTGACGCTATCCGCCGACTCACCGGACGAGTTCCGCTTGATGAACGCAAGGCACACGTCAGAGCCTGTATCGAATTCTCCGTAAGAGGCACTCCGCGCAACCGCGATGAACTGCAGACCAAGCTGATGGAGTTGAGCACAACCATGGGGATGGACTTCTCCTTCCAGCTCGACACGATGTACCGCCGTATGCGCCGCCTGATCTGCTTCGATATGGATTCTACACTGATTACCACCGAAGTGATTGACGAACTGGCTGCACGTGCCGGTGTGGGCGAACAGGTCAAGGCAATTACCGAACGTGCCATGCGTGGGGAAATCGATTTCCGTGAAAGTTTCAAGGAGCGTGTGGCTCTATTGAAAGGGCTTGATGAAAGTGTAATGAAAGACATCGCCGAACATCTGCCGATTACAGAAGGGGTTGACCGACTGATGTACGTATTGAAGCGCTACGGCTATAAGATAGCCATCCTGTCGGGAGGGTTCACTTACTTCGGCAACTATCTGAAAGAAAAATACGGCATCGACTATGTATATGCAAACAACTTGGAAATTGTAGACGGCAAACTGACCGGACGCTATCTGGGAGATATCGTCGACGGCAAACGTAAAGCCGAACTGCTGCAACTCATTGCACAAGTGGAGAATGTAGACATCGAACAGACCATTGCCGTAGGCGACGGTGCGAACGACCTGCCGATGCTTTCCACAGCGGGATTGGGAATCGCTTTCCATGCCAAACCGAAAGTAAAGGCCAATGCACGGCAATCCATAAGCACCATCGGCATAGATGGGGTGCTCTATTTCCTCGGTTTCAAGGATTCGTACCTTGATGAACGTGGGAACAGCTGATTTGAAAAGATTTTAAATACACGATATGAAGTTTTCTGAACTGAACCTGGAAGATAGTGTGCTCGACGCGCTCGATGCCATGAACTTCAAAGAATGCACTCCGGTGCAAGAACATACCATTCCGGTTATCCTCGAAGGGAAAGATTTGATTGGGGTTGCCCAAACAGGAACCGGTAAGACAGCAGCCTATCTGCTCCCCGTAATCAACCAGTTGAGCAAGGGTGGATATCCGGCCGATTCCATCAATTGTATCATTATGGCTCCTACCCGTGAGCTGGCGCAGCAGATAGACCAGCAGATGGAAGGTTTCTCCTATTTCATGCCGGTTTCTAGCGTAGCCATCTACGGTGGAAATGACGGTATCCGTTTCGAACAGGAGAAAAAGGGACTGACATTAGGGGCCGATGTAGTTATCGCTACCCCGGGACGTCTGATCAGCCATCTGAGTCTGGGTTACGTTGACTTGTCGAAGGTGTCTTTCTTTATCCTGGATGAAGCCGACCGTATGCTTGATATGGGTTTTTCGGACGATATCATGCAGATAGTGAAGTATCTGCCCAAAGAACGTCAGACCATCATGTTCTCGGCTACTATGCCTACCAAGATACAACAATTGGCGAAAACAATCCTGAACGATCCGGTTGAGGTGAAACTGGCCGTATCCAAGCCTGCCGACAAGATTATACAGACCGCATACGTTTGTTACGAAGCGCAGAAACTGGGTATCATCCAAAGCCTTTTCGCACAAGAAAAACCTGAACGGGTCATCATATTCGCATCTTCGAAGCTGAAGGTAAAAGAAGTGGCAAAAGCTTTGAAACGTATGAAACTGAATGTGGGGGAAATGCATTCCGACCTCGACCAAAGCCAACGAGATGCCATCATGCACGAGTTCCGCAACGGACGCATCGACATGCTGATAGCGACGGATATCGTGGCACGTGGTATCGACATCGATGATATCCGTTTGGTGATCAATTATGATGTACCGCACGACAGCGAGGATTATGTACACCGTATCGGACGTACAGCCCGTGCCAACAACGACGGTTGCGCCATCACATTTGTCAGCGAAACCGAACAGACCAAGTTCAAGCAGATTGAAAATTTCCTGGGCAAAGACATCTATAAGATTCCGGTGCCCGTCGAACTGGGCGAAGCCCCGGTCTATGAACCGAAAGACAACCGCAGCAACAAACGCCGCAAAGGCGGATGGAAAAAACGTTCGTTCAACAACAAACGTCCGAACAACCGTCACAACAAGCCCAAAGTTCAAGGAAGAGCTTGAGTGATACAGCATCATAAACGCATCGGAGGAAGTAACCGGCAATAGGTACTTCCTCCGATGCGTTTTATTGACTTGCTTCTCCCTAAGGAGTCATTGTTTCAACCGATATACGACTTCCCCGTCCTTACTGATCAGGATATCCACATAATAGCATGAGGTTCCTTCCGGCATGCACACGGTAGCCCTATATTTATATCCTTTGCCATCTACACCCAGGAAATCCATATCCGAGAGAATGGAAGCCTGGAGAAAACCGTCAGGAACAACTCCGACAAACATATCCTTAGTGACATCTTTTGAATACATCTTTTGTGTTCCCTGATATACACAGATGTGGATGACATTGTCGTAATAAATATTGTCCACTTCCAAGCCTTCCTCTGTAACGCTTGGACGTATCACCTTTCTGGTCGACGGATTGATATACACATATCCTCTGAAACGTTTGCCTTGATACATGAACACCGAATCCTTCTTGATAACCTCGTTTTCGGGAGTCACCACTTCAGGTTCCTCATAACCGAAAGCGATGGTATCGCTCTCTGCCTTATGCAGTGTCATCAGGTCGCCCACCGAAGTATAGAACTGGAAAACATGATCTTCGAGTTTCTTGATAAGATAGGCAGTCTGTTCCATGCCATGTGAAATCAACGTATCGCCCGAAATGCTGAACCGGAACGGTGCATTGACCTGGCTGGCCAGATACATACTGTCGCCCACCACCTTCAGGACAGGCATTTCAGTATTGTCATCCAACCAGATTCCTTGAAGCAGCTGTACCGCTTCAAGATTCTCCTCCTTCTCTCTCCCTTCATTCTTGACACCACACGCAAACATGAGAAAGGCCAGAGTCAAATAAGCTATCTTCTTCATTTTCCTATACAGTGATAAACAATGCCCAATTCGTTGAGTTCATTGATATCGTAAATATTTCTACCATCGAATATAACCGGTGCATTCATCGTTTTCTTCATCACGCCCCAAGCCGGAAGACGGAATTCCTTCCACTCGGTTACCAACAACAATGCATCGGCATCAAGCAACGCATCGTACATATCACGTGCATAATAAATGGAATCGCCTACCCGGCGTTTCGCCTCTTCCATTGCAGCCGGATCGTATGCACGGATCTTGCATCCGGCAGCCTTCAGCTTGTCGATCAACACGAGAGCCGGAGCTTCGCGCATATCATCGGTTTCCGGCTTGAAAGCCAATCCCCACATGGCGATGGTCTTACCCTTCAAATCTCCGTTATAGTATTTCAATAATTTACGATACAAAATGTCTTTCTGGGCTTCGTTCACCTCTTCCACCATCTTCAGAACGCGCATGTTATACCCGTTTTCTTCGGCAGTCTTGATGAGCGCCTTGACATCCTTCGGGAAACAGCTGCCACCATACCCACATCCCGGATACAGGAACTTACGCCCGATACGGCTGTCGGAACCGATACCGCTTCGTACCATATTCACATCGGCACCGACCAGTTCACACAGATTGGCGATATCGTTCATGAAACTGATACGGGTAGCCAACATCGAATTGGCTGCATACTTCGTCATTTCAGCCGACGGGATATCCATGAAGATCACACGGAAGTTGTTCAAGAGGAACGGACGATACAGTTTCGTCATCAATTCCTTCGCCTTATCCGATTCCACACCTACGACCACACGGTCGGGAGTCATGAAATCGTTGATGGCATTTCCTTCCTTCAGAAACTCAGGATTGCTGGCTACATCGAATTCAATATCCAGATTCCGTTTGGCCAGCTCTTCATGAATCACAGCCTTTACCTTTTTTGCCGTACCTACCGGCACCGTACTCTTGGTAACGACCAATACATACCGGTTCATGCAGGAACCGATGGTACGTGCTACATCAAGTACATGAGAAAGATCGGCGCTTCCATCTTCATTGGGAGGTGTACCCACGGCGCAGAATACGATGGACACATTGTCCAGACATCCGGCCAACGATGTGGTGAAGTGCAGACGCTCGGCCTTGACATTTCGTAATACCATATCTTCCAACCCTGGTTCATAGATAGGAATGACACCTTTCTTGAGAGCCTCAATCTTCTCCTCGTTTGTATCTACACAATAAACATTAGCTCCGGTTTCGGCAAAACAGGTTCCGGTCACCAGCCCTACATAGCCGGTCCCGACAATAGCTATATTCATAAAATCCTAGTTTTATTCTTTTTCCTTTTGCAAAAGTAAATAAAAATAAAGAATTCATGGAAAAAGATAACCAAAAATACAAGAAAAATACTACATTTGCGGTATGATAGAATTGGCTAAACATATAGAAGTTCTGTTGCTGGAGAACGATTGTGTAATCGTCCCCGGCTTAGGCGGGTTCATCGCCCACTACCGCCCGTCTGAGTATAAGGAAGATACGGGCACATTCTGTCCGCCTATGCGTACCATCGGTTTCAATCCGCAATTGGTAATGAACGACGGATTGCTGGTACAATCGTACATGCAGGCATACAATACTGACTTCCCGGATGCAACCCGCAAGATTGAAAAGACAGTGGCGGCATTGAAGGACGTGCTGTATCAGCGTGGACAGATTTTATTGAACAATGTCGGTACATTATATTATAATATGAACGGCGTATATGAATTCAGTCCGTCGGAAAACGGGTTCTTTACCCCATCGCTTTACGGATTGGAATCATTCCTCCCGACTCCATTGAGCGAAGTCGCTGTCGTTGAAGCACCGAAAGTTATCCAACCGGAATTCATCAAGGAAACAGTATCCGAAACGGAAGATCAGGAAACATCCGAAAAGATCCGTCCGCTGTCGGCTTATCGCACCTGGCTGAAAACAGCCGTTGCAGTAGCGGCTGCCGTATTGCTTTTCTTCCTGTTCTCCGTACCGGTAGAAAATACCTACGTAGACGAAGCCAACTATGCTTCGTTGGGCACCACTACCCTGTTCGATGCCATCCGCAACCAGTCGGCTGCATCATCAGTAATAACAAACACACCGAAAAAACCGGTCAAGAACAATGTCAATACATTGAAACCGGTGGCGGTACGTACTGAAAAGGTGGCTCCTGCAAAATCGGAAAAGGCAGTTACAGCTACAACAGTTGCCAAGCCGGCAGCTAAATCCGAAAAACCGGCAGCCAAGGAAACCAAGCCGGCTGTTCCTGCACAGACCGGGAAGAAAACCGCCTGCAGCTATGTCATCGTTTCCAGCCTTCCTAACGCAGAAAGCGCCAAGACAGAAATGGAACGCATGAAGGCAAAAGGTTACTCAAATGCCGAAGTGGTTGAAGCTCAAGGACGCTTCCGTATTTCCATTGCAAAATTCAGCAATGCAGCGGATGCCTACAAGAAGATTCAGGAACTGAAAAAGAATGCCGAATTCGAATCGGCATGGGTATTTACTTCCAAATAAACCTATCAGCAGAAAAGATGAAAAGAGTAAGATGTCCGAAATGCGACAACTATATTCAGTTCGACGAGACCAAATATACGGAAGGCCAGTCGTTGGTTTTCGTATGCGACAACTGCAAGAAACAATTCGCCATCCGTATTGGCAAATCGAAACTGAATGCCGGTAGCCGCCGTGAAGAAGTGGTTGATGAAAAAGAAGGAACGGAACAATTCGGTAACATCATAGCCATCGAAAATGTATTCGGCTATAAACAGGTGTTTCCATTGCATGAAGGCGACAATGTCATAGGCCGGCGCAACCGTGGAACAGATGCCGATGTCCCTATCGAAACCAACGACCCGAGCATGGACCGCCGCCATTGTATCCTCAATGTGAAACGCAACAAGCAAGGGGAAATAGTCTATACCCTCCGTGATAACGACAGCATCACAGGAACTTTCCTGATGAACGAACTCTTGGGGCCGAAAGACCGTGTGCGGATTGAAGACGGCGCAATCTTTACCCTCGGTGCAACTACTTTGATTTTACGAGGTGCAAACGCATCGGAAGAAGATCAATGATATACAAATAGAATCCGTTATCTACCGCCATGCCTTATCCGAATCCTTTACATCCGGATGATGCATGGCGGTATGCTTTATGGGTTACAGCAAAACGTAATCGTCCAAAATCATCTACTCTACCACACTTTGGCTATCTTCAAACAATGCTTCATCAAATAATCATAAAACACTTATAAACAATATATTACGCATCTACACATTAGAACCTTGCTACTCGTCATCCATTCTTTCCCGACGGTAAATAATGAAATTTTTCCATATTTCATTTTCGTTTCTTGGCGCATTAGGAAGATTGTAGTATCTTTGCATAATCAAAGTTTTCCAATCATTGGAAGACTGATTTTTAGGATAACTAACTATTAAGATAACTTTACGCTATGCCATTCACTAACAACGTAATGATTGTACGCCACAAGTTATTGGAAAAACTTGTCGCTTTGTGGAAAGAAGACCAATTGATAGAAAAAATCGACCGCGTACCCTTGGAGTTCAGCCCCCGTCGTTCCCAACCGGTAGGACGTTGCTGTATCCATAAGGAACGTGCAGTAACCAAATACAAGTCACTACCCTTGTTAGGATGGGATATGTCGGATGAAACAGACGAGCTGACTCCCCTTTCCGAATATGCCCGTCAGACATTGGAACGTAAGAAAGTACTGAAAGAAAACATCCTCTGTGTCATCGATGAAGCTTGTTCTTCTTGTGTGCAGGTAAACTATGAAGTCAGCAACCTTTGTCGCGGATGTGTGGCCAGAAGCTGTTACATGAACTGCCCGAAAGGCGCCATCAACTTCAACAAGAAGACCGGTCAGGCACGTATCGACCACGATACCTGTATCAGCTGCGGGCTTTGCCACAAGAATTGTCCGTACCATGCTATCGTATACATTCCTGTACCATGTGAGGAAGCTTGTCCGGTGAAAGCCATCAGCAAGGATGAAAACAATATCGAACATATCGACGAATCCAAATGTATCTATTGTGGAAAATGCCTGAAT
The DNA here is from genome assembly GCA_944321335.1 of uncultured Phocaeicola sp. Taxonomy (GTDB): domain Bacteria; phylum Bacteroidota; class Bacteroidia; order Bacteroidales; family Bacteroidaceae; genus Phocaeicola. The sequence continues at coordinate 4,720 of CALUKX010000050.1, read as the reverse complement.
GCTTGTCCTTTCGGAGCCATCTTCGAAATCTCTCAGGTATTCGATATTCTGGAAGCTATCCGCCGTGGCGAACAGCTTGTAGCTATCCCCGCCCCTTCGGTTCTGGGACAGTTCAACGCAACCATCGACCAGGTTTACGGAGCCTTGAAACAAATCGGTTTCGCCGATGTAATTGAAGTTGCAGAAGGTGCAATGCATACTACAAGCAACGAAGCCCACGAATTGCTTGAAAAGCTTGAAGAAGGCCAGAAATTCATGACCACATCATGTTGTCCGTCATACATCGAACTTGTACGCAAGCACATCCCCGGAATGCAACAATACGTATCGGGAACAGGTTCGCCGATGTATTATGCCGCACGTATCGCCAAGGAGAAGTATCCGGATGCAAAAGTGGTGTTCATAGGCCCGTGTATCGCAAAACGCAAGGAAGCACAGCGCGACGAATGTGTGGATTACGTAATGACATTCGAAGAACTTCATTCGGTATTCCGTGGTATGGAAATCGAACTGGCGGAAGCAAATCCTTACAAGGTAGCCTATGAATCGGTTTGTGAAGCCCACGGATTCGCTCAGGCAGGCGGTGTGGCAGGTGCTGTCAAAGCATACCTCGGTCCGAAAGCAAACAACATCAAGATGCTGCAGTTCTCCGATTTCAACAAGAAAAACATCGGGCAGATGCGTGCATGGGCAAAGACCGGCAAGGTAGATGCACAATTCATCGAAATGATGGCCTGCGAAGGCGGTTGCGTAACCGGCCCGAGCGCCTACAACGATCCGATGGCCGGCAAGCGCCAGCTCAACCAGGATTTGCTGAAACGTACCTTGAAATACGAGAATAATAACAACGAATAAATACTTTCTTCTCCATGAGAAGTCTGATAGAACGTCTTTATCGGGAGCATACATTGGCTCCCGATGAATTACGTAGCCTGTTGTCCGATTGTGATGCGACACATCTGGAGCTGATCAATGCGAAAGCCCGGGAAGTGGCGCAAGCACATTTCGGCAACCGAATCTTTATCCGGGGGCTGATAGAGATAGGCAACTGCTGCCACAACGATTGCTACTATTGCGGTATCCGCCGTAGCGACCGTAACGTCGAACGCTACAGACTGGATAAGGAAACTATATTGGAATGCTGCCGTGAAGGCTATGCCTTGGGATTCCGCACGTTCGTCTTGCAGGGAGGTGAAGACAACTACCTCACTACAGAGCGGATATCGGATATCATTGCAACCATCAGGCAGGAGTTCCCCGATGCAGCTATCACTCTATCGTTGGGAGAAAAAAGCACGGAAGCCTACGAACGCTTCTTCCATGCAGGAGCCAACCGTTACCTGCTTCGTCACGAAACACATAACCCAGCCCACTACCTGAAACTACATCCGCAGAGCATGTCGCTCGGCAACCGCTTGCGTTGCCTGGACGACCTGAAACGCATCGGCTTCCAAACAGGAACAGGTATTATGGTGGGCAGTCCCGGACAGACTGTAGATAATCTGGTGGAAGACATCATCTACATTGAAAAACTTCGTCCGGAAATGATCGGAATAGGTCCCTTTCTTCCCCATCACGACACTCCTTTTGCGCAGATGCCTGCCGGAACTTTGGAACAGACCCTACTCTTGCTTTCCATATTCCGACTGATGCATCCCAATGCATTGATTCCGTCGACCACAGCCTTGGCAACACTCACTCCCGAAGGCCGTGAACGCGGCATCCTTGCAGGCGCGAATGTAGTAATGCCCAACCTTTCACCGGTCGACCAACGCAGCAAATATGCTTTATACGACAACAAAGCCTCTATGGGAGCCGAAGCTGCCGAAGGATTAAGGTTACTGCAAGAACGGTTGGAAAGAATCGGCTATACCATTGATATGGGACGGGGCGACTACCGGCCGGAAGCATAAAAAAGAAGACATTTAAACGTTTACAGACCATGTACAAAATAAATTCCCCCTATGCAGAAGAATTCATCAACCACGATGAAATCCTTGATACGTTGGAATATGCAAAAGCCAATAGCAACAATCGTGAACTTATCCGTTCACTGATAGACAAGGCACGTGCCTGCAAAGGTCTGAGTCATCGTGAAGCTGCTGTACTCCTGGAATGTGAAGACAAAGACCTGATAGAAGAAATTTACTCGCTTGCCAGAGAAATCAAACAGAAATTCTACGGCAACCGCATCGTAATGTTCGCTCCGCTCTATTTATCAAACTATTGTGTAAACAGCTGCGTGTATTGTCCGTACCACATCAAGAACAAGACTATCGCCCGAAAGAAACTTTCACAAGAGGATATACGGAGAGAAGTGATAGCCTTGCAGGACATGGGACACAAGCGTCTGGCTATCGAAGCCGGAGAAGATCCGTTGCACAACCCCATCGAATATATTCTGGAATCTATCAAGACCATCTATAGCATCAAGCACAAGAACGGTGCAATCCGCCGTGTAAACGTCAATATTGCGGCAACTACAATTGAAAACTACCGCAAACTGAAAGACGCCGGTATCGGCACGTACATCCTCTTTCAGGAAACATACCACAAGGAAAACTATGAGATGCTTCATCCGAGAGGTCCGAAAAGCAACTATGCCTACCATACAGAGGCAATGGACCGTGCTATGGAAGGTGGTATAGACGATGTTGGCATCGGTGTACTTTTCGGTCTGAATACCTATAAATATGATTTTGTAGGTTTGCTCATGCATGCCGAACACCTTGAAGCGACCTTCGGCGTAGGTCCGCACACCATCAGTGTACCCCGAATCTGTTCGGCTGATGATATCAACAAGGAAGACTTCAAGAATGCCATTTCCGATGAAATTTTCCAAAAACTGGTGGCTGTCATCCGCATCAGCGTACCCTATACAGGAATGATTGTATCGACACGCGAATCACAACGCTCACGTGAAAAAGTATTGGAATTGGGTATCTCACAAATCAGCGGCGGATCACGTACCAGTGTGGGCGGATATGTAGAAAAAGAACCCGAAGAAGAGAACTCGGCCCAATTCGATGTCAGCGATACCCGAACACTGGATGATGTTGTAGCTTGGTTGCTGAAATTGGGATACATTCCAAGCTTCTGCACCGCTTGCTATCGGGAAGGCCGTACCGGCGACCGTTTCATGTCGCTGGTAAAAACCGGACAGATTGCCAACTGTTGCGCACCGAATGCCCTTATGACCCTTCAAGAATATCTTGAAGACTATGCATCTCCCGAAACACGCGCTTTGGGTATTGATATGATCCGCAAACAGATGGAACAGATACCCAACCCGGCCATCCGTCGCCGGGCACTGGAAAATCTGGAGCGCATCAAAGAAGGACAGCGCGATTTCCGATTCTGAAAAAAACACCATAAGCTCTATAATCACCAAGGCAGGCATTATGTCCTGCCTTTAAAAATCATCCTGAATTATGCATAACACTCCCCGCTCCAACCGTATCCATATCGGCCTTTTCGGTAAAAGGAACAGTGGCAAGTCATCGCTTATCAATGCATTGACCAACCAAGAAACCGCCTTAGTATCCGATATTGCAGGAACCACAACCGATCCAGTATACAAATCGATGGAAATACACGGCATCGGACCATGCGTGTTTATCGATACAGCCGGACTCGACGATGAAGGCGAGCTGGGCGAACTGCGTGTGCGACAGACACTTCGTGCAATGGAACGTACCGATATAGCTCTGATGGTATGCACCGATGAGGATGTAAGTGAGGAAGTGAAATGGAGCAGCCTGCTGAAAGACAAGAACGTTCCTGTAATCTGGATACTCAATAAAGCAGACAATGTTGCTGATGCCGAGGCTACGGCAAGAAAGATAGAAAGACAAATCGGGCAAATGCCATTGATTGTCAGTGCAAAGGAAAAGTTTGGCATGGAAGACATCCGTCGCAGCATCATCGGAAAATTGCCCGATGAAACGATGGATAAGGGTATATTGGGGCGCCTGGTAAACGAAGGCGATACCGTCATGCTGGTTATGCCACAAGACATTCAAGCCCCCAAAGGCCGCCTGATTCTCCCCCAGGTACAGACTATCCGTGAACTACTCGATAGAAAGTGCCTTGTGATGAGCTGTACGACCGACAAAATCGATGCTATGTTACAGGCATTAGCTGCACCGCCGAAACTAATCATTACCGATTCGCAGGTATTCAAGACTGTCTATGAGAAGAAACCGGCGGAAAGCCGCCTGACCTCCTTCTCGGTTTTGTTTGCCCAATACAAAGGCGATATCGACTACTTCATCGAAGGAGCCAATGCCATCGACCAACTGACCGAATCGTCCCGTGTACTCATTGCAGAAGCCTGCACACATGCTCCCCTTACTGAAGACATCGGCCGTGAAAAGATACCGAACATGTTACGTAAACGTATAGGAAAAGGACTGCAGATAGATATTGTAGCGGGAACTGATTTTCCGGATGACTTATCGGCTTATAATCTGGTAATCCATTGCGGTGCCTGTATGTTCAACCGGAAGTACGTATTACACCGCGTTTCCCAAGCTAAAAAGCAACATATACCAATGACCAATTATGGTGTAACCATTGCTTATGTCAACGGCATCCTTGATAAAATCGACTATTAACCCAAGAATATAATAAGGGATATTCAGTAATTCAAGTTTCGCAAGTTCAACTTGCAGTTTTTAATCTATAAATGTCGCAAATATGTTTCATATCTTCCTCCCTG
>CALUKX010000049.1 GCA_944321335.1 uncultured Phocaeicola sp. | reverse complement strand
TTAGCACTATAAAGTTACAGCAATTTTCGCTAATCACCAAATCTTCAAACACTTATATTTCATCGAACTCACGTTTTTTAAAAAATGAGTTTACCGTTTCAATAACGGACCAAAGATAACAAAAAGTTTAAAAACAGATTCTCTTATCTCTTAAAAACTTTTAAAGAAATTCTGTAGATAACCAATTTATTTGTTATTTTGCACCAAATTAGGGATAAAAGTGGATATACTTAAAATTGATATATGCCCGCTATGCGGGAAAAGCCATTTCGAAAAGGTCCTGACGTGTACAGACCATTATGCGACAGGAGAATCATTCGACATCTTCCGATGCTCGGATTGTGGCTTCATGTTCACCCAGAACGTCCCCGACGAGCATGTGATAGGCCGATATTATGAATCGCCCGACTACATCTCGCACACCAATACACACAAAGGGATGATGAACAAGATTTATCACTGGGTGCGCAGATACATGCTTACACGTAAGGCACGCATCATCAAAAGGGGATGTGGACTGAGCCGCGGCCAATTGCTCGACATCGGAACAGGAACCGGTTATTTCAGCCACTTCATGGCTGAAAGAGGATGGAGGGTATCGGCCATCGAGAAGAGTCCGCAGGCACGGGCATTCGCCAAGGAACACTTCGGCCTTGATGTGCAACCGCCCGAAGCCTTGTCCGGTTATGAAGCCGGCTCATTCGATGTGATAACCCTGTGGCATGTAATGGAACATTTGCAGAATCTGAATGAAACCTGGGAACAGTTGGCCAAGCTACTGAAAGATAGGGGAGCACTGATTGTCGCTGTACCTAACCCCAGCTCATTCGATGCCAGATACTACAAACAAATGTGGGGAGCATACGATGTACCGCGCCACCTGTGGCACTTCACCCCTTCGGTGATGCAGCAATTCGGAGCCAAGCACGGATTCAAGCTCACGGAGCTTCGTCCGATGCCGTTCGATGCATTCTATGTATCCATGCTTTCCGAAAAGTACCGCGGAAGCAAATTTGCCTTCCTGAAAGGGATGCTTACCGGAACAAGAGCCTGGTTCGCCTCACTGATAAAGAAAGAGCGTAGCAGCTCCATGATATATGTGTTCAGAAAAAAATAAAGGATATGAGTAAGAAATCAGGTTCCTTTTTCGATATGCAGTTCATCACTTCCAGCATCAGTACCATGCTGGTGTTGCTGCTGCTGGGATTGGTAGTATTCTTCGTACTGACAGCCAACAATCTATCTGTTTATGTCCGCGAAAATATCGCTTTCTCCATCATGATCAGCGACGACATGAAGGAGCCCGATATCCTCCGCTATCAGAAAGAACTGAACCGGGAACCCTTTGTCAAGGAAACCGCTTATATCTCAAAAGCCCAGGCGCTTAAGGAACAGACCGAAGCAATGGGAACCGATCCGGCAGAGTTTCTCGGACATAATCCGTTCACGGCATCCATCGAGGTAAAGCTGAATGCCGATTATGCCAATTCCGACAGTCTGGCATGGATCAAGAACGATATTCTGGCCAACAAGAACGTGATGGAAATCAACTATCCGCAGGATCTGCTTGATTCGGTCAACCGGAACATCAAAAGAGCAAGTCTGATCCTCTTGGGACTGGCAGCTTTACTGACATTGATTTCCTTTGCGCTGATCAACAATACCATCCGCCTGGCTGTATATTCGAAACGATTTCTGATACACACCATGAAGCTGGTAGGAGCGAACTGGTCGTTTATCCGACGGCCGTTCATCGTGCGCAACATCTGGATCGGCATTTTGGCGGGTCTGATTGCCGATGCGGCCTTGATAGGTATGGCTTTCGGACTGGTAAACTACGAACCCGATCTGGTTGCAATCATCACTCCGGATGTCATGCTCATCGTGATGGGATCGGTTTTTGTGTTCGGCGTGATTATCACCAGCCTGTGTGCCCTGATTTCCATCAACAAGTACCTGAAGATGAAAGTAAGCGAACTGTATTACAAATAACCATGTATAACCACTAAACGTATAGACAATAATATGGACAGAAAGAATTTTGCCTTCGATAAAACCAACTTCATCCTGTTGGCAGCCGGTATGATTGTCATCATCATCGGTTTCCTTCTGATGAGTGGTCCGGGGTCGACTGAAACGACCTTCGAACCGGACATTTTCAGCGCACGGCGCATCAAGGTTGCCCCGATAGTATGTTTCGCCGGTTTTATCTTTATGATTTACGGAATATTGCGTAAACCGAAGGATGCAATTTCATCAGAAAATAACACAGAAAACAATAAGACAGAATGAGTTGGTTTGAAGCATTGATCCTGGGTATTCTGCAAGGATTGACAGAATACCTTCCTGTAAGTAGTAGCGGACATCTGGCTATCGGTTCCGCATTGTTCGGTATCCAAGGGGAAGACAACCTCACCTTTACCATTGTAGTACATGTGGCTACGGTACTGAGTACCTTGGTTATCCTTTGGAAAGAAATCGACTGGATTTTCAAGGGACTTTTCAAATTCCAGATGAACGATGAAACGAAGTATGTCTTGAATATCATCGTATCCATGATTCCTATCGGTATCGTGGGTGTGTTCTTCAAGGACAAGGTGGAAGAGATATTCGGATTAGGTCTGCTTGTTGTAGGCTGTATGTTGCTTCTGACCGCCCTGCTGCTGACTTTCTCCTACTATGCGAAGCCTCGCCAGAAGGAAAAAATCAGCATGCGCGATGCCTTTATCATCGGTATTGCCCAGGCTTGTGCCGTTATGCCGGGACTGTCGCGTTCGGGTAGTACCATCGCCACCGGTCTGCTTCTCGGCGACAAGAAGGAAAAGCTGGCCCAGTTCTCGTTCCTGATGGTTATCCCGCCGATTCTGGGAGAAGCCTTGCTCGACGGAATGGAGATTATGAAGGACGCATCGGCAGCAACCGCCGGAGTAAACACCCTGTCGCTGGTTGTCGGATTTCTGGCAGCATTTATCTCCGGATGTGTAGCCTGCAAATGGATGATCAATATCGTGAAGAAAGGTAAATTGATTTGGTTCGGTGTTTATTGTGCCATCGCTGGTATCATCACCATCATTACCAGTCTGGTATCTTAAATAGAGAGGATGAATTTTAAGGAAGGAGAAGTATTGTATTTCAACAAGCCGTTACGATGGACATCGTTTGCGCTTGTCAACAAAGTGAGATATCACATCAGCCGTAAGCTGGGAGTGAAGAAAATTAAGGTAGGACATGCAGGGACACTCGATCCATTGGCCACCGGAGTGATGATTATCTGTACCGGAAAGGCTACCAAGCGGATTGAAGAGTTCCAGCACCATACCAAAGAGTATATAGCAACCTTGCAGTTGGGAGCGACCACACCGTCGTACGACCTGGAAAAGGAAATCGACGCGACATACCCCACAGACCATATCACACGTGAGCTTGTGGAAGAGACGCTGAAGAAGTTTGTAGGAACCATCGAACAGATACCGCCGGCCTTCTCGGCCTGCAAGGTCGATGGAAAACGTGCCTACGACCTGGCCCGCAAAGGCAACGATGTGGAGCTTAAACCCAAGACATTGGTAATCGACGAAATCGAGCTCCTCGAATGCAGCCTGCCGATCATCAAGATCCGTGTAGTGTGCAGCAAAGGTACCTACATCCGTGCCTTGGCCCGCGACATCGGCGAGGCTCTCGAGAGCGGAGCACATCTTATCGGACTGGTCCGCACACGGGTAGGAGATATCCGACTGGAAGATTGCATGGAAGTGGAAAATTTCGAGGAATGGCTCGACAAACAAGATATAGAAGTTATAAACGATTAAGGAAAGGATAGAAGATGAAACTGTCACTATTCAAATTCAAGTTGCCGGAAGAAAAGATTGCTTTGCATCCGGCCCACTACAGAGATGAATCCCGTCTGATGGTAGTCCACAAATCTACCGGACAGATCGAACACGTGGTGTTTAAGGATATCTTAAACTATTTTGACGATAAAGACGTATTTATCTTTAACGATACCAAGGTCTTTCCTGCTCGTTTATACGGCAACAAGGAGAAGACCGGTGCCCGCATCGAGGTGTTCCTGTTGCGTGAGCTGAACGAAGAGCTCCGCCTGTGGGACGTGCTGGTCGATCCGGCCCGCAAGATCCGTATAGGAAACAAGCTTTACTTCGGCGATGACGACTCGATGGTAGCCGAAGTGATCGACAATACCACTTCACGCGGACGTACCCTGCGTTTCCTGTACGATGGTCCGCACGATGAGTTCAAGAAAGCCCTCTATGCTTTGGGAGAACCGCCGTTGCCACCGTTCATCAAACGACCTGCCGAACCGGAAGACGTAGAACGTTTCCAGACCATCTACGCCAAGAACGAAGGTGCTGTAACCGTTCCTGCTGCCGGCCTGCACTTCAGCCGTGAACTGATGAAACGTATGGAGATCAAAGGTATCGACTTCTCGTTCATCACCATGCACTGCGGATTGGGATGTTTCCGCGATATTGATGTGGAAGACCTCACCAAGCATAAGATGGATTCGGAACAGATGTTCGTTACAGCCGAAGCGTGCCGTATCGTCAACGAAGCGAAAGACAGAGGCAATAAGGTCTGCGCTGTAGGTACAAGCGTAATGCGCGCCATCGAAACGGCGGTAGGAACCGACGGACACCTGAAGGAGTTCAACGGATGGACCAACAAGTTCATCTTCCCGCCGTACGAATTTTCGGTAGCCAATTCAATGGTCAGCAACTTCCATCTGCCGCTTTCTACCATGCTGATGCTGGTTTGCTCGTACGGAGGTTACGAACTGGTAATGGATGCCTACAACGAAGCGTTGAAGGAAGACTACCGTTTCGGAACTTACGGCGATGCAATGTTGATTCTTGACAAATAAAGACGATTATGGCAAAAGTTTACTTGGGATTAGGCACCAATCTGGGTGACAAGGAAGCAAACTTACATACTGCCGTCCGACTTATAAAGGAAAAGATAGGGGAGGTAACTTCCCTATCTTCTTTTTATGCAACCGAGCCTTGGGGATTCACATCGGAAAACGCCTTTCTGAATGCTGCAGCCTGCGTGGAAACGCAATTGGGTCCACAGGAAGTGTTGCAGCTTACACAAGAGATTGAAAAGGAACTGGGACGGACCAAAAAGTCGTCGGGTGGGGTATATAGCGACCGTCTGATTGATATCGACCTGCTCTTATGGGACGACCTCATTCTGGAAACTCCCGAACTGACACTGCCTCATCCGCTCATGACGGAACGGAGCTTTGTGATGGATCCGTTGGTGGAGATTGCACCCGACTATATTCACCCTATACTGCACAAGCCCCTCAGAGAACTCAAGCCTCTGACCGACAAGGAAAATTCGGATAAATAATTGTATCTTTGCGGTCACTTGCTTCTTTTCCACATTGGAAATCAAGCACAGAACAAAATTAGGCATCTACCAAACATTCTGACATGCAGACATATTTCAAGCGGATTATTATATCAACAATTATTCAGATCATGCTTTTACCGATTGTCGGTATGGCACAGAGCAAGCTGGACAGCCTGCAGCAGCTGGAGGAGGTTGTGGTAACTGCACGCAGCTACCAGAAAGACATCGTACCCGCACAACAGTTGTCGGGTACCCAACTGCAACGTCTCAGCTCCCATAACGTAGCCGATGCACTCCGCTATTTTTCGGGTGTCCAGATAAAGGATTACGGTGGTGTAGGAGGACTGAAGACTGTCAACATCCGCAGTATGGGAACCAACCATGTAGGCGTGTTCTACGATGGGATAGAACTGGGCAACGCACAGAACGGAACAGTCGATCTGGGACGCTTTTCACTCGACAACATGGAAGCGGTTACCCTCTACAACGGACAGAAGACCTCGATGCTGCAGCCGGCGAAGGATTTCGGTTCGGCCGGAACCATCTATCTGCAATCACGCACTCCGAAATTCGAAGGCGACAAGAAAGATAATGTAAAGGCAACATTCAAGACCGGTTCGTTCGGGGTAGTCAATCCGGCCTTGCTTTGGGAACATAAATTCAATGAAAAGATCAATACTTCCCTAAGTGCCGAATACATGTACACCACCGGAAAATATCATTTCACCTATCGCACTCAAGACGGATATGATACCACAGCCGTCCGACAGAACGGAGATGTGAAGGCTCTCCGTATCGAAGCCGGAATCTATGGGAAGGTGGATAAAGGATACTGGAAGGCAAAAGCCTATTTCTACAATTCCGAAAGAGGATATCCCGGAGCGATTGTCCGCAACAAGTTCAATCACGAAGACCGTCAGTGGGATACCAACTTCTTTGCCCAAGGTTCATTCAAGAAGGATTTTACATCGTGGTACACCTTGCTGGTGAATGCCAAATATGCTTACGACTATCTGCATTACCTGGCTGATCCCAACAAGGATGAGTCGCTGATGTACACCAACAACCACTATTATCAGCACGAAACCTATGTATCGGCCGCCAACCGCTTCACCATCAAACCATTCTGGGAAGTAAACCTTTCGGCCGACTGGCAATACAACCTGTTGAATGCCGACCTGCGTGATTTCGCTTACCCGCGCCGTCATACCGGAATGGTGGCGGCAGCTACGGCACTCAACTTCGAACAAGTAAAACTGCAGGCCAGTGTGTTGGGAACGTTTGTACATGACAATGTAACCGCCAGTGCCGAATCGGCATCCAACAAGACCGAATGGACACCGGCCGCCATCGTTTCCTACAAGCCGTTCAAAATCATCGACTTGAATCTGAGAGCATTCTACAAACGTATCTTCCGGATGCCTACCTTGAACGACCTCTACTATACCTTTGTGGGGAATGTCGATCTGGATCCGGAATTTACCAACCAATACAACGTGGGATTCACCTATACAAAGGAATTCGGAAATACGTGGCTCCGCTATCTGGAGATACAGGCCGATGTCTACTACAACGAGGTGGAAAACAAGATAGTAGCCACACCGACCTCCAATTTCTTCCGATGGACAATGATCAATCTCGGCAAAGTGGAGATCCGTGGCATCGATGTGGCTGCACAGACAGGCTGGCAGTTCGGCAAGGATGTGCGGTTGATAAGCCGACTCAACTATACCTATCAGAAGGCACAGGACTTTACCGATCCGGACGACGAGTTCTACGGAGAACAGATTCCCTACATCCCTTGGCACAGCGGTTCGGCTGCCCTCAACCTCAACTGGAAGACATGGGAGGCCAACTACAGCTTCATCTATACCGGTGAACGCTATTCCTCACAAGCCAATCTGCCGGTCAACTATCAGTTGGCCTGGTACACCAGCGACTTCTCGGTATCGAAAACCCAACCGTTCAAATCGAGCGAACTGAAAATCACTTTGGAAATCAACAACCTGCTCAACCAGCAATACGAAGTGGTTTCATGCTATCCGATGCCTGGAATCAACTTCAAGTTCATTGCCCAATACACATTCTGACAATGAAGAACGATTATACCTACATAATGAATTGTCTTACCGGAAAAAGATATTTCCGCAAGCTGCCGCTGATGCCAGCATTGCTGTGCATCTGTATTCTGTTGCTTTCCGGATGCCGCGGTGAGTTACCTGTGCTCAATTCGGAAAAGGAATACGTTACTTATCCGGCAGCAACGCAAACGATCAAAGGATTTTTTCTGTTGAACGAAGGAAACATGGGCAGCAACAAATGCACCATCGACTATTTCAATTATCAGGAAGGATATTACCTGCGGAATATCTATCCTGAAAGCAATCCTGATGTGGTAAAGGAACTGGGTGACGTGGGTAACGACATCCAGATACACGACGGCAAGCTCTATGCGGTAGTCAACTGTTCGAACCTTGTGGAAGTGATGGACGTCCGTACAGCCCGCCACCTGGGTAGCGTGAACATACCCAACTGCCGTTACATCACATTCAACGGCGACAAGGCTTATGTAAGTTCCTATGCCGGTCCGGTACAAATCGATCCGGAAGCACGCCCGGGCAAGATAGTGGAATTCGACACCCGTACGCTTCAGATAACCCGTGAAGTAACGGTAGGCTACCAACCGGAAGACCTGGTAATAACGAACGGACGCCTGTACGTAGCCAATTCGGGAGGATACCGCTTCCCCAACTACGACCGTACCGTGTCGGTTGTCGACCTGAACAGTTTTAAGGTTGTCAATACCATCGATGTAGCCATCAATCTGCACCGGATGGAACTCGACAAATACGGACGTATCTATGTCACTTCGAGAGGCGACTATAACGGCATCGGTTCGGATGTGTACATTATCGACTCAAAGACAGAAACCGTTGCCGGAAGCCTTGGTGTCAGTGCAAACGAGATGCATCTTTGCGGTGATTCGCTTTACATCATCGGCTCGGAAGGGAACAATCAGCAACAAGACAACCATGTATCCTATACCCTTTACGACATCAGTCTCGACAAGGTGGTTTCAAGCAATTTCATCACCGACGGGACAGACAGGGAAATCAAGCTGCCGTATGGGTTGGCCGTCAATCCTGAAACGAAAGAAATCTATCTGACAGACGCAACCGATTACGTTACACCGGGATACCTCTTCTGTTTCAGCCCTGAAGGAAAGATGAAATGGAAAGTGCGTACCGGGGATATTCCGGCACACATAGTATTTACAACCGAAAATTTCTATTACGGTTACAACGGCGAATTGCCTGATACTCCGGAAGATAACCATTCGCCATATATCACCAAAGTGCTCGACTTCCTACCTGCACCGGGACAGTTTGTCAACACTTCGCCGTCATATACCGCCGGTGATACACAAGAAACCATGAATCAGAAAGCATTCAAGGCCATCGGTGAGAACCGCAGAGGATTGGTATCCTTAGGAGGATTCGGCGGCTATATAGTGGTAGGTTTCGACCATACCATTGAAAACAAGTCGGGCCTCCGCGATTTCCGTGTAATAGGCAATGCCTTTTCGAACGGAGCCGGAGGAGGAAGCTATGAACCGGGAGTGATTATGGTTTCGCACGACAGCAACGGAAACGGTCTGCCCGACGACGAATGGTACGAAATAGCCGGAAGCGCCCATCAACCTGATTTCACGGAAACCTGGTACGGAAAGGCACAGGCAGCCGGCAACGATGTAACAACCCACTATAATTATGAAATAACCTATTACCGACCGGAACAGGAACCATCCGGAAGCACAGAAGAAAAGGAATACATCCATTGGACAGACAACTTGGGTCGGGAAGGATATATTCCCAAGATAATATACCATACCCAACCATATTATCCCCAATGGATAACCGCTGAAAAGCTTACTTTCAAAGGAACCTGCCTGCCGCAAAATGCCATCAATGAAGGAACGGCCGACCAAGCCTACCATGTACTCTATCCGTTCAGCTACGGTTATGCCGACAATGCACCGTACAACACTGCAGAGGCCTGCATCGATATCGACTGGGCCATCGATGTATCGGGCAACAAGGTTAATCTTCCGGGAGTGGACTTCATCAAGATCTATACCGGAGTCAATCAGGTGAACGGTTGGATAGGAGAGTGCTCTACCGAAGTATCGGGCATAGAAGACCTCCATATCCTAGGTGAGAAAATAGAAACGCGATAAATGGAAATCTCCATAAAAGTGCGTCATTCCGATGTACCTTTATGGAGATTTTTGTATATTTGTCCTGTCATTCCAATCGTATCACGGCTGTGATACAATCGTTCCACAGATATGATACGAACGTTTCACGAATATGATACAATCGTATCACAATTGAGATACGATCAACAGATACAGAAAAGACGATAACTTACACTATAACCATAATCTAATAACACTATGGCAGTAAAATTCGAATTCTATCAGACTCCCAAGCCTCAGGAATCGGCAAAGAAGACCTATCATGCACGTGTAATCAACCAACAGCATGTGGATTCCGACCAGCTGGCCGAAGAGATATGCCATCAATGCAGCCTTACCGAAGCCGACATCAAGGCCGCACTGGTAGCCTTGAGCAAACAAATGGCCGAACATCTGAAAAACGGGAAACGTGTGCATCTCGACGGCATCGGCTATTTCCAGATAACCCTCCAATGCCCCGAAACAGACAATCCGAAGAAACTCCGAGCCGAAGACGTCACCTTCAAGACCGTACGCTTCCGTGCCGACAAGTCGCTGAAAGGAAATCTTACGGAACTGAAGACCAAACGTTCGCAGGAAAAACCACATTCTTCGGCCATCACGGAGGAAAAGCTGGAAACCAAACTCACCGAATACTTCAAGACCAACCGGATACTTACCCGAAGAAGCTTTGAGGAAATCTTCCGGCTTACCCGACCGACCGCCTGCCGCACCATCAAGAAGCTGGTGGAACGTCAGCAACTGAAAAATATCGGAACGTCGCACAGTCCTGTATACATAGCCTTACCGGGTAATTTCGGACAATAAAAACTTGTGCATAATCCGGAAAGATCGGAAGTAGAAGAAATCCGGATTGGCTATAGACAAGAAAAATTGGAATAATCACAAAAATACTGTTAAAAAGGGCATAATTGTAATTATTTCAATTTTTCTTCGTATCTTTGCGCCTTGAAAATAAATGTGGAAAGATTTGAGTAGCTTGCAACCACGGAAAAAAATGCTAAAACACATATTGATTCCTTGAAGAAAATCTCCTACTCTTGTCCGTACACGGATAAAAACAATCAATCAAAACTTTTTTAATTTTAAGTAACATGGGATACTTATTCACATCCGAATCGGTGTCTGAAGGACACCCCGACAAAGTGGCGGATCAGATTTCCGACGCTGTGCTTGACAAACTGTTGGCTTACGACCCCAGTTCGAAAGTAGCTTGCGAAACATTGGTTACTACCGGACAGGTGGTACTGGCAGGAGAAGTGAAAACCAAAGCGTACATTGACTTGCAGCACGTAGCCCGCGAAGTCATTAACAAGATTGGCTATACCAAGAGCGAATATATGTTCGAAGGCAACTCTTGCGGCGTATTCTCGGCTATTCACGAACAGAGCCCTGACATCAACCGCGGTGTTGAACGCGAAGACCCGATGAACCAGGGTGCAGGCGACCAGGGAATGATGTTCGGTTACGCGACCAACGAAACCGAAAACTACATGCCGCTGTCACTCGACCTGGCTCAC
Source organism: uncultured Phocaeicola sp. (assembly GCA_944321335.1). Lineage (GTDB taxonomy): Bacteria > Bacteroidota > Bacteroidia > Bacteroidales > Bacteroidaceae > Phocaeicola. Next base: position 6,231 of record CALUKX010000049.1, on the reverse strand, counting down.
AAGCTGTTGATGGTATTGGCTGAAATCCGCCGTGAAGGAAAGGTGATGACCTACCTCCGTCCGGACTCAAAGAGCCAGGTAACCATCGAATACGATGACAACCGTCGCCCGGTACGTATCGATACCATTGTGGTTTCTACCCAACACGATGAATTTATCCACCCTGAAAACGATACTCCGGAAGCTCAGGCCAAGGCCGATGAAGAAATGCTGGCTCAGATCCGCAAGGACGTTATCGAAATCCTGATGCCGCGTGTCATCGCTGAAATCCATAACCCGGACGTACTGAAACTGTTCAACGACCAGATCAAGTACTTCGTAAACCCGACCGGCAAGTTCGTTATCGGCGGTCCTCACGGAGATACAGGCTTGACAGGACGCAAGATCATCGTTGACACTTACGGTGGCGCAGGTGCTCACGGTGGCGGTGCCTTCTCGGGGAAAGACCCAAGCAAGGTCGACCGTAGCGCAGCATACGCCGCACGCCACATCGCCAAGAACCTGGTAGCTGCCGGTGTTGCCGATGAAGTGTTGGTGCAGGTATCATACGCCATCGGCGTTGCACGCCCGATCAACATCTACGTAAACACTTACGGCCGTGGTCACGTGAACATGACCGACGGTGAAATCGCCAAGAAGGTAGACGAAATCTTCGACATGCGTCCGGCTGCCATCGAACAACGTCTGAAACTGCGTAACCCGATCTACAGCGAAACAGCCGCTTACGGTCACATGGGACGCACACCACAGATTGTAACCAAGCATTTCGAATCGCTTTACGAAGGCAACAAAGACGTGGAAGTGGAACTCTTCACTTGGGAGAAGCTCGACTACGTCGACAAGGTAAAGGAAGCATTCGGCTTGAAATAAAACGACAACCGACAAAAGTCTATAATCGAAAGGGAATGCCGAAAAGCATTCCCTTTTTTCATCCTCATCCGGCAAAAAGGGACATTGAACACCACCGATGAAGGAAAGACTGAATACCGGTGAAAGCAAAAACAATCTGCTTTCACCCTTAACAAGCTAATACACAGCGTGGTGAAAGAGTGAAAGATTTTTTTTGAAAACTTTGAAATCAATGTATTGGAATTGATTACCCGGAAGCATAATCAAGTTTTTCTATCGGACAACCCAAGAAAATACCGCTTTTATCCCTATCTTTGCAGACGTAAACCCACCTAAAGAAAATCACATGAACGATATCAAGAGCATCTGCGTGTACAGCGCATCAAGCACCAAAATAAATCCGGTCTATTTCGAGGCTGCCGCCGAACTGGGACGACTGATGGCCGAAAAAGGCATCAACCTCATCAACGGGGCTGGCCGATTGGGGCTGATGTGCAAGATCAGCGATGCCGCCCTTGAAGCAGGAGGAACAGTCATCGGTATAATTCCCCATTTCATGATCGAACAGAACTGGCACCACAAAGGACTTTCCCGACTGATCGAAACCAAGGACATGCACGAACGCAAGCAACTCATGGCCGACATGTCGGACGGAATCATCGCACTTCCCGGCGGATGCGGAACCTTGGAGGAACTGTTGGAAATCATTACATGGAAACAGTTGGGCTTATATCTCAAACCCATCGTTATCCTCAACATAAACAACTTCTACGACCCGTTATTGGAAATGTTGGGCCGTGCTATCGAACAAAACTTCATGCGTCCGGAACACGGTAAAATCTGGCAAGTAGCCTCAACTCCTGAAAAAGCCATACAATTGGTATACGAAACACCCTTATGGAGCAAAGAAATTCGTAAATTTGCCGCAATATGAGCAATCAGAGCCGCATAGGGATTCCTTACATGAACGAACAGCTGCAGAAACAGCAGCAAGATCTGCACGATGCCATGCTGAAAAGTGTACAGGTAGAACAGACTACCGGTATGCAAGGTATCCCCATGCCCTATCAGCTCCGTTCCGACGGTGTAATAACCGGTATCCTGCTGCTTTGTTTCATACTAATTTCATACGCACTGAAAAACAGCAAACAATACCTGGCCCATCATGTACGCGGACTCTTTCAACATCGGGAGCGTGCCAGCCTCTTCGATGAGAAACCCAACACCGACAGCCGTTACATCCTTATCATGTTTCTGATAAGTTGTGTCCTGACCGGTATCTATCTGTACCATTATTTTATAACCTCCGACAAAACCCTTGCCCGAATCGTCCCCCACAGCTTTATATTAGGCACCTATACCGGATTGATTTTCACCTTTGTACTCTATAAATGGTGCGCCTATACATTCATCAACTGGGTCTTTTTCGACCGGGAAAGACACCAAGCCTGGATAGAAAGCTACTTCAATATATTGGCAGGATCAGGTCTTCTGCTTTTCCCTGTAATATTGCTGATTATTTACTTCAATATAGACTTTACTACAGGAAACATTTTTATCTTAATTATCTTACTCTTTGCTAAAATATTGTTATTTTATAAGTGCATTAGGAACTTTTTCAATTATTTGCATGGTTTTCTGCATTTTATTCTGTACTTTTGTGCCCTCGAAATAATCCCTTTAATCTTATTGTGGAAAGGGGTTATCTATTTAAATAAAGTTTGGATTTTAAATTTTTAATACATTGAAGATAAAGAAAGTTCTCGTTTCTCAGCCTAAACCAGCTTCCGAAAAGTCGCCTTATTACGACATAGTTGAGAAATACGGAGTGAAAATAGATTTTCGCCCGTTCATCAAAGTTGAGAGTCTATCGGCAAAAGAATTCAGACAACAGAAAATTTCCATCTTGGATCATACAGCCGTTGTATTTACTTCACGCCACGCTATTGACCATTTCTTTAGTCTTTGCGCAGAGTTACGTGTGACTGTACCTGAAACAATGAAATACTTCTGCACATCTGAAACGATTGCATTGTATATACAGAAATATGTTCAGTACCGTAAACGCAAGGTATTCTTCGGTGCAACAGGTAAGTTCGCTGACCTGGTTCCGGTAATGCTGAAGCACAATACTGAAAAGTATCTGATTCCGATGTCGGATGTACACAACGATGAAGTCCGCGACTTGCTCGACAAGAACAAACTCCAGCACACCGAGGCGGTTATGTATCGTACAGTGAGCAACGATTTCACTCCGGAAGAGAAGTTCGACTACGATATGCTGATTTTCTTCAGTCCGGCAGGAATCCAGTCGCTGATGAAGAACTTCCCGGATTTCGAGCAAAAAGATATCGCAATCGGAAGTTTCGGTCCTACCACAGCAAAAGCCGTTAAGGAAGCAGGCTTGCGCCTGGACCTCGAGGCTCCTAACGCAGCAGCTCCTTCGATGACAGCAGCCCTGGATCAGTTTATCCGTGAACACAACAAATAAATAGATTGTCATTGGAATAAAGCGAAGAGCCTTGTATGCATTACAAGAGTCTTCGCTTTATTCTTTTTTATAGATTAATTATGGCAGAACAAGAAAAGCAAACATTATCGAAGAAAGAACGACTGAACAGCCTCATCCTTGTCGAGAAACTGTTTTCGGGCGGAAGCAAGTCGTTGCCAGCTTTTCCTCTGCGCATCGTTTACATGCCGGTAGACAATGAGGAGCTGCCCGATGTTTCCATCCTCATCAGTGTGCCCAAGAAACGTTTCAAGCATGCGGTCGACCGTAACCGGGTGAAACGTCAGATCCGCGAAGCCTACCGCAAAAACAAATCTCTTTTGGTGGAACCGTTGAAAGCAAGCGGCAAGAAAGCCGTCATCGCATTCATCTGGCTGGATAACGAACTCCGTCCTTCCGCTGAAGTGGAAGAGAAGGTAAAGAAACTGCTCCAACTTACAGCCGAACGTATGCAATGAAAAAGTTGCTTTCATACCTGCTTCTGCTCCCTATCTACTTTTATAGGAACTGCATTTCACCATTTACCCCTCCTTCCTGCCGGTTTACTCCCACCTGCTCACAGTATGCCATCGAGGCTATCAAGAAACACGGACCGTTCAAGGGATTGTATCTGGCTATCCGCCGCATCCTCCGCTGCCATCCGTGGGGAGGTTCCGGCTATGACCCCGTTCCTTAATCTTCATCGTTTATGCTTCTAGATATCCATACCCACCGATTGCCGTCCGATACCGCCTCCTGTATCCTGAGCGGTTGTATGAGGACTAGTCCGTATCCGTCCGAGGCACGTTACATTTCGGCCGGTATCCATCCGTGGTATCTTACGGCCGAAGACTATCCAACACAACGGGAATGGCTTGCTATGATGCTCGACGATCCACGTACGGTAGCGTTGGGAGAGGCCGGACTCGACAAACATTGCAACACCCCATACGGGCTACAGCTACAGGCTTTCCGTTACGCCATCGGCCTAAGCGAGTCACATCATTTGCCGCTCATCATCCATTGCGTAAAATGTTTCAACGAACTGATTGCCTTGAAAAAGGAAATCATGCCACACACACCTTGGATAATCCACGGTTTCAGAGGAAAAAGACAACTGGCCGAAAGCCTTTCCGCCAATGGATTTTATCTCTCGTTCGGTGAGAGATACCAGCCGGAAGCATTGGTCGCCACTCCTGCAGACCGGCTGTTGCTGGAAACCGACGAGAGTGAAACACCCATAGAAGAACTTGCAAGGCAAGCAGCCCGACTACGCAACCTCCCATACGAAGAATTTATAGAAAACATAACAAAGAACATTAACTACCTCTTTTTTAACCGATAAAATTGGTAATTCAGATAAAGAGTCGTAATTTTGCCTACCTTTTTATAACATATTGTTAAACTAAGATACATTATCATTCGATGAACTTTGTAGAAGAATTGACATGGCGTGGTATGCTGCATACCATGATGCCAGGCACAGAAGAATTACTGCAGAAAGAAATGGTTACAGCTTACCTGGGTATCGACCCGACAGCCGACTCACTGCACATCGGTCACTTGTGCGGTGTCATGATGTTGCGTCATTTCCAGAGCTGTGGCCACAAGCCTATCGCCCTCGTAGGTGGTGCGACCGGTATGATCGGTGACCCGTCGGGTAAATCACAGGAACGTAACCTGCTCGATGAGGAAACACTGCGTCACAACCAGGAATGCATCAAGAAACAGCTGGGCAAGTTCCTTGATTTCGAATCGAACGAACCGAACAAGGCCGAATTGGTAAACAACTACGACTGGATGAAGGATTTCTCTTTCCTGGATTTCGCACGTACAGTCGGAAAACATATCACCGTCAATTATATGATGGCCAAGGATTCTGTTCAGAAACGTCTGAACGGTGAAGCCCGCGACGGTCTGTCATTTACAGAATTCTCTTATCAGCTGCTGCAGGGTTACGACTTCCTGCACCTGTACGAAACCAAGAACTGCAAGCTGCAGTTGGGTGGTTCCGACCAGTGGGGCAACATCACTACCGGTGCCGAACTGATCCGCCGTACCAACGGTGGTGAAGTATACGCCCTGACTTGTCCGTTGATTACCAAAGCCGACGGAACCAAGTTCGGAAAGACCGAATCGGGTAACGTTTGGTTGGATCCGCACTATACATCACCTTATAAGTTCTACCAATTCTGGCTGAACGTAAGCGATGACGATGCAAAACGCTACATCAAGATCTTCACTTCACTGAGCAAGGAAGAGATCGAAGCATTGACAGCAGAACACGATCAAGCACCTCATCTGCGCGTACTGCAGAAACGTCTGGCAAAAGAAGTTACCATCATGGTACACTCTGAAGCCGACTACAATGCGGCAGTGGAAGCATCGGGAATCCTGTTCGGTAACGCAACTTCAGAAGCCCTGAAGAAACTCGACGAAGACACATTGCTCTCTGTATTCGAAGGCGTACCACAGTTTGAAGTTGCCAAATCGGAAATCGAAGCCGGCATCAAAGCTGTCGACTTGTTTACAGAAAAAGCTGCAGTCTTCCCTTCTAAGGGAGAGATGCGTAAGCTGACTCAGGGAGGCGGTGTTTCGTTGAACAAGGAAAAGCTGAGCGCATTCGACCAAGTCATCACCTCAGCCGATCTGTTGGATGGAAAATACCTGCTCGTACAGCGAGGCAAGAAAAACTACTATCTGATTATCGCCAAATAAATAATCAATGATATTTTGGTAACAGGTTGTTTTTAAAAGGAACAACCTGTTATTTTTTTATACAGCAGCCCATTAGTGTCCAATAAAAATGGACTAGTAAAAAAAATTAATCAAATAGTCCTTCAAAAAGGGGATAATCGAGTTCTTTGACATCGTTGAAATCAGTCTTATCGAAC
>CALUKX010000048.1 GCA_944321335.1 uncultured Phocaeicola sp. | reverse complement strand
TAGAACCATCCCATCGTACACTTGCCCTTGGCAGCCCATCCCTTCATCGTCCTGTGGCTGTGCGCACGCTTTATATTACGTGAGTTCGATATAAGAATAATCCTTCTTTGAAATGAAATAATTTATATTGTTTTGTATTTCAAATAGTCGGTTGGTAACTGTCATTCCGCGCTCCGACGCGGAATGACAGTTACCAACTGACCGCTTGAAGTAAGAATACTATAACATTCTCTTATATCGAACTCACGTACACCCTAGTAAAATTGGTATCTTTTATCCTTCACATCCTTCACATTTCAGGAGAAGAAAGGAAAAAGCGAGCTGCACCACAAGGGAAACTTCCACCTGAGCCGAGAACGGATGATGGAAACGGCCGGCAAGAAGACGGGACTGAAGCAAGCGTGAACCATAGATTTCGTTGGTTATCAAGCAGTTAGACGGAATCGTGAATCAAGCGTGAAGGATACCCCATTAGTACAACCGGAATATCAATCTGATTTTCAACCAATTAACTACTTCGTGAAGGATGTGAAAGATAAAAACATCATATAATAGGGAGAGGAAGGGGAAAATGCACGGATACTGAAACATACTGACAGGAAGTGACACCCCGAACACCATCCTTCACCCGAAACGGAGAAAAGGAACGGACAATCGGGGACTTCACCCGGACGGAAATGGAAATTTCCGACAGCACGGCCTGACATTTCACGGACAAATTCATGAATTTTCCATCAGAAATTCATGAATTTCTTCACCAAAGCCGAAGACATCAAACCGGGGACGTCAAGCCGTTTCACACCTCGGACGAAGGAATCTTCCGCAACATTTCAAGGGATATTTTCGGATATGCCAAGGAATACTGCGGAAACATCAAGACATTCCAGCGTCAAATCACTACATTTCAAAAAAAAATCCACATCGATTCAACGATATGGATTTTTACTATAAGTTTACAACAATCTCTCAATCTATATTTTCGAATTCCTTCAACTCGCCCGTCACAGAATTAATGATAAACCCGCGAACGACAATATCCTTCGGCACCAACGGATGATGCTTGACCAGATGCACACTACCACGCACCGACTGTTCCACATTGTCGAATCCGCTCAGCCACGAATGAAGATCCACATTGCAATACTCCATCATAGCAATCTGTTCATCTGTAACACCATGTTCCTTGATATGCTGAAGCATAACCTTGCTATCCATGTGCTGCGCACCGCAATCGGTATGACCGATAATCATAATCTCTTCTACGCCCAATTCATAAATTGCCACCAGCAAGCTTCGCATGGCACTACCGAAAGGATGGGTAATGGTACCACCGGCATTCTTGATCATCTTCACATCACCGTTCTTCAAGCCCAAAGCGGCAGGAATCAATTCCACCAGACGGGTGTCCATACAAGTTACGATAGCAATCTTCTTATCCGGATATTTATTGGTCACATACTTTTCATAGCCTTTCTTTTCTACGAAAGAGCGGTTATATTCTAACAGTTCGTCAATCATGAGTCAAAGATTTAAAATTTCATACGCAAAAGTATGAAAAAAGAGCTTACCCGAAGAAGAAATATTCCTCCTTTTGAGCAAGCTCTCTATTATAAAAAGTGAAAGACTTTATTACTTCTTGATCAAAGTAATTCCATCCAGACAGAAATAAGCCGGAGTAACCATGCCATATTCATTCTCATCTGTTGAAGACAATTCAAAACTGATATGATCGGCATCGGCCAACGAGCTCCAATCAAACCATTCCCAACTATCTACAATTTTGGTGCTACCGTTACGGAAATCAGCAAGATAGAAATCTACACGACCAATTTCTGTATCTGCAGCATCATATCCGACAGCTGTAAGCTTGAACCAATCACCCTCTGCGAACGGGCCTTTTACATAGGCAACATCATTACCATCATTACCGTCTTTTATTGCCAGATAAGCATAGGTAGTATTTGTTACCCAAGCACCTTTAAATACATATTTATCAGACTGGAGATTTTTGATTGAGGCTGTTGTAAAACTGCCTGAATTAGCTGTCAGGTATACATCACCGAACTTTCCGGTTCCAACGATACTACTTATGTTAGTAAAACCGGCAGTTTCTTTATCAGACAGATTTGTATAGGTAAATCCACCTCCAAATCCCCAACTAGCATAATAGCTTGGCATTTCAACCAAGTTCTGCGAATCGGTGAAACTTACCCGAAAATAATAACCATCTTCCACACCGCCCTGAGGCTCGAAAGATGAATTCGGAGCAGAAAGCTTATCATTCAAACTTACCACAACCTCATTTACAGAATTATCAACTACCGGATCATCGTCATCGCTACAGCTCCACAATGTGACACACATCAGTGAAAGCAAAAGATAAGATAATTTTTTCATTACTTTTAATATTGAGTTAGTTAATAAATAATCCCAACCGTTAGGACTTTGCCTATAAGATACCAGAACGTTTCCAGCACCGCAATGAAAAAAGAATAAAAGAATAGAGGAAATCGGATATGAACAAAGATCATAAACAATACTCCCACGCTTTTTCCTCGAAAGCGGTGAAGAAACCATTGCATGGCAGGTCTTCTGACTTATTCCCGTTATCCGACGGCCTTCCCGGACTTATATCCAGTGGCTTAACGAAGCCGGACAACAACAAATGGAATTCACAGCAGCGGGACTGTTCAGGATTCTCACCTGATTCCCTTTTAATCAATCGCCTAAAAGCAGATTGAACCAATTCGCCACAAAGGTAACAAGTTTTTTCAAAAACAAAGAAATATTCAGTATTTTTGTAGAAGTCTATTAAAGAAGAATACTATGACAAAAGAATTAGCTTTAAAGTACGGCTGTAACCCTAACCAGAAGCCGGCCCGCATCTATATGCAGGAAGGGGAATTGCCTATCGAAGTCCTGAACGGACGCCCGGGATATATCAATTTTCTTGATGCACTGAACGGATGGCAGTTAGTGAAAGAACTGAAAGAAGCTACAGGAATGCCTGCCGCTACTTCGTTCAAGCATGTCAGTCCGGCAGGTGCAGCCATCGGTCTGGAGCTGGACGATACAATGAAACAGATCTACTTTGTAGGCGACCTTCCTCTATCACCGCTTGCTAATGCCTATGTCCGTGCCAGAGGTGCCGACCGCATGTCATCGTACGGCGACTTCATCGCCTTGAGCGATGTCTGCGACGAAGCCACAGCCCGCTTCATCAACCGTGAGGTTTCCGACGGAGTCATTGCCCCTGGATATACACCCGAAGCATTGGAAATCCTGAAGACCAAACGAAAAGGTACTTATAATGTAATCAAGATTGATCCGGAATACAAACCGGCCCCGATTGAACATAAGGATGTATTCGGCATCACTTTCGAGCAGGGACGTAACGAAATCAAGTTGAACGGACCGGAACTGTTCGAGAATATCCCGACCCGAAACAAGAACTTCCCCGAAGCTGCCAAACGCGATCTGATGATTGCACTGATTACCTTAAAATATACCCAATCGAATTCGGTATGCTATGTAAAGGACGGACAGGCAATCGGTATCGGTGCCGGACAGCAGAGCCGTATCCACTGTACGCGTCTTGCCGGAAACAAGGCCGATATCTGGTTCCTCCGCCAGCATCCGAAAGTATTGAACCTGCCTTGGGTGGAAAAGATCCGTCGTGCCGACCGCGACAATACCATCGACGTCTACATCAGCGACGACCATGATGATGTACTTGCAGACGGTGTATGGCAGCAGTTCTTCACTGAAAAGCCGGAAGTGCTGACGCGTGAAGAAAAACGTGAATGGCTGAAGAATCTGAAAGGTGTCGCTTTGGGTTCGGATGCATTCTTCCCATTTGGAGATAACATCGAACGTGCCCACAAAAGCGGCGTGGAATACATCGCACAGGCAGGAGGCTCGGTCCGCGACGACCATGTAATCGAAACATGCGACAAATATGGTATTGCAATGGCATTCACCGGCATCCGGTTGTTCCACCATTAATATCACATCAAGCTGATAAAAAAAACCGCTGCAGTTCATTATCGGATTGCAGCGGTTGTTTTTTATGAAATATCAATATCAGAATTTATAAGCGGCACTAGCAAAGAAACCGATGTTACGTGGAGCATGGCTTTGGATACGCGTCAAACCGAATTCCGCATTCAGTCCGACAGTCCATTCCGGAAAATCAAACCCGATACCAGCTAGAATACCGGCATCGAAACGATGCAGACCTTCCATTGTGTCATATCCATCACCCGACGATGGCAACAAGCCTTGCAACTCATTCGGCATACGGACATCGTCGAAAGTATCCCAAGTCAGTTCAGCATCACCAATTTCGATGGAAGTCTTACCGCTCACTCCATAAGCGATGTAAGGACCGACCGTAAGAACCAGATCGAAATTGCTGGCCGTACCCAAGTGAAACGCTGCAAGTAAAGGCATCTGGAAATAGTTCTGATTCACTTTCTGCTTGCTGCTTTCCTTATGATAACCGTCTGTAGATTCAGTAAAGACCTCATCCTTATAGCTTGCTCCCTTCGAAACCCAATACAATCCGGTCTGGAAAGAAAGCAGTCCGCTCAAGGGAATATCCAGTTTCACACCAACCCTCGGATTAAACAATGCATTTGAATTTCCGGCACCGTTACCCATCCAGCCGCTGGCTCCCAAGCCCAATTCAGCACTCCAAGTCACTCCCGTCTGCGCCTTGGCACACATCACCGAGCATACCAGCGCTATCAATAATATCAGTTTTTTCATCTTCTTAAATTGTTTAATAATAAAAAAGAGATAGAGCAAATATAGCAATAAAATAAGAAGGCAGTAATTTTAGTGCATAAAAAAAGCCGACAAACGAGTTGCCGACTTTTTTATCTTACAAATTTACCAATCAGAATTTATAGAAAAGACCGAATGAAATGTTCTGACTATCCACACCGACACCGAAACCATTCGATGGAGAACTGATATAATAGTCGTCACGATATCCGGCAAATCCCACTTTTGCAACGATACTGAACTGGTTGTTCAGATTAATGGCGATACCCGGCTTGATTCCTATTTCAAAACCGGTTTCAGAATCCTGGTGTTTTACTTTGGTAGATGAAATACCCAAGCCCATATCAAGGAATAGATCAACAACCTTATTCTGATAATATGTAAAACGTGCATAAGGAGCAATAGCAAATGAATTTACCTTCAAGCCTTCATCCTGATGAGCATGAGCATAAATCAGTTGACCACCAACTGCCCATTTATCACTCAAATTATAACCGATTTCCGGAGAAATAGAGAAAGAAGTATTGTCGGCATCATCATCTCTCCAAAGGCTGATACCACCACCTAAATACATCTTTTGTGCATTCACAGACGAAATTGCAGCCATTACAACGACTACAAGCATTAAAATCTTTTTCATAATTCTTAAATTTAAATTTAGTTTTGTGCTTTTCGTTTTATTTAAATTCGGTGCAAATATATTCTTTACGATGAATAAATTAAAGGAAATTCACAAAAAATCATCCAAATTCTTAAGATTTTAACACAAAAGCAGAAAATTATGCATTTTTATTTGTTCTTATGGCGGTTCGCTCTACGCTTCCTGTACTCGGCCTTCATCTTTGCTGAGCCTGATCCGTGCAGACCGGTAATGTAGGTTTTCTTTTTCGCCTTGGTCTTGACCTTATCGTCTTTCTTTCCAGTCGAAGGTTTGTTTCCTTTAAAGACAATGCCTTCGGTCAAAATCTTTTCAATATCCATATCTTTATTATTTATTGGTTGTGGTTTTCGGAGTCAACTTTACCCGGCTGCCCGACTTCGTACATACAAGCGTACGCTTGAGCGGCTCACGGGTCTGCATATCAAACAATATTTTAGGGTTGAAATGTTGACCGTTCACCCGGACTTCAAAATGCAGGTGTTCGGTCGTCGCCCTTCCTGTGCGTCCAGTCAGTGCTATACCCTGTCCAGCCTTGACACGATCGCCCACCTTTACCAGATTCTTCGAATTATGGCTGTAGATGGTTTCCAGTCCGTTGCTATGACGAAGCACCACAACGTTTCCGTAAGCGGCATATCTCTTGGCCATACGCACCACTCCGTCGAATACGGCACGGATGGTATCATTCGCACAAGTCTTGATATCCGAGCCTGTGTGTCCGCCACGGGTTCCATAGGCTGAAATCAGTTTACCGCCCTGCAACGGAAACCAGAATGCCGAATCAGGCAGGTTTTCAAGATGGATTTCAAAACGATTGCCGTCGCTGAACAATCCGGGAGTCGCCACACGGATATGATTACGTTCCATTTCCGAGAAATGATTCATTTCGGGCTCTGCAGCACGCATCCACAGCATACCGCAAAGTCCCATCCCCAACAATATAATATTCCGCATCATTCTTCCTTATTTAAAATAGACCAGTTTCACATCCGTCGCTTCAGCAAATTCCTTCAAAAGTCCGATCATGTAGTTTACCGACTCTTCCAGTCCTTCGCTTCCGCTGTAACCGTTCATGATGGCCAACAGATGGGTAGTTTCCAAACTCAGTTTTGTCCGTTCATTATCGCTCGTAGGAGTTCCCACTCCACCTACCGCATCGCGGTAGACCGGCATCCCTTCGATATTCAGTTCGCCACGGCCGATTCCTTCATAAGGTTCGCCGGCCTTTCCGATTCCCAATACCAGCTTGTCGCCCTGTATCTTGTCGAGGTCGAATCCTCCGATGGAATGTCCACTGTAGATGGAAGCCAGATTGATAAGGTCGACCAGCGTATCTATCTGATACAAGGGAATTCCTCTCAGGATTCTTCTACACAAGGCTTCCGAAGACGGACGGTAACGGCTGGGATCCTTCCCGCATTTCTTGTAAGCCTGCCGGGTTGCCTGTATGGCAGGCATCTCCTTGATCGAATCGGTCGTATACTTCGACCGGTACAGTTCCGTAAATTCTCCGATACGCTGCCACAACGCCTCACTGTATTGCGTATTCTTTACCGTAGCAAATACAGCCACCCCACGGAACTGAGGCCAGGCATTCCGAAGCTCGTCGGAGACTTCAATTTCCAATGCTTTCATATATAACTAGTTTGTCATCATTTCTTATTATCCAACAGCATGATACCCGATAGGATTCTTCCCGAATCGATTCCCTGACGACGCGCCGAAAAGAAATCGGAATTATTCTTCCAGGTACATATACCGGCCGTTTCTATCCGTTCGGGAGCAACTCCCATCGCCTCCAATTGCATGCGGTTGGCTTCCCAAAGGTCGATATGCCATTTATTATTACGTACGGCTATACGGTCCATATCGAATCCGGCCTCGGCAAAACGGTTGTAAACTTCATCGCCTACTTCAAACGCATCCAACGAGATACTCGGACCGATGCAGGCAACTACATCCTCCCCTACGGTTCCATACTCCTGCATCATCGTCTTCAAGGCTACCTCGACTATCCGTTCCACCGTACCACGCCATCCGGCATGGATGGCTGCCACCACCTTGTTGCGTTTGTCGTAACAAAGCACCGGCACACAATCGGCAGTCGATACGCACAGACAAGCACGGGGGATATCAGTAACCAAAGCATCCACACCCTCCAACGCTTCCGCACGACAAGCTTCATCCAAACTAAGGAAAGCTTCATCTACCTTTCTCACCACCGTTTGATGAGTCTGATGTGGAATGACCAACTGCAACGGACGTTCTGGCATCAAGCTGCAAAGCAAATCCCTATTCTTTGCCACATGCTCGGGGATATCTCCGCAATAACCGTTGCAATTGAACGATGCGTATTCCCCTTCACTGAATCCGCCGTGGCGGGCGGTCGAAAAACAAAAAATGTCGGCGTACGGTTTCATCAATCCGTACCCCAACATTCTATTATCTCTTGAAAATTGATTCATCACTTTTGTGGTTCATCGTCATCCCAATCCATTTCTTCATATTCATAGTCGAAGTCTTCGTCGTCCACGTCTTCGTATTCGTAGTCGAAATCCTCGTCTTCACCCATCGCCTTCAGCTCTTCCTTGAGCTTGTTGACATCCTTCGAGCGATGTACGATCGATTCATGACGCAGTCCTTCGAGCTGGTTGCTTTCCTTATTCAGTTCCGCCCAAAGAATATCCTTCAGTTCCTGGATACCCATATTGGCAACGGACGAAATAAAGACATGCGGTATATTCTCGGGCAATGTCGGCTTCAACATCTCGATAAGCTCTTCATCCAGCATATCGCACTTGGTAATGGCCAGCACACGCTGTTTGTCGAGCATCTCCGGATTGAAGGTAGCCACCTCGTTCAACAGGATTTCATATTCCTTGCGGATATCATCGGTATCACCCGGCACCATGAAAAGCAGCAACGAGTTACGTTCGATATGACGCAAGAAACGAAGTCCCAAACCTTTTCCTTCACTCGCCCCTTCGATAATTCCCGGAATATCGGCCATTACGAACGACTTGCCGTCGCGGTAAGAAACGATACCCAAGTTCGGTTCGAGCGTAGTGAACGGATAGTTCGCAATCTTCGGACGAGCCGCCGATACGGTAGAAAGCAACGTCGACTTTCCCGCATTGGGGAAACCTACCAGACCGACATCCGCCAATAATTTCAATTCCAGAATCACGGTCATCTCCTGCATCGGTTCACCCGGCTGTGCAAAGCGGGGAGCCTGACGGGTTGCCGTACGGAAATGCCAGTTGCCCAGACCTCCGCGACCACCTTTCAGCAGAACGACCTCCTGTCCGTGTTCGGTAATATCGCACACATACTCACCTGTCTCGGCATTGTATGCTACCGTACCACACGGCACTTCAATCACTTTATCCGCACCGTCCTTACCGAAGCTCTTGTTCTTCGAGCCGTTGCCCCCGTGTTCGGCAAACACGTGACGCTCGTACTTCAGGTGCAGCAAAGTCCAGTAATTGCGGTTACCCCGCAAAATGACATGACCTCCTCTACCACCGTCGCCACCGTCCGGGCCACCATTGGGCATATACTTTTCACGGCGCATATGTACCGAGCCTCGGCCTCCTTTACCGGAGCGGCAGTAGATCTTTACATAATCAACAAAATTCGATTCAGCCATAATAATTCTTTTTAAAAATTCGTATCCCTACGAAACAACAAAACGGATGGTTTGTATTCTGTATAAAACATAAAGAAGAACAAAGAACCTTCCGAATGAAAGATTCTCCGTTCTTCATTCTATTCGTTCAAATTAGAGTTTGTCGATAGCAGCACAGATATCTGCAAAGATACCGTCCATTGTGCCCAGACCCTGGATATGGCAATACTTGCCGTCGTTCTTGTACCAGTCGATCAGCGGAGCAGTCTGAGAGTGGTAAACCACCAGACGTTTCTTGATAGTTTCTTCGTTGTCATCGGCACGGCCGGATTCCTGACCACGTTTGATCAGACGAGTCATCAGTTCATCTTCCGGAACTTCCAGATCCAACATGATAGAAACTTCCTGACCGCGGACTTTCAGCATTTCCTTCAGAGCTTCAGCCTGAGCGATAGTACGTGGGAAACCGTCGAAGATAACACCTTTGCTATCCTTGAAGCTATCGAATACGCTAGCCAAGATATCAATCATCAATGCGTCAGGAATCAGCTGGCCATTATCGATATAACCTTTAGCAGTTTTACCCAGTTCAGTACCATTCTTGATTTCAGCACGCAATACATCACCTGTAGAGATATGGTTCAAGCCATATTTTTCTACGATACG
Source organism: uncultured Phocaeicola sp. (assembly GCA_944321335.1). Lineage (GTDB taxonomy): Bacteria > Bacteroidota > Bacteroidia > Bacteroidales > Bacteroidaceae > Phocaeicola. The sequence continues at coordinate 7,730 of CALUKX010000048.1, read as the reverse complement.
AGCACTCTGAGTACCTTTACCAGAACCCGGAGCTCCGAAAATTACAATATTCAACATGTTTTTACCTTAAAATATAATTGTTATTAATCGATTACGGTATAAATGTCGCGGTAGTTACGTCCCAAGCCGTCATAATCGAGTCCGTATCCCACGATAAAATCGTTCGGGATATTCATCGCCACATAATTGATATCCAGATCCACCGTCAGCTTGTCGGGCTTCACCAGCAACGAAGCGATACGGATTTCCTTCGGGTTATGCTTCTTCAGCATCTCCAACAGGCGCTGCATAGTAACACCGGTATCTACAATATCCTCCACAATCACTACGGTACGTCCGGCAATATCCTCGTTCAAGCCGACAAGCTCCTTCACACATCCGGTCGACGAAGTCCCTTCGTACGAAGCCAGCTTGACAAATGAAATCTCGCAAGGAATACTGACACGTTTCATCAAATCGGAGGCAAACATGAATGAGCCGTTCAAAATGCTCAGAAAGAGAGGGTTGCAACCAGCCAGATCACGGTTGATTTCATCGGCAACACGATCCACTTCCTTCAAGATTCTCTCTTCCGGAATAAAGGTCTTGAAGCGTTTGTCTTTTATCTGAATTGTATCCATTGTGATATAATTTATTTTATTGGGACAAAATTACGAATTATCCCTCAAACTTCATACTTTTTTCGTACTTTTACCGACAAATAGCTATTTTTGAAATGATGAAAATATTAAGTTGCACGCAACAGAAAGAGGCCGATAATTATACTATCGCCAATGAAAACATACTTTCCATCAACTTGATGGAAAAGGCGGCTTCCCTGATTTCAGAAGAGATAAGCCGTCGTTGGGACCATTCCCATCGCATAATTGTTTTTGCCGGTTCTGGCAACAACGGCGGAGATGCCGTTGCAGTAGCACGTATGCTGTTCCAGAAAGGTTACCCGGTTGAGATTTATCTCTTCAATACCAAAGGAACACTTTCGGACGAATGCATGACGAACGTAAAACGTCTGAAAGATTGCGGTTTTGCCAACTATAACGAAATCACTTCGTCATTCAACCCGCCCCAGCTGACAGCCAACGACATTGTAATCGACGGCCTTTTCGGTTCGGGCATCAACAAGGCATTGAGCGGCGGTTTCGCATCGGTGGTGAAATACATCAATGCATCCCAGGCTACCGTCGTATCCATCGACTTACCATCGGGTCTAATGGGTGAAGACAATTCCTATAACATCCGTGCCAACATCATCCAGGCCGACCTGACCTTGAGCATCCAATTGCCGAAGCTTGCCTTCTTCTTCCCCGAAAACGAGGAGTTCATAGGCGAATGGAAACTGCTCGACATCGGTATCAGCAAAGATTTTATCAACAAGGCGGAAACTCCATATCAGATAACCGAAGAAGCCGATATAACATCGATGATCAAGCCACGTAACCGTTTCGCCCACAAAGGTAACTTCGGGCACGGATTGTTGATTGCCGGCTCTTACGGTATGGCAGGAGCATCCATATTGGCAGCCAAAGCCTGTATGCGTTCGGGAATCGGACTGCTGACTGTCCACGCTCCGATCTGCAACCACAACATCGTACAGACGGCTGTTCCTGAAGCAATAGTACAGGACGATGTGCACGAACATTACTTTGCGGAACCGGTCGATCTTGACACTTATCAGGCCCTAGCCATCGGCCCGGGAATCGGCCAGGAGGAAGAAACATCATTCGCCCTCTTCGACCAGCTTAGCGAATGTTATATCCCGTTGGTCCTCGATGCCGATGCCCTGAACATATTCAGTTCGCACCGCAATTATCTGAACCGCATCCCGAAACGCAGTATCCTGACTCCGCATGTCGGCGAACTGGAACGCATCATCGGACGTTGCAACAACAGCTTCGAGCGTCTGACCAAAGCGAAAGAACTGGCATCGTACATCCAATGCTACATCATATTGAAAGGAGCTTATACAACCATCATCACTCCGGAAGGCAACTGCTACTTCAATCCGACCGGTAATCCTGGAATGGCAACAGGTGGCAGCGGAGATGTCCTTACAGGTATCCTGCTTGCCTTACTGGCACAAGGATATACACAGGAGGAAGCCTGCCGGTTAGGGGTATATGTCCATGGATTGGCCGGCGATATCGCAGCCAACCGCGTAGGAGAAATCAGCCTCACAGCCAGCGACATTATCTTTGCCCTGCCGGAAGCATGGAAAAACCTAACAAAGACCAAATAAAACCACAACCATGAAAAAGACGATTGTTACACTTGGACTGCTGTCGTGCCTGACACCCGTTTGGGGACAGGACGTAAGTGCATATATTCCCGGTGACGAAGGAATTGTATATTTCCTTCCGAAAACCGCACTTGAAGTAAATGTCATAGCTACTCATGTCACCTATCAGCCTGGAGAGTTGTGCCAATACGCAAACCGTTATCTCCGACTGACGGATGTTTCAGACCGCCCTGCCGACTATTGGGAAATCAAACAGATCGATGTCCGTCCGGTTGGTATACCCGATTCATCAAAAGTCTATACCATCAAGCTGAAGGACAAGGCACTTACTTCGAATGTTGAACTGACTAAAGACGGATTGGTCAAGGCCATTAACACCAATGGATACAAAGAAGAAAAGACTGACGACTATCAGCTGGAAACCAAAAAGGAACATGAGAATCCCCGCAAATACATGACCGAAGATGCGCTCATGGCCGGTTCTTCAGCAAAGATGGCCGAACTGATAGCCGAAGACATCTATAATATCCGCGACAGTAAGAATCTGATACTTCGCGGTCAGGCAGACAATATGCCTAAAGACGGTGAGTCATTGAAGTTGGTCATTGACAACCTCGAAAAGCAAGAAAGAGCCATGACTGAAATGTTTACCGGGACTACCGACCGTGAAGACAAACTCTTTTCAGTCCGCATACTTCCGGAAAACCGTTCGGAAAAGATTGCGCTCCGCTTCTCAAAGGAGTTGGGTGTACTTGACGCAGAGAATCTGGCAGGCGATCCCATCTATATCAGCGTAAACAGCATCGCTCCTCTTCCAACGATAGAAGAAGAACCAGATTCGAAAAAGAAAAAGAAATTGGGTGGCGTCATATACAACATCCCAGGAAAAGGATATGTATCGGCAACCTTCAAAGGGAAGGAATATTTTCAGAAAGAACTTCCTATTGTCCAATTCGGAACAACAGAAGTTTTGGTAGAGGATCTGTTCTCCAAGAAAATCAATACCCGTGTAATCTTTGATCCGGAAACAGGAAGAATCCTCAAGATAGACAAAGACTGATTTTACTTCACATAATAAAAAACGGAGACATCCATCAAAGGACGCCTCCGTTTTTCATATATCAACCTAAACTTATTTTTTGATATTGGCTTCTTCCAATCCATAATGTTTCTTTCCGTCTTCCACACGCAACATGAATGCAATGACAATCGCGCAGAAACCGAAGATGGCGAAGATTGCCATCGGAATACTGTAATTGTAACCCACAACCTGACCGGCTTCATTATATGTTGTCGACAAATCCTGGATAACCCATCCGATAAGCCACGGAACCATAGTCAGTCCGATATTCTGGATGTAGAAGATGATAGCATAAGCCGATCCCAATTGTTTCATCGGGATAATCTTCGGAACAGACGGCCACATGGCACTTGGCACCAAAGAAAAAGCGATACCCAAAACAACCATCACGACTACAGCAAACCACCAGTAATTCATGAACGGCATAGCAAACAATACATGAACCACTGTCAGCATCACCGAACCGATAATCATCAGCGTCGCACCTTTACCGATACGGTCGTACAAAGTTCCGAATATCGGAGTCAACAGAATTGTACCGAAAGGCAAGACTGCAGGAATCAATCCCGCAAATGACTCCGGTACATTATATTTATAGATCATCAACTTGGTAGCGAACTTGAGGAACGGGAACACACCGGCATAGAACATCAGGCACAACAAAGTAACCAACCAGAAACCACGGCTGCAGAAAATCAGTTTCAAATCGGCAATATGGAAACCTTCTTCTTCCTGCTGCCCTTCCTGCTGGCGGACAGCCGCAACAGCAGCATCTTCTTTCTTGTCCATCACACAATAAACGAGGTACGAAACCAAACCGATACACAAGGCAATCGCGCCAAACAAGACCGGATAAGAAACACCTCCCATAGCACGTGCAATAGGCAAACTTACCGCCAAAGCTACGGCTGTACCGATACGTGCCATTGCCACCTGCAATCCCATAGCCAGGGCAAGTTCCTTACCTGAGAACCATTTCACAATCACCTTCGAAACAGTAATACCTGTAATTTCTGCACCCACACCGAAAACGGCAAATCCTAAGGAAGCCAAAGCAACCTGCAAATTCACTCCCCACATGGTCGCACCACCGAAGTCGGTAGCCAATGCATACCATTTGATCAATGCACCCACAAACATCAGACCCGATGACATAACACCCGTAAAACGGATACCCATCTTATCAAGAATGATACCACCGAAGAACAACATCAAGAGAAATACATTGATAAAGCCATAGGCGCCCGAGAAAAAGCCATATTCAGAAGAACTCCAGTTTTCACCCGATACAATCTTATCAACGGTTTTCTCGACAACAGCCTCTGTTCCATCGACCTGTTCCATATATTGAAGCACAGCACCGCTCTCCAGTTTCGCCACATTCAGTGACGGAGTAGACAGAGAGTTAGCTGCAGCAAACATATCCACCTTATATGTCAAACTATCAACCGGCATGGACGTATCATCCGTAAAATAAACCACCTTCCCCTTTGTTGTCAACAAATTTTCCAACGGAGACATTACGTCGGTCAGAAAATAACCGCACATCATAGTAAATGAGACAATCATCAAAGCCGTCCAACGGGCTGCTTTCGAGTCGCTCAATTTCTTCTGAATTTGTTCTTTCATCTGTGTTTCTTTATTACAATTTTAATCTTTTTATCCAAAAACGCGACAAAGATAGCATTTTTTACTTTTTTTTGTTTCTCAAATCAAAATAAGTTCTAACTTTGTAACATATTGTAACGTAAAATAAAAAATCCATCCGATGCTTGAATTTGTTTCTAATGAATAAAGCATCCGATTAAATAAGGAACATATATTGATAAGAAACTATAACGTATAATTTAAAATTTAAGACCATGAGAAAAAGTAAAGTTACGGCAATGTGCGCCATCTTGAGCGGCAGCTTGCTATTCTCTTCTTGTATCGGTTCATTCGGTCTTTGGAACAGATTGAAAGATTGGAACATGAATATCGGTAACAAATTCGTTAACGAAATTGTATTCCTTGCATTCCACATCGTTCCTGTATATGAAGTAGCTTACTTGGCAGACGTCCTGGTATTGAACTCAATCGAATTCTGGAGCGGTTCAAACCCGGTAGCGGAAGTGGGTACAATCAAGACTATCCACGGTGAAAGCGGTGACTACTTTGTACGTACCAATGAAGACGGTTACACAATCGTAAAGGAAGATGAAGAAGAAAAGCCTCTTGATCTGGTTTACAATCAGGAAAACCGCACTTGGAGTGCTGTTGCAGAAGGACAGACTTTCGAATTGATTACAATGAACGAAGACGGAACAATCACTTTCAAACAGAAAGATGGAACTCCGATGACTGTTACTCCCGACCAGTTCGGTACTGCCGCTGCACGTGCAGCTCAGACAGGCGGTTTGTTTGCAGCAAGATAATTCATTTTTAAAGTATATACATTTAAGGCGATGCCGATCCGTTGGCATCGCCTTTTTTATTGTCCGGAATACACAGGCACAAACAAAAAGGTGCCCTCGGAAAGAGGAGCACCTTCAATTATGGTTAAATGGTGTATAAAGTCTTATGGATTAAATTAGCACTGAGCCAATTTGTTGTCAGAGCCCAAAACGTTGATGATTTTGTGCTTGTACATCTTTTCCATATTGTCGCGAGCCGGGCCCAAGTACTTACGTGGGTCGAATTCTGCCGGTTTTTCAGCGAATACCTTACGAACTGCAGCAGTCATAGCCAGACGAGAGTCTGAGTCGATGTTGATCTTGCAAACTGCAGACTTGGCAGCCTTACGCAACTGTTCTTCAGGAATACCGATAGCAGCTTCCAACTTACCACCATACTGGTTGATAGTGTCAACTTCTTCCTGAGGAACTGAAGAAGATCCGTGCAATACGATTGGGAAGCCCGGCAATTTTTCCATAACTGCATCCAATACAGCGAATTCCAATGGAGGAGGAACCAGACGACCAGTAGCCGGATCAACGTGGCACTGTTCAGGTTTGAACTTGTATGCACCGTGAGAAGTACCGATTGAGATAGCCAATGAGTCGCAACCTGTACGAGTAGCGAAGTCGATTACTTCTTCAGGGTTAGTATAAGTGTGGTGTTCAGCGCTTACTTCATCTTCTACACCAGCCAATACACCCAATTCACCTTCTACAGTTACATCGAACTGGTGAGCGTATTCAACGACTTTCTTAGTCAATGCAACGTTTTCTTCATAAGGCAAGTGAGAACCGTCGATCATTACTGAAGAGAAGCCCATGTCGATACATGACTTACACAATTCGAATGAATCTCCGTGGTCCAAGTGCAAAACGATTTCAGGATGAGCACAACCCAATTCCTTAGCGTATTCTACAGCACCTTCAGCCATGTAACGCAACAGAGTCTGGTTTGCATAGTTACGAGCACCTTTAGAAACCTGCAGGATAACCGGTGATTTAGTTTCTACAGCAGCCTTAATGATAGCCTGCAACTGTTCCATGTTGTTGAAGTTGAAAGCCGGGATAGCATAGCCACCTTTGATTGCTCTAGCAAACATATCTCTAGTGTTTACCAAGCCTAATTCTTTGTAATTAACCATTGTTGTTAGATTTATAATTGTTAGTGATTAAATTCCTATGCAAAAATAAGAATAAAAGCCACAATACAGGAGCCAAAGACAAAAAAAGTGAACGTTGTATACCACATTTAAGAGAAAAAACGTAAACATCATGTAAAAGGAGAAGAAAGATGCAAAGTGTATGTTACAAATAAACGAACATTGTCCCTCAATGAAGCCCGAAACCGGCAGTAACACATTATATAATATATAAGGCAATAATGTTTCGGACACTATGGAACGATGTAACCTTTCTGTCATATTCACACAGAAAAAGATAGTCGCTCCGCCTGTATCGTCCTACGCTTAAATGCACTATCATAAGCAAATACGACAAAAAAAGTCTAAAATCTTTTTCTATTTAAAAGATTATCCGTATCTTTGCAACCCGAATATAGACCATTACACACTTTTTAGTGTTACCACCATATAGCAAATAATAACAATAAAAGTATATACTGAAATGAAAAAAGGCATTCATCCTGAAAACTACCGTCCGGTAGTATTTAAAGACATGTCAAACGGTGACATGTTCTTGTCTCGTTCAACTTGTGCTACAAAAGACACAGTAGAATTCGAAGGCGAAACTTATCCATGTGTTAAGCTGGAAATCTCTAGCAGCTCACACCCGTTCTACACTGGTAAATCTAAGTTGGTTGATACAGCAGGACGTGTTGATAAGTTCATGAGCCGTTACAACCGTATCAAGAAATAATCTGAACATTCAGAATTATAAAAATGAGGAGGGTGTGTCAAAATGCATACCCTCTTTTTTTATGACAAAGCCCCGACTTTCCCAAGCCGAGACTTTGTTATGT
>CALUKX010000047.1 GCA_944321335.1 uncultured Phocaeicola sp. | reverse complement strand
CTCACTGCTAATGTTCCGGAAGGTGATGGTCCTAGGCAGCTTACGCTGTGGTAAAATTTCTCCGGACAGCAGTGTAACCCGATATGAAAAAAATAATGTTTTGGGCAACGGCCGTCTTATTGGCTCTTGCTTCATGTCAAAAGAATCCCGGTTACCGTATCAATGGTATGATTGTAGGGGTACCCGATGGTGAAAAAGTTTATATGCAGGATCTGCAGAACGGTAATATGGAAGTTCTTGATTCGGCTGTTGTGGAAGGTGGAAAGTTCAAGTTCATGGGCGTCCCCGATTCGGTTACAGTAAGCCGTTATATTACCTATAGCAAGGACGATATGAATATGATTGCAATGGTCTTTATCGAAAAGGGAGAGATTGTTGTGGACATTAATCCGGAGGGAAATAAGGTAGGAGGTACGCAATGTAACGATGCCTATCAGCGATTCATGGACAGGTTTATGGCGATGAACAAGGAGATGATGGAGATGTACAACAAGCTGGTAACCGATACTACCATGACTCCCGAACAACGCCGGGCTCTGGAAGATGAACTGAATGAAAAGGATGTGAACAGTACCGAAGAGGTATTTAAAATGGTTTCCGCCAATATAAAGAATCTGGTAGGTGTCCAGTTGCTTACCGCTTTTGCCGAGGCTTTTGAGCCTGCAAAGGTTGTTGCGCTTATCGACAGTGTTCCTCAGGAATATAGCTCCGATCCGCAGCTGCTGGCATTAAAAGAAAGAATGATGGTAGCTTCCAAGACTGCAGTGGGACAGAAGTATACCGATTTTACGATGAAGACACCCGAAGGAAAAGAGGTGAAGTTGTCCGATTTCATCGGAAACAACAAATATACTCTGGTCGATTTCTGGGCTAGCTGGTGCAAACCTTGCCGTGAGGAAATGCCGAATGTCGTAGCTGCTTACGAGGCTTTCAATCAGAAAGGTTTCGGTATCGTAGGCGTATCTCTCGACAACAAGGCCGAAGATTGGAAGAAAGCGATCAAGGAACTGAATATCACATGGCCGCAGATGTCGGACCTGAAAGGATGGAACAATGAGGCTGCAGGTATTTATGGAGTCCGCGGTATTCCGGCTACACTGTTGATCGACCAACAGGGTACGATCGTTGCCCGTGATCTGAGAGGCGAAGAACTGATGACGAAATTGAGCGAACTGTTGCAGTAACAGGCTCCTGATCCGGGTTCGGAAAGCCCGAAAAAACTATCACGCTATCAAAACTATCAATTGGGTGCTTTTGATAGCGTGATAAGGAATTTCTTGTGCTTTTGATGGATATTTGTAAATAAATCGGGTGATATAGAAGTACGTTTAAACAAGAAATTCATGAATTTTCTGATGGAAGGTCAAGACATATCCGAAGAAATGTCTGCTTATTTATTTGCTATATTTTTGAATCAATCTTTCAGCGATCTCGTCACCCAGTTCCTTTGCTTTCTTGAGGTTGCCGAGACCTTCCTGTTCCTTTTTTTGCTGGATCTGTGTATAACCCAGCATACGGTAGGCGGGTGCGTTCTTCGCATCCAAGGCAATCGCTTTTTCCAGAGCAGCTGTCGCTTCCTTCAATTGGTTGACACGCATGTGCGCACCACCTTTTTCGGCCCAATAACCTGAATTGTTGGGTTCCAGTTCCACTGCCTTGTTTACATCGTCGAGGGCTTGTTTATACATACGTCCCTGCAATTCGGCCTGCATCCGGGCTACATAAAATTCACCGTTTACCTGTCCTTTCATGGCGTCATAGAACGCATTGTAATCTTTTACGGCTTCACGGTAATCCTTTGCGTCCATCTTCACGCGGGCACGTTCATACAGGTATGGAGCCGTTTCCGTGCCGTAAGGTTGGGCATAGCATGCAACGGCACTGTCCATCAGTGCGATCACTTCTTTCTTATCCGAACCTTCGGTCAGTTCCTTGGCTTTGGCTGCCGAGTAATAGGTGGCTGCCGATACCAGATTGCTTTTGTTTACTTTCATGTAGGCTTCGTAGGCTTCCTGATATTTCTGCATCGCAAAGTAGATATCGCCCAAAGTCTGATGGAATATCGGTTGGTCGGACAGGCTGATGGCTTCGTTGATTTCATTCAATGCACGTTCGTAAGTCCAGTCGCCGTAAGTCTTCTGGTCTCCTTTATGGAGCTGGTAACTGTAGATCAGTTTTCCGATATTGAAACAGGCGTCTTCCTTTTTATCGGCTACCGATTTCATCTTCTTCAGGTCGGCATCGGCCAATGCATTGTCGGCATCTTCTCCTTTGTTCATGTAATAGGTAGCCCTACGCAGATAGCCTTCCATATTGTTGGGGTAGGTGGCGATGAAGTCGTTCAGCAGATTGAAGTAACTGTTTTCATCCAGTTGGTTGGACGCCATAATCAGGTAGACTTGCGCCTGTGATTCGTCTTCGGGCAGTCCCTTCTTGATACCGATGGAGTTCAGGGACATATCGTTGATGGACAATGCGCTGATGGCAAGCGACCGGGCATAATTGATACCGATTGCGTAGCTTTCCTTACTCGTTTCGTCGGCATTCTTCTGGATAAGTCCGATTACTTCACCGTTGGCATTCATGATTGGGCAGCTAACGGTCTTCGGGGTAGTAGACATATCAATCGTATAGTAGAACGAATTGGTGGCAATGGTGTCGAGGCGCGCTATCGTTCCGCTCTGGCCATTGTCCGATTTTTGGGTGGCATAGGGAAGGAGATAAACCGTTTCGCCTACCTTGGCAGCCTGTGTGGCCGGTTGGAGGGCGCTCAGTTTCTTGTCGGCTTCTGTCCGGAACTTCACGACATCATACATATCGTTGGCTCCCATGATGTATTTCACCGGCAGTTCCTTTCCGTCGGCAGTCACCACTACGGCATGGTCGGCTCCCTTGAACAAGGAATAATCGGATACGGCCGTACCGTTCGGGTCGATATAGAATCCGTTGCCTGTGTTAAGAATCTTATTGTCTTTTGTATACGTAATGACCGAAAATACCGCTTTCTTGGCTTTGTCGGCCCATTTAGGCAGTCCTTGGGCGAAACCAGTCTGGAACAACATGCCGTAAGCGAAAACGAGGATAAATTTTTTCATGGCTCTGAGTTTAATGTTATTTCTGATCGTCTGCGAAGCCGCGTTGCTTGATCGCCTCATAAATGAGTATACCGGCAGCTACAGACACATTCAACGATTCGATGGATCCGAAAAGCGGAATCTTGATCCACTCGTCGCAGAGGGCCAGATGTTCGTAGGGAACACCGGTATCTTCTGCACCCATAATGATACAGGTAGGATCCTTGTATTCGGCTTTCGTATAGTCGTAATCGCCTTTTTCGGTAGCGGCTACAATCTTGAATCCGCTTTCCTTCAGGAATTTGATGGTATTTGTCAGGTTGTTCTCACGGCATACCGGAATGGTATGCAGGGCACCAGCCGAAGTCTTGATGGCATCGGCATTCACGCTGACACTGTTTTTGGATGGAATGATGATGGCATCCACTCCGGCACATTCGCAGGTACGTGCAATCGCACCGAAGTTACGTACATCAGTCAATCCGTCGAGCATAATCAGCAGCGGGTTCTTTCCCTGATCGAAAAGGAACGGTACGATATCTTCCGTACGTTGGTATGTGATGGGAGAGATGAAGGCCACCACACCTTGGTGGTTCTTCTTGGTAATGCGGTTGATTCGTTCAACAGGGACACGCTGGACCGGGATGAAGGTTTCTTTCAGCACAGCAAACAGTTCTTTCGAGAGGTCGCTCTGGATGTCTTTCTTCACCAGTACCTTATCGATTTCTTTTCCTGCCTGGATTGCTTCTATAACGGCTCTTACACCGAATATCATTTCATTCTTTTCTAACATATATTTCTCTGTTGTAGTTTGTTCGTTATTGGTTTATTGTTTCAAGCCCAGCAAGGAGCGGGCGTTGTTCATGGCGGCTTCTGTCATTGTGGTGCCGCTCAGCATATTGGCAATTTCCTTTACCCGTTCCTCTGTATCGAGCAGACGGATATGGCTGTTGGTTCCGGTATCGGTATCTTCCTTGTAAACCTTGTAGTGGGTAGTTCCACGTGCAGCTATCTGCGGAAGATGGGTGATACTGATCACTTGTCGGTTCTGCCGTCCCATGTCCTGCATGATAAGCGCCATCTTTTCGGCAATTGAACCCGAAACGCCGGTATCTATCTCATCGAAGATGATGGTAGGCAATTTCACCGCTCCCGCTATCATCGCTTTCAAGGAGAGCATCACACGGGCAATCTCACCGCCGGAAGCAATGGAGGCTACATTCTGCAACGTACCGTTCTTGTTGGCCGAAAACAGGAAAGTAACGCTGTCCATACCTTTCGAATCGGGTTCCTTTCGGGATGTCAGTTCTACGGCGAAGCGTACATTGGGCATTCCCAACGGAATGAGAAGCGATTCCATACGCTCCTCGATATGTTTAGCCGATTGGGTACGTAACGTGGTAAGGATTTCAGCTTGTTTCAATACTTCCTTATAGAGTGTATCTTTTTTCTTGTTCAGTTCAGCGATACGGTCGTCGAACGAAGTGATGGAGTCGAGTTGTTCCAGGTATTTCTGCTGCAGTCCGATCAATTCCTCCACTGTATCTACATGATGCTTCTGCTGAAGATTGTAGATCAGATTCAGACGTTCGTTCACGTAATCGAGGCGCGACGGGTTGAATTCCACTTCTTCCTCTGCATTGGAGATGTCATGGGCGATGTCCTTCAGTTCGATGTAACAGCTGTTAAGACGTTCGGCCCAATCACTTGCCGAAGCATAGACTTTTGAGATACCTTGCAAGGCTTGGATACATTCCTTGGTTTGCGAAAGTGTTCCGCCTTCGTCACCGTCAATCAGTTGTTCGGCCTTATATAGACCGGCTTTTATATCTTCGGCATGGCTCAATGTTTCCGCTTCCTGCTCCAAACTTTCCTGTTCTTCAGCCTTCAGGTCGGCTTCCTCCAATTGTTCCAGTTGGAACCGGATGTAATCTTCATCCTGTCGGTTCTTTTCTGCCTGTGCGATGAACTCATCCAGCTCTTTGCAGGTCTGTCTATATTCGCTGTAAGTCTTCTGATAGTCGGCAAGCTGTTTATCGTCCTGCGCCAGAATGTCCAGAATGTTGAGCTGGAAACCTTCCTTGTTCAGTAGCAGGTTCTGATGTTGGCTATGAACATCGATCAGCTTTTCACCCAACACTTTCATCTGGCTCAGTGAAGCCGGGGTATCATTGATGAATGCACGACTCTTGCCGTTCGAACTGACTTCCCGTCGGATGATACATTCCTCCGGATCATATTCGATATCATTTTCCGCAAAAAAGTCTTCCAGTCCATAAGAAGCGATGCGGAATTTGGCTTCCACAATGCATTTCGATGCACCGTCCTTGATCGCCTTTACATCGGCACGCTGCCCGAGAAGCAATCCTATTGCACCGAGAATGATGGACTTTCCGGCACCGGTTTCACCTGTAATGACCGAAAAACCCGGTTGGAAGCCGATATCAAGCTTGTCAATCAAGGCATAATTCTGTATATAGATGGACTGTAACATAATGTTCTATCGATTTTTATTTCAGTTGATTAAAGACACCAACTTATCAATGATATCGCCAGCTACTTCCTTCTTTCCTTTCAATGGATATGGAGTAGCACCATGACCGTCGATGATGGTAATCTTATTGGTATCGCAACGGAACCCCGCTCCCTTGTCATTCAGTGAATTCAAGACGATAAAGTCGAAGTTCTTACGGGCAAGCTTGTCTTGCGCATGAGCAACTTCATCGTTGGTTTCCAAAGCGAAACCTACCAATATCTGATTAGCCTTTTTTTCTTTTCCCAATGCAGCCGCGATATCCTGTGTCGGTTTCAGGCGAAGTACCATATCATCCTTTTCACGTTTGATCTTCTGATTGGCTACCGTTTCAGGAGTGAAATCGGCTACGGCTGCACAAAGTATTCCGGCATCTGCCGATGAAAAGGCTTCTTTGGCCGCTTCATACATCTGTGCTGCACTTTCTACATCAATATGATGGATGTTAGGGTGGGTTACCGATAAGTTCACGGGACCGCTGATTAAAGTAACTTCAGCTCCACGTTCGGCGCAAGTCTCGGCCAGGGCATAGCCCATTTTCCCGGAAGAATAATTGCCAATGAAACGTACCGGATCAATCTTTTCGTATGTTGGCCCTGCCGTAATTACCACTTTTTTCCCTTTCAGGTCTTCCTGTCTGGCAAAAAATGCTTCAAGAACTTCTACTATCTTTTCCGGTTCTTCCATTCGTCCTTTACCGACCAGATGACTGGCAAGTTCACCGGCTGCAGGTTCGATAATATGATTGCCGTAGGAGCGCAGAATATCCAGATTGTGCTGGGTGGAAGGATGGGCAAACATATCCAAGTCCATCGCCGGAGCAACAAAGACAGGAGCTTTCATCGAAAGATACGTAGTTACAAGCATATTGTCGGCCACTCCGTGTGCCATCTTACCGATGGTTGAAGCCGTTGCCGGAGCAATCACCATAGCATCGGCCCATAGCCCGAGATCCACATGACTATGCCATGTGCCGTCACGTTGGGAGAAAAACTCGCTGATAACCGGCTTGCTGGTCAGCGCCGATAGGGTAATAGGGGTGATGAACTCCTTTCCTGCCGGAGTAATGACAATCTGTACTTCTGCACCTCTCTTTATCAGGGCACGTGTCAGCACAGCTGCTTTATAAGCAGCAATGCTACCTGTTATGCCCAGGACTATCTTCTTTCCTTTCATCATATTATTTCAACAATCCGCTTTCACGCAGTCTGATTTTAGTCAATACATTCTTTGTGTTGAGTGTAAAGTCGCCGTTGAGGATCCATCCGTAATAGCCCGGATCACGTTGCAACACTTCTGCAACCGGCATACCTTTGTATTTGCCGAAATTAAATATTTCAACTCCTTTATCATCGTAAACGATTCGTCCGGCAAAATCCACGTTCTTGCTGTATGTGGAATATTCCGAAAGAAAACTGATGTCGTTTTCCAAAACTTCGGGATAACGGTCGAGCTGTGCTTTCAGAACCTCATAAGTGGCACGTGTATCGGCTTCAGCCGTATGTGCATCCTCCAGATTCTTGCCGCAATAGAATTTATATGCTGCCGAAAGCGTACGTTGTTCCAACTTATGGTAGATAACCTGCACGTCGATAAATTTTCTGCGGGTCAGGTCGATATCAATTCCGGCACGGAGAAATTCCTCCACCAATACCGGCACATCGAAGCGGTTTGAATTGAAACCGGCAATATCGCATCCTTCAATATCTTTTGAAATATCCTTTGCCACATCCTTGAATGCCGGGCAATCGGCTACATCGGCATCATAGATTCCATGAATGGCTGAAGATGATTCCGGAATATGCATTTCGGGATTGATACGCATAGTCTTGCTTTCCTCATTGCCGTTCGGATATACTTTCAGATAACAAATTTCAACGATACGGTCGGTATTTATATTGGTACCCGTGGTCTCCAAATCGAAGAAGACCAACGGGTTTTTCAGGTTCAGTTTCATATAATGGAGTGATATGGATTAATCGTTCAGCATCATCGGCATCAGCAGCATCAGCAGATCTTCGTTTTCTTCCTGTTCTTCCGGAACGACAACACCTGCACGTGAGGGATCTGCCAGTTCGATAACGATATTTACTGCAGCAATATTGTTCAGAATATCAATCAGGAAAGGAGATTTGAAGCCGATGCTCATCGGGTTTCCATCGTATTGGCAGATTACAGTTTCTTCAGCTGAAGTGGAGAAGTCCATATCCTGTGCCGAAATCTTCATCTGGTTTTCCGACAGGCTCAGTTTGATCAAGCTGCTTGATTGTGAAGAGAAAACCGATACACGACGCAATGCGCTGATGAAAGAAGCACGGTCGATGGTAGCCTTATGCGGATTGTTTTGTGGAATAACTGAATTGTAGTTCGGATAACGTCCTTCAATAAGACGGCAGATCATGCGATAGTTTTCCAATGTAAAGGAAGCGTTACGGTCGTCGAAAGCCACCTGAACATCACCTTCTTCTTTGGTAAGCAGATTCTTCAGCAGGTTGGCCGGCTTCTTAGGAAGGATGAAGGCCGCTTTTTCGTCTCCGCGTGCTGCAAAAGTCTTGCAACGTACCAGCTTGTGACCGTCAGAAGCTACAAATGTGATATCTTCTGTCGTAATATCGAAATAGATACCGTTCATGACCGGACGAAGTTCATCATCCGCTGTAGCGAAGATGCTTCTATTGATTCCTGCCATCAGAATATCCGCTCCGATTGTAACTTGAACCGTATTGTCGCCCAGATTCTGTGCTTTCGGATATTCATCGGCATTCTGTCCCATCAGGTTGTACTTACCATTCTGATACAGAATCTCAATATCCAGATTGCTCATGTTGATTTCGAAACTCAACGGCTGTTCCGAAATCTCCTTCAATGCTTCTAGCAAAGTCTTTGATGAAACGGCAAAGCGGCCGTCGCCATTATATTCATTTACTTCAATGGAAGTGGAAAGGGTCGTTTCATTGTCGGATGCGGTCATCGACAAGGTTCCGTCCTGCAGTTCCATCAGGAAACAATCGAGAATAGGCAATGAATTTTTGGAGTTGATAACTCGGCTGATAGCCTGCAAATGATTGAATAATGCTGTGCTAGAAACAATGAATTTCATGTCTTTGATATTTAGATTTTATACTTTTAATTTTCAATATTTGTAACGCCAAAGTTACAAAAAAGATTATATAAGCGTTATAAAAATAGAGATAAAAATTCGTTTACTATAACAGAAAAATGTAACTTCGTGACCAAATTAAAAAAACTGAAATTATGGAATTAGCAGGAAAAGTAATTGCCGTTCTCGAACCGAGAGGCGGTGTCTCTAAAAGTGGAAACAATTGGAAAGTTCAGGAATATGTAATAGAAACGCATGATCAATACCCCCGTCGTATGTGTTTTGATGTATTTGGGGAAGACAAAATACAGCAGTTCAATATCCAGATAGGAGAAGAGTTGAATGTTTCTTTCGATATTGACGCTCGTGAATGGCAAGGCCGTTGGTTCAACAGTATCCGTGCATGGAAGGTGGAACGTGTTAATGCGGACAATGCGCAGATGCCTCCTGTTGATGCTCCATTCCCACCTGTAAATGCAGCTCCCGCTGCTCCGGTTGATTTTGCTGCGACAGACGAAAAGGATGATCTGCCTTTTTGATTTCGTGGAATAGATCAGTATAATAGCGCTTGTACGTCAGGTTCTTTTATTCGGATGTGCAAGCGTTTTTTAATAAAAGAAAAAAGAGCCGGCTGATTTCTCAACCGGCTCTTTCTCTATAATCATTGTACCTGATGGGATTATGAATTCATGCTCAACAGGTATTCTTCGTTGTTTTTGGTCTTTTCCAGACGGTCTTTCACGAAGGTCATTGCTTCGATCGGATTCATATCGGCAACAAGCTTTCGTAAGATCCACATGCGGTCAAGTGTGATCTTGTCGTGCAACAGGTCATCTCGACGGGTACTTGAAGCTGTAATGTTGACAGCCGGGAAGATACGCTTGTTGCTGAGGTTGCGGTCGAGCTGAAGCTCCATGTTACCTGTACCCTTGAACTCTTCGAAGATAACTTCATCCATCTTCGAACCTGTATCGATCAAGGCTGTTGCAATGATAGTCAATGAACCTCCGCCTTCAATGTTACGGGCTGCTCCGAAGAAGCGCTTCGGCTTATGAAGGGCATTGGCGTCGACACCACCGGAAAGTACTTTACCCGATGCCGGAGAAACTGTATTGTATGCACGTGCAAGACGGGTGATTGAGTCAAGGAAAATTACCACATCGTGGCCACATTCGACCATGCGTTTTGCTTTTTCGAGAACGATACCTGCAATCTTCACGTGACGTTCGGCTGGTTCGTCGAAAGTTGATGCAATCACTTCTGCATTGACGCTTCTTGCCATATCGGTAACTTCTTCCGGGCGTTCGTCAATCAGCAACATAATCATATAGACTTCCGGATGGTTGGCGGCAATGGCGTTTGCGATATCTTTCATCAGGATAGTCTTACCTGTTTTCGGTTGTGCTACGATCAGGGCACGTTGGCCTTTACCGATCGGAGCGACCATATCGACAATACGTGCAGAAAGATTATCGTCGTATCCTTTGCAGAGCTGGAATTTTTCATCCGGGAATAATGGAGTCAAGTGGTCGAATGGAACTCGGTCGCGTACAAGTTCTGGATCCAATCCGTTAATCTTTGAAACCTTAACCAACGGGAAATACTTTTCACCTTCCTTCGGCGGGCGGATAGTTCCTTCAACCACATCACCGGTCTTCAGACCCAACAGCTTGATTTGCGATTGTGATACATAGATATCATCCGGTGATGAAAGGTAGTTGTAATCGGATGAACGGAGGAAACCGTAACCATCCGGCATGATTTCAAGTACACCTGTACCTTGTAAAATATCATCGAAATCATAAGGCTTTTCTGTCTGCTTTACAGGAGCCGGTTCTTCAATCTGCTGAGAAACGGAAGGTACTGATACTTGTGAAGCGGTAGCCTGTTGGCCGGTGTTGGCCTGACGGTCCTGTGCGTTGCGGTTATTGTTGTTGAAACGCTGCTGGCGATTCTGGAACTTGTTTTTCTGCTTGGTTTCTTTCTCCGGCTTTTCGGAAGGAGCGGCATTAGTCATTTTTGTTGCCTCAAACTTACCTAAGAGTTCGGATGGAAGCTCGAATTTTTCGGATGGAAGGTCTTCGATCGGAATGAAATCGTCGCCTCCACTTAAATCCAGTGCCGGCAAATCCATGTCGTCATCGATCGGCATAGGTACCGGTTGTAGTTTGTTCTCTTCATTGGCTTTTGCTGCCAGTTCTTTTTCTACAGTAGATTTGTTCTTGGAACCTGGTTTGCGTCCACGTTTAGCTTTCGGCTTTTCTTCGGTTTCAGCAGTTGCGGCTATAGCCTCTATTGCCGGGGATGTTTCTGTAGAACTGTCTTCTTTCTTGGAAAGAGAGGCCGATGTAGGGAGCTGTGGCGTATTGGCTTCCAGTTTCTGTGCTTTGTCTTTGGTAGCTGTGTAGACCTTGCTACTTTCTTTTTTTACTGTAATGCGCGAACGTTTGCGTGGCTGACCTTCAGGACGGTCTTCATTTGCCTTGGAGGCAGCTGCTTTCTTTGTTGCGCCGACAATAGCTTGTTCGTCAAGGATGCGGTAAACCAATTCTTCCTTACGGAGTGTGCTGGTTTTTTTCAGACCCAACTCTTTGGCAATCTGCTGCAATTCGGACAAATCTTTGTCGTTCAATTGAATAATGTTATACATAATGTATGGATGTAATGAGTTTTATAGCAATGCATTGAAATTGACATGGATTGATACAAATCGGGCAATGGAGACCCGAAACATACATTTCAATGATTACATTTAAAATGATTATTTATTCGTTGATTGTTATTAGGATAAAAAGGCGCAATTCTTTACGTCAAAGTCTTGTGCTATTCTTTATGGGTACAAAAATATATACTTTTTTTTTATAAACCAACTTTTGATGCTTTTTTTTCATTCAAGAACACAATTTATTGCAGGAAAAATGCTAATTTAGCGTTGGATAAATGATTTAACTAACATAATTTATGAAGAAAGTAATTTTCACAGAAAAAGCTCCTGCTGCTATCGGCCCGTATAGTCAGGCGATTGAAGCTAATGGGGTAGTTTTTGTTTCCGGCCAGTTGCCGGTTGACCCAGCTACCGGCGCCTTTGCTCCGGGTGGCGTAGCGGAACAGACAGAACAGTCGTTCAAAAATATCTGTAACATTCTTGCGGAAGCCGGACTTACTACTGCCAACATTGTAAAGACTACTGTATTCCTTGCCGATATGTCATTGTTTGCCGATATGAATGCTGTGTATGCAAAGTATTTCGACGGTGACTTCCCGGCCCGTTCGGCTGTGGCGGTAAAGGCTTTGCCTAAGGATGCATTGGTCGAAATCGAGTGTATTGCAGTAAGATAAGGTATAAATTGGCTGTAGCCGTAAAGACGGTCTGCAGGATACGATGAAGAATCTGTAATTTTCTATGGGGACTTGCAGATTCTTCATTTTGTCTGGTTAATATGAATTGCTTTTTAATCTCTTGAATATGAAATTGGATACAGGTTTCCTTCAGAAGGTCAATAAATGGAAATTGGCTTCATTGGCTTTCCTCGCGATGATTGTAATCATGATCGGGGCTTATGTATATCGCTATGAACCATTTAATCAAGGCTTTGAAATAACCGATGAATTGGGTGGTAATATTTTCCCGGTGACCATCTTGTCGACGGCTACTACAGATGCCAACCTGATTGTACCTTCCGATTCGGGCTATATCGGAAATCCGAAATCGTGCATCGCTATCCGTGTGAAAAGCGGATATTCCAATAGTAAATTACGCATTGAAGTAGGAGAAACTCCATTCTTCAGCCGTTCTGTATCCGAATTCATTCTTCCTGAAGCAAATAAGGAGTACTTGGTATATCCTGATATCGTGTGGAATTACAATGCATTGCGCGACAATGATCAGGCTGTTCCGGTAAGCGTTTCCATTCAGGTGTATCTCAATAAAAGGGATCTTGGAAACAATATCCATACGTTTTCCATGCGGAGTATCAATGAATGTTTGTTAGGTTATATCGATAGCAAAATGAAATTCCATGATACCGGTGAGTTTTTTGCTGCTTATGTAAACGAGGATAATCCGAATATCGACAAGATTCTGAGGGATGCTCTTGATACCCGTATCGTGAATCGTTTTTGGGGATATCAGAGTAAGGATCCCCAGGTGGTCGACAAGCAGGTTTATGCCCTTTGGTATGTGTTGCAGAAACGGGGTTTCAAATATAGCTCCATCAGCAACAGCAGTTTGTCGTCGAATGTCGTGTTTACCCAGCGTGTGAGAACTTTCGATGATGCTTTCGAATCGGCTCAGATCAATTGTGTGGATGGTAGCGCTTTGTTCGCTTCCTTGTTGAAGGCTATCAATATCAATCCGATATTGGTCCGTACACCGGGGCACATGTTTGTAGGGTATTATACCGATTTGAGCAAAAATGACATTCATTTCCTCGAAACGACCATGATAGGCGATGTGAATCTCGATGATTTCTTCCCGGAAGAAAAACTTGATTCCACGATGATCGGCAAATCGCAGGAGAAGGTTTCGGCTTTCATGTTCGAAAAGTCGAAGGAATATGCTACAAAGATGTATCAGAATAATAAAGAGAAAATCCATTCCGGTAAGGCTAATTATTTGTTCCTCGAGATCGATAAGGCAACCCGGGCGCATATCCAGCCTATCGGAAAATAAAATATAACGATTATGCAACTTGTTTATCTCTATCATAGCGGCTTTGCCTTATTGGGCGATGGTTATACTATTGTGATGGATTATTTCGAAGATTCGGTTTCTGCAACCGAAGGTATCCTGCATGATGTGTTGTTGAAACGGCCAGGAAGGTTTTATGTCCTTTCCAGTCATTTCCATGCCGATCATTTCAATAAGGAGGTGCTTTCATGGAAAGATCAGCGTCCTGATATTGTCTATCTTTTCTCAAAGGATATCTGGCGTCGGAGAAGGGCTACAAAGGAGGATGCCATCTGGTTGAAGAAAGGTGAGGTTTATGAGGATGAACTTCTTAAGGTTCATGCTTTCGGTTCGACCGATGTGGGTGTTTCATTTCTTATCGAAGTGGATGGGAAAAAGGTTTTCCATGCCGGCGATTTGAACAATTGGCATTGGATGGATGAAAGCGACGAGCCGGAATGGAAAGGATATGAGAAGAATTATTTCCACGAACTGGAATTTATCATGGATTATACCCGTGAGATGAATCTGGTGATGTTTCCTGTCGATTTCCGTTTGGGGAAAGAGTATATGCGTGGCCCCCGTCAATTTGTGGAACGGATAAAAACAAGTATCTTTGTACCGATGCATTTTGATGAATCTTATAGCCAGGCTGCTGCCTTTAAGTCTGTTGCCGAGGAATACGGGACGACGGTCTTGGTTCCGGAGGCTAGAGGACAGATTTTTGAAATTAATTTGTAACTAACCTAAACTATCAGTCTTATGAAAGTAAAAGGAAGATTTGACCATTTCAATATCAACGTAACTAATCTCGATCGAAGTATCAAGTTTTATGAAACAGCTTTGGGGCTGCATGAATCTCACCGCAAGGAAGCAGCCGACGGTTCCTTTATTCTGGTTTATATGGCCGATGAGCATTCGGATTTCCTGTTGGAGCTGACTTGGTTGCGTGATCATACCGAAGCGTATGAACTCGGAGAGAACGAAAGCCATTTGTGCCTGCGTGTGGAAGGCGATTACGATGAAGTCCGTAAGTTCCACAAGGAGATGGGCTGCGTTTGTTTCGAGAACGAAGCTATGGGATTGTATTTCATTAACGATCCGGATGATTATTGGATTGAAATCCTTCCGGTTAAATAAGGATTGGTTATGAAGATGACATTGAAATATATTTCGCCGGGTTCGTGGTTTTCATTGGAGTATCCGGCCGATTGGCGCGAGTTTGAAGATACTGAAGATAGTTTCCTTTTCTATAATCCGGATAAGTGGAGCGGAAATTTCCGTATTTCGGCTTATCAGGGCGAAAGCCGTAACTATGCGAAAGAGTGTATCGAATATGAGATGCAGCAGAATCGTGGTGTCCGTCCGGTTAAGGTTGGTGGATGGGATTGTGCTTATTCTACGGAGAGTTTCCAGGAAAATAATGCATGGTACACTTCGCATCTGTGGGTGACCGGTAAAGGGAACATTTCGGTTGAATGTTCGTTTACCGTAGCAAAGGGGGAAAGCGCCAAGATCGCAGAAGAAATCATTGCGACCTTGCAGGTACGTATGCCCGATGATAGACCGTGGAAAGAGGTGATACCTGTCCGCGTGTTGGAGATCAATGCCATCAACGAGGGGTATGATTGGGCTGTATCGACCATCAAGAAGCAGCTGACTAAGGATTTTACGGCTTCGGAATCGGATGTCGAGAGTATCCAGAAGGTAATGGACAGCGGCCGTTTCAATACCGGTCAGAAACAGGTATGGGAGAGTTTCGGTTTGGCTTTCGGTGCCATCCTTGTCAATGAGATGGATGGAATGAATTGGGTAACAGTCATCGATGGAAAGAAGGAGTTTCCGGCATTGCGTTTCGGAGATACGAAGGTGATGGTTTATCCTACCGAACTTATCTGGAACCGAGTCAAGGAAGGTAAGTCGTGCAGCTTGAAAGCCGAATACGAACGTATCCGTAAGGAAGTGGAAGAAACGCTTTAATTGATATTTATAATTATTTGATAAGAAGAAAGTTATATAAATAAATGATTCCTTATTTGCAAGTAGAAGACTTGACGAAATCGTTCGGTGATCTGGTATTGTTCCATCAGATTTCGTTCGGTATCGCACAAGGTCAGCGCATCGGTTTGATTGCCAAGAACGGTAGTGGTAAGACTACCTTGTTGAATATTCTGGCAGGGAAAGAAGGGTACGATGAGGGAAAGATTACCTATCGCCGCGATTTGCGTGTGGGGTATCTGGAACAGAGTCCGCAGTATCCAGAAGAACTTACCGTTCTGGAGGCTTGTTTCCATCACGGCAACAGTACAGTTGACTTGATCAAGGAGTATGAGAAGTGTATGGAGACTCCGGGTAATCCCGGGTTGGAGGATTTGTTGGCCCGCATGGAGCACGAGAAAGCGTGGGATTACGAACGTCGTGCCAAGCAGATTCTTTCACAGCTGAAGATTACGAATTTCGATCAGTATATCAAGCATCTTTCGGGCGGACAGCTGAAACGTGTGGCTCTAGCCAATGTGCTGATTACGGAACCCGACTTGCTGATTATGGACGAGCCGACCAACCACCTGGATCTGGACATGACGGAATGGCTGGAAGAATATCTGAGCCGTGGTACACTGAGCTTGCTCATGGTGACGCACGACCGTTATTTCCTCGACCGTGTCTGCTCGGAAATCATTGAAATAGACAATAAGCAGCTTTATTCCTACAAAGGAAACTATAGCTATTACCTGGAGAAACGCCAGGAACGTATCGATGCCACGAATGCCGAGATAGCCCGTGCCAACAACCTTTACCGCACGGAACTGGAATGGATGCGCCGTATGCCGCAGGCTCGCGGACACAAGGCCCGCTATCGCGAAGAAGCTTTCTACGAACTCGAAAAGGTGGCCAAGCAGCGTATGTACGATGCAAATGTAAAGCTCGACGTAAAGGCTTCCTACATCGGTTCCAAGATTTTTGAAGCCGACCATCTGTACAAGAGTTTCGGCGATCTGAAGATTCTGGACGATTTCTCTTATATCTTTGCCCGTTACGAAAAAATGGGTATCGTGGGGAACAACGGTACGGGCAAGTCCACTTTCATCAAGATTCTGATGGGACTTGAAAAGCCCGACAGCGGTACGTTGGATATCGGTGAAACGGTCCGTTTCGGTTATTACTCGCAGGACGGACTGAAGTTCAACGAGCAGATGAAAGTAATCGACGTGATTACCGACATAGCCGAAGTCATCGAGTTGGGCAACGGCAAACGTCTGACGGCTTCCCAATTCCTGCAGCATTTCTTGTTTACTCCCGAAACCCAGCATAGCTACGTATATAAGTTGAGTGGAGGAGAACGCCGCCGCTTGTTCCTCTGTACGATTCTGATGAAGAATCCGAACTTTCTGGTGCTCGACGAGCCGACCAACGACCTGGATATCGTTACGCTTCAGGTGTTGGAAGAATATCTGCAGAACTTCAAAGGCTGTGTGATTGTAGTGAGCCACGACCGTTATTTCATGGACAAGGTAGTCGACCACTTGCTGGTATTCAAAGGTCAGGGCGATATCCGCGATTTCCCGGGCAACTATTCCGATTACCGTGAATGGAAGATTGCCAAAGCGGAACACGACAAGGAGGAAGCAAAGCCGAAAGAAGAGAAAACCCAGCGTGTCCGTCTGAACGACAAGCGTAAGATGACGTTCAAGGAAAAGAAGGAATTCGAACAGCTGGAGAAAGAAATCGCTGAGCTGGAAGCTGAAAAGAAAGCCATCGAGGACGCCCTCTGCAGCGGGACACTGAGCGTAGATGAACTGACGGAAAAGTCGAAACGCCTGCCGCAGCTGGAAGAAGAGCTCGACGAAAAAAGTATGCGCTGGCTGGAGTTGAGCGAGATAGAAGGATAGTATTTCCGGCTTGAAACCGGACTTTATAAAAGAAAACAGCTTCACAAGTTTCCTATCAGGAGATGCTTGTGAAGCTGTTTTTATATGGGTTAGGACGAGTGCATATATCGAAGTTGCGAAACCGCTGT
Source organism: uncultured Phocaeicola sp. (assembly GCA_944321335.1). Taxonomy (GTDB): domain Bacteria; phylum Bacteroidota; class Bacteroidia; order Bacteroidales; family Bacteroidaceae; genus Phocaeicola. The sequence continues at coordinate 104 of CALUKX010000047.1, read as the reverse complement.
TTCGGAAACGGCTGTTTCGCAACTATATTTAACGTGAGTTCGATATAAAATTAGAAAATAGACAGTTGTCCGTCATTGACAAAGTTTACATCAATGGCGGGCTT
>CALUKX010000046.1 GCA_944321335.1 uncultured Phocaeicola sp. | reverse complement strand
TAAGAAACCGTCACTCAATTTTGACATCATTGATAAAAGTAGGCTTATTGCATAAGATTATTATACCGAACTCACGTTTTTATTACAATAATTCCACAAACTCCTGAGGCAGGCATACATTTGGTAAGTCTTTAGCTTCAGCAAATAAGGGAGCTATTTCTGCATCGGTAAATCCGGCAATACCACAGCCGATTCGGGTTACATAGAAGAACAGGTCGGTATGAGTTTTAGCAAACTCGATAAATTCATCGACATAAGGCTTGATAGTCTCTACTCCGCCTTGCATGGTCGGTATGGCATACGACTGCCCCTGCAATCCGACACCTTGTCCCCATACAGCACCGAACCGTTCATGAGCGACTCGAGCGGCACCTCCCCCATGCTGTCCCTGCAAATTGCTTCCGAAAACAAATACCTCACCGGGGCGAAGCGACAGAATCTTCTCCGGTGTAAAAGCCGGATGCTCTCCTAAATGTTTCTTTGACTCCCCCGTACAAGCTGCAAAGAGATTCCGTTTATGTATCTGGTTGACAATCTCCTTAAAAGAAGAAGGGAGCAGTTTATTTAATTTGTCTATAATCCATTGAGGAATCTCCTTGTAGAACGCTTCGGCTATACCAGCTGTAATGCAAGTCAATGTATCACAATCTCCTCCCAATGATACAGCCAAACGGATTGCATGCTCAAAATCGGTACTTTCTAGAAAAGCAATGATAGCTTCCGGAACAGTTTTCTGACAACTTTCTTCAAACTGATACGTCGGTCGGATTTCATCACAGGTCCGCTCGAGGTCGTATCCGTAAGTCCGAGTGATATAAGATTTGATTTCACTTTTCGACGCTCCGGTACGTGCCATGAATATTGCAGCGGCAGTAGCTTGGGCACCTTTGATTCCTTCAGGATGGTTATGGGTAATGGATGCTGAAATTGCAGCAACCTGCTCGGTTTCTTCCAATGTATCGAACATCCAACCTACAGCCGATACCCTCATGGCAGAACCGTTTCCCCATGAATTATACGGCCGACGAACGGAAGTCCGTTGCTTGGTTTTATAATCGTACACCTGTTCAGGTGAAAACAACCAACGGCGAAATCCGCCTCCATATCCACCTTTCGGACAAGGATACGTTTCGGCAAAGTAAACCATACTTTTTTCCAGGCCTTTCAACGAATGTGCATCATCCTTCAGCAACCAATCGGCCACTGCAATACTCATAATCGTATCGTCCGTAAAGTCTGATCCTACTGAAAAGAACGGGAAATCCGTGTGCTTAATGTTATGAAATTCATAAACGGAACCTACAATGTCTCCTACTATTGCTCCAATCATACACTATATATTTTTAAGATTAACAATCAGAATTCCAAAATAAAATGTTTTTTCTTCAACTCGGCATAACGTTCAGCATTGAAACGATATGGAATAGGATCACGCTTGGAAGTCCGCTGTTTTTCGGGTTCCACCTGTTCCAATATTTCCAAAGCTGTCATCTTCCGATAAAAGTTGCGCCGATCGAACTTCACTCCCAATATGGCTTCATACAGATTCTGGAGTTCGGTCATAGTAAAGACCTCAGGCAGCAGTTCAAAACCGATCGGTTCGAAATGAATCTTCTCCTTCAAGCGTGCCAGGGCAACCCGAAGAATCAGTTCGTGGTCGAAAGCCAATGACGGGCTTTCATCCAAAGAGAACCATCTGGCTTGCGATGCATCATCGCCTCCTTTTACCTCAGATATCTTCACCAATGCATAGAAAGCGATGGTTATGACACGTTCACGAGGGTCACGGTCTACCGCAGTAAAGGTCTGCAGCTGTTCTACATAAGCAGTCTTCAATCCGGTTTCTTCTTCCAGTTCACGACGGGCCCCTTCTTCGGCCGTTTCATCCATATTCAGGAAACCGCCCGGAAATGCCCAACATCCTTTATAAGGGTCAATCCCTCGCTCCACCAACAACAGTTTCAGATTGATTCCGTCGAAACCGAATATCACACAATCTGTGGTAACGGCCGGATGCGGATACTTGTAACAATATTTTTTCTCTTCCATATCAATTGCGTTAATTTGACGCAAAGATAAAGATAATATCCGAAACGAACAAACTTTTTGCGTCATTTTTACGCACAGAAGAAATAATCAAAACAAAAAGAAGACAAAAACATAATCAAATATGCTTTTTAAACTTGCTTCAACTTAGGAAAACAACCTTAACACAACAAGTCATCAAAAGCCATAAATAGTTAAAAGCCATCGGATTATTATCATTTTGTCAGGAAATAAATTGCTATTGAAATAAAATAAAGGTAAATTTGAGAATGGAATGAAACATTCCTATGAAAACAAACTAAACATTAACCTTAAAAAATTGAATCAGCATGAAAATCTTATTTGTTGGAGTGGACAAATCAGAGGATCATCTGAGACCCACAGAACAGTTATTTGAAGAAAAGCTACACGACTCTTCGTTGGAAGACATAGAAGTCATGTTGATTGATGTGGCTACTTTAGGATCGCCGGGTGAAAAACAAATCGAAAATGATTTGAAAACTAGACTTTGTTCGACCGATGCCATCATCGTGATGGACCAATGGGAAAAAGAACTCCTCACACGTTTTCTTGATTATGATTCTTGGAACAAAATCCATTTGTTCAGCGAATATAAGGTTGATAAAGAGGCGGAAGACAAGGATGCGTGCGAAGCCGATTTTCCTTATCGGACCGACAATCAGAAGACAGATGATATCTGTTCGATGTTGATAGAAAAGCTATCGGCATTGATGAACCGACAAAAATCAAGCAATCTTGCAATAGCTTGATCGTTTAAAATCAGATTATTTGTCGAGCTAAATGCCCGACAATAATATTAGGTTAATTGTATTGTTTTCAGGTAGTTTTTCACCAGATCCTAGGTGAACGAATGACCAGGCCGTCTACGCTTATGCAAACGGCCTGATTTTTTTGTCCGTTTTACTGACCATATCCGATAACATCCTATCAAAATAAAGCGTACTTTTGCAAGGCGTTCCAGACAGGATAAACGGAACACTCTGAATTTGAATCTAAAATAATTGATATATGATGAAAGCAAATGAAACTCCGGTACTTCTTCTTACCGGTTACCTGGGTAGCGGAAAGACAACATTGGTAAACCATATCCTTGCCAACAAACGTGGCATTAAGTTCGCTGTGATTGTAAACGATATCGGTGAGGTGAATATCGATGCCGACCTGATTCAGAAAGGCGGCGTAGTAGGCAAGAAAGACGACAGTCTGGTTGCGCTACAGAACGGATGTATCTGTTGCACACTGAAAATGGACCTGATCGAACAGCTGAACGATATCTTGAAGATGGGCAAGTTCGATTACATCGTGATTGAAGCCAGCGGTATCTGTGAGCCGGAACCTATCGCGCAGACAATCTGTTCCATTCCCCGCATGGGAGGCGAATATACCAAATATGGCGTAGCGAAACTCGATTGTATCGCAACCGTAGTAGATGCCTTGCGACTGGAAAGCGAGTTTTCTTGCGGTAACGACCTTACCCGTAAAAATATCGATGAAGAAGATATCGAGAATCTGATCATCCAGCAGATTGAATTCTGTAACTTGATTCTACTGAACAAAGCTTCGGAAGTGAAACCGGAAGAACTGGCACGAATCAAACAGATTGTACGTACATTGCAGCCGGGTGCTGAAATCATCGAATGTGATTATGCCAATGTCGACCTCGAGAAGCTGATCAATACAGGATTGTTCAATTTCACACGTGTGGCGACTTCTGCCGGATGGGTACGTGAAATCGAAAAACAGATTACCGACGAGCAGGAAAAAGAAGCTAAGGAGCATGAGCATCACCACCATGAAGAAGAGCATCACCATCATCACGAGGAAGAGGAACACCAACATCATCACCACGATGACGATGATGATGACGATCACGAAGAAGGCCATTGCCATCATCACCACCATCATCATCACGAAGGCGGCGAAGTGGAAGAATATGGAATCGGTACTTTCGTGTATTATCGCCGCCCGGCTCTCGACATCCATAAGTTTGACCGCTTTGTAGCGACGAAATGGCCGCGTAATGTAATCCGTGCCAAAGGTGTTTGCTATTTTGCACACAACCGTGATATGTCGTATCTGTTCGAACAGGCAGGTACTCAGAAACAGCTCACCGAAGCCGGTCTGTGGTATGCAACCGCTTCTGAAAAAGATTTGATGGAACTGATGCGTCAGGAACCTGGACTATTGCGCGACTGGGACGATAAGTATGGCGACCGTATGCAGAAGATTGTCTTCATCGGCCAGCATCTTGATAAGAAACAGTTGGCACACGATCTTGACGAATGTCTTGAATAATCATCCGACATATTCAAGGAAGCACCTTCCGGATTTTAAGATTCCGAAAGGTGCTTTTTGTTTCTCCTAAAAAAATTTGCTAGTTTTAGTGAACTTTATCCTTATCCGGATTGTTGTATTAATAGAAACAAATAAAACACTTGAATTATGGCAATCGTACATTTGACAAAAGAAGAATTTGCAGAACGCATCATCGATTATAAAGCGGCTCCCGATGCAAGAAAGTATAAAGGCAACAAACCGGCTGTGGTAGATTTCTTTGCCACCTGGTGCAACCCCTGTAAGGCACTCTCCCCTATCTTCGAAGAATTGGCTGAACAATTCGGCGACCGGATTGATTTCTACAAGATCGATGTCGACAAGGAAGAGGAAGTCTACGACGCTTTCAAGATCCGCATGATACCGACCTTACTGTGGCTGCCTATCGGCAAGCCTTATTCATTGGAATTGGGCGTTATGGGCAAAGCCGATCTAAAGAAAAAGATAGAAGAAAACCTCTTAAAATAATCACACTGTTCCTTAAACGTTTTCCCGACATTTAATTTGTTTGTTGAAGAATGTTTCCATTGTTATGTCCGCCTCTCCCCCATAGAGTGCGGACATTTTCATCTTTTCACACTACGCGTATGACCAACGATCCGGATACTGGCCTCATAAAGCAGCCAGATAGGCAAGGCTACGACAAGCATCGTAAAAGCATCCGATGTCGGGGTAATGATGGCTGCTGCTATCAAAATCACAACGACAGCATGCTTACGGAAACGTTTCATGAAGTCGACGTTCAGAATACCTAGCTTGGCAAGCAGCCAACAAAGCAATGGTAGTTCGAAGACAATTCCCATTGCCAGATTGAGTGTCATCAGAGTTCCTATATAGGAATCCAACGTAATCATATTTGTCACATCCTCACTCACCTGATAGGTTCCCAAAAATCGGAAAGTCAACGGGAATATAAGAAAATAGCTGAGCAATACGCCGAAGAGGAACATCAGATATCCCCACGACACGATTTGCAAGGAATACTTCCGTTCATCGGCATACAGTGCCGGAGAGATGAAACGGAAAAGCAAGTATAGGATATAAGGAGAAGAAAACAGCAAACCCACATAAAGCGAAACCTTCATGTGGACTACAAACTGTTGCGCCAGTCCCGTATTGATAAGCTTTACGGAGAAACCTTGCATCCCCGTCCCCGTCAGCCATTCGTTGATACGGTCGAACAACTGGTATATGACAAAATCATCGTATTTGGGAGCAAGAATCACAGAGAACACAGCGTCCTTGAAGAGGAAAGCTACCAAAGCAAAAGCTACGGTAACCACTACCATCCGGATGATTGAACTCCTCAACACATCCAGATGATCCCAGAACGACATACTTTCTCCCTGCAAATCTTCCTGCCCCATACACATCAATCCTTCTTCTCCACCTCTTCCTTCTTAGCCTCATCCTTTTTCGGAGCAGCCTCATCCACTCCGTTCATTCCGTCCTTAAAGCTGCGGACGCCTTTACCCAGTCCTTTCATCAGTTCGGGAATCTTCCGTCCTCCGAAAAGCAACAAGATAATCAAGACGATAATGAGCAGTTCCTGCATTCCTATTCCAAACATAATCGGTTATGTATTAAGAGTTTTACAATCAGTTTATAAAGTTCCTTGTTTAAGTTTCTCTACATAAGCATCAATCTTATGCAATTCTGTCGGGATATCAATGCCTTGCGGGCAATCGGGCGAACATTGGTTGCATCCAATGCAATGGCTGGCCTGACGGAGTTTCGGCACACTCCGGTCGTAGCCTACAAGGAAGGCTCTCCGGGCTTCCCGATAGTTTTTATCGGTCTGTGCCTGCGAAACATTTCCTTCGTTCACGCATTTGTTATAGTGTACAAAGATAGCTGGAATATCGATACCATACGGGCACGGCATACAATATTTGCAATCGTTACACGGTATGGTCGGATATTGCATCATCAGATCGGCGGTTTCTTCAAGGAAATCGAAATCGTCCTGTGTCAATGGTTTCAATGGTGAGTAGGTCCGGATGTTGTCTTGCAGATGTTCCATCCAAGTCATACCGCTCAATACCGTCAAGGTTCCGGGGAAAGTCCCAGCAAAGCGGAAAGCCCACGAAGCCACGCTGTTTTCAGGCTCACGTTCTTTCAGATGAGCAACTACATGGTCGGGAAGATTAGCCAGACGACCTCCTAACAAGGGTTCCATTATGACAGCCGGAATCCCCCGTTTGTTCAGTTCATTATAGAGATATTCGGCATTCGTATTACTCGGATTGATTTCCTTCGCATGATGCCAGTCGAGATAGTTCAACTGAATCTGCACAAAGTCCCATTTCACCTTATCATGTATCGACAGGAGATAATCGAAAACCTTGATATCGCCGTGGTAAGAGAAACCCAGGTTACGGATACGTCCCGCTTTCCTTTCCTCCAACAGGAAATCCAACATTCCGTTGTCGAAGAAACGTTTCCGAAGCAATCCCATACCATCACCACCACCGACTGAGTGTAACAGATAATAATCGATGTAATCAACCTGGAGTTCCTTGAACGAATTACGATACATGGCCATGGAATCCTCACGCGATGGCGAACGGAAATTCGAGAGTTTCGTAGCGATATAATAACTGTTGCGAGGATGACGTTTCAAGGCATCTCCTGTAGCACGTTCCGACCATCCCTGCAGATAGACGGGAGCCGTATCGAAGTAATTCACTCCATGAGCGATGGCATAATCGACAAGCTTGTTGACCGCCTTCTGGTCGACAACATTCTTTCCTTCGGGAACATTTTCCAACGTCGGCCAACGCATACATCCATAGCCCAATATAGAAACCTTGTCGCCCGAAGTCGGTGTAGTACGGTATGTCATCTTCCCTACCGGAACATTGCCCGCTGTAGTAGCTCCCGAATCATTCGAAGCCGAACGTGGTTTACAGCCTGCCATGATTCCGGCAACGGTAACAGAACCTATCCCGAGTCTTTTCAGGAAATCTCTCCGGCTTATCTGATTTTTGTCTTTATGTTCTTCCATAAAATTCATGAATTTTTCATTCAAATCTACTGTTAACTTATCCGATGCGCTTCATGACCTTCAACATAAATTGCAGTAAAAGGTCGTGCCGGACAAAGGTTTTCACAGGCACCGCATCCGATACATTTTTCGGTATTCACAGCCGGAATCTTGCGCGAAGCCGGATTACCCGGTACTGAAGGTACCATCAGAATAGCCCCTGTCGGGCAATGACGAGCACAATTTCCGCAATCCACATCATCATTCAATACGACACAATTCTTACGCACCCATACGGCATGACCGATATGGATAGCCGATTTATCTGCACGGGTAATCGGACGGATAGCACCGGTGGGACAGACTTCCGAACATTTGGTACATTCGGGACGGCAATATCCCCGTTCGAACGACATTTCCGGCTGCATCAGCGTCATCAGATCCTGTGAGGGACGTAATATCTGATTGGGACAAGCCGATACACACAACTGGCATGCCGTACAATGATTGGCAAAGTTTCGGGCACTCAAGGCACCGGGTGGCACGATACGTGTCGCACGTTCAGGAGTCTGTTTGTCCAGTATCGGTGCCAGACCGCCATCCACCTTCTTCTCCTGTGCTTTCAAGACCGCAGCAGCAAGTACAGCGGATGATGTGGCAATGAAAGTACGTCGTGAGTTATCGGACGGTTCGACAGATGCAGTTTCTGCCTTTTCAGCCTTGTTCCGCATCCGATAATGGATTGCATCATGCTTGCAGGCATCCAGACAATCCATACAAGCCACACAACGGCTGTAATCGATCCGATGATTCTTGCTGTCGATACAAGCCGCCTTACACTTCGTCGAACAAAGTCCGCAATTGTTGCATTTTTCAGTATCGATAACCGGGCGTAACAGAGAAAAGCGGGAAAGGAATCCCAATACAGTCCCTACCGGACAGATGGTATTGCAATAAGTTCGTCCGTTACGCCATGCCAGAACGATCAGCACAACCAAAGTAACGATAGCAATGATCAGGGTCGATACACTCTTGAGCCACACATCGGTGGTATAGAAAGCATAACTTTCTGCACGTTCGGCAAAATAAGCCAACAAGTTATTTCCCCAAGCATACACCGGGGCGAGGAGGCTGGAAACGATTCTTCCATAGGAACTGTACGGAGCAAGCAAGGCTACAAACGAACCGATACCGGCAACCAAGGCTACAACAAACACCGCCAATACCCCGTAACGCAACCAATTTATTGCCGGAGAATAAGAGAAACGGAACTTTTTCTTCTTGCGTCTGCCACTGATCCAGGAAACAATATCCTGAAATATACCTAGCGGACAAATTACCGAACAATACACCCTTCCGAACAAGAGTGTAAGAACCAAAAGGAAGAGAATCACCCCCACATTCAAAGCTAGAACAGCCGGGAGGAACTGAATTTTGGCCATCCACCCGAACCAGGCATGTACCGTACCCGTAAAATCAAGGAAAAGTAACGTAACTGCCAGGATACAGACAACGGCCAATATTATTCTGATTTTCCGCAACATAACCAATCGATTTAAAGAATTCTTGATGTCTAAACTGTGTTTTTCCTATCGTCGTTCCAACGAATGGCGTAAAATTATAAATTTCTTTTGTGAAAAACGAGTAATCGGTCGAATGTGTTACGCAAGTATTACAAAAAAAGATAGGAGGTGGCAGAAAAACTTGTAACTTTGCACCCCGGAAATCAAAATGTAACATTATCAATGAAAAAGTTCGGAATCTATCTCAGTTACCTGTTGAGCATTCATATTTTCGCTCTGGTCTTATTTTTCATATTCCGTTTTCTGTTATATGTATCTGTCGACCACACTTATTCCGCCGATGTGGCCGGAAGTTTCAGCCGACAGGCCATCGCTTTCGTTAAAGGAGTCTGGTTCGATAATGTAATCTGTTGCTATATTCTGATTATTCCATTGGTAATCATGTGTATAACCGCCTGTTGCAACTATACGGCTAAATGGATTTTCCGATTGTCGGCTACCATCTATAGCCTGTTATTCGGCTTGTCGTATATAGTTGCCATCGCCAATATACCCTACTTCTTATATTTCTTCAAGAACATAAACTCATCCATCTTCAACTGGTTCAGTTATGGAGGGACAACCTTCGGCATGATTGTAGAAGAACCTTCATTCTGTATTCCATTAATTGGAACTATCATTCTTGTAGCGGCATGGGTATGGTTCATGATTTATTGGCAACGTAAGTTCTATAAATTATCGGCACAGGTCACAGAAAAGTTCGAATGGAAAAAATGCGGCTTTACTGCCGTCGTTTCCATTGTACTTATCGGTCTATGTCTTTTCGGTATCCGAGGACGTATGGGCTACAATCCGATTAAGGTAAGTCAGGCATACTATTGCCAGGATCCCTTTCTGAATCAATTGGGAGTCAGTCCGATGTTCAACCTGCTCACAAGCTATATGGACGATTGCCGTTCGGAAAACAAGCAACTCACTCTGATGGATACTGAAAAAGCCTTGCAGAATGCCCAACGATACTTGAACCGTTATGGAGTGGAAGGACATTCTCCTATCTCACGGATGGTAACGGATTCGTTGCAGCCCGATAAGAAGAATGTGGTTCTGGTATTGATGGAATCGATGTCGGCCCATCTGCTGAAAGCTTTCGGCAACAAGGAAAACCTCACTCCTTTCCTCGACGAATTATGGGACAGTTCGCTTTCGTTCGACAATTTCTACTCGGCAGGAATCCATACCAATCACGGTATGTTTGCCACCTTATATTCATATCCGGCTATCATGAAACGGAATGCAATGAAAGGATCGGTTATCCCTACCTATTACGGACTTCCGAACGTTTTGAAGGACAACGGATATTCGACCTTGTTCTTCATGACTCACGAATCGCAGTACGACAACATGAACGCGTTTTTCCGTACCAACGGATTCGATGAAATCTATGCGCAGGAAAACTATCCGAAGGAAAAGATAGCCAATCATTTCGGCGTACAGGACGATTTTCTGTACGAATATGCCCTTCCTATACTCGACCAGAAAGCAGCCGAAGGCAAGCCGTTCTTCACTGTATTGCTTTCAATAAGTAACCATCCACCTTATGTTATCCCCGACTATTTCAAGCCTGTCAGTCAGAAGCCGGAACAACAGATTGTGGAATATGCCGACTGGTCCATCCGAAAGCTCATCGAAAGCGCCCGGCAGAAACCGTGGTACAAGAATACCATCTTCGTTTTCCTAGGCGATCACGGCAAGCTGGTAGGAACCAGCGACTGCGAGATGCCACAATCGTACAATCATATTCCGTTGATGATTTACGGGGAAAGTATCAAGCCGGAAATAAAATCTTGTCTGGGCGGTCAGATTGATGTAGCGCCAACCATTCTTGGTTTGCTTCACATGAGCTATCTTCAGGACAATTACGGCATCGATCTGCTGAAAGAAAAGCGTAACGCTATCTTCTTTACTGCCGACGACCAGATCGGAGTGCGTGACTCGTCACACTTCTATATCTATGTCCCGAAAACCGAACAGGAATTCTGTTATAAGACCAAAGGAAGAAATTTGGAGCACGCATGGAAAGACAAACGTTTCGGAGAATTGCAGCAATATGGATTCTCCATGCTTCAATCGGCTGAAATGCTGGAAGCTACACACGAACAATGATTCAGATATCAATGACAACCATACCGCCATACGGAGTCAATGCATCAAACCCTGTTTCCAATGTAATTTGTCCTCCATATGCCTGGGCACAGACCAATACACCTCCGTGTGCAAAGATGAGAACGTTTTCATAAGGACAATTCCGTAATTCATCGAAAAATTCGGATACACGTTTGTAGAGGTCGAGGAAACATTCCCCTCCAGTTGCCGGGATATGCATATAGTCATTATACCACGCTCCGATCCGTGGGTCGGTGATATCATCAAAACGCTGCATCTCCCATTCTCCGCAGTTGAGTTCCATCAATCTCCGGTCGCGTTGGGCATCGGGATATCCACAGAATGCGGCTAGACGGGTACATCTTGACAACGGACTGGTAAATACCTTGTCGAACCCGATGCCCTCAATGCGGGCTTTGGAAACTGCAGCCTCATCCTCGAAAGAATCTTTCAAAGGGACGTCTGTCTGACCGTAACAAGTGCCTGGAACTACATCCACAGATGTATGATGTATCAAATAAACCTTCATTTTATGCAATCTTAATTACCTGTGCAAAGATAAGATTTCCTTTGGAATCAATGCTGACATTTCTGTTCAATATCCATGACAGGTGTACAACGTTTCACTTTCCGGATATGGTCCCATTTCAGATAAATTCCTGCCAATATGGTTCCTGAGATAGAATGCCATACGCACGAGATAGCGCAAGGCAGCACGGCCAACGGTTGTGCGGCAAAAAAGTTAGCTGCCAGGTTTGTTGCCAGTCCGGCATTCTGCATACCGACCTCAATGCTTATAGTACGTTTCTTGGCAACGTTGAATTTGGCCAACTTACCGGCAAGCCATCCCAACATATAACCGAATGAATTGTGGCAAAGCACAACCGCAAATGTCCAGATAAACAAGACAAATCCACGTGATACGAGTTCATCATGAACGGTACTGATAACACCGCCGACAATCAGCGCCAGACAGGTTACACTCACTCCGGGCATGAGCGACTGTATGGTAGGGAAACTCTTGCGGCTTCCGAAATAATAATTCAGGAAACAACCGATAGCGACAGGGATGATGGTTACAATCAGAATATTCAGAAACATACCGACAGCATCTATCACAACAATCTCACCTGCCACAATCTTCATCAGAAACGGAGTCATAAACGGAGCGAGCAATGTAGATGCACAAGTCATGCCGACTGAAAAGGCTACATCGCCGTGACAGAGGAACGACATGATATTGCTAGAGACACCTCCCGGACAACAACCGACCAACAGGATACCGATGGCCAAAGCCGGTTCAAGATGGAAAACCCGAACCAACAGATAAGCCAATGCCGGCATGATGAAGAACTGAGCACAAGCTCCGATAAAGATATCCCACGGACGTTTGGCCAATATCTTGAAATCATTTGTAGTCAAGGTAAGTCCCATCGTCAACATGATGATACCCAGAATTACCGTCTGCGTAACTCCGGAAACCCAGTTGAATGTATCGGGAACAAAGAATGTGAATATCGCTACCGCTATTACGAAATATGATGTATAATTAGCGAGCCAACGACTGGCGTTCTGTAAAAGGGTCAACATAGCCTATCTGTTTTGTTTTTCGTGACGCAAATGTAATAAAAATTGTATCGAAACAAACAAATCAACATAAATTTCGGGAAGTTTATTTCAAAATAAAACAATTATACCTCTAAAGCATTGAATCAGTAAAGCATAACAGACCTCTGAAATGAATATCGACATTTCACATTTAAATAAAATAAATATCCACCGAAATACATTTATTCATCGAACCACCAAAGATAAAATTTACCTATCTTTGCCGCTTGAAAAATCAACGTTTTCAGGAACAAGCGTTTCATTGACAACAAAGTATGAAGAAAATATTCTCATTGATAATTTCGTATGCATGGAAGCTCATTACGACGGTGATGGGATGGTGCAAGAAATCGTACGACTGGTATCTCCGGACCTTCAAACGTCTTCCTTGGTATGGCCGTATCGGCATGGGTATCGGCAGTTGCATCATTGGCCTGATAGTCCTCCTTATCATGATTGACCTGAATTTTCTGTGGCTCTTCGGAAAATCGCCCAGCATGTTCAATATCAAGGATCCTATCCAGCATGTCGCATCCGAAATATACAGTTCCGACGGCAAGCTTATCGGCAAATACTATTCGGAAAACCGGACACCGGTAGAGTACAAAGAGATATCCCCTATCCTTATCAAGACATTGGTCTATACGGAGGATGAACGTTTCTATCAGCATTTCGGTATCGATTTTGAAGGTGTTTTTGCCGCAGCCAAAGATTTTATTACACAGGGGGACGCTCGTGGAGCAAGTACCATCACCCAACAGCTGGTCAAGAACTTGTTCAAGGTTCGTTCGCAATATTCAACCGGATTGTTGGGACATATTCCGGGTGTGAAACTGCTTATCATGAAAGCTAAGGAATGGGTGACGGCAGTCAAGATTGAAATGCTGTACAGCAAGGAAGAAATTCTGACCATGTACTTCAATACGGTGGATTTCGGAAGCAATGCTTATGGAATCAAGACAGCGTGCCATACTTATTTCAATACGACTCCCGATAAAGTAACTGTAGAACAGGCTGCAACCCTTATCGGTCTGCTGAAAGCGACGACGTATTATAATCCGCGCATCAATCCGAAGAACAGTCTTGCCCGACGGAACGTGGTCCTTGGGAAATTATACGAACATCATTTTCTGAACAAGGAACAGCTGGATTCCATCCGGCAATTACCGACTGTCCTCCATTACAAACAGGAAACAGAAACCAGCGGCAATGCCTTGTATTTCCGCAATGCCGTGGCACAGTCGTTGAAAGACTGGTGCAAGGAGAACGATATCGACCTGTATGGCGACGGATTGAAAATCTATACCACCATCGACAGCCGTATGCAACAGTATGCAGAAGAAGCGGTCAACAAGCAGATGCATGATGTACAAAAGAAGTTCGATGTCCATTGGGCGAATATGGCACCGTGGCGCGACCGGAACGGTCAGGAGCTTCCTCACTTTATCGAAGATCTGGCAGCCAAGACTCCGGCTTATAAATACTTGGAAGAGAAATATCGTGACCAACAAGATTCCATCGACTATTATCTGAACCTGCCTCACCGATGCAAGGTGTTCGATTATAATCTAGGACAGAAAGATACGACTCTCAGCACCATGGATTCCATCCGGTACATGGTAAGCTTCATGCACTGTGGCTTTGTTGCCATCGACCCACACAGCGGGCAGGTCAAGGCATGGGTAGGCGATATTGATTTCAAATCGTGGAAATACGACAAGGTCTTGTCGAAACGTCAGCCGGGTTCCACCTTCAAACTTTTCGTCTATGCCGAAGCCATGAATCAAGGTCTTTCTCCTTGCGACCTCCGTGTAGACGAAAATGTGCCTTGGGAAGTGGAAGAAAACGGTCAGAAGAAATATTGGATGCCACATAACGCTAACGGCGGTGCCACACTTGATACCTTTTCCCTGAAGATGGCCTTCGCCCAATCGGTAAATACAATCGCTGCCAATGTAGCTCATGAGGTAGGTATTCCGAACATAGTGAAAACTGCCAAGGCTATGGGAATAAAGACTCCTTTGGATGAGATTCCGGCACTGAGTCTGGGAGCATCCGATGTCTCATTGCTGGAACTGGTATCGGCTTATGGAACGGTGGTGAACGACGGAGTAGCCATCGATCCGATTCTGGTGACACGTATCGAAGACAGGGATGGGAAAGTGATATACAAAGCCCAGCCGCAAGAGACGAAGGCATTGCCTTATGCAAGTGCCTACCTCATGCAACAGATGTTGCGAGGTGGTCTGACTTGCCCCGGAGGTACATCACAGGCACTATGGCGGTTCAAGATATTCGACAAGGGAACGGAGTTCGGAGGAAAGACCGGAACCTCATCCAACCATTCGGACGCCTGGTTTGTAGGCGTTAGTCCGAATCTTGTAGGTGGCGCCTGGGTGGGTGGCGAATACCGTAGCATCCATTTCCGCACGGGGGAATTGGGACAAGGAAGCCGTACCGCACTTCCGGTGTTCGGGTATTTCATGGAAAAAGTATTGGCCGATCCGCAGTTGTCAAAAGACTATGTAGCCAAATTCCCTCCGGCAAAAGAAAAGCTCGACCGTTCATGGGATTGCAACACATATCTTCCACATTATACTGATAGTGATTCTTTAAGTATCGCCCTTGGAGATTCCTTGATGTTGGAGGATGATTTCGATTTGGACAAGCTGGAAAAGACGTTGGAAAAAGAATAAATTATATCTTTACGGAAGATATACGGATTATGCGGATAAATTACGGAAAATTCAGCGAAGGGATTCTGATATGCATCGGACTGACCGTTGTCGGTCTGGTACTCCAGTTCACGGTAGGAAGTGTCGACTGGAATAATCTGGCATGGCCCATCAATCTGATAATTCTGCTCACATATATCCTTCTGCTTTTTATCTTATATCTATACCGCAAACGTTTTCATCTGGTCGGCCGGGCATTGCATTATACAACCGTTGTTCCGGCTCTGGCGTCTGTCGTAATCATGACACTCGTCATGGGACTTGTGAAACAGGCTCCTGCACATTCCGGTTCGACGGACTTGCTGGGATTGAGCAAGATGACCTCGTTCTGGCCCTTTGTCCTTATATATGGGTGGAACGTTACAATTCTGGGATGGGCTATTATCAAACATCTCTGTACATTCAAGTGGAGAAAGATTCCGTTTCTATGCAATCATCTTGGACTATTCATTGCACTGACATGCGCTGTCCTCGGTAGTGCCGACATGCAACGTCTGACAATGTTTTTACACGTCGGCGATACCCAATGGCGTGGAATCGATGCGGAAGGCCGGTTAAAGGAACTTCCCTTGGCTATCGAACTGAAAAATTTCACAATCAATGAGTATCCGCCTCAACTTCAGCTTATCAATAATGAAACGGGGAAAGCATTACCCGAAGAAAATCCCGAACATCTGACACTAGGGAAAGATTTCACCCATGGGAACTTGTCGGGATGGGATATCCGGTCATTGAAAAGAATTGAAAATGCTGTTCCTAAAATATCAGGAGATACAATCGATTATATTGAAAGCGAAGAAACCGGAGCTACCTTTGCTGCCTTCATAAAGGCAACATCGGCCGACGGGAAACAAGTGCGGCAAGGATGGGTAAGCTGTGGAAGTTTCCTCTTCCCTTATCAGGATCTATATCTCGACACCCTGCAAACCTTGATCATGCCCGACCGTGAACCGAAGCGTTTTGTTTCGGAGGTAATCATATATACACAAGACGGACAAAAGACTGGAATAGCTATAGAAGTCAACAAACCTGCAAAAATTGAAGGATGGACCATTTATCAGTCGGGTTACGATGAGACCAAAGGGAAATGGAGCGACTTCAGTATCTTCGAACTCGTATCCGATCCGTGGCTGCCTGCCGTATATACAGGTATCGGAATGATGATACTGGGGGCCATTTTCACGTTTGTTATACCGCGAAAGAATAAGGAGGAGAATCAATGAGCTGGGATAATCTGATATATTTCGCCGGTGTGGCTGTCCTGTTTTGGGCTGCCGGAGCTTGGGCTGCCTGGAAACAGAAATCCATGCTTGCCTCATCGGCTACCGTTGCCGGATTATTGGTGTTCGGTTGCTTCATCGTACTTATGTGGATTTCCCTGCAGCGTCCCCCACTCCGCACTATGGGAGAAACCCGGTTGTGGTATTCTTTCTTCCTTCCGTTGGCAGGACTCATCACCTATATCCGTTGGAAATACAAATGGATACTGAGCTTCAGTCTGCTGCTATCGGTAGTCTTTATCTGTATCAATCTGCTGAAACCCGAGATACACAACACGACATTGATGCCGGCCCTGCAAAGTCCTTGGTTTGCCCCGCATGTCATCATCTATATGTTTGCCTATGCCATGTTGGGAGCGGCAGCCGTCATGTCAGCCCATCTGCTATGGTTCAAGAAAACCCGAATCACGACAAACGACATGAGTCTTTGCGACAATCTGGTCTATGTGGGCACCGCATTCATGACATTAGGAATGCTGACTGGCGCTTTGTGGGCGAAAGAAGCCTGGGGGCATTATTGGTCATGGGACCCAAAGGAAACATGGGCCGCCGTAACCTGGTTCACCTATTTAATATATATCCATGCACGAATCGGAAATCCTTACCGGAAGAAATCTACATTATATATCCTTCTGCTGGCTTTCTTATTCCTTCAGGTATGCTGGTGGGGCATCAATTACCTGCCATCAGCAGCAGGAAACAGTATCCATACCTATACCTTGGATTGAATCCCATCAGATATGGATGCCGTAATTCTGCTTGATTTCGTCCATAACAAAGACACTTTCCAACGATCCCAGACTCTCGATCGAGCCTAATACATTCAGAATGAATTCCTGATAATATTTCATATTGGGAGCATGTATCTTCAGAAGATAATCGTAACTACCGGAAATATTGTAGCATTCGGTCACTTCGGGAATTTCCTGGATGATACGGGTAAATTCGGTCGCTATCTCACGGTTCAGATGACGCAGCCTGACGTTGCAGAACACCACAAAACCTTGGTTGAGCTTTTCCGCATCGAGCACGGCGATATACTTCTTGATGTAGCCGTTGCTTTCCAATCTCTTGAGACGTTCGAATACCGGAGTCGACGACAAACTGACCTTTGCCGCAAGCTCCTTTGTTGTAAGTCGGGCGTTTTCCTGCAGCGTTCGCAATATCTGCAGATCCACTTTATCCAATTTTTCCATAGCCGTAAAAGAATAATATTCTGCCTAGACAGATTTTATTGAGTTAATACATTATATTTATTCTTTTATAACATGCGAATATAGAAACATTTTCCAAAAATTCAAAAGATATTGGTGGATAATTCCAAACCCTATAACTTTGCCAATGTAGAAATCAAACAAGAGTATTAACTTATAAAATAGGGTGTCCAGTTTAACGTTCCCAATTTAGCCTACATTTTTAAGCTGTTTGGTACGTTCTGTAACCCAGTTTA
>CALUKX010000045.1 GCA_944321335.1 uncultured Phocaeicola sp. | reverse complement strand
CATAAACTGGGTTACAGAACGTACCAAACAGCTTAAAAATGTAGGCTAAATTGGGAACGTTAAACTGGACACCCTAGCTATATGTAAACATGTATATAAGTCCACTTGTATAGGTGTATACATGTAAACGTGTGGACATGAATACATGTGGACATTGGATGAATGAAAGATAATTCTCTAAATCATTGATAGACAAGTGGAATAATCCCTTTGTAGTTAAATTAAAATTCGCCTTTTTGTAATTGCTAAAAGCATATTTTATAAGCTTTTTGTATGCTGACAATTCACGGCTTGTCAGATTTTCACCGCAAAATTACTGTGAATGTCCGAACGCCAAGTACCGATTTTCTAATGTACTTCAGATTAGTCTGGCAACCTTCCGCAAATCAGAGATTTGGGTATTCCATACAAATCTGCAGCCATTTACTTGTCTTATCTTCCATGTCTCACAGTATCGGGAGCGTGAAAATTTGAAGCCCTTTGAAATTGTCACGATTTCACAAAAGGGAAATGAATTAATTTTAATACTTATAGATATGGAAGTACAAAAGATTCATCCGGCAGAAGAGTATCTTCGCAACGAAAAGAACCCCACATCATTGTATGTCAGAATTAGTGGAGAACGTAGAAAGTTGTTCATTAACCGCAGTAACGGAGAGGGAGTGATTGGCATTATTGCAAAAGGTAAACGCAAACGAGGTTATGTTTTTAATGCCTGGTCAAGCATTGAGAAAGTCTATTATCCGACCATTGAAAATGAAGAAGAGGCTGAAAAGAAGATGATTCTCAAATATCAGAAACTTGCCAGGCTTGCCACACATACAAATGATTGGTTGCGCAGGATTGCAGATGCTGATTTGACAAAATCCCTTTACGAGAACCATATAACCACAGGAACAGGTATTGACGGGAAATGTATCAGATTGAGCACCATCGAGAAGTATTGCGGCTACATGGTGATGGAGTGTTTCAGGGAAGCCTTCAAAAAGAAGGAGAAGTATTCAAGCTACAGGTTTGACTTTTGCGGATATGACGGCACACTTTGGTGCGAACCTCGTGAGGACGGTGACATGGCAGCAGGCTTTATGAAGGAATACCGAAACACCGGAAACGGGTATTATTATCTGCTTATCAATGATAATTGTGTGATAGGTTATGACATAGACTGATATAGTCATAATTTAAACAGTCCATATCTGGAAGCCTTGATGTGGACTGTTTTATTATTAATCATGAGCCTACTTTGCTCGAAATATCCCATAGTAAAGAAAATCCCTTACTCAATCTGATTTTCAGATTAGTGTAAGGGATTTCTTGTTTCTATACCGATAGATTATTCATCAAAACTTCCGTATCGGGTAGGAAGGAGCTTACGGTCTCCCAATGTATTGTCAACACGGGCGACATTGATCCAGAATTTATTTTCTCGTACACTTTCCATCGGATAGCAAGCTTTTTCACGTGAATAACTGTGATTCCAGTTCTGATCTACTACTTCATATTCAGGATGAGGAGCGTTGATCAGTACATTATCATCCTTGTCGGCATCTCCATTCTTCACTTCTTCTATTTCTTTATAGATATTGAGCATTGTATCCACAAAGTTGTCGAGTTCGTATTTGCTTTCACTTTCCGTAGGTTCTACCATCAACGTCCCATGTACGGGGAAGGATAGGGTTGGTGCATGGTAGCCATAGTCCATCAACCGTTTGGCTATATCGTTCTCGCTGATTCCGCTTTCTTCATGAATCTTGCGACATTCCAATATCATCTCATGACCTACAAATCCGTTTTCTCCTTTGTATACAGTACCGTATGTATCTTTCAGACAAGCTGCAAGATAGTTGGCATTGAGAATGGCTGTCATGGTTGCCCGACGTAAACCTTCTTCTCCCATCATGCAGATATATCCGTATGTGATAGGTAGAATTCCTGCACTACCGTATGGAGCGGCAGCAACTTCATTAGTGTCATCACCAAAAATCGGATGACCAGGTAGGAATGGCATCAGGTGTTCCTTTACGCAGACAGGACCCACACCTGGGCCACCACCGCCATGTGGACTTGCAAATGTTTTGTGAAGGTTTAGATGACACAGGTCGGCTCCGATGGTTGCCGGGTTTGTGAGGCCTACTTGTGCATTCATGTTAGCACCATCCATATATACTTGCGCTCCACATTGGTGGATAATCTTACAAATTTCTACAATGTCCGATTCGAATATTCCATGTGTAGACGGATAGGTAATCATAAGTGCTGCCAAGTTGTCTTTGTTGGCTTCGGCTTTGGCACGTAAGTCATCCAAATCAACATCACCTTGTTCGTTGCAAGCACATGTAAGTGGTTCGTATCCAGCCTGAACGGCAGATGCCGGATTGGTTCCATGTGCAGAAGCGGGAATAAGTACGAGCTTACGATGGCCTTGGCCGATACTTTCCAGATAACTACGAATGATGTGTAACCCTGTATATTCGCCTGCAGCTCCTGAATTGGGCTGGAAAGTTATTCCGTCGAATCCGGTAATAATCTTCAATTGCTCTCCTAGATTTTGTATAAGTTGTTGGTAGCCTTCGGCTTGTTCTATTGGAACCAATGGATGGATATTCATCCATGCCGCATTGCTTAATGGAAGCATTTCAGAGGTTGCGTTGAGTTTCATTGTGCAGGATCCTAATGAAATCATGGAATGTGCCAACGAAATATCTTTTCTGTCCAATCGTTTGATGTATCGCATCATTTCCGTTTCGGTATGATATCTGTTGAAGACTTCATGAGTTAAGAAGGAAGAGCGTCTGCGGAGTTCTCTGTTTATTGTAGAAGTTTCAGGAATGTCGTCCCCTTCTGTTACAGGAATTTCGGCCGCAATTGCGAAAACCTGAAGAAGCAGGTTGGCATCCTTGACTGTTGTTGCTTCATCAATGCTGAAACCTACTTCACCATTGTCAAAATAGCGAAGGTTTACTTGCTTGCTTATTGCAATGGTACGTATTTTGGGGGCGTCTACATTTTCTGGAAGGCTGAATCGGAGTGTGTCGAAATAAAGTTCGTTCTTTTGTATATAACCTAATTTCGTAAGTTGTTTGTTCAGCCAGTTGGCTATGCTATGTATGCGTTTGGCAATATCCTTGATACCTTCTGGTCCATGATATACTGCATAAAAACCTGCCATAGTTGCCAATAAGGCCTGTGCTGTACAGATATTGGATGTAGCTTTCTCGCGTTTGATATGCTGTTCACGGGTTTGAAGTGCCATACGATAACAAGAATGCCCATACTTATCTTTCGACAATCCGATAATACGTCCCGGCATATTGCGCTTGAACTCATCCCGAGTCGCAAAATAAGCAGCTGATGGACCACCATAAAACATCGGTATACCCAATCGTTGTGTACTTCCGAAAACAATGTCTGCATCCCATTCACCTGGAGGGACGAGTAAGGCAAGACTTAGAATATCGGCATCTACAGCAACCTTACATCCTGCTTCATGTACACGTGCAGTGAACTCCCGATAATCTTCTACATTTCCACTGTTATTAGGGTATTGGATAATGCATCCGAATATCTCAGGAGTAAATTCAAAATCTTTATAGCTCCCCACTTTAATGTTGATGCCTTGTGGTATGCCACGAGTTTTTAGAACTGCCAGATTTTGTGGAAAAATTTCTTCGTCGACAAACAATGTATTTGCTCCGGCTTTCTGTTGTGTCCGGCTGCGGAGGTTGTGCATCATTGTAGCGGCTTCGGCTGCAGCTGTAGCCTCGTCCAGTAACGAACAATTGGCCAATGGCATGGCTGTAAGATCGCAAATTACTGTCTGAAAATTAATCAAAGCTTCCAGACGTCCTTGCGAAATTTCAGTCTGATATGGTGTATATGAAGTATACCATACCGGATTTTCGAAAACATTACGTTGGATTACTGCAGGAGTAATGGTATCATACCATCCAGTTCCTATAAATGATCTGTATTGTTGGTTTTTAGCGGCCAGATCTGCAATGTGGTTTGCAAATTCCCTTTCGTTCATGGCCGGAGCTAGTGCCAAAGGAGCTTTCAGGCGAATTTTCTCCGGAATAGTTTTCTTGATAAGCTCATCCATACTTTTCACACCTATTCTTTCCAGCATTGTTGGAATATCTTCTTCCGTAATGCCGATGTGGCGATTGGCAAATAGATCTGTTTTCATGATTGCAAGATATTAAAGGTAACAAACTCTTTCCACGGTATTCATGCACGATGGAGAGAGTCGAAGGTTTTTATCTGAAATAAGGGTTATTTAATTTTTCTCGTCCGATGGTTGTAGCCGGTCCATGTCCGGGGTAAACAATAGTTTCATCAGACAGGACAAAAAGACGGGTACGGATACTTTCACGAAGATCATCGAAGTTTCCTCCCGGTAAATCTGTACGTCCGATACTTCCTTGGAACAAGGAATCTCCACAGAAAAGACATTTCTTTTCATCATTATAAAACACCATTCCTCCAGGAGAATGTCCTGGAATAGCGATGGCTTTAAGTTTGGCATTTCCGAATTTGAACTCATCTCCATCATTGATAAATCCTCCCAATGCGACAGGTTCTTCATTGAGAGTTATCCCAAACATTTTCGCCATTTCTGCCATACGTGGTAGCCAGAATTCGTCCTTTTCGGAAGCGTATGCTCGAATACCAAACTCACGAAGCATAAATGGATTGCCGAATACATGGTCAAGATGAAGATGAGTATCCAACAGATATTTGACTGTCAGATTATTATCGCTGATGTATTTTTTTAGCTGGTGTTGCTCTTCAGGGAAATAGCATCCTGCATCAACCACTACAGCTTCCCCGTTATCGTCAAGAACATAACAGTTGACGGGGAACATATTGAATTCAAATCTTTTAATGTTCATGATAATGTTGGGTTAGGGTGTTATTATCGGTTTACCGATACATAGACTACCTTCTTGGTTTCGAAGAAATCTTCAGTAAAATAGTCTTTCAAATCGGTAATGATTGTCTGATGTTTAACCGGCATCACTTCACGTTTCAGTTCTCCACCTTTCAGGCAGATAAGTCCATTGGGTAATGCGTTATGCTGTTCCATACTGATATTCTTGCGGATAATCTTCAACAGATCTGTTAGAGGCATGACTGCACGGCTGACAACAAAGTCGAACAATTGTTTTTCTTCTTCAGCCCGACAATGTCTGGTCGTTACATTTTTCAATCCGATAGCCTGGGATATTTCGGTTGCTACCTTTACTTTTTTCCCGATACTGTCTACCAAATGGAATTTGACCTCTGGAAACAATATTGCCAATGGTATTCCGGGAAATCCACCGCCTGTACCAAGATCCATTATTTTTGTTTCAGGTTGAAAGCGTATTATCTTAGCGATGCCTAGCGAATGGAGTACATGGTGTTCGTATAGGTTAGTGATATCTTTACGGGAAATCACATTAATTTTACTATTCCAGTCGATATATAAGTCATAGAGTGCAGCAAACTGCTCTTTTTGTATATCGGTCAGATCGGGAAAATATTTCAATATAATATCCATGTTTCAAGATGTTTTTTTTATTTTCAAATAAGGCTCAATGTCATTATAAGGAACTGTCAGACGGAAATTGCCTACAACGTATGGAGCTATATCATATTGGTTATAGATAAATGTTATACCATCTTTCTTCAAAAGGAAATTCTCTGGTATATAAAGTTCTGTGTCTAAGAGAATCCCGGCTTCATGCAATCCATCCAAACAGGTAATGGTGTCAGTTTCCATTCTGATATTAGTCTCTTTTATAAGCTCTTTCATAATAAGTTGAATGATTTCCCAATCTTTCCCCGCCAAAAATACATCTTCAGCGGTAACCGGCTTGCCTGTAATTCCATCAATGTTAACGGTACGAAGTAAGGTACTTGGATGAGCTCCTCCGGTATATTGAAAAATGGTCATGTCACAAGTCCAAATGCTGTCAAGACCTGATTCTATTTTACTCTTGACTTCGAACTCATAATTATACCATGTCGGTATATCATTACCTTTAAGTCCTGTTTTCTTGTCGGCTTCAAATAATGATTTGATGTCTGTATTATATGTCGCTAAAAAGTCATTGCATAGTTTTTGTACGAACGTTTGCGGAGATAAATTCGCATATTGATTGCCGAAAACCATATCTTGAATATGTGAATTGATTAAAGGGGTAATACTATCTGTTGGTGATACCGGCTGAAGATATTCGTAATTTATTTTCACCTTACAGCTTGGTTCGGTCTGACCGGCTTCCAAATACACTATTGTGTCTTTTTCCAATGATGTTACTGTCGGAAAATCTTGTCCTTTTTGAGAACAACCGGAAATGATGTTGCCGGCAACGAATCCGACCACTATCGATGGAAACAAAATACTTCTAATCTTCATATTGACGAACTATTTAGGATGTCGATAAAATTCTTTGTAAATATAACATAAGTTCTTGAATTCCGAATAAAAAAAAACTGCTTTCTGTCATTTTACAAGAATGATAATTGCACTTTCATTGATTCGGTTATTCAATGGTTTTATATTTTACATATCTTTGTCTTGACAATGGATTCTTAATCATGAAATTATATGAAACATTTGAAAACAGAACATTGGGGAGTAATGCCATATAAAGAAGCGTGGGGGAGACAGGTTGAGTATTTCAATCGGATGGTTGCTACAAGAGCTTCGGGCGATACTTGCCGGAACTGTCTAATCTTTTGCGAACATCCGCATGTCTATACCTTGGGACGACATGGTAAGATGTCTAATATGTTGGTTGACGAAGTTCGTCTAAAACAGTTGGGGGCTGAATTGTTTCATATAGATAGAGGAGGGGATATTACATATCATGGGCCAGGACAACTAGTATGCTATCCGATACTGAATCTGGAAGATTTTCACTTGGGATTGAAGGAGTATGTATATACTTTGGAAGAGGCGGTGATAAGAGTCTGTGATTCATATGGAGTAATTGCCGGAAGGGTTGCCGGCGCTACTGGAGTTTGGTTGGAGGCTGGAATGCCTAGCGAACGAAAGATTTGTGCCATTGGGGTAAGGAGTACTCATTTTATAACTATGCATGGTTTGGCTTTTAATGTAAATACTGATTTGAGTTACTTTGATTATATCCATCCTTGTGGCTTTATGGACAAAGGGGTGACTTCACTTGAAAAAGAAATAGGAAAGAGAATTCCGATGAAAGAGGTTGTGCAACGGTTGGAAATCGAACTTAAAGAATTGCTTATTGATTAAACCTGCAGATATTTTGGTTCTTATCCGAACAAAAGAACTTACCCGTCTGTTATAGATACAAAAAGGCTATTAGCTTTTTGAGTGGTTACATTTTCTTATAACGAACGAGATAAGTATATTGATTGTAGCCATGTCCGGAAGATTGCATCGCTTTCTTCCGGATTTTTATAGGTATAACTTTTAAAGTTTGTTTAATTGTCTAGCCCTTGGAATACGGCTCTAAGTTTTTCTTTTTGTTGGTCCCAATCTTTCCCGTCCTTTATTATAGGGTTTGAAGTCACGAATTTCTTAATGATTTCATTGGAATCATTGATTACATAGGTGTTAATGTATAAGGTGTCACCTTTGTCCGAAGACTGAACATACATGCAGTCTATTTGTTGGCCGAGGTAGGTATGTATAGGACTCAATGTGTCGGTTGCATCGGTAAATGCGCTGTCTGGCTTTGAATAGGCAAGAGTTTCGATACTCCATCCTGCCGGTGTGTTCTGTTTGACATCTTCAATAACTACTTTTTGTAATGGAGTGAGATTTTCTTCCTTTTTCTGTTGGCAGGATGTAATGAATCCCAAAGCCAATAAAGAATATGTTAAAACTCTTTTTTTCATAATGAATATATGTTTTTTATGTAGGCAAAGATAAGAAAAAAAGGTTTTGAAACCATTGATTTCAAAACCTTCTCACAATTTAGCTTCACAGCCTGGTACACCCTCAGGGATTCGAACCCTGGACCCACTGATTAAGAGTCAGTTGCTCTACCAACTGAGCTAAGAGTGCATCCACTATAAATTGTCAAATTTCCCGTTTGCATATGAAAAGTACACCCTCAGGGATTCGAACCCTGGACCCACTGATTAAGAGTCAGTTGCTCTACCAACTGAGCTAAGAGTGCGTCTCTTTTCGTTTGCGGGTGCAAATGTATAACCTTTATTTGAGATTACCAAATAAAATGCAGGCAAAATTTACCTTTGGCCTGCATTTTTTATTTGGAATATGTTTTGAAATGGTTATACAATTTGGTATTCCTCTGTGTAATAGGTAAATGGAAGAGTCGCTAGTTTATAGTCGAAAATTTCTTCCGGTTTGAAAAATCTTGCAATTTCATCAAGAGCTGTTTTGGGTGAATCAGAGGTGTGAATGATATTTTCTTGTGAACTTACTGCAAAATCCCCACGGATAGTTCCGGGAACAGCTACACGACCATTGGTTGCTCCTGTCATTGAACGGACAATTTGAACGGCATCCACTCCTTCATAACAACAAACAATGACAGGACATGCCATCATCGAATCTTTGACTCTTTGGAAAAAAGGACGGTCTTTAAGGTGCGCATAGTGTTCGTTTAAAAGATCATCAGTGAGTTGCATCATTTTTATACCAGCCAAACGCAGGCCTTTACGTTCGAAACGATGAGTGATTTCTCCAGCCAACCCTCTCTGAACTGCCGATGGTTTTAAAATAACCAGTGTTTTTTCTAGACTCATAATATTTATTGATTTTACGGTTAATAATTTTCGTTCCCAATATTATGGATTTATTTGTATATATGCAAATCGGGAAACAAGAAAATAGTTGGAGTTTGTGGACGATTTAGTGATGGTGGATATCAATTTGACTTTCATTTTATTGAATCATTGTCTTTTTGTCTGATACAACTGGATAAATTTGCGGATTTTTTTCATTCTTCTGCATTAATTTTCGAAATTAATGTTACATTTGCCTGCGTTAAACCAAAAGAATGGAAATCAAATGAAAAAAATGTTATTTATGGCGCTGTTAGCTCCGGCATTGCTGACAGCATGTTCGGATGATGATTCCGACAATGGGGTAGAAAATAAGGGAGAAGAAAATTTCGTTGCAACAGCTTATGATGTCTATCCGATGGATCCTTATGCTGTAAGTGAAACCACTCCTTTATATAATTCTTACGTCCGTTCATTTTCACCATCCGGCAACTAAGCAGTTGGTTATGATGATCAGTCCGACAATCCATCATCGTTTATTTGGGAACGCTCTACCGGGAAATATACCATACTTAGTCAAGGTAGTTATGGCGGATGCTTGGCCTATGATGTAAATGATGAAGGTGTAGTGGTAGGCTCTGTTTATAATGAAGATGGTGCTGAGGTTCCTGCTATGATGGATTATAAGAATGGCGGAACATGGGAGGAACTTCCGGGGGCAGTACCTTCTGTATCAAATCCGTCATTTGCAGTAGCAATCACTAACGACGGGTTGATTGGTGGTCAGGTAAATGTTGAGTTGAAAGATGGTGGCCAGCGTTGTATGCCTTGCTATTGGCGGAATGGAAAAATTAATTTTGCAAATATTGATCTTCCAGATAAAGATAACAGCTAGATAGGATGTATGCTGAATGGAATGTCGGATGATGGTAGGGTTTTTGCAGGTATGACAGATTGGGCAATAGGTTATCGTTTCCCAACTGTATGGGTTGATGGTAAACAGATCCGTTTGTATGAAGAAGGCATTGATGATTCCGAGGGATATCTTTATGAAGGCTTGTGTTATTGTGTAAGTCCGAACGGTAAATATGTAACAGGTTATTGGTCGGAAGATGGCACGTCATTGACCGGATTCAGATACGATGTCGAAACCGGTTCGTTAGACGAGTTCGAGAATGGCGGTACAGTTGTCACCAATAATGGCAAGGTTTATGCTGTAAGTATAGGTGGTGCCTTCGGTTATGTCTGGGAAAATGGAGAAGAAACAAGTTTCTGGGAAACTGTAGCAGATTTGGATTGTAATTTTATGACCCAGCTGGCAGAGGAAGTAAAATCTGATGGCATGATGACTTCCTGTTATGCCGCAACTGAGGATGGCAAAGTTCTGGGTGGTTCCTTTACTTATGACGGAGGATTTGCTCAATTGCAATACCCGTCTATCATTGTGATGAAATAAGTTTTGATATTGATATTATAAAGGAAAGCGTTCAAGCCTGTTTTTAGGATTGGACGCTTTCCTTATTCCATAAAATATGTGATTATCGTTGGAATATTCGCTTTAACTTATAGCAGAAATCTTCCCATAGAAAAAGTTTTTCGGAGCGATGGAACGGGTATACCGGGCCGAATCCGGAGCCGAAACGATAACGCGATCCTTTGGATATGGCTTTTGTAATAAACTGTTCAGCCTTGCATACTGCATCTTCTTCCTTATATCCACGGGCGAGGTACGTAGCAATGGAAGAGGCAAATGAATCACCTGTACCGTTTACATTCTTTGTCTCAATCTTTTTCTTACTGAACATGCGGAATCTGTTTGTCTTGGGGTTGTAATAACAATCATGCAATCGTCCGTTCTCTTCGATTGATTTTACAATGACGGAGTTGCCCCAACGTGCCAGTTTCTTTATCTCAGTATGGACGTTGGTTAAAGCTATCTTTTTTCCAAGCAGTAATTCCGCTTCCCGGCTGTTGGGGGTAATGATATCGGCTAATGGAAATAATTTGGTCATATATGCATCGATTGCTTCATCTTTCAATAATTGGTCGCCGCCCGAACTGACCATTACCGGGTCAATTACGTGAGGTACATTGTTGTATTTCTTCAGTAAGCCTTCTACACCTTCTATCAGTTCGGTAGAATAAAGCATCCCGGTCTTGATGCAGTTTGCTCCTACATCTTCCAGAAACGAAGTCGCCTGACCTACTATTAAAGCAATTGGAATTGTCTGTATTTCCTTGACATGGTGTGTATCTTCATCCACAATACAGGTTATGGCACCGGCTGCATAACCTCCACAAGCTGCGACAGCTTTGATATCAGCTTGGATGCCGGCACTTCCTAGAGGTTCGCTTCCTGCTATCAGAAATACTTTCGAAAATTGTTTTTTCTTATTCATGTAATATCATTCTCTTTGTGGGGCAAAGTTACGTAAAAGATATGGTTTTTCTATAATGTGATGTGAATGAGGAAAAAGAAAGCACCCTTTTCCGGTTTGTGATAGGAGATAGTGGAAAAGGGTGCGGGTTTTTATGAATATCAAAACGAGACGTTTATTTCTGTTGCCTGATTTTGACAAGTTCAATAGCTTCCTTACCGGAGATATGTTCGATATCCAATTCAATAAGGCATACATGTCTGATGTTCTTGTCGATTTCTTCCTGACGGCCGAGGGCATGTGGAGAATACTTGTCCGATAACCATTCGAGCGCTTCTCTCATTTCCCGTTCGTCTGTCAGCATACGGGCTTTACCGAAAACAATGACGCTTCGGAAATAAGTCGTAAATTCATCGGGCATGATCTGGTCTTTATCAATGACACAGAATGAGGCTTTCGGATTCCGTTTCAATGCATCGATTTTATGACCATTGACCGCACTATGGAAATATAGCTTATGGTCATGATAAACGTAACTCAGGGGTACAGCGTACGGATAATCATCATCACCTGTTACGGCCAATACTCCCGATGTCAACTTCTTAAGGATGGCTATGCTTTCGGCTTCTGAAAGCAACTGCTTCTTTCTTCGCATTTCTCGGAACATATCTTAATAATTTAGTGCTTGTGCAATTATACCATTTTTAGTCCGATTATGGAAATAATCAGAGTAGTAATGAAGAACAGACGAGCAAATGTAGCGGGCTCATGGAAAAAGAATATGCCCAACAAAACAGTTCCTACGGCTCCGATACCGGTCCATACAGGGTATGCCGTGCCGATGGGCAAAGTATGTACGGCTTTAGCCAATAACAGCATACTTAGGACAAGGAACACCAGAAATCCGGCCCCCCATAAATAATACTCTGTACCAACCAGACCTTTCATTTTACCTAGACAGAATGCGAAACCGGCCTCACAAAATCCGGCAATGATCAGGATAATCCAACTCCTAATTGTTTATACTTTAATTGAACGGCGCAAAATTACTTCTTTGTTGCTTCGTTGCGCTTTACATTTGATAAGAAGTTAATGCTTGTATTGTCTAAATTTGTATCTTCGTGCTGTTTTAATGTTTGAAAAGGTTTGAGTTAAAGTTTGTATTATGGAATTGAATGAAATAATAAGTCGCATATATCGTATGCCGGAAGATTCTATGAAGAAGCTTGCTGCATGTGCTTTGGAGGTGCATTATCCGAAAGGGTATTGTGTGTTTGAGTCCGGGAAAAAAGAAACTTCCGTATTCTTTTTGAAGCAGGGTATTGCTCGGGCTTATATCTTGCAGGATGGACGGGAAGTGACTTTTTGGATAGGTAAGGAGGGGGATACATTGGTTTCCCTCAAAAGTTATGTCGAGGATAAATGTGGATATGAGAATCTGGAACTTATGGAAGATTCCACTTTATATAAATTCCGACGGAATGATATCTATAAGTTATTTGATGAAGATATCAATATTGCCAATTGGGGTAGGAAATTGGCAGAAACTGAGTTCCTCAATACAGAAGAGAGGCTCATCCCTATGCTTTTTACTACAGCGACAGAACGTTATAAGACATTGCTGAAAGAAAATCCCGATTTGTTACAACGCATTCCTTTGGAATGTCTGGCTTCCTATTTGGGGGTAACACCTGTAAGTCTAAGCCGTATCCGTAGTGATTTGAAATAAAAATAATAAAGCTTACTTTTTTGAATGAAAAGTAAGCTTGGAAGGAATTGTATCTGTTATAAAACTTAGTCAAACTCATATATGCCGGTTGGGATAGTTCGTTTGAGAGCTGTTATTTCAACGTCTTTTCCAGGCAATATATTTCGGTCCCGAAGTATCATTTCCACTGTTTTCAAAGCTAACTCCGGATGATTGTTATCCTTGCTTAAATGGCAAAGCCACAGATGCTTCAATGCCGGTGGAAAATGATCAGCCAAGTGTTCGGCCATATCACGTGTACACATATGTCCGTTCGGTCCTGCGATACGGGCTTTCAAGTGTTGGGGATATGGCCCCATCTGTAGCATGGCTTCATCATAGTTGGCTTCCAGAATCAGATAGTTCGCTTTTGCTATGTATCGGGCGGCTGTTTCTGTAATGTGTCCGATGTCGGTCAGGAATGTGAAGTTTTTTCCGTCAATGTCAACGCTATACCCTACATTGTCTGTTCCGTCGTGTGGTACTTCAAAGCAGGTGATACTGAAATCTTCTATCTGTATGGTCTCTTCTTTATGGATGTACCGGGTGTGTTGTCCATCAAGCTTTTCTGTCATGCAATAACTTTTATTTATTCCTTTGTGAACTTCCGGGGTTGCATAGATAGGAATATTATGTTTTCCTGCAAGATGCCCTACAGCCTTGATATGGTCGGCATGATCATGCGTGACAAAAACTGCACGTACTTTATCCAGATTCAATGCAAAATCCTTGAATGTTTTCTTGATGCTTCGGATTCCGATTCCGGCATCTATCAGTATAGCGTAGTTGTCTGTTCCAAGGTAATAGCAGTTGCCGCTACTCCCGCTTCCCAGACTCAAAAATTTAATCTTCATGTCGGTATCTTTTGGAGCGCAAAGATACAAAAAAGGAGGGAACCGACCAATAGGCAAGTTCCCTCCATATAATGATTCGGTAATGAATATCTGATTAGAACTGGAAGAAGTTCTTTGCGTTGTTGTAGCAGATATCTTCAACCATCTGCTGTACACGTGCCATTTCGCTTACAGGGATTTCTCCGTTTTCAACGTCAGTACCCAGCAAATTACACAATGTACGGCGGAAGTATTCATGACGTGGGTATGACAAGAATGAACGGGAGTCGGTCAACATGCCTACGAAGCGGCTCAACAGACCGAGCAATGACAATGCGTTCATCTGTTTTTCCATACCGTCTTTCTGATCCAGGAACCACCATCCTGAACCGAACTGGATCTTACCTGGAATAGAACCATCCTGGAAGTTACCCAACATGGTAGCGATTACTTCGTTTGCGCATGGATTCAAGTTGTACAGGATAGTCTTGGTCAGCTTACCTTCAGAGTTCAGGCGATCCAAGTATTTAGACATAGCTTTAGCGGTAGTGAATTCACCGATAGAGTCGAAACCGGTGTCAGGACCTAACAATTTGAACATCTTGCTGTTGTTGTCGCGGATTGCTCCATAGTGGAACTGTTGGGTCCAACCTGTTTCCCAGTCCATTTCGCCGAATACTACCAACATAGCTGACTTGAATTTCAGGATTTCTTCCTTGGTCAGTTCTGTGCCGCCGTATACTTTATTGAAGATAGCACGGATTTCAGCATCAGTATAGTCTTCTGCGTAGAATTCTTCGATACCGTGGTCGGATAATTTACAGCCCTGTTCAGCAAAGAATTCGTGACGTTTGCGCAATGCTGCAACCATATCATCAAAAGAAGAAATTGTTACGCCACTTACTTCTGACAATTTTTCCATATAAGCGCGGAAATTGGCCGGAACTTCAACTGCCATAGCCTTGTCAGGACGCCAGGTAGGCAACATCTTGATTTCGAAACCGCTCTCACGGGTTGCGATATGATATTCCAAAGAATCTACAGGGTCATCAGTAGTACATACGGTTTCTACGTGATAACGACGCATCAGGTTACGTGCAGAATATTCCGGAGTAGCCAATTTAGCGTTACATTCTTCGAAGATTTCACGGGCAGTAGAAGGATTCAAAATCTTGTCAATACCGAAAGCAGTCTTCAATTCCAAGTGGGTCCAGTGGTACAACGGGTTACGGAATGTGTAAGGAACAGTTTCCGCCCATTTTTCGAATTTTTCCCAATCTGTAGTGTCTTTACCTGTACAATAACGTTCGTCAACCCCATTACTACGCATTGCACGCCATTTGTAGTGGTCACCTCCCAGCCAAATTTCAGTAATTGACTTGAACTGATAGTCATCGGCAACCATTTTAGGAATTAAGTGACAGTGATAGTCGATGATAGGCATTTTGGCTGCATGATTGTGGTACAATTCCTGTGCTGTTTCAGTTTTCAACAGGAAATTTTCATCCATAAATTTTTTCATAACAAATTGTATTTTTAAGTTTATCTCTTTTTGTTAGATATTTTCTTAAATAGGAGGTGAGAAGATGTTGTTTTTATGCTGAACAACATATATTCTCTTTTATTTCTCGTTATCGAACACGAAAGTAAAAAATTTATTTGGAATAACAAAATATTTCGTATATTTGCAACGTCCTTTAGATAAAATATTTGGGAGCTAAAAGACTTATTTTGCTGAATATATAAATATTTTTTACTATAAAGAAGGAGGTTGGCAAATCTTCATACCTTATTAATAGTAGAAATAAAGTTGTAAAGGAAACTAACCATAAACATAACTTTATTAAATACCATAAATATGAAAGCATTAAACAAAGAAACTGCAACTAAGGCAGTTCGTCCGGAAAGAATTATTCAGTTTGGTGAAGGTAACTTCCTTCGCGCGTTTGTAGATTGGATTATTTTCAACATGAATGAAAAAGCTGACTTCAATAGCAGCGTTGTTGTAGTACAGCCAATCGAAAAAGGTATGGTAGATATGCTGAATGCTCAGGACTGCCTTTATCATGTAAACTTGCAGGGTCTTGACAAAGGACAGGCTGTCAACAGCTTGACAAAGATTGATGTTATTAGCCGTGCTTTGAATCCATATTCTCAGAACGCTGAATTTATGAAATTGGCAGAACAGCCGGAAATGCGTTTTGTAATCTCAAACACAACTGAAGCCGGTATTGCTTTCGATCCTTCTTGCAAGTTGGACGATGCTCCTGCTTCTTCTTATCCTGGTAAGCTGACTCAGTTGCTTTACCATCGTTTCAAAACTTTCAATGGTGATATGTCAAAAGGTCTGATTATTTTCCCATGCGAATTGATCTTCCTGAATGGTCATAAATTGAAAGAAACTATCTATCAGTATATTGAATTGTGGAATCTGGGCGATGAGTTCAAGACTTGGTTCGAAAAAGCTTGTGGCGTTTATGCTACATTGGTAGACCGTATCGTTCCGGGATTCCCGCGTAAGGATATTGCTGCTATCAAGGAAAAATTGCAGTACGATGATAACTTGGTTGTTCAGGCTGAAATCTTCCACTTGTGGGTTATCGAAGCTCCTCAGGAAATCGCTAAGGAATTCCCTGCCGACAAGGCCGGTTTGAACGTATTGTTCGTGCCATCTGAAGCTCCTTACCATGAAAGAAAGGTTACTTTGTTGAACGGCCCTCACACTGTATTGTCACCGGTTGCATACTTGTCTGGTATCAATATCGTTCGTGACGCTTGCCAGCATCCAGTTGTAGGTAAATACATCAACAAGGTTATGTTCGATGAATTGATGGAAACTTTGAACTTGCCGAAACCGGAATTGGAAAAATTCGCTCACGATGTTTTGGAACGTTTCAACAATCCGTTCGTTGACCACCAAGTTACTTCTATCATGTTGAACTCATTCCCGAAATATCAGACTCGTGACCTTCCAGGTTTGAAGACTTATTTGGAACGTAAGGGTGAACTTCCTAAGGGCTTGGTATTAGGTCTGGCTGCTATCATCACTTACTATAAGGGTGGTGTTCGTGAAGACGGTGCAGAAATCGTTCCGAATGATGCACAGGAAATCATGGATCTGTTGAAGCAGCTGTGGGCTACAGGTGATACTCAGAAGATTGCTGAAGGTGTTTTGGCGGCTGAATTCATTTGGGGTGAAAACTTGAATAATATTCCTGGTTTGACTGCTGCAGTGAAGGCTGATTTGGATAGCATCCAGTCTAAGGGTATGCTCGAAACTGTTAAAGCTATCTTGTAATTAATTGTTAGAAATTCCATAAAATAAAAGAGGGAAGCTTCCTTTAAACGGAAAGCTTTCCTCTTTTTTTGTATTCCAGTTTCGATCTTGAAGGAAGAATTTTATCATTCGGATTCTGACTGCTTAAATAAATTCCTATCTTTGCGCTTGAACGAACAAAACCTTATAAATGAAACCTCAGTTATTGATTGCATCGCCGATGTCAGGGGGCGGGAAGACAACTTTCTCGCTTGGTTTGCTGCGTGCCTTGCAAAAAAGAGGTATGAAGGTCCAGCCTTTCAAATGTGGTCCCGATTGCATTGATACTCAATATCATGGAATTGCAGCTAAACTCGATTCATTCAATCTTGATACATGGATGTCATCGAAAACTCACGTGCAGTATGTCTATAATACATACGGAGAACAGGCGGATGTATGTGTGGTAGAAGGAGCTATGGGATTGTTCGATGGATACAACAGGATGGATGGCAGTAGTGCAGAGCTTGCTTTGTTGCTGAATATTCCTGTAGTCCTTGTGGTCAATGCACGTGCAACCGGTTATTCGGTGGCTCCCTTGCTTTATGGCTTCAAGCACTTTAATCCAGCTGTACGTATAGCAGGAGTGGTTTTCAACCAAGTGGTTTCCGCTGCACATTTCGGTTCCCTCAGGGAATCATGCATGGATGCAGGAATCGAATGTCTGGGCTATCTTCCCGTTGATGATGATATCCGTATCGGTTCCCGGCATATTGGACTTACCTTGACTGCCCGACGTGAGTTGAGTGAGCAGATTGACAAAATGGCTTCACTTGTAGAAAAGCATATAGACGTTGAAAAACTGATGAATCTTTGTACGCGTATTTTCCCGATTCCTTATTCGTTACCATATACTTCGGAAATAGCTGTGGAAGCGATGCATCCGGTAGGGAAAAGGCGGTTGCGTATAGCAGTTGCACGTGATGCGGCTTTTAGTTTCATATATAAGGAGAATCTTGATAGATTGGCCGAAGTCGGAAAGATTACTTATTTTAGTCCTGTTTATGGCAGTGAGCTGCCTGAAGCCGATTTAGTTTACTTTCCGGGAGGTTATCCTGAATTGTTTGCAAGGCAATTGCATCGCCGTAAACGGATTATGCAACAGATTCGTGATTATGCCGATAAAGGTGGCAAGATTCTTGCCGAAGGAGGAGGGATGATGTTTTTATCACGTTCATTGACGGTCAGAAAAGGGGGGACAGCTTATGAGATGGCAGGAGTACTTCCTTTCGATTGCAGTATGGAAGAAAACAGACTTTGTGCTGGCTACAGGCGGTCGGTAGTTAATGGAACGGAATTCCGTGGACATGAATATCATTATTCTATAGTCTTGATACCCGATGGCTTGAGTATGTGTGCCCCTGTCTTTACTCCTCGTGGGGCCGAAATCAGTACACCGTTTTATAGATACAAGAATGTAATTGCCGGATATATCCATTGGTATTGGGGTGAAACTGATATTCTGAAATTATGGTGATTCTATTTTAAAATATCGAGCTATAACAATCGTTTAATTAAATAGTTAGCGAGCGAGGATAAAGTTTTTGTCGAAACATTTATCTTCGCTCGTATCATTTATTAGGGATATTCAGTAAATGTTCCCCAAAAGCAAGATGACATATAAAGCGGATAGGATGCAATCACTTTATATGCGA
>CALUKX010000044.1 GCA_944321335.1 uncultured Phocaeicola sp. | reverse complement strand
GATGGATTCGAACCACCGAAGGCGTAAGCCAGCAGATTTACAGTCTGCCCCATTTGGCCACTCTGGTATTTGCCCAAACATAAGTAATTTTTTGCGAAAAAAAGAGCGGAAGACGGGGCTCAAACCCGCGACCCTCAGCTTGGAAGGCTAATGCTCTATCAACTGAGCTACTTCCGCAATTTTAAGTGGGCAAAGATGGATTCGAACCACCGAAGGCGTAAGCCAGCAGATTTACAGTCTGCCCCATTTGGCCACTCTGGTATTTGCCCATTCGCTTTCGAGAAACCCTTTCAGGAAGTGTATTTCTCAATTGCGATGCAAAGGTACAACTATTTTTTTAATCTGCAAGCAAAATCGAGCATTTTTATTGCAGTAACAGCACATTCATCCCCTTTGTTGCCGAGTCGTCCGCCTGCACGTTCTTCTGCCTGTTCCATATTATTGGTGGTTATCAGACCATAAATTACTGGAACGTCGGTAGTTGCATTCAAGTGTGCGATTCCTTGTGTTGTCCCTGCACAGACATAATCGAAATGAGGTGTGTCTCCGCGGACTACGCAGCCTAAGGCGATAACTGCATCCACTTTCCCGCTTTTTATCATCTGTGCAGAACCGAAAGTCAGTTCGAAACTTCCCGGAACTGTTTGTACAAGGATGTTTTCATCTTTCGCTCCATGCTTTTTCAGCGTCTTTACTGCACCTTCGAGCAAGGCACCTGTAATGTTGTGATTCCATTCGGAAACTACAATACCGAAACGCATCTGTGATGCGTCGGGCACCGAGTTGAAATCGTAATCGGAAAGGTTGTGATAAGCTGTTGCCATAATCGTTATTTATTTTTGTTTTTAGGTTATCGGATTGGATGATGATATAAAAAGAATCCGGTAAACCGTTGCGTAGACGATCAACACAAGGTTTACCGGATTCTTCGTTTGATTATATCAAAGTATGTCTTTGCCTTTAACGGTCAGTCCTTCTTTGTTATTTTATGGAAGCTCGGTCGATATACTTGTCGATGTCCCTTGCCTGCATAGAATTGCCATACTTGTTCTTGATCTTTGTATAAGCTTCTACTGCTTCAGCGTTCTTGTTCTGTTTCTCCAGTATCTGACCGGCCTGCAATAAGTAAATCGGGCTCAATACTTGGCTGTTGGCTTTATCAGCTGCTTTCAACAAAGTCGCTACAGCCTTGTCGAGCTGACCCAGCTGTGCGTAACAATTACCCATAGTACCCAGAATAGCAGGAGCCACCATCTTGTCGTCAGCGCTGAATTTATCCAGATATTTCAATGCTTCTTCAGCATTACCTTGCTGAGCGTAGCAAAGACCGGCATAAGCGTTTGCCAGATTTCCTGCATCAGTGCTGCTATATTCATCGGCAATCTTCAGGAAGCCTGCGTATTCGAGACTATCTCCTTTCAAAGCAATATCATAGTCTTCGTTGGCGAAGTATTCCTGCCCCTTGAACAGAGCCTCTTGAGCCTTTACTTCGTTGGGCTCGCTGATGAAGTGCTTGTAACAGAATGCTCCGAGCACGATTACTACGATAGCTGCTACTACGCCGATAATTACATTTTTGTACTTGAAGAGGAATGCTTCTGAAGTTGAAAGAGCTTCGTCTACATTCAAAGGATCATTAGTGTGTTTTTGTTCTGCCATTTTATAATAGTTTTTTTATTATTTACAGGAGATTCTATTTCGGTCAGCAAAAGTAATTTATTTATATTTATAAACGAAATTTGGTGGCATGTTTTTTTCAGCAATCCTGCTTTTATTGTTAATTTTGCCACACAAATGGTATTTATGTATGTGGCTTAAACGCATTTCTATATTAAATTATAAGAATCTGGAACAGGTTGAGCTGAACTTTTCCCGTAAGATAAACTGTATAATAGGTAAAAACGGGATGGGAAAGACCAATCTGATGGATGCGGTGTATTATCTTTCGTTCTGTAAGAGTCCAACCAATCCGATCGATTCACAGAATATTCTTCATGACCGTGATTTCTTCGTTATCCAAGGCTTTTACGAAACCGATTCGGGAGAGCCGGAAGAGGTGTATTGCGGGTTGAAGAAGCGTGTGAAGAAGCAGTTTAAGCGTAACAAAAAAGAGTATTCGCGTTTGTCGGACCATATCGGACTGATTCCGTTGGTGATGGTTTCTCCCGCCGATTCGTGGTTGATTGCGGGAGGAAGCGAAGAACGCCGCCGCTTCATGGATGTAGTGATTTCACAGTTCGACCGGGAGTATCTCGATGCCCTGATCCGTTACAACAAGGCCTTGATGCAGCGCAATACTTTGCTCAAGTCGGATATGGAGCCTGAAGAGGAACTCATGCTTGTGTGGGAGGAGATGATGGCTTCGGCAGGTGAGGTGGTTTACCGCAAGCGCCGTGAGTTTATTGATGAGTTCATCTCGGTATTCCAGTCGTATTATTCTTATATATCCAAAGACCAGGAACAGGTAAGTCTGACGTATGAGTCGCATGCACAGGATGGTTCATTGCTTGAAATGCTGAAAGAATCGCGCCAACGCGACCGTATTCTCGGTTATTCTACCAAAGGTATCCATAAGGATGATCTGATTATGCAGTTGGGTGAATTCCCAATCAAACGTGAGGGGTCTCAGGGGCAGAACAAGACGTACCTTATTGCCTTGAAGCTTGCGCAGTTCGAATTCCTGAAACGTACGGGCAGTCAGACTACTCCGATTGTGCTGTTGGATGATATTTTCGACAAACTAGATGCTTCGCGTGTGGAACAGATTGTAAAGCTTGTGGCTGGTGATAGTTTCGGACAGATTTTTGTGACCGATACCAACCGTGATCATCTGGATAAGATTCTTCGAAAGATAGAGGGGGATTATAAACTGTTTGAAGTGGCCGAGGGTGTTGTTACCGAACGTCGGCAGGAAGGAGGTGAATCATGAAACGTGGTGTGACTGAACCTTTGGGAGATATCATCCGCCGTTTGTTGCGTGAGCAGTCTCTTGAAACTCCGTTGAACCAATATCGCTTGATCGATGCGTGGAAGGATGTGGTAGGTCCCGGTATTGCCCGATATACTACCAATGTTTATATCAAGAACCAGGCATTGTATGTGCATTTGTCATCATCGGTGCTTCGCCAGGAACTGATGATGAGTCGGAAAATGTTGGTACAGAACCTGAATGCCCAGGTCGGCTCGCAGGTTATTGTCGATATCATTTTCTGCTGATACACCCTTCTTCTGTCCAAACTTCGTCCATCCGGATGTCGAATGTATCTGTCGGAAGCTGTGGGATAATCTGGAACTGGAAACAGATTCCAATCTTATAGGCATTGAGCTGAGGGAGCAGGCGGTCGTAGTATCCTTTTCCTCTGCCTAGACGATTTCCTTCCATATCGAAACCGACTCCCGGAATAATGGCCAGTTGTATGTGACTGTAGTCTTTCAACCGGATTCCGGTAGGTTCATCAATTCCGTAACTGCCTTTTTTCAGACTTTCAGGACCTTCGTAACGGCAAAGCTCCAGCGTATCTCCGGTTACTACCGGAAGGATAATCTCTTTTTCCTTGCTCCATCGTGCAACAAATTCGTGAGTGAACACTTCATCGGGCAAAGAATAATATAATAGAACAGTTTCTGCCCGTTGGAAAAGCGGATACTGTTCCAATGCCGAAAGCAACACTTCTGATTTTCGTCTCAGTTCGTCGGGCATATAGGTTTTCTTTCGTTCGGCGACTGCTTTCCTTATTTCCTTTTTTGTGTGCATTGATAGAGAAAACAAGATACCAGAGTCATTTACCTTTAATGGAATTGGTAAAGGACCCTGGTATTGGGAGTTGTGTAATATGGTTTATTCGTCTATTTGTTCGGCTTGTTGATTTTCCGGTGCTTTTGGGAAAGATTCACCTTTATCAAGTACTTCCAATGCCTTCTTTACAGTCGGGTCGCTTTCATTGGTATAGGCTATGAAGGATTCCATTCCCAACATATTGTAGATGATGTTTCCGAATAAAGCCTGTTCGAAAAGCTTTTTCGACTTGTACATCAGAATGTTGCGGCGTTTCAGACCTTTACCTTCCGCATAGGAAGCGAACTTTTCCAACAGATTCTGTGTCTTCAAATAAGCCTGAAGCTTTTCTTCAGTCGGATACTTCTGTAAAGTGGCACGGTTCTTGTCTGTATAATCCAGGCTGAAACGTGCAATCAGACCTTTGGTTACTGCCATACGGTAATAGGATGTCATACCGATAGTATCCTGTGGAACAAAAATATCCGGCATAATACCTCCGCCACCATAAACCGGACGGCCGATACTTGTATAGTATGTCTCTTTCTTGTTCTGTTTGATACTGTCGGCCGAGAAGAATTCACCGTGTTCGTATCGGGTAATGATATCCATTTCGTATTCCGAATCTTTTCCTTTTACATAAGGTTTCTGGATACATCTTCCCGAAGGTGTATAGTAACGTGCAATCGTGAGTCGGATAGCCGAACCGTCGCTGAATTCGATGGGTTGCTGGACTAGTCCCTTCCCGAATGAACGTCGTCCTATGATGGTTCCTCGGTCATTGTCCTGGATTGCGCCGGCAAAGATTTCACTAGCCGAAGCGGATCCTTCATTCATCAGAACTACCAAAGGCATTTTCTGGCTGCTGCCCGTTCCGTTGGATGTATAGTCTTGACGGGGTGCCTTACGTCCTTGGGTGTAGACGATCAACCTGTTGTTCGGAAGGAATTCGTTGACCATGTGGGTAGCTGCCACCATATAACCTCCGGTATTGTCACGTAAATCGATGATGAGGCCTTCACAATTCTGTTGGCTCAGTTTGGCCAAAGAAACTAGTAGTTCAGGGTAAGTGGTTTCACCGAACTTGTTAACTTTGATGTAGCCGAACTTGTCATTGATCATGTATGCTGCATCGATGCTCTTTACGGGGATGTCTCCACGTACGATGGTAAAATGAAGAATCTCTTTTTCTCCCGGACGATAAATTCCTAATTTGACTTTGCTGCCTTTCGGCCCTTTCAATCTCTTCATGGATTCTTGTGTAGTCACAATCTTTCCAACAAAGGCAGAATCGTCCACTTCAACGATACGGTCGCCGGCCATTAGCCCGACTTTTTCGGAAGGGCCTCCGGAAATGACGCTGTTTACATGAATGGTATCGTCTTGGATAGAAAACTGGATACCGATTCCGCTGAAACTACCTTTCAGTTCTTCGTTGGCGGCTTCCTGATCTTTAGCCGACATGTACGAAGAGTGTGGGTCGAGTTCCGCCAGAATTTGCGGCATGGCAGCTTCTACCAGATCGGTTATGTTAACAGTATCTACATATTGGTCGTCGATGATGCGTAGCAACGCATTCAACTTGTTCGACGATGTATTGATGATACCTAGTTTATTGCCCGAGAAATGATTGGCATAAAATGTACCGATCAGAATACCGGCCACCAGACAGATGGCAAGCAATAAGGGCATCAAACGGTTCTTAT
Organism: uncultured Phocaeicola sp.; assembly: GCA_944321335.1. Taxonomy (GTDB): domain Bacteria; phylum Bacteroidota; class Bacteroidia; order Bacteroidales; family Bacteroidaceae; genus Phocaeicola. The sequence continues at coordinate 13,578 of CALUKX010000044.1, read as the reverse complement.
TGTTCGTGCTCATATTATTTATTCATTGGGATTTAGATAAACCAATTCAATTTTTGCTTTTCTCAGCAGATCGAGTCCGTCTTCCAGACGATATTTCTCTGCATAGACAACCCGTTTGATTCCGGCCTGAATAATCAGCTTGGCACATTCAATGCAGGGAGATGCCGTAACGTACATCGTAGCTCCTTCACTGCTGTTGTTGGATCGTGCGATTTTAGTGATGGCATTTGCTTCTGCATGCAGAACGTAAGGCTTGGTTACTCCATTGTCGTCTTCACAAACATTTTCAAATCCTGATGGGGTTCCGTTGTAACCATCGGAAATGATCATGTTTCCCTTTACGATAAGAGCACCCACTTTTCTGCGCTGGCAGTAGGAGTTTTCTGCCCAGATACTGGCCATGCGCATATAGCGGTGGTCGAGTATGTCTTGCTTATTTTCTGTTTCCATAGTCTTTTAAAGTTTTCAGTCTCTGAATCCTTTCGGATAAAATTGAATATAATGGTTCTTGGCCATATTGACCAGCTTGATTACTTTTGAATCGCCTCGATAGAATTTGGCATTTGATATCTCATCAAAGAATGTAGCGTCCAGTCCGCTTGGTGTACGGTTGGGCTTTATATTGATGTAGAATGCATGGCTGTCGCCTCCGTCGGCACTCCATGTGCCGCTGAAAGTGAATGACTGCCCATTGCCTGTAACGGTCCCGTCGTCGACGAATTGGATGTTATAGACATTCTGATCCTTGCTGATCTTTTCTAGATCACTACGGTTGAGTGTCAGCTTGTAATTGTTGTCATCTTTCCAGTTGCTCGTATCGTAGGAACCGCTCCAATGCCAGATTTGTCCGTTGGCAAAGATTTCATTTACATCGTCTTCCTGATTGCAACCGCAAGCAAGGAAAGGAAGTATCATCAGTAGATAGAATATGTATTTCTTCATCTTGATTCTTATTTAATTCCGTTTCGTTTCAGTAAAGCATCAATAGTGGGCTCCTGTCCTCTAAAACGTTTGTAAAGCGTCATCGGATGTTCAGTTCCTCCTTTCGATAAAATGTTGTCGCGGAAGGATTGTGCCACTTCAGTGTTGAAGATTCCCTTTTCCTTGAATACAGAAAAGGCATCTGCATCGAGCACTTCCGCCCATTTGTAACTGTAATATCCTGCAGAATATCCGCCCGACATGATATGTCCGAACTGGGCGGTCATACAGGTATCAGCTATCGATGGCAATACTTGGGCCTTTTCCCAGGCTTCACGTTCATAACTGCGGACATCACCGTCGAAAGCCGTCGTTCGGGTATACCATGCCATATCAAGCAAACCGAAACTTACCTGACGGATACAGGCATATGCCACATTATAGTTGGATGCATCGATGATGCATTGTACCAGTTCGGCAGGAATCGGTTCATTTGTCTGATAATGTCTTGCAAATGTATTAAGAAAATCCCTTTCAATTGCAAAGTTTTCCATGATTTGCGAGGGTAATTCTACAAAATCCCAATATACATTGGTCCCGCTCATGCTTTGGAAGCGGGTATTGGCAAACATACCATGTAGGGCGTGACCGAACTCGTGGAGGAAAGTGTGTACTTCGGAGAATGTCAATAAGGCCGGCTTTTCTGGTGTCGGCTTAGTGAAATTCATGGTTACAGACACATGTGGACGGCTGTTTGTTCCGTCATCTTCAATCCACTGCTCCTTGTAACTTGTCATCCATGCCCCGGAACGTTTACCGGCACGTGGGTGAAAATCAGTATAGAGAACTGCCAGATAACTTCCATCTTTATCGTAGACTTCGTATGCTTTTACATCGGGATGATAAACCGGTATATCCTTGTTCTCTTTGAAAGTGATGCCATACAGACGAGTTGCCAGACCGAAGACACCTTCTTCTACACGGCTCAATTCGAAATAAGGGCGTAATTTTTCTTCATCAAAGTTGAATTTTTCGTTTTTGAGCTTTTCCGAATAGTAGGAGAAATCCCATGGCATCAGCTTGAAATCGTTCCCTTCCATTCGTCGGGCTAACGCTTCCACCGCTTCCACTTCCTGATGGGCGGTCGGCATGTAGGCTTCAAGCAGCTGGTCGAGCAAGCGGTACACATGTTCGCTGTCTTCGGCCATGCGTTTACGGAGCACATAATCAGCATAATCCTTGAATCCCAGCAGCTGGGCCAGTTGCATACGTAGGTTCACCAATTGTTTGACAATCTCAAGATTATTCTGTTCGTTGTCGTGGGTACATTGGGTATTGTATGCCATATAAAGCTCCTTGCGGAGTTCACGGATTTCGCTGTATTTCATGAAGGGAATATAACTTGGAGCCTGCAAGGTGATTACCCAGCCTTCCTTGCCTTTTTCCTTGGCCGTATGTGCAGCAGCTTCCACTGCACTTTCCGGGAGGCCCTTCAATTGCGCCTTATCGGTAAGCGCCAATTCGTAATTATTTGTTTCCTTCAAGTGGTTTTGGGAAAAACGTAAGGTCAGGGTGCTCAGTTCCATGCTCAGCTGGCGATAAGTCGTTTTATCGTCTTCACTCAGATTTGCTCCGTTGCGGATAAATCCGTCGTAACATTTTTCCAACAGACGTCGTTCTTCTGCCGAAAGCTCCAATGTTTCGCGTTGTTCGTATACAGTCTTGATTCGTTTGAACAATTCTTCGTTCAGGCTTATGTTGTTACTGTGTTCCGATAATTCCGGCATCATTTTTTCGGCAATGGCTTCCAGCTCATCGCAGGTCTCGGAACCTATCAGATTGAACATTACGGTAGTGACACGATCGAGCAGCTTACCGGAGTGTTCCAAGGCCAAAACCGTATTGTTGAATGTTGGTTCTTCCGGATTCTCTACAATAGCCTTGATTTCTTCATCTTCCCGACGCATTCCTTCACGAATTGCCGGTTCATAATCGTCTAGTCGGATTTTGTCGAACGGAACAGTTCCATGCGGAGTATGGTAAGTTTCTAAAAAAGGATTCTGCATAATATATTCGTTTATTTTTCTTTAATGTAATCGGCAAGCTTTTCAAGTGCCGGTATATGAATTTCTTTTCGGCTTAATTGGATCAGATTCAGGTCCTTCAGTTCGTTAAGTACTTTCGAAACATTGATGCGTGTATCGTCAATCAGGCTTGCCAGATCTTCCATACGGATGAGAAGTTCTTTTTCACCTGCCGGGTTGGTGCAACGTAGCTGAAGAAAATTGACAATCTTTTCGTATGTATTCCCGATATGTGCATTCCAAAGTTTTCTATATACCGTTTGTGCACGGTTACTCAACAGATTGAAGTAATTCAGTTGGAATATCTCATATTTGCTTAGTTCGCTAAGAATATACGATTTGTTGACAATAACGGCATTGATATCGTTTAACGCATAATATGAAGCGGTATATTGAGGTTGCATGCCGAAAAGGGAATAAGGCTCAATAACACAAGGAGCCTCGAATCTTTCCTTCAAGACATAATGATGTTCATTGTCGGCCGAATCCGAGCTGATCCAGCCTTGCAGAATAAAAATAAGGTTGTTGCATATATCATTCTGCCGGACAATGCAACTTCCTTTAGCATACTTCTGGAAGTGCAGTTTCACTTTTTCCAGAATTGCTGTGAAATCTTCTTTACCCAAACCTTGAAAAAGAGGAAGCAGTAAAAGTTTATCGTACATTGATACTTCCATGTGCCTTTAACTTTATTAAGTTATAATTTAACATACAAAGTTAACGAATAATTTGACATTTCCCTGATGTTTCACCTTTTTTATCGTTTGTTACCGCTTGATAATGTATTGTTTATTATTGGAAATGTCTGAAAAATAGTTAACTTTGTAACTAATGATAAGGAGGTAGACTTATGGGAGGATTTGATTTACAAGAATTGATTAGTGCGTTTATCGTTCTTTTTGCGGTAATCGATATTATCGGCTCGATTCCTATAATATTGGATTTGAAACAGAAAGGCCGTTCTGTGAATGCCGTTAAAGCTACTCTCATTGCCGCAGCATTGTTGATCGGTTTCTTCTATGCCGGTGATATGATGCTCAAATTGTTTCAGGTCGATATCGCATCGTTTGCTGTAGCGGGTGCTTTTGTCATTTTTCTTTTGTCGCTTGAAATGATTTTGGATATAGAGATATTCAAGAATACAGGGCCTATCAAGGAAGCGACACTTGTTCCCCTGGTTTTCCCCTTGTTGGCTGGAGCAGGGGCTTTTACGACTTTGCTTTCTTTGCGTGCAGAATATGCGCCTGTCAACATTCTTCTGGCATTGATTTTAAACATGGTTTGGGTATTTATTGTTTTGAAGATGACCGACCGTATCGAACATCTTTTGGGGAAAGGTGGAATTTATGTTATCAGAAAATTTTTCGGAATAATTTTGCTTGCCATTTCTGCTCGTCTGTTTACAGCAAACATTACGTCATTGATTGAGCAATTCCGTCAAATTAACTAAACTGATTATTTGTTTCGTATTGCATTTTTTTTATAGATTTGTAAGTCAAATAAAAATAAATAATTATGAGAAACACAATTATGGGGGTGGCATGCTGTTTGGTTATGCCTTTGGCTGCACAACCCGATGCATCAATGAAAATTTTACCTGATAAAGGTGAAAATGTAATCAATAAAGAGATATATGGTCAGTTTGCGGAACATCTTGGAACATGTATCTATGGTGGATTATGGGTAGGTGAAGATTCATCTATTCCGAATGTTCAAGGATATCGTTCCGATGTATTTCAGGCATTGAAGGATTTGAAGGTTCCTGTATTAAGATGGCCGGGCGGCTGTTTTGCTGATGAGTATCATTGGCGTGATGGTATCGGCCCTCGCGAACAACGTCCTCGTATGGTCAATAATAACTGGGGTGGAACCGTGGAAGATAATAGTTTTGGAACTCATGAGTTCCTCAACCTCTGTGAATTATTGGGCTGTGAACCTTATGTGAGCGGAAATGTGGGAAGTGGAACCGTTGAAGAAATGGCCAAGTGGGTGGAATACATCACTTCCGAACAAGGCAGTCCGATGGCTAAATTGCGAAAGGAAAACGGTCGTGAAAAGCCGTGGAAAGTAAAATATTGGGGAGTAGGAAACGAAAGTTGGGGCTGCGGTGGCAGTATGCGTCCTGAATATTATGCAGATCTTTACCGACGTTATGCAACCTATTGCCGTAATTACAATGGAAATGTATTGTTCAAGATTGCAAGCGGTGCTAGTGACTATGATTATAACTGGACTGAAGTGCTGATGCAAAACGTCGGACATCGTATGGACGGCTTGTCATTGCATTACTATACCGTTACAGGTTGGGAAGGCAGCAAAGGTTCGGCTACCAAGTTCTCTGATGACGACTATTATTGGACTATGGGCAAGTGTCTGGAGATTGAAGATGTAATCAACAAACACATTGCAATCATGGATAAGTATGATCCGAAAAAACAAATCGGACTGATGGTCGACGAATGGGGTACATGGTGGGATGAAGAACCGGGAACCATTTCAGGACATTTGTATCAGCAGAATACTTTGCGTGATGCTTTCGTTGCATCGCTTTCATTGGATGTGTTCAACCGTCATACCGATCGTATCAAGATGGCGAATATTGCACAGGTTGCCAATGTGTTGCAGTCTATGATTCTGACAAAAGAAGATAAGATGGTACTTACTCCGACGTATTATGTATTCAAGATGTATAATGTACATCAGGATGCTGTTTATCTGCCTGTAGATTTGAAATGTAGTCAGAAAGATGTACGCGACAACCGTGTGGTTCCGATGGTAAGTACTACTGTTTCACGCAATAAGGATGGTGTGGTTCATATTTCTTTGTCGAATGTTGATTTGAAAGAAGAACAGGAAGTTCTGATTGATCTGAATGGAATCAAGGCTAAAACTGTAACAGGTGAAATCCTGACATCCAAGAATATCGCCGATTACAATTCATTCGAAAATCCGAATGTGGTGGCTTTAAAGGAATTTAAAGGCGCGAAACTCACTAAAGAAGGTTTGAAGGTTGTTCTTCCTGCCAAATCAATCGTAACTTTGGAATTGAAATAATTTTCGTATAGCAGAACAAACGTATAGTCAGTCAGGTAGCAGCCTATCACAATGTCGTTTCGGGAGAAATGACATTGTGATAGCAGCTATTTTTATGTGTGACGGATTTCTCCACTTCCTATGCAAAGGTGGGCATCTTTATCGTAAATGACTCCGAATTGTCCGGGCGCTATTCCTTGGATCTTTTCATCACTTTTGATCGTATATTCTCCCTGCTGATAGGTGAGTATTCCGTGTTGAAATACATCTGTATGGCGTATCTTGAAGCATACTTCCTTAGGTTTGTTGTCTGCCCAAGGATTTTCAGTGATAAAATGAAAATCAACCAGTCTGAATTGCTTCCCATATTGTTTTTCCGTATCATATCCTCTGGATACGTATAGAATATTCTTCTCAATATCTTTTTTGACAACAAACCAAGGGCCGCCACTTAATCCCAATCCTTTACGCTGGCCGATGGTATGGAACCAGAATCCTTTATGTGTACCGATTTCCTTCTCGCTTTCTAGCTCGATGATAGCACCAGGCTTTTCTCCGAGAAACCGGCGGATGAAGTCGTTGTAGTTGATCTTACCAAGGAAACAGATTCCTTGACTGTCTTTACGGCGGGCGCTCGGTAATTTCGCTTCCAAAGCAATGTCCCTTACTTCATGTTTCATGAAAGAGCCAAGAGGAAACATTAGTTTGGATACCTGAAGATAGTCTATTTGTGCCAGAAAATCGGTTTGGTCTTTGATCGGGTCTTTGGCGGTTGCCAACCAAGTTTTCCCCTCGATTTCGCAGGTGGATGCATAATGTCCGGTAGCTATTTTGTCGTATGCAAATCCGACTTTCTGTTCGAAACAGCCGAACTTGATGAGCTTGTTGCACATCACGTCAGGATTGGGAGTTAAACCTTTCCTTACTTTATCGATGGTGTAAGCAACCACATTGTCCCAATATTCTTTCTGAAGGTCGATTATCTCGAATTTCAACCCATAACGACGGGCTGTTGCTGTCGCCAGTTCGATATCTTCTTCTGCTGTACAAGTCAGTCCGTCATCGGTATCCATACCGATGCGGATATAGAACAGATCGGGATTGTATCCTTGTTCACATAACAGGTGTACAGCTACAGCGCTATCTACACCTCCTGAAATAAGTGCTGCAATATTCATTTCGTCCAGTTTATTGATTCTGCAAAATTAAGGGAAGAAAGAAGATGGGGCAATACCTCAAATATGGTATATTCCTTTCAGAATGTTGTCTGTAAGGAGTATGCCGTTATTTTCTTCCATAAAGCTTGTCGATAAGATCGCTGCGGCCGATGCGGCGAAGTTCGTTAATGATTGCTTTACGTTCTTCGGATTTATACCAGAAGAAGAACATACGCTGGGCTAGTTTTTCTTTCGGGTTCTTGGCCGAGAAAATAGGTTCCAATGTATAAGGATGAAAACCTGTATACCAAGCTTCGGTTGCTACCGTCATCGGTGTCGGAGTAAAATCCTGTACCTGTTCGAGATGGAAATCCAGTTTCTTAGTTATGACTGCAAGCTCGGCCATATCTTCTTCCGTACATCCCGGATGGCTGCTGATGAAGTAGGGGATAATCTGTTGTCGAAGGTTCAGCTCCTTGTTGATCCGGTCGAAAATACGTTTGAACCGATAGAATTGTTCAAACGGAGGCTTGCGCATAATATATAAAACCTTATCGCTTGTATGTTCGGGAGCGACCTTCAGACGTCCGCTTACATGGCGTGCTATCAGTTCGCGTGTGTATTCGGCTGTACTTTTGTTGATTGCCGGATCCTTACTTTCATGCAATAGAAGGTCATATCGTACACCACTTCCTATAAAGCTTTTTTTTATTTTCGGTAACGCGTCGACTGCATGATAGATTTCGAGTAAAGGACGGTGGTCTGTATTGAGGTTCGGACAGACTTTCGGGTGGATGCAAGAAGGGCGCTTGCATCGGTGGCACATCCGTTCATTACGACCTTGCATCCCATACATATTGGCCGATGGACCACCCAAATCGCTTAAATACCCTTTGAAATCGGACATTTCAGTAATCGCCTTCACTTCCTTCAAAATACTTTCCTTGCTTCGGCTCACGATGAATTTTCCTTGATGCGCTGAAATGGTACAGAATGCGCAGCCGCCGAAACAACCTCGGTGAATGTTGACGGAAAACTTGATCATGTCGAAGGCGGGGATACGTTTCCCTTTATATTTCGGATGAGGCAGACGGGTATATGGAAGATCAAATGACATATCAAGTTCTCCTTGTGTCATTGGCGGGTAGGGAGGATTTACAACCACTACCTGATTACCCGTTTCCTGATAGATACGTGCAGCCTCGTATTTATTTGACTCCTCCTCGATATGCCGGAAATTCTGAGCTTCTTTCTTCTTGTCTTTCAAGCATTCTTCATGTGAAAAAAGACGAAGATCATCTTCCTTGGGCTGAAACTTTTCTTTACATGTCAGATAGGCTGTCTGCAATAGTTCGGAAGGAATTCCCGAATTGCCTGTCATGTATTTGCAAAGGTCTGTTATGGGCTTTTCTCCCATACCATAAACCAACAGGTCGGCTCCTGATTCTATCAAAATGGAGGGCCGAACCTTATCCTGCCAATAATCGTAATGAGTAAGTCGGCGCAGCGACGCTTCTATACCTCCGATAATGACAGGCACATCGGGGTACAGTTTTTTCAGAATCTGGGTATAAACGATAGTCGGGTATTCCGGCCGCATATCGTGTCGGCCATCGGGGGTATATGCATCTTCGCTTCGGAGACGCTTGTTGGCAGTATATTTGTTGACCATACTGTCCATGCATCCTGCCGAAACTCCGAAAAACAATCGTGGTCGTCCAAGTTTCTTGAAGTCGCGCAAATCATCCCGCCAATTAGGTTGGGGGACAATGGCAACTTTCAGCCCTTGGGCTTCGAGCATACGTCCGATAACGGCTGCTCCGAAAGATGGATGGTCCACATACGCATCGCCACTGAACAGGATCACATCAAGTTCATCCCATCCTCTCAATTCAACTTCTTTCTTTGTGGTAGGTAACCAGTCTGTCAGTTTATACTCTTTCAATTCTGTAAATCGGTTTATATCATCACAAAGGACGTAAAGGTTACACTCGGAATCTTCCGGTTCCGTTTCGCCTTTACGTCCTTTAGTGTGAGATTAGGTAAAAATGATTATTCTATTTCGCCTTTATCACGTTCCCATTTGATATAGAGCTGTATCAGTTGGTAAAGTCCGTAGGCCTTCATATTGTTATGATAGATTACATCGAGGCAGAGATCGAGCAAATCCTTGCTGTTCCCTTCTGTCGATACAATCAGTGAACGTACATTCAGTTTCAGTTTGTCGAGCACACTTTCATCAACGATACCGTTACTGTCAATCAGGTGCTGGAACAAAGCATATTTCTCGATTGTCTGAAGATGCTCTTCCGAGATTTCCATTGTACGTGTGCCTGAGGCGTTAGTCTGTATTGTGTACATAGTCTTATGTGTTTTAAAGTTTACATAAGCAAAGTTAGACGTTTTTCTGTAATAACCTTAAAAATTGCAGTATTTTTTAGGTTATGTTTCATAAATGATTTACTGTCCCTTCTTACTTTCGGCTATTGAAAAAATAAAGGGCCGATTTCATAATGTGGGTCTGTTTTTCAGTATCCAGGATGCTTTCAAAAGGGAATCCCAAAACGAACAGGCGGTAGTTCCCTTTGTATGCAATGCCGGCACTCAAGTTGTTTTGTGTATATACAAATGAGGAGAATGATCCTCCTACAGGCTGTATGCAAGCTGGTGTGGAAACGGTGTAAGTCGTTTCATTTGCCATACGTGGTATATTGAAATTTATGTTGGTTCCATATATCTCTCCATTCGGGCCTTTCGGAATGTTGCCGCCATCAATGAACTTCAGTACGTTACGTGTAAATGAAGTGCTTCCCAACCGGTTACCGATGAATGCGCCGCTGACCATCAGGTTTCCTCCATTGTTACAGTAATCTGTAAAAGCCTGTTCGACGGTCGGGCTCATCTGTTTCTGTTCTGCACCATAGATGAGGTCGACTACGTCATAACCGTTTAGCTGTACCGAACCGCTTTCTATTGTTTCGAGACTGCAGGAAACGAATGAATAATCCCCGCTTCGTTGGATAGCTTTTCCGTGGATAAAAGGATAGTCGAATGTATTTCCGGCAATTTCTTTTCCTTCCAATTCCTGACCACTGAATCCTAATCCATCAACACTTTCTATACCGATACGTTCCCGGTCGAAATTTTGCTGATATCCACAGAATTGCGTGGTACTGATATAAGGAAGTCCCGGATCATATTGGATGTCGAAGCCTTGTTCGGTTTCGGTATTGATGTAACCCGGTCCGCTTGTCCGATGGAATCCGTTGACAATCAGTGCAGTCTTCTTCTCTTTTTTTGCTTTATAAGCAGCCAATATCTCTGATGGGAAACTTTCTCCTCCTCTGTTGACAGCCGTAACCTTGAAACTATAGACGAGCCCCGGCTCTATTTCGATGGTGTAATTCGGGGTTCGTGTATATGTTCCGTTATCAAAGCCTCCATAACCGATACGGGTATAGACAATATAGCCCTGAGGATTGGCTGTCGGTTCGAGCGGGTCTTTGGCAGGATTCCAGCTAAGTACGAATGTATTCTTTTTTGTTCCTTCCTTAATGGAAAAATGGTTTACAGGCAAAGGTTGGACTGTGTAATCGAAACTATGCATGTTTGCAAGGTATTTCAGAATCGATTTATAGACAGAGCGCCCTACGGTGAATTTGAATTCGGGGTTGTATCCTAGAACCATATCTGCAAAATTCTGGTGGGAGAGAGTCTCAAGAATAATAGACGGAACTGCAGGCAGACGTGTTTCACTATAATTACGGTTCCACATGCTGCGTCGGGCCCAATCCACTCCCATACGGGAGGAGATATCACGTTTCAACCCGGTAAGAACCATATCGGCCAGATCACGTGAAGCATAACGGGAAATTCCACTGTTCAACTTTCCTTCATTGAAATTGGTCGTATATATACTCAAGGAACCTACCAGGTTGTTGTCTTCCTTGAATCCTGCATCACTATGGACGGCTAGACTCATTTCAAAAGGAACTTTCAATCCGGTCTGGATCGGATTGTATACAGAACCACCGCTAAGGTAATTAATCATCTGCGATCGGGCATTGATATCATCGTTGTAATCGTTCGCTCCATTACTTTTGCTGTAAACAGAATAAGGCATACCGGCCCATTGTCCCCAATATCGTGCTCCTTCCAGATAGCGAGGCATTCCACTTAATTGGCCATCCCTGTTTATCGTACCCATACCTCCCCCGAAACGCACTGCATCGGCACAAACTACGCCATTTTGGGAGCTTTCGTTACTTAGAACTACCATGCCGTAATCATTGATACCTTTATCGAACTCGAATGTTCCAAGGTAGACCCATGTCCCGCCACCGATTTGTTGGTTTACCTTAAATTCGGTTACTCCTCCTTTGTGGAATACCAGGTATTTGGCATCCGTTATACTTTCCGGTAAGCTTTGGTAACTTACGTACACGGCATATTTCCCGGTGGCTGGAATGTTGGGAATCCATTCGGCAAAAGCTTTTTCAGGTTTTGAAAGAGTCGGAATAAACCGGGCACTACCATCTGTAAACGGATTTTGAGTGTCACGGTATTGGGTATATTTATAGGCAAATCCCGGTTGACGGGTAACATTCCAACGGTATTTCTTCTTATAATTCACTTCGATGTACTGGCCTTTTGACAAAAATTCATCATTGTCTACTACAACCTCATTCTTCTGCCAATCGCGTTCACGTGGAGTATATACTACTGCACCAGCATTCTCTAACATCGGGATAAGGTAGGGGATTACTATCGATTGGGTAAAAAGATCTTCTGTGGTACCGAAAAGACGAGGACGTTGCCAAAGCCATTCCTGACGTTCTATTTTAAAGAATTTCCCATGACTTTGCCATAAAGCAATATGTCTGTTCTGTAAGCCTTTTGAAATTTCGTATGGTTTTGATACATTTAAGACCCACGGCGCTCCTTTGTAGTCAATTTTTCCGTAAAGACGACTTTTGTCTTTCTCTTTCCCTTTTCCACGGAATGCGTTGGGGATAAGTTCTTCAATCGGCCTATCATCGGTATATAGGGTGATGGAATAATAATTTACAGGGCCGGGCAGGATCTGCTTGATGGTCCGGTAGATAGCTTGGGTATTTTCTTCGGTAAACGGTTGGTATCCGAATGTGCTGTTGGCATAAATCTTTATTGTCTTGTTGTCGTGGTCGATATCGACATGCTCCAACTTACAGGTGCCGAAATTGGCATTTGTCGTTTTGTACTGGTTGAAATAATCATTCAATCGTTGTTCTACGTTATTCTCAAGGCTTTGACTGCTCATTGGCATTGAGAAAAAGAGCAGACAGGTATATAGCAGATGGATTCGTTTCATGTTCTAGAGATTAATATCTCTGCAAAGATATAAAGAAAAACAGAAAGCATCTTGTTGTATCTGGTAAATTGAAACAACAAGATGCTTTACATTATATACAGAAATCAAATTTCTCCGAGAAGAAATCTTTCAGGATGTTTTCCCTTGAAGTTTTTGAAATATAATTTGATTTCACGCATGTCTTTATCAATGTCTCCCGTAGGCTTCAAGTATTTCCCTGCCGTAACACATTTCTTTTCATAATCGATACCGATAAGTACAATAGGAATGTTAGCTCCCAATGCAATGTAATAGAAACCTTTTTTCCAATTCGGATTCGGGGATCGTGTTCCTTCTGGTGTAATCGCCAGGTGGAACTTTTGGGAAGTCTTTATTTTCTCTACCATCTGGTCTACCAATGATGAATGTTTGTCACGATTGACCGGAATACCTCCCATCCAACGGAATACATAACCCAAAGGAAAGAAGAACCATTCCTTTTTCATCATGAAACCTGATTCACGGCCTATGGATCCAAGGAATAGTTTACCGATGATTAAGTCCCAGTTTGTCGTATGTGGTGCGGCGCAAATGATGCATTTGTCGAAATCTGGAACAGAGACTTCGGCCTTCCATCCCATTACTTTATGATATATAAAACGGCAAATAGCTTTTTTCATCTGCTTAGTCAGCCAATTCCTTCAGCTTTTCAAAAAATTCTTTATTCTTTGTATTGAAATCATCTCTCAGTTTCTTATAGAAACCTTTGACGTTACCCGGTTCTGTATGACTGATTCTGCGGAGGATATCGCCATTGTAAGCCAATACATCACTCAACAGCTGGGTGTAGCAATCTTTTTTCTCTTCTTTTGCAAGAGATTTTTCCAAAATGCACCAACCTGCAATAACGTTGGTGATATAATTAATTTGTTTTTTTAAAAGTCTTCTACTGGCCATAATTAATAAATTTAATTGGTTCATTGCTGTCCGGAGAAAATTCGCCAAAACAGCTATTATTGATTAATAATCAGTTAGTTACGAGGCTAATAAAATT
>CALUKX010000043.1 GCA_944321335.1 uncultured Phocaeicola sp. | reverse complement strand
ACATAACAAAGTCTCGGCTTGGGAAAGTCGGGGCTTTGTCATAAAAAAAGAGGGTATGCATTTTGACACACCCTCTTATCGACCAAACATATTTTAATAGTAGAGATAGAAAGAGGTAAAATTATGTTATCTTTGCAGGCATATTAATCCACTGTTATACACCCTTTATGAAATACAAGTTATTAGTACTTGATCTCGATGGAACTTTGACCAATTCCAAGAAAGAGATTACAGAGCATACATTGAACACATTAATCGAGGCACAGGAGAAAGGTTTGAAGATAGTTTTGGCTTCCGGGCGTCCTACCTATGGTGTCGCACCATTGGCCAATAAGCTAAAACTAGACAAGTATGAAGGTTATATCCTCTCTTATAACGGAGGTGAAATCATTGATTGGAAAACCGGCGAGCTGATGTATAAGAATCTTTTGGAGCCGGAAATTCTTCCATATCTGTATCAATGTGCCAAAGACAATAACTTTGCTATTGTTACATACGAAAATGAATTTGTCATCACCGAGCATCCTGATGATGAGTATGTATTGAAGGAGGCGATTTTGAATGTGATGACTCCCAAAAAAGTCGACAATTTTCTTGAAGCGATCCAATTTCCTGTCGCCAAGTGCCTGATTGTAGGTGAACCTACCCGATTGGCTGTACTGGAGAAAGAAATGTACGAGCATCTGAAAGACCGTATGGGAGTATTCCGATCGGAGCCTTACTTCTTGGAACTGGTACCTAAAGGCATTGATAAAGCACAATCACTGGCCGTTCTGCTAAAGGAAATCGGAATGACAAAAGATGAAATGGTTGCCGTCGGTGACGGGTTCAATGATTTGTCAATGATCAAATATGCCGGCCTGGGGGTGGCTATGTCGAATGCCCAACAGGTAGTGCGTGAAAACGCCGACTTCATCACGTTGTCGAATGATGAAGACGGCGTAGCTCATGTCGTAGAAAAATTTATTCTGTCTTAGGCTTACGGTCGAAGAAAGGATTTTTGGATGATGCACTTACCGGTATGGCATATACTTGGGTGCATCCATCCAACCAGTCCAACTGCTGGGCCGCCAATCCGGCCGAAAACATTACACGGGTATCTACCCGATTGTCGGCAGCTACGGAAACGGCCGATCCGATTGCGATACCAACATCCACACTATTAATAGCGCAGGGCACTCCCTCTTCCCTCTCGCTACATGTCGGGAAACCACAATGTCCACAATTCATTCCATGAGGATGTTCGTGTGTTCCTATCAGTACCACACATTCAGCATCCAGAATATTATCTGCATCGCGCAGAAAAAACTTGAATCCGTTCTCTTCATACATCTGTTTCATTGTATCCGATAAGATACGGATATTGCTTTCTGTCACCAATGCAACCTCAATAATATCCACCCCTTTAGCCTTTGGGGCTGTCCTTGCGGCAACCATCATCTGCTTTGCGATCTGCACAACCTGATCATAACGGTTATCTCTTTCATTCAAGATCATAGAATATCAGTTTAAAGTCTTTCTGCAAATATAAAAAAGAAAGGATTATATCCACTAACCTACACTTAAAAAGTGTGGATTAATCCGATATAATCCTTCCACTCAAGAAATAAAATCTTGTTTATTTCTTCTTTCCTTTTTTCAGGTCATTCTCATGCATGGCCTCTTCTACTTGATAAGCCGGAGCGTGCTTTTTATGCATACCCTTCGGTTTTTTATTACCGGCAGCTCCCATTGTAAATCCTCCTTTTATAAAAATTCCCTAATAAAAGATTGATATATCAATTATTTGATAATATTCAATTGTTTGAAGCACTTGGTCAATTTATCGATTGCATAATCAACCTGTTCCTTCGTATGTGTAGCCATGAGGGCGAAACGTACCAATGTATCCTGAGGTGCACAAGCAGGTGGGATAACCGGATTGATGAATACACCTTCATCGAAGGCCAGCTTGGTAACTTCGAATGTCTTGTCAGTATCACGTACATACAACGGAATGATCGGGCTTTCAGTATCACCGATTTCAAATCCCTGATCGCGGAATGCCTTCAATGCATAATTTGTAATCTTCCACAAGTTTTCCTGACGTTCTGGCTCGCTCTTGATGATATGAAGCGCTTCCATTGCAGCCGCTGTTGCTGCAGGAGTATTACTAGCAGAGAAAATATAAGAACGTGAGTTGTGGCGCAACCAATTGATTGTATCTTTGTCTGCTGCAATAAAGCCACCGATTGAAGCCAATGATTTGGAGAAGGTACCCATTATCAAATCAACCTTGTCGGTCAGACCGAAGTGATCGCAGACTCCACGTCCCTGACGGCCGAATACGCCCAAACCGTGAGCTTCATCAACCATAATGCTTCCATTGTATTTTTCGCTCAGCTTTACGATTTCAGGCAACTTGGCCAAATCGCCTTCCATCGAGAATACACCGTCTACAACAATCAGCTTTACAGATTCAGGACGACATTTTGCCAATTCCTTCTCCAAAGCAGCCATATCATTGTGTTTGTATTTCAGCTGGGTTGAGAAAGAAAGACGACGACCGTCTACGATTGAGGCATGGTCACGATCGTCACAAATAATATAATCGTTACGATCTGTAAGACAGGATACTACACCCTCGTTTACTGTAAAACCTGTAGAATAAACCAAAGCTTCATCCTTGCCTACGAATTCCGCCAGTTCATGTTCTAGCTGTACGTGAAGGTCTAATGTTCCGTTCAGGAAACGTGAGCCGGCACATCCTGTTCCGTATTTACGTGTTGCTGCGATGGCAGCTTCGATGATGCGCTTGTCGTAAGTCAGCCCCATGTATGAATTTGATCCGAACATCAAAACCTTTTTTCCGTCCATGATAACCTCTGTATCCTGTGCACTGTCAATTTCGCGGAAATAAGGATAGACGCCTCTTTCCATATACATCTGAGGCGCTCTGAATTTGCTTAATTTTTCTTGTAATAATCCCATATTTTCTATGATAGATAAGCTCCCTAAGCTTACATTGTTTATAAGACAAATATTATTTGTCTCTTTGTGTTCTAAAAATAAGACGTGCAAAGATAATAAAAAACATAAATACAAAACCTCCTTCCATCAAAAAAATATCTCATTCGAGCAATTCTCTATAAAATATGCCACAAATATTGAAAATAGTCGTAATTTTGTTTTTTGAATCAACAGGCCAACGAAGGAAATGAGTTCTAAGAAACATATCGTATTTATAGTTAATCCGATATCGGGTACACATAATAAAGAAGCTATCTTGCGTTTGATAGAAGAACGGTTGGATCGCGTTAAATATGATTTCTCAATTTGCCGGACACAATATGCTGGACACGCTTTTGAGCTTGCTGAAAATGCGGCCAAAGCCGGAAGAGAGATTGTCGTTGCTATCGGTGGAGACGGTACTATTAACGAAATCGGCCGAGCCCTTATTCATACGGATACAGCCATGGGAATAATTCCTTGTGGTTCGGGTAACGGATTGGCACGTCATCTTCATATTCCGATGGATGCCAAAGGAGCTATTGATGTGTTGAATCAAGGATTTGTCAAGACAATGGATTATGGAATTATAGACGGACATCCATTCTTCTGTACCTGTGGCGTTGGTTTTGACGCTTTTGTCAGTCTGAAATTTGCAGACTCCGGTAAGCGAGGTCTGTTGACTTATCTTGAAAATACCCTGCATGAAAGTGTGACATATCGTCCGGAAACTTATGAAATAGAAAATTCAACCGGAACAGTCAGATACAAAGCTTTTCTGATAGCATGCGCCAATGCATCTCAATATGGAAACAATGCCTATATAGCACCACAAGCATCATTGACCGATGGACTGATGGATATTACTATTCTGGAGCCTTTCACGGTTTTTGAAGCTCCGGTCTTGTCATTCCAATTGTTCAATAAGACGATAGACCAGAACAATCGCATTAAGACTATGCGTGATACTCAAATTACAATCCATCGTGAGAAGGAGGGTGTATTCCATTTTGACGGCGACCCGATAATGGGAGGAAAAGACTTGAAAGTGGAAATAGTTCCACGTGGCTTGAATGTGATTGCTCCTGAAAAAGGAAAATTCACCTCAGAAGTCCTTACTCCTCTCCAATTTTTCGGTGAACTTTTCGGACGGAAACAGATAACAACCACGATAGCACGCAAACATAAGGAGCTTCTTCAACTCAACCAGCATATTCTTCGCCGTCTTTCCAAAAGAAATTGATGGGAGGTTACATGAATAGATAAAAATCACGTGTGAGGGTTATATAATCTTCACTATACACATGTCTTTCCAGTTCGATTGTAAGATGGTCGGTGATGCTCATCTGCATTTTTCGGCCAAAGGCCAGCAATACCCGTTTAGGTTCGGCACCCGGTTTGGTGTGGATTAAGGTACGATGTCGTAAATAAAGGAATCTGGACGCGGCCAGACTGATGAATTGGGACGCTGCGACATTGGGTAAAACGACAGAGAACTCCCCTTCATCATTCAAGAGTCTGTCGACGGCATCCAACAAAGCTTCAAAAGATAGCCCCGCCGTATGGCGTGCCTGATTCCTTTGTTCGTCAGGACAATGTACATTCTCTTGAAAATAAGGAGGATTCGATACTATACAATCAAATCTACCCTCTCCTTTCAACCCCAATTCACAAACATCAATTTTTTCAATATTGATGCGGTCGCCCCAGGGCGACCGGGAAACGTTTTCACAAGCCTGTAGAACAGCGCCCTCATCAATATCTATACCTAAAACCGATGCCTCCTGATTTCGTTGTGCAAGCATCAAGGCGATCAGTCCAGTTCCAGTTCCGATATCAAGAATACTATGAGCCCCTTCAACCTTAGCCCATGCTCCCAACAACACCCCGTCGGTACCGACTTTCATTGCGCATCGGTCGTGATATACAGTAAATTTCTTAAACTTGAAAAAAGGATTCGGCATACGGTCTTCTATTTAATTTTTGCCAAAATTACGGAAAAACATGCATATTCGTCAACAAAACCATCGCTTATTGACTCTTTTAAAGACTTTCTTTTTCCATATTAGAAGTAGAATGATTAACTTTGTACCCGTTTTGGGCTATTGGTCCATTAACCTTTAACGCTTGACTGTATTTATGGCAAGAAAAAAGAAAACTAAAGAACAAGATTATATAAGTGATGATATGTCAATGATTGCTGAAATTGAAACTCCCGCAGCCAACCTCTCCGCTGATGAGTTGGACAATGAGTTGCCGATTATGACATTGCGCAACATGATACTGTTTCCGAATGTAGTTATGCCGGTAACAGTGGGCCGACGTGCGACACAGAATCTGGTAAACGCTGCGTTGAAAGAAAACAAGCACATTGTTGTAGCTACCCAGATACGCACAGAGGTGGAATATCCGATGTTGGAAGATTTGTATCCGACTGCGGTAATCGGCCGTGTGCTTCGTATTTTCGACATACCAGGTACAAAGAACACGACTGTCATCCTTCAGGCAAGCAACCTGAAGGTTCATTTGGATAGCATTACCGGCAAACGCCCTTACCTGAAAGGTCATGTCAGTCTGGTGGAAGAGAATATGCAGAACGATGGTTCTTTGGAACTCAAGACATTGATTGATATGTGTCGTGAAGAAAGTACCCGTTTCATCGAGACATCGGATGTTATGAATCCGGACGCACAGATGGCACTGAAGAATCTTGATAAGGAAGATGTTCTGGTGAATTTCATCAGTACGAATTTCCCGTTTGCACTCGAAGAAAAATACAAGCTTCTTTGTCAGAATACGTTGAAGGATCGTTTGTATGCTTTGATACAGGTTCTCAATAAAGAAAACCAACTGGCAGCCTTAAAAAAGGATATCCAGATGCGTACCCGTGAAGACCTTGACCGCCAGCAAAAGGAGTATTTCCTTCAACAGCAAATCAAGAATATTCAGGATGAATTGGGGAGCGGACAAGACGATGAGATTGAAGAACTCCGTCAGAAAGGCGCAAAGAAACACTGGAAAAAAGAAGTAGGTGAAGTCTTCGAACGTGAAGTGAAGAAACTGGAACGTATCAATCCGCAATCGCCTGATTATAATGTGCAGATTACTTATCTGCAGACTCTTCTGAACCTCCCCTGGGATGTATATTCGAAAGATGTGCTTGATATCCCGAATGCAGAAAAGATACTCAATAAAGATCACTACGGATTGGAGAAGGTCAAGGAACGTATACTTGAACATCTGGCTGTATTGAAGTTGAAAGGAGATTTGAAATCGCCGATTATCTGTCTGTACGGTCCTCCGGGAGTTGGTAAGACTTCATTGGGACGTTCCATTGCTTCTGCCCTGAAACGCAAATATGTGCGTATGTCATTGGGCGGCGTACATGATGAAGCGGAAATCCGTGGTCATCGTAAGACCTATATCGGTGCTATGCCGGGACGTATCATCAAGAGTCTGATCAAAGCCGAAACTTCGAATCCGGTAATCATTCTCGATGAGATCGACAAACTTTCGTGTGACCGTCAGGGTGATCCGAGCTCCGCTATGCTTGAAGTGCTTGATCCTGAACAGAACAATTCATTCCACGATAACTATATCGATATGGATTATGATTTGTCGAAAGTAATGTTTATCGCCACTGCAAACAATTTGGGGACAATCCCTCCTCCTCTGCTCGACCGAATGGAGTTGATTGAAGTGAGCGGATATATTACAGAGGAAAAGGTTGAAATTGCTCGCCGTCATCTTATTCCGAAAGAGATGGAAAGCAATGGCTTGACCAAAGAGCACGTAAAGTTTACCAAACCGGCTATTGAATACATAGTCGAAAACTATACCCGTGAAAGCGGTGTACGTGAGCTAGAGAAGAAGATAAGCAAGATCTTACGTAAGATTGCACTGGAAATTGCGAGCAACAAGTTTACCGGTTTGCACGAAATTAAGGTTGCCGATGTGAAGAAATATCTCGGTGTAGAAGAATATTCACGTGACAAATACCAAGGTAATGAATATGCCGGAGTCGTTACCGGACTGGCATGGACTGCAGTGGGTGGAGAAATCCTCTTTGTAGAAACCAGTTTGAGTAAAGGTAAAGGTGCCCGACTGACATTGACCGGAAACTTGGGAGATGTCATGAAGGAATCGGCGATGTTGGCTCTCGAATACCTGAAGGCCCATGCACACATGCTGAAACTGCCGGACGGAATCTTCGACAATTGGAATATACACATCCATGTGCCTGAAGGTGCCATCCCGAAAGACGGCCCGTCAGCAGGTATTACAATGGTTACTTCACTTGCTTCCGCTCTTACCCAACGAAAGGTTAGAGCAAATCTTGCAATGACTGGTGAGATTACTCTTCGTGGAAAGGTACTTCCTGTAGGCGGAATACGTGAAAAGATTCTGGCAGCAAAACGTGCCGGAATTACCGATATTATCCTATGCGCCGAAAACCGCAAGGATATTGAGGAAATCCAACCGATGTATCTCAAAGGAGTAAATTTCCATTATGTGAAAGATATCAAGGAGGTTCTGAAACTAGCCTTGACAGACGAACTGGTTGCCGACCCGATTGATTTTACTATCAAGGAAGAGGATAAAAAGGACAAGAAGGAAGACTGATTCCTTCTGCCCTAAACATAAAATAGACAAGACACAGATAATCATACATATTCCAATACATGAAATTTGAATTACAATACACCGACCCGAGTTCAAACGCACGAGCAGGACTGATTACTACCGACCATGGACAGATTGAAACTCCGATTTTCATGCCTGTAGGTACCCTGGGGACTGTGAAGGGGGTTCACCTTCATGAATTGAAGGATGACATCAAGGCACAGATTATCTTAGGTAATACATATCATCTCTATCTGCGTCCGGGACTTGATATCATTGAAGGTGCCGGCGGATTGCATAAATTCAACGGATTCGACCGTCCTATGCTGACTGACAGCGGAGGTTTTCAGGTCTTTTCACTTGCCGGTATCCGTAAAATGAAGGAGGAAGGTGTAGAATTCCGTTCACATATAGACGGTTCCAAACACCTCTTTACCCCTGAACGAGTGATGGATATCGAACGTACCATCGGTGCCGATATTATGATGGCTTTCGATGAGTGCGCTCCGGGCACATCCGATTATGAATATGCCAAAAAGTCGATGGAGCTGACACACCGGTGGCTCGACCGCTGTATTACCCGTTTCAATGAAACGGAGCCCAAGTACGGGTACAGCCAATCGCTCTTCCCTATTGTTCAGGGATGTGTCTACCCAGACCTGCGCCGTCGTTCGGCCGAATATATCGCTTCGAAAAATGCAGACGGTAATGCAATCGGTGGTCTGGCTGTCGGTGAACCGACTGAAAAGATGTATGAAATGATTGAAGTGGTAAACGAAATTCTGCCAACCGACCGTCCCCGTTATCTGATGGGTGTAGGAACACCGGTAAACATTCTGGAAGGTATCGAACGTGGAGTTGATATGTTCGACTGTGTGATGCCTACCCGAAATGGTCGTAACGGAATGATTTTCACTAAAGACGGTATCATGAACATGCGCAACAAGAAATGGGAAAACGACTATTCTCCAATTGAAGCCGATGGTGCTTCGTATGTTGATACCATGTATAGCCGGGCATACCTGCGCCATCTGTTCCATGCCCAGGAACTGCTAGCCATGCAGATTGCTTCTATCCATAATCTGGCATTCTATCTGTGGCTCGTAGGAGAAGCCCGTAAGCACATTATCGCGGGCGATTTCTCGACATGGAAACCTGCTATGGTTAAACGTATTTCAACGAGACTGTAATCTAAAAACAGCAATGAAAAAACTATCTTTCAAACTGAATAAGGAGGCCTTTACGAAGCTGTTCAAGGTAAAATGGCTCAAGCGACTCGACCGATATATTATCGCTAAGTTCTTGGGTACTTACTTCTTTGCGATAGCCCTAATCATTTCTATCGCAGTGGTCTTTGATATTAATGAAAATATCGACCGTTTTATCAATAACAAGGCACCTGTCAAAGCCATTATTTTTGATTATTATCTGAATTTCATTCCGTATTATACCAACCTGTTCAGCCCGCTGTTTGTTTTCATTGCTGTAATATTCTTTACGTCTAAACTGGCGGAAAATTCGGAGATCATCGCTATGTTCTCTACAGGTATGAGTTTCAAGCGTCTGATGCGTCCATATATGATTTCCGCAGCTATCATATCGTTGGTCACTTTCTATTTAGGTACTGAAGTTATTCCTACCGGTAGTGTGACACGATTGAAATTTGAGGAAATGTATAAAAAGAAAAAATCTGTAGATTTCGTCCGCAATATACAATTGGAAGTTGATACAGGTGTTATTGCATACATGGAACGATATGAAGATTATAACAAGACAGGATACCGTTTCTCGTTGGATAAATTTGAAGACCATAAATTGGTATCACACCTCACGGCGCGACGTATCACATATGATTCGACATCTACGCATAGATGGATAATCAAGGATTATATGATTCGCGAAATGCGTGGAATGAAAGAATATATCACTCAAGGTGAGTCAATCGATTCCATTATTAAGATGGAGCCTCAGGATTTCCTGATTCGTCGTGGACAACAGGAAACCATGACCAGTCCCGCATTGAGTGAGTACATTGAAAAGCAGAAGCAACGAGGATTCGCCAATATCAAGGAGTTCCAGGTGGAATATCACCGACGCATTGCGACATCATTTGCGGCATTTATCCTGACGACTATCGGACTTTCGCTTTCTTCACGTAAAGTAAAAGGTGGTATGGGGCTTCATCTGGGTATAGGTCTTGCTTTAAGTTTCTCCTATATTTTGTTCCAGACTATTTCGGCAACCTTTGCCATCAATGCTAGTGTACCGCCGGCTATCGCAGTATGGATACCGAATATACT
Organism: uncultured Phocaeicola sp.; assembly: GCA_944321335.1. Classification (GTDB taxonomy): domain Bacteria; phylum Bacteroidota; class Bacteroidia; order Bacteroidales; family Bacteroidaceae; genus Phocaeicola. Next base: position 9,182 of record CALUKX010000043.1, on the reverse strand, counting down.
TTATCTGTTTATTGCAATCTATCTATACCGTAAAGCTCCGAAATAAAAATACATATATACAAAACAATATCCCGGTTGTTCTATTTGATTAATAAGAACAACCGGGATATTGTTTGGCCTGAAAGAAATGAATTCCAGCCAATTTATCCTAAATCATCACTGGAAAGAATAGAACTGTGAGCCAGATAATCTTTCGATCCTGCATATATAAACATCACACTTCCTCCTTTGATTGCATCAATAATAGGTTTATTCAAACTGCGAGGTACCGCCGGACAACCGAAGCTTCTTCCCAAACGGCCCATTCGAGTAACAGAAGGATCGGCATAAGCTGCGCCGTGCATTACAATGGCCCTTTCCCTGGCCCTATCGTTAATCCCTTTTTCTAGTCCGTCCAGAATCAGGGAATAACCATTTCGTCCTGAATAAGTCACATCAGTCAGATAAAAGCCCAAGGAACTCTTGTGCGAACCCGATTCATTGGAGAATGATGTTGCATAGTTCTCACCACTGTTTTTTCCATGAGAGACTACCGAGCAGAAAAGCATCTTCTTGGCCTTCATGTCAAATACATACAATCTTTTTTCGGTAGATGGCTTTGAGAAATCAATCAATGTCAGTACATCTTTCTTACGTTTCTGGATCTTCAGATAACCGGTAACAGCTTGACGGAAGGCTTCCCAATTGACAACTCCTTCAAGGTCCATCTGCTGATATAATAATGTACAATATACTGTAGGATTACTCGACGGCTTAGGTACATCATTACCGGCCGAACGTCCTTTCAGCACAATAAAGGTTGGAAAAAGTATAAATAATAACAATATGATAATTCGTCGCATAAGTTTCAATTATAAAACGGCGGCAAATTTAGCTAAAATAATCGGATTATTTTATGTACAAGATGTTAAAAATGAAATAGATACCAAACTATTCGATAACGACAACAAGCGATGAGCCGGTTGGAGCCCAATCGTAAATGAACTTGGCGTGTGATGTTGCATTACGTACACACATATGCGAACGTGGTGTCGTTCCCAACGAATAACTGTATTCGATAATGCTGGTTCTTGGTACAGCAGAAGGTACACCGTGGATATAGGCACCGTTGGTAAAACGACTGGCATAAGGAGCAAAACCTCCTCTTTCGCTCGATCCGTCTTTAAGATAGACCATACGCGATTTCTTTTCCTGAATCAGATACATACCTAATGGCGTAGTTTTACCGTAAGGAGGACGATGCAAGCCTGTAGTCGCAGGGTTAACGCTTCGGATCAGCCAATGACCTCTCTCCTTCCATTCTACTGTAGCAATATTCTGATTGTTCCGGTCTACAAAAATCACATGATGGAAGACAACGCTATCAGGCAAACTTTTTGCATATCGTACGGGAACCGACCATTCATCGTTCAAAGTGATGGGCTTGACCCTATAGAAATTCCCCGTCCGTTCGATAAGCTTGGATATGGAACCGTCACGTCCATATCTGACAGGAGTTAAAGTGTCAGGGTGTAAATAAAGAGGAACAGATTGATAACGTTCCACTCCCAATGTGTCGGCAACACGACGATACTCATCGCGCACATATGTACGTACCAGTGGAGATTCTCCGTTCCGATTCTTGTAGTTCTGAAATACCATCCATGTCGTAGTAGAATCGGCTTGCATGTTTTCTATGAATGCAAGACACTTCCGGACAATGTTCCATTGGACATACCTTACAGTGTCTTTATATGGATACACATCATCCAAGGTATATTTATCATACAGCAGTTCACGATCAAGCTTGATATCTTCTTCCGTAAGCGGTTTTACCTTGAAGGGCAGGTCTTTCTTTACCGGCAGAACTTGCATTGTGTCTTCCGGTACCACATACCTATCATTCGCTTCTTTCTCCTCACGGCTACAAGCTGCAGACAAGAGAATCATCATCACGAAACAAACCTGTAATATCCTCTTCATAGTCAAGATTTTATGGTATTACAAAGATAATAGTTTTTTACTAATTTACAAATAAATAAACAAAAACAAAGAATTTTAATAAATCCGCTTTCCCAGGACAATGCTTGGAATCCCTTATTACCCTATAACAACAATCGGCCTACAATAGTTTGTAGACCGATTGACCATTAATGTATTTCATATTTTCACAAATAATCCGACTCTATCTGAAACGGCTGATTTCTATACAATTTATAGGAACATAACGTGTCAACGTATCGATAGCCGGCGTTTTTATGGTACACCACCTTCCGGCGATACTGTCGATATAAACTTCGTTGCCGAATCCGATCTGAACAGAATCTTCGACCGCACTTTTATTTGGAGCGGTATATACATGACGGGACTGGACAAATGCCCAATCACCTTTTTCTATGTGTGAGAAATTGACCAGTCTGCAGCAGTCAGGCATCAGCAGATCAAATTTGTAGGCATCGGCAAGTTCAAAAGCCGACATACGTACTGTAGAAAGAAAATCATTGTAGAGCTGGCTTTCGGTATAGGTATGTTCCAGACGAATCTTCGAATTTCTGTTATATACCTTCCCGTAATCATCACTTCCGTTGGCGTAGAGTGAATAGACAATGTAGCCTCTTTCATCAAAATAGGTAACGTTGTTCAGGCTACCTCCATCCGACCAACGTTGGATATATTTCCGTAACCGTCCGTTATCGTCGAAATAGACCGTTGCAAGGATAGATACCTTCTTACCAACAGTATCGGTAAGAAGTTCGCTATGGTCATACATTCCGGGTAATACAATTTCTTCACAAACATACCCCCCTTTATTGTCTACCGGGACTACAAAAGCTTCATAAAGATCCATGCTGTTGATATCTCCCACCTGTCTCATGTTTTGAACAGGAACACCGAATCTAGCAGAGGTACATGCCGTAAGAGCCATCAATGAGATGATGCAACATTTTCTGAATATCTTGTTTTTCATAAATCACTAATTTGAGCCTAGTTTCTATTTCAAACATTCCCCGAATATACTAATTTTTCGTCTTCAGGCATGAAAAATCTGCAAATTATTCGTTATTTGTATAAATTTGTAAGACTCAAAATGATATCTACTTATGAAAATACTTCATACAAGCGATTGGCATTTAGGACATTCACTCTACAACTATAACCGTTCTTATGAACAAAAGGCATTTCTGTCGCAACTTATTTCGATTGTGAAGGAAGAGCAGCCCGACGCTTTCATTCTAAGCGGCGATGTGTTTCATTACTCATCTCCCACTCCCGATGCGCAACGTATGTACAATGAAGCCATGTTGGCTATCCATGATGCATGTACACCGATGCAGATTGTAGTAACTGCAGGTAATCATGACAGTAGCGCAAGACTGGAAGTGACAGGAAGCCTATGGGAATATTTTAAGGTTAAAGTGATAGGAAATATCATACGTTCTGATGAAGGTGTGGATTTAGACCGGCATATCATTCCTGTAAAAGGTAAAGATGATGTACTGAAAGGTTATATTCTAGCAGTTCCATATTGTCATCCGTTCAATTTCCCTGCAGTAATTGAAGGATTGCCTCGAGGAGAACGTCAAGATGCATTTTTCAAGGCTCTTTGCACACGAATGGAGGAGATCAATACAGCTCAGGTACCGGTTGTAATGATGGCTCATCTTGCTGTAGCCGGGTCGGATATCTCCGGTCACGATGAAACAATAGGCGGCATGGATTATATTCCATCTACATCGTTGGGCGAGAAATGGGATTACTTGGCTCTGGGCCATATCCATTGTCCGCAAACCTTGAAGATCGATACAGGTACTGCACGTTATAGCGGAAGTCCTTTGCCTGTTAATTTCGATGAAAGTTACCCTCACTCCGTAACAATCGTGGAGCTCAAGGGCCACCTTGTCAAACCTGAAATACGGGTTGTAGAAATCATAAATCCGATACCGCTAGTTACAATTCCGAAAGCTCCGGTACCTTTTCAGGATGCCTTGAAAGAGCTTGCCGGATTCGACAGTACGAAAAAAGCTTATATTCGGCTTAACGTAGAATTGAAAGATTATTTGGCACCCGACTGTGTGGAAAGAGCCTCGGAAGCAGTCAAAGGCAAAGCCTGCAAGTTTTGTTATATCAAGACCAACCGCATTGCCAAGGAAAAGGATTCCGGACTACCGCAAATGGATATCCAAACCATGAAAAAGAAATCACCTATAGAGATTGCCCGGCTCTACTATCAGGAAACTGTGGGTAGTGAAATGGATGATGATTTGAAAGACCTATTGCAGGCAACCATCAGTGAAGTAGAAAAAGAAGATAACCGGAACTAAATTTATCCCGAACACCATGAAATTGAAGAAACTTGTCATTCACAATATCACATCGATTGAAGACGCTGAAATTGATTTCGAAAAAGAGCCGCTTCAGTCGGAATCCATTTTCCTGATCTGCGGTGAAACCGGATCGGGAAAGACCAGTATTCTTGATGCCGTCTGTTTGGCCTTATACAATGACACTCCCCGTATGGATCAATCCAGTGGGGAAAAATATACGGATCCTAATTCACAATTCATCAGTTCCGGCGAAGGGAACCAAATCAGCGACAACCGCCAACTGATGCGGCGTAATACCGTAGAGGCTTGGGTAGAACTTTCTTTTGTCGGTTCGGATGAGATTCCTTATCTGGCCCGTTGGTATGTGGCCCGAACACATAAGAAAGTCGGTAATCCGATCAAGAAAGTGGAATGGACCTGGGAAAACCTGCGCACTCATGAAGTGTATAAGAATACTGCAATCGATAATATGCAATCGGATGCGATCGGGCTTACATTCGAACAGTTCTGTCGCACTACTCTCCTTGCTCAAGGCGATTTTACCCGATTCATCCGCAGTTCAAGAAACGAGAAGTCGGAAATTCTTGAGAAACTTACAGGAACAGATATCTATTCAAGGATCGGAGCCAGGATATACAAGATCCGATGCGAAAAGGAAAACCTGTATAAGAATCAGAAACTGCTGATGGAAGGAATTCATCTGCTGACCTCCGAAGAACAGGAAGAACTGGGAAAGCAAATAGAAGTTCTTGATGCTGAAGCTAAAAATATCAAACAGGTTTCAGACTTAGTCAAAGGAAAGTTGGAATGGCTGAAAACGAGTGAGAATCTTGCCGTGGAACGAAACGGACAGGAAGCCCTTTTGAAAAAGCATTTAGCCGAAAGTGAATCAGAAGAATTCAAGCAGAAGATTTATTCGATTGAGCTGTGGACAAGGACATCCGAAGTACGGGGATGGTTGAAACAGCAACAGGAACAACAAAGGGAGCAGGTGGAAATTTCAAAAAAAGAAAAAGACTTGCAACACCGACTGACAGGTTTGTTGCAAGCCAATGAGTGGCTGAACCGCCAGTATGAAAACGGTTGCAAAGAACGGAACACATTAAATGCAGAACAGGATAAAACGACCCCCTTCATACCGATGTTTGATGCCAGCCAAGGTATTATTTCTGAAATGGAAAGAGTACTTGCAACCAGAAAATCCATCGTGCTGACAGATAAGGATATCAAGGTGGCTGAAATGGAGAAAAAGGACAAAGAAGATGCCTGTAAGGTAGGCCGGAATTACATTAAAGACATCCAGTTATCCAACGAAAATATTCAGAAACGGATTGATGAAAAGAAAGAGGCTCTCAATAAGTTGAACCCCTCCCAAAAAGAGCATGAACGCCAACAATTGGAGCAACGTAAGATACAATATATCCAAGCCGACAATGCTTTGGTAAATTATCTAGCCAAGCTGAAGGAATGGAAAGGGATGCAATCCGATTTGGAAATATTGCAGAAGGAGGTGGAAAGACTGTCCGCTTCTGTCACTGTTATGGATAAAGAGGCTGCTGAAGCCTTATTGTCGGCACAGAAATCGGAAGAGATTTACAGTAAGCAGAAAGAAACGATAGCCGATTGGGCTAAAGAAGCGCGGGCAAGCCTGAAACCGGGAGATAAATGTCCGGTCTGTGGTCAGCCGGTTCATGATATTCCGTCCGACGAAAAATTCCAATCCATCCTGCAACCGATTTATGAAGATTGGCTCCAGAAGAAAGAGATGTCCGAAAAGATGAAAAACAAGGCCAATGTAGAAACTGCCAGATACAAAGCCCAACAGACATTGCTGGTCAATGAGTTGAAGAAACAGGAACAGCAGACAGCCCAGTTGGCTTCCCTTCGTGCAATTGCCGAAAAGGCTTGTGCCACATTGGGTATAGAAATATTGGATGATGCTGCCACAAGTCGGCTGGCTGAAGAAAAGCTTTCCATCGAGAAGCGGCAATCCGTTTTGCAGGAGACACTCGATGCGATAAGCAAGTTGAATGGTGAATTGGAAAATCTGCAAAAGGAACTGACAACCAACCACCGCCTGTTGGATAGAGCGAATGAGTTGCTGAAGACCCGGGAACAGGAAGCGACAGAAAAGAACAACAGGATTATCAGTCTGAAAACCGAAAAGGCGGAAAAGGAGCAGCTTATCGCTTCATCCTTGGAACGGGTACGTCCGCATGTTACAGAAAGCGGATGGTGGACTTTATGGGAAACATCACCCGAAACCTTTATCAGCCAATTAAGAGAAGAAAGCAAGAGATACTTCGACCGGAAAGAGCGCCTGAATCAGTTGCAGACGATACTGGCCTCACAGGAGCAGACTTTGCTGGCAATCTCTCATTTGCAGAAGAATGTACTGAAATCCTATCCCCAATGGGAATCCGAAGACGATGTTTCTCCGGTAGAGAAAAGAAACCTGCAGGAAGAATGGACAAACTTTGCTGCCGATGTCCAAAGTATAAAGGTCTGCCAGGACAGTATCAAGGAGCAATTGGATCGGCTACAGCGACAATTGGACGAATACCAGGAAAGTCATCCTGATATTCCGATAGATGCCATCCGACAACTGGCACAGTATTCTTCCGACTTAATCAGCCAGTGGCAGGAAGAGCAACAGAGATTGCGGGAAAATATTGCCGCATGCCGTTCGGCTTTGAATGTTACTACTGAAAAAATCGGTAAGCATGAATCGGATAAGCCCGAATTTGCAGAAGATGAAGACAAAGAAACCCTTTCAACGAAACAGCAACAGCTGGATAAAGAATATGATACCCGCATCCTTAGGAAAGGTGAACTCCAGACTCAGCTCCGTATCGATAAGGACAACAGGGAGAATCTCAAGGAAAAACAGAAAGAGCTTGAACGCCTTTACCTGATTTTCGAGCAATGGGATCGTCTGGCAAAATACTTCGGTGATTCCCAAGGAACCAAATTCCGTAATATCGCCCAAAGTTTCGTCTTGAAAGAATTGTTGAATGGCGCTAATTATTATTTACACAAGCTGACCGACAGATACGAATTGGAATGTCAATCCGGATCACTTACAATCCTTCTTCGTGATTATTATCAAGGAGGGGCTTCCCGACCGACATCAACACTTTCAGGAGGTGAAAGTTTTCTGGTTTCCTTGGCATTGGCTTTAGGACTTTCATCCCTGAATCAGGAACGTCTGTCTACAGATATGTTGTTCATAGATGAAGGCTTCGGCACATTGAGTGAAGATTATCTCAATACCGTCATGGAAACATTGGAGCGATTGCATCAGCTTGGTGGACGGAAAGTCGGAATCATCAGCCATGTCGATGAATTGAGAGAGCGTATCCGCACTCAGATTCAGGTAAAGCGAATTGACAATTCAAGAAGTGAAATAAAGATAACGCAACTATAACCGATACCGGTCCGGCTTCTTAATCTTCATTAAAGAGCCGGACCAATGTTTCGGCAAATTCCTTCTTCCAGATTCCCTTCTCATGTCCACCCAAATAGATAGACAGATGAATGGCCGGATTTTTCAGTTTCTCTTCATGTATCTTTTCGTCAAGTTCCTTCAGATTCATTCCGATAATCGACTCGAGTTCATCCGTACCATACGCAAAATAAATCTGTGGACCCTTCTTCCCTGTAATCTTTCCTTTGACATTACAACTCAAGGGAGAAAAGCAGATGAAATGTGTAAAACGTTCGGGACATTCGTTATTCAGGCGAAGCATATAGTCGCCTGCTTCCGAACAACCGAAACCGATCTGTTTGTCCATAAGAGGCTGCACACCGTACAATGGTAGTATTTTAGCACGTAATTCCTCCGTAAAGAATATCTTATGATTGTCATAACGGGCTTTCAGCCGTATGTCCTTCGTATAACGTTCCACATATTCGTAATGCAAGAAAGGCATATCCGTACGGGTTACCAGCCGATCGTTGGCAAAAGCCCCTATCAGGATAACGGGCGGTATGCGTCTTTCTCCAATCAGCGAGTCCAATACCAGATTATATTTTTCGTCGACCAACATCTTACCGTCGGCCGCATAGATAACGGGATATTCTTTCCCCTTATCAAAACCGGCCGGCAGATAGATACAATACATACGTTTCTGAGACATCGCCTTACTGAACACCTCGTCAGTCTTCCATGTTGAAGCGTCAGATGTTTGAGCAGCTATGTTTCCATTGAATCCCAATAACATAGCAAACATCAAAAAGATTTTTTTCATACAAGTAAGATTTATGTTGCAGCAAATATACACAAAATCCTATTGTATGGAATGAAACTCAGAAGCAATAAGTAACTCCTAATGTAAATACAAACTGGGTGTAAGAAGAAAACTGAAATTTGGGCTCCCCTACCAGACGGATACAGTGTGTAAGCTGATATTGCAGTCCGGCACCGATTTTCATCGTCAAATCCCCTTCATTAAGCGACCCTTTGGTCCGATCATCAAAGTTAAAATGCGTATGCAGAAAACTGACTCCACAAAGCGGATACATATACAGATTTTGTTCAATCGGAAACAGATAAACGAAATCTGCTCCTAATTCCCAGTACGACAAATTATTCTCTTCCATAAAATAATTGAATTCCGGTTGGATACGGATATTACTCGTAATGTCGTACTGGTATCGGACCCCTAATCCCAGAGAGGTATCTGAACCGTATATCAAGCTACCCCCTAGCGCTTGAGTCCCTTGTTTTTGGGCCATCGCAACAGATGCCCCCATCAGCACCAAGGCTGATGCAAGGATAAATTTTTTCATAGAAATCTAGTTTAACGTGAGTTCGGTATAATAATCTTATGCAATAAGCCTACTTTTATCAATGATGTCAATATTGAGTGACGGTTT
>CALUKX010000042.1 GCA_944321335.1 uncultured Phocaeicola sp. | reverse complement strand
TAAATTTAATACTTTTATCGCTATGTTCCTAATTATCAGAAAAATATATTTATTCTTATTTCGAACTCACGTTAAGATAAAGTGACCGAAGTTTTATATCAACCGCAAATTTGTTGCAATGAATATGGCTTCAGTAATGTTTTCAGCATGTAACTTCTGAAGCAAGTTCTTGCGATGGTATTTTACGGTATTGACATCAACGAACATCTGCTCAGCAATCGCGTTGTTTGAAAGTCCTTTGATGGACAACCGTAAAACATCAATTTCGCGGTCGGAAAGTTCTACATGTGGAACCTCCTTCCATTTTTTCAGCTCAAAAGAGTATTCAAAGTGAGTTTTCTTTTTCAAGTCAGTCATCACCACATTGCCGGATTGGGTCGCCGTGGAAAGTGATACGGCAGACAGTCCTAACCAGATGTCGCAGTTTTCATTCAACAGAAACGGTGTCAGCTTGTGATGGATCAGGAAAGAATTACCATCGGAGCCTGTCAGATGAAAATCATATTCAATCATCAGGTCAAGTCGTTCCTGGGATGGTTGGCGATAGAAGAAGTCGAAGCCTGCTTCGTTGATTTCAAGCAACATATTGACTTCCTCTTCCGGAACCACACTCAAGTAAAATCCATATCCCATAGATTTCACCTCCTCTGCGGTTTTTCCACACAGGAACAAAGGGTTATTGGACACATACAGAAAATTCTTTTGATGATAGTCGATGATATAAATGCTCTGGTTGGTAGTCCGTGCCATTGCATTGGCCAGGTCAATACATGGTTGCAAGCGAAGATAATCTTCGGAGGTATAAGCAAGTTTCCCTGTAATCGGCTCAAAGAATTTACTGATATTGTCCATCATAATAATATTTATTCATGAAACAAAAGTAACAAAATTTTCTTTCGTTAAAAAAAATACATTGAATCAGTACAATTCTATCGAGTGGAAAACGATAATACCGACTATAGCCTTCTAACGACTCATTAAATTTACGAATATCAATGAATCATTATATAGAGTGATCGTTCCCAAATGCCGGTTTCAACCCAATGTTGCAGATGTAAGATCTTTTACACAACAATCCTTTTGCCTTCACACATTACGCACGAAGTTCACAAACAACACTCCAATACACTAAAAAAAGAATCTCTATATAAATAACAAGATTCGTCCCGACATATTCGGTCCATCACAGCAAGGATGGATGTCCATCGTTCCAGTGATAAATGTCCATCACTGCAGTGATGAACCGAACTTGTCAAAGGATTAGAAAGTATTAATCCATACAAGAAAAATAAAGTACAACACTGCTGTCCGGAGAAATTTTACCACAGCGTAAGCTGCCTAGGGCCATCACCCTCCGGAACATTAGTAGTAAGGTCGGTTTGATTAAATATATCTTTAATGTCACCTCTTTTGAAAAGGGCTTGAACAATGGAATTTGAAACAGAATGAAGACTTAGGTTCAACATATAATGTTTCTTCGCAATGATAAGCAGAATCCCCTGCCTTTATTGATGTTTTCAAAGGGAATTCCTATTAGTCTGCCTTTTTGCAAACATTTACCACGTTCTTTATCACCAATATTGCACCAACTAAAATAAAAGGAATACTCAATAACTGTCCCATATTGAAAGATAAAGAATCTTCGAAACTTTTTTGATTTTCCTTTGTGAATTCTAAAACAAAGCGCATGAAAAAAATAGCGAAAATACTTAAGCCAAAATAGAAATAGCTCCCAATCTTAAACAACTGTCTTTTATATTTATACAGGAGATAAACAACCAGGAAAATAAGAAAATAACTTAATGACTCATATAACTGCGATGGATGTCGTGGCAAATCGTCAACCTGTTTAAATATGAAGGCCCAAGGCACATTTGTCGGCCGTCCAATTATTTCAGAATTCATCAAATTTGAAATTCTAATAAAAGCCCCGCCTAATGGAGCTAAGATAGCTATGATGTCTATTATCTTAGAAAATGGGATATGGACTTTTCGCGAGTATAATAACATGGCAATAAATAGCCCAATTGTTCCCCCATGACTTGCCAATCCTTTGTATCCTATAAATTCATAAACCCCTTCAGCATTTTCTCTAAAAGGAATGAATATTTCAATTATATGAGAAGAAAAATATTCAAAATCATAAAATAAGCAATGTCCAAGTCGTGCACCCCCGAAAATACCGATAATGGCAAATACGAATAGTTTCTCCATCGCATTCGAAGTATAAATATTCTCCTTTTTGTATATAGAACCTATTATGTAGTAACATAAGGCAAGACCTGTAACAAAAATCAAACCATAATATTGCAACTTAACTTGACCAATACTAAATATTACAGGGTCTATATCCCAATTTATGTATAACATGCAATTCATTTTATCCGATTATAAAGGCATTTACAAATATATATTATTTAAAACAATCGCTATCAATAATCAAGAAAAATTACTGAAATTAGGCTTATATAGTAAATTTCAATCTTTCTGAACATCTTTTGCTATTCCAAATATTCAGAACGTTGCTGATGAAGTCCTTAAACTAAACAACGGACAATTTACGCAAGAGCTTCCTGCGCAAATACAGCCCACTGATAATCAGCCTTTAGAAATTACATGGGAAATTCCTGCGCAATTTCAAGATGTGACAAAAGCAGTAGCAGCTATCTATTAGATCAACATTGAAAAACATCAATGTGGTGGATGACAAGTTGAGAGGGGAACATGACAACAAGACCATCGGATTGTTGCTGTGCAGGGGAAAAGATGAGGTGATTGCCCAATACGCCCTTTCCGGTTACGACCAGCCGATGGGCATCAGTAATTATCAATTAAACAAAGCAGTTCCCGAAAATTTGAAATCAGCCCTGCCGAGCATTGAGGAAGTGGAAGAGGAACTGACTTCGTTCCTCGATAAGGACACACAAAAGTAGTTATGCTATATAGAAAATAAAAACAACTAACATCACATTATTGGTGGAATAAAAAAAGGATGCAAACCTCGCAAAAGCTCGATTTACATCCTTTTTCTTGCGGAGAGACAGGGATTCGAACCCCGGGTACCTCGCGGTACAACGGTTTTCAAGACCGCCGCAATCGACCACTCTGCCACCTCTCCAAACTCCTTTTCAGAAGTGCTTCCTTTCAAAAGCGATGCAAAGGTACGGATTATTTTGAAACCTGCAAATATTCCACCGCATTTTTGATTATTTTTTTTCATTGTCGTAACTTTGCAGACGGAAATTAGAAGGTAGAAACAGATAGAACAAAACATGATATATCCCCAGAACTTTGAACAGAAAATCGGATTCGACCAGATCCGACAATTAATCAAAACCAAATGTCTCAGCTCTTTAGGAACGGAACGGGTGGACGGCATGGAGTTTTCCGACAGTTTCGAGGAAATCGGCCGTTGGCTGGAACAGGTGATGGAGTTTATCCGTATCATCCAGGAGGAAGATGATTTCCCTAGCCAGTATTTCTTCGATGTGCGTCCGTCGCTGAAGCGTATCCGTGTGGAAGGTATGTATATGGACGAACAGGAGTTGTTCGACTTGCGCCGTTCATTGGAAACCATCCGCGACATCGTCCGTTTCCTGCAGCAAACAGAGGATGAAGAAGAGGCCGAAGAGGATGCAAAATCGCCCTATCCCGCACTGCGTGAGCTGGCCGGAGATATCATGGTGTTCCCTCAACTGATTACACGCATCAACAATATATTGGATAAGTTCGGTAAGGTGAAGGATAATGCGTCGGCCGAACTTCTCCGCATCCGCCGTGAACTTTCGGCTACCACAGGCAGTATCTCACGTAGCCTGAACAATATCCTACGCATGGCACAGTCGGAAGGTTTTGTCGATAAGGACGTAACTCCGACCATGCGCGACGGACGACTGGTGATTCCGGTCGCTCCGGGCATGAAGCGGAAGATAAAAGGTATCGTGCACGACGAATCGGCTACCGGTAAGACTGTATTTATCGAACCTGCGGAAGTGGTGGAAACCAACAACCGGATCCGTGAACTGGAAGGCGAAGAACGCCGTGAGATTATCCGCATCCTAACGGAATTTTCGGCAACCGTCCGTCCGCAAGTTCCCGCCATTCTGCAATCGTATGAGTTCCTGGCCGAAATCGATTTCATCCGTGCCAAAGCGATATTCAGTCTGGAAATCAAGGCCGGCAAGCCTTCGTTCGAAGACAGGCAGGTCATCGACTGGTTCGAAGCGGTTCATCCCCTACTCCAGATGTCGCTGGCCAAGCACAACAAGAAGGTTGTTCCCCTCGATATCGAGCTGGATACCAAACAGCGCATCCTCCTTATTTCCGGTCCGAATGCCGGAGGTAAATCGGTTTGCCTGAAGACTGTCGGACTGTTGCAGTATATGCTTCAATGCGGTCTGCCCGTACCGATGAACGAGCGTAGCCATGCAGGTATCTTCGGCAGTATCTTCATCGATATAGGCGACGAGCAAAGCATCGAAGACGATTTGAGTACATATTCTTCACACCTTACCAATATGAAGAATATGATGAAATATTGCAATGCAAAGAGTCTGATTCTGATTGATGAGTTCGGTGGAGGTACGGAACCTCAAATCGGCGGTGCCATTGCCGAGGCGGTGCTGAAGCGTTTCAACCAAAAGCAGACATTCGGCGTAATCACTACCCACTATCAGAACCTGAAGCATTTTGCAGAAGACCACGAAGGAGTGGTAAACGGTGCCATGCTTTACGACCGCCACGAAATGCGTGCCCTCTTCCAGCTGCAGATCGGTAATCCGGGAAGTTCGTTTGCCGTTGAAATAGCCCGCAAGATCGGTTTGCCGGAAGAAGTGATTGCCGATGCATCCGAAATTGTAGGTAGCGAATATATCCAAAGCGACAAGTATCTGCAGGACATCGTGCGCGACAAGCGTTATTGGGAAACCAAACGTCAGAATATCCGCAAGCGTGAAAAGTACATGGAAGAAACCATCGCCCGCTACGAAAAGGAAATCGAGGAACTGGAACGTAGCCGGAAGGAAATTCTGAAGAAGGCGAAGGAAGACGCCGAACGTCTGTTGCAGGAATCGAATGCGAAAATTGAAAATACCATCCGGACCATTAAGGAGGCCCAGGCAGAAAAGGAACGTACCCGATTGGCTCGTCAGGAGCTGACCGACTTCCGCAAGGAGGTGGAAGCTGCCGAAAAGGCGGCTATGGAGGAAAAGATAGCCCAGAAGATGGAACGCCTGCGCGAGAAACAGGAGCGCAAGAAGGATAAGAAAGCCAAGGCGGCCAATGCCCCGAAGGTAGAGGCGGCACCGAAGGTGATTCCAATCCAGACCGGCGACTATGTCCGTATCAAAGGTCAGTCCAGCGTAGGTCAGGTACTGGAAACCAACGGTAAGAATGCGGTGGTAATGTTCGGCTTGATGAAGACCAATGTAAAGACCGAACGTCTGGAACGGACAGATGCTCCCAAACAGACCAATACAATGGCAAAGGCCACCTTCGTGAGCAGTGCAACACAAGACCGGATGTACGAAAAGAAACTCAATTTCAAGCAGGATATCGATGTGAGAGGTATGCGTGGCGACGAAGCGATACAGGCGGTTACTTACTTCATCGATGATGCTATCCTTGTAGGAGTAAGCAGGGTACGTATCTTACACGGAACCGGAACGGGTATTCTGCGCACTTTGATCCGACAGTATCTGGCCACTTGTCCCGGAGTCGCACATTTCCAGGACGAGCATGTGCAGTTCGGTGGCGCAGGCATTACGGTCGTTGATTTGAAATAGACATAAGTAAATAGAAAATAAGAGAGAAAGTGAGCTGTAAAAAGCTTATATTTGTATAGTTATGAAATCGATCAAGGAATTATATAGAATTGGGACCGGTCCGTCAAGCAGTCACACGATGGGGCCGCGTAAGGCAGCCGAACAGTTTCTGGCACGCCATCCCGAAGCGAAATCGTTCGAGGTTACGCTTTACGGGAGTCTGGCGGCTACCGGGAAAGGACACATGACCGATGTTGCCATTACAGATGTGCTGCAACCCCATGCCCCGGTAGAAATTGTCTGGAAACCTCATGTATTCTTCCCCTTCCATCCCAATGGAATGACTTTCAAAGCCTTCGACGGGGAAAAGAAGGTACTGGAAGAGTGGACCGTTTTCAGTGTGGGAGGAGGTGCGTTGGCTGAAGAAGGTCACGACCGCCTGGCTACGCCCGAAATCTATGAGATGAACACCATGAGCGAAATACTCTCGTGGTGCGAACGTACGGGTAAAAGTTATTGGGAGTATGTAGAACAATGCGAAGGCCCCGACATTTGGAGCTTCCTTGCCGAAGTATGGGATACTATGAAAGCGGCGATTGTCCGAGGGCTTGATGCTGAAGGTGTATTGCCCGGCCCGTTGCATCTCCGCAGAAAAGCGTCTTCCTATTATATCCGGGCAAAGGGCTACAAAGATTCCCTCCGTGCCCGAGGCATGATTTTTGCCTATGCCTTGGCGGCCAGCGAAGAAAATGCATCGGGAGGAAAGATTGTAACCGCCCCTACCTGCGGTGCTTGCGGTGTAGTTCCTGCGGTACTTTACCACCTCCAGCAAAGCCGTGAGTTCAGCAACGCCCGTATCCTGCGAGCGCTGGCTACTGCGGGACTGGTAGGAAACATTGTAAAACATAATGCTTCCATTTCGGGAGCGGAAGCCGGATGTCAGGCCGAAGTAGGTGTTGCCTGTTCGATGGCTTCGGCTGCGGCCAACCAGCTTTTCGGAGGAAGTCCGGCTCAGATTGAATATGCAGCCGAAATGGGTCTGGAGCATCATTTGGGTATGACCTGCGACCCGGTTTGCGGACTGGTACAGATTCCTTGCATCGAACGTAATGCCTATGCAGCCGCCCGCGCACTCGATGCCAATATCTATTCGGCCTTCACCGACGGACGCCACCGCGTATCGTTCGACAAGGTTGTGGAAGTGATGAAACAGACCGGTCACGACTTGCCTTCGCTTTACAAGGAAACCAGCGAAGGCGGTCTGGCAAAGAATTATCAACCGATGGACTAAAACAGATTCCGATGAAAAGATATCAGACCTATCTATTCGATTTTGACTATACCTTGGCCGATTCGTCCAAAGGCATCGTAATCTGCTTCCGCAATGTATTGGAACGTCATGGGCATACAGGTATCAGCGACGAAACCATCAAGCGCACCATCGGAAAGACATTGGAAGAATCGTTCACCATCATGACGGGAATCACCGATACGGAAACATTGGCTGCCTATCGCAAGGAATATGTAAAGGAAGCGGATATCCACATGACGGTAAACACCTTCCTGTTTTCTGAAACACTGGAAGTGCTTCAGCGTCTGAAGGCATCCGGAGCGAAAGTGGGCATCATCTCCACCAAATACCGTTACCGCATCATGAGCCTGATGAATCAAAAGCTACCGGAAAATTTCCTTGATATTGTGGTGGGAGGAGAAGATGTCAAGACACCGAAGCCGTCGCCCGAAGGATTGAATTTCGCCATCAGCCATCTTGGAACTGAAAAAGCCGATACATTATATATAGGCGACAGCACCGTCGATGCAGAAACCGCACAGGCAGCCGGAGTAGACTTTGCCGGAGTCCTCCACGGAGTTACTACCCGCGAAGAACTGGCACCCTACCCCCACATCTGCATCGGCAACGACTTGAATATGCTGATTTAGAAAGTTTTTAGTAAATATTTCACGCATAAGTATTGGGAATTTCAAATAAATCCCGTAACTTTGCAGCCGATTAGTCCGTTAAGGTAGAAGAAGTAACCGGATGAGAACGGTTCACCTTGCGGAGAAAACCCGTTTAATAGATTAATAAAATGTACGTAATTGTAGAAATTAACGGTCAGCAGTTCAAAGCTGAAGAAGGCAAGAAGCTGTTTGTTCACCACATTCAGAATGCTGAAAACGGTGCAACTGTTGAATTTGACAAAGTTTTGTTGGTAGACAACAACGGTACTGTAACAGTAGGTGCTCCTACAGTAGAAGGTGCTAAAGTGGTATGCGAAGTCGTTTCTCACCTGGTAAAAGGCGACAAGGTATTGGTATTCCACAAGAAGAGAAGAAAAGGTTACAGAAAACTGAACGGTCATCGTCAGCAGTTTACTGAATTGACTATCAAACAAGTTATTGCTTAATCATTAAAAACGTAGAAAGAAATGGCACATAAGAAAGGTGTAGGTAGTTCTAAGAACGGCCGTGAGTCAGCTAGTAAGAGATTAGGCGTAAAGATATTCGGTGGTTCAGCTTGCAAAGCTGGTAACATCATTGTTCGTCAAAGAGGAACAGTTCACAACCCGGGTGAAAACGTAGGTATGGGTAGCGATCATACTCTTTACGCATTGGTAGATGGTACAGTATGTTTCAAGAAGGGTCGCGAAGACAAGAGCTTCGTATCTGTAGTTCCTTTCGCTGAAGCATAATCTACTTCAACAAGTAAGAAATAAAAAGAGTCTTTTTTCGAAAGACTCTTTTTTTATGCCCTTATGACAACGTCATAAAAAAACCGGTCGTAAAGGAACAAACCTTCTCGACCGGATTATCCGTTATATAAAAGAATAATGAGATTTCAAATCAATTACTCGGCATCTTCAGCATTTTCTTCTGTCTGATCCTCGAAATCAGATTCACCATTTTCAATCAACAGGTTATACCATTGGATCAGTTTCTTGATATCGCTGGTGTGAACACGATCCCGATCATATTCGGGCAACACTTCAGCCATAAAAGCATGAAGTTCTTCTGCTGAAGCTTTCTTGTAATCAAGTGATACAGCAGCACCATTTTCTTTTTTCTTTACCGACTCCAAAACCTTAGCCAAAGGCACTTCATCATCATTGGTGTACATAGCGATATCTCCCAAAGAAATTACTTTATCGCTTGCATAGATAGGCATTCTCTTCTTATCAGCGCTTACTGCCTCTACAATCAACATATTTTTAGCCTGTGAAATCAGCTTATACAATCCAGGTTTACCTGATATTGCTAAAATAGTCTTCAACATATAAATAAAGGTTTTTAGTTATTTTACTTTTGGCAAAAATACAACTCAATGGTGAAATACACAAGCTTTACAGCCCTCCTTTTCTATTTTTTAAAGCTTGAAACAGTTTTCTGAGCTGCGGTTCCACCTGTCTGACCCCGTCATTTTCAATTATAAAGTCGGCCCTACGACATTTCTCCTCATCATCCATCTGTGATGCAATACGTTTCTTCACCTGTTCGGCCGTAACATGATCCCTCTCAATAGTTCTGACAACTCTAACTTCCAAAGGAGCGTGAACCATCACTGTGACATCAGCTACATCTTCAAATCCCGCTTCAAAAAGGATCGCACTTTCAATGGCCACAATTTTGCGACCTTCGGCCTCGCGCCGCAAAGCCCATCTACAAAAATCCTCCTTTACACGGGGATGTACAATCCTATTTATCCGCAAGGCATTTTCCGGTGAAGCGAACAGATAACCGGCAAGCAAAACCTTGTTCAAACGACCTTGTTCATAAACATTTTCCCCCAATAAATCTATCAGATCAGCTCTGATTGATTCATTTTCAGTCATCAACCTCTTTGCTTGCGAATCGGTATCATAAACCGGAACACCCATTCCTGTCAGGATCTGAGAAATATACGATTTCCCACTTCCAATCCCCCCAGTTATTCCCAATCTAACCATATCACTCCCCACTGCTGAGATTATTAAATACCGGCTGCTGTTCAATGAGATAATCAACGGAAGCCGGACTGATACGGATATGGTTGACATAATCAGGAGCTACTTTCACAGACAATGGAAGCTTATCCCCATTGACCGACAATATATCTTCGTAAGAAACACCGATAAAGAAGTCATTGGCAGTAACATCCATAAAACGCTTCAGCCCAACCTGAAAAGTAACATGAACTTTGGATGGGAAAGTTCTCAACACCTTCCCCGCAGGGAAATTGACCCCTACAACAGGTACCTCAACCGTTTTTTCCGAAAACATATCCACATATACCGATACATCAGTAAAAGAAGGGACAAACTTCACTCCTTTCTCTTGAAACAGTTCGATACGTTTATTCAATGTATCCGAAACATCGGCAGCACTGAACGGAACTGTATAAGCCGCAGTCAAAGTATCGAGTATACTCTGAGGAGCATAAGCCATCACTGAGTCGGGCAGAAGCTTTACCTGCGAAATATAATAACGTGGACGGGCCTCAACTTGGGCATCCAAACACACGGGAATCTTTTTCGCTTTTCCACGAGTATAAATAAAATCGATGGTATCCGGCCGGACAGACAGCAATTTGGTTGAAACATTCAGTTGTGCTGAAACCCGTTTTTGAAGTTCGGCCAATGAAATTTGCACATGCGACCCCATGTTCTTATAATCATTGAAATCGAACGATACCGGAAGAAAGGTTCTACCCAACATATAATTCAGTAAAACCGTCCCACGGTCTTCCACTCTGACATTAACTTCCGAAGGGAAATCTGAAGTCAGGACAACTTCTTTTGGAACATTTTTCAAGCGAAGAGGGACTTTAAACTCTGTCTGATACTGACCGTCAAGCATCTGAAGCATCCAGAATGCAAACGACACCAGCACAAAAAACAAGAAGACCAGACACTCCTTGCTTTTTTTACTAAGCAGAAAGTCTCTGGCCTTCTCAACTCCCAGTCTATAATATTTCTTTATGTTCTTTAAATCGAACATTGCAAATATTCATTTATTTAGTAGTCTGAGCCTGAGCATCGGCGAAAATCGAATTCTTGTCAACCTTTATCTTGACACCTGATGCTATTTCCACGATGACAGCATTGTCTTCAATTTCCTTGATCTTACCATAGATTCCACCAGCAGTAATAACAGACTGACCGATTTCAAGATTCTTACGGAAATTTGCAATCTCCTTCTGTTTCTTATTCTGCGGACGAATCATGAAGAAATACATAATAGCAAAAATCGCTACCATCATAATCAGGAAGGACATATTGCCCCCGCCCTGAGCTTGTAACAATACAGATAACAAATTCATAAATTTATATTCTTAGTTTAAGATTAATTATGCCGGACAAATATATTAATTTTTTGTCAGCTTGTTCTCCTTTTTCAATTGATTAACGATTCCATCCAATGTACCATTGATGAAGCCACCGCTCTTCGGAGTACTATAGAGCTTTGCAATCTCCACATACTCATTCAAAGACACGTTAACCGGTATATTCGGGAAACTTAGAATCTCGGCCAAGGCAATCTGCATGATAATGACATCCATCAAAGCCACACGGTCCAAATCCCAATTCTTCGAATTTTCACTGATAAGATGACGATAATAATCAGCATTCAGAATAGAACGACGGAACAATCGGCGTGCATAATCCTGATCCTCTTCATCTTTAAATTCAGGAAGAAGCTCTTGTTTCTCTCCGTTCTTCGGATCAAAACGTTTGATAGTCTTCAAGACAAAAGTATCAACGATTTCCTTATCATCATTCCAATATAAACTTTGATCTTCCAAGACTTCATCCAAAGTAGCATTATTGAATATGATTTTTTTATATATCTTACGCCAAACTTCACGATCTTCATCATATGAAGACGTTTCACTCGCCATATATTCCTTATAAATCTCACTGTCCATTATCAGCTCACACAGATTCTTAATAAACTCAGGCTCATTTTCCCAAGTTTTTTTCTGCGAATTGGCAAACTCATTCAGCTGTTTGTTCACTTCCAATTGAGCAATGAAACGATTGTCGACAAATTTAGTGTTTGGATTCAAATCTTCCTTTGTAGGAGCCAGTTTGTGTTTCGCAGCATCCAACCGCCTGTTGGCATACCGGGTAACCTCAACCATCAAGAGCAAGAGATAGTTATACAAATCATACGCTTTGGATAGGCTGAAGAATAACTCCTTTTCTGCAGTATCCAAATTTTTACCTCCGTTCTGATAATAAGCGTAGATTATCTGAACAACTTTCAGACGAATAAGAACTCTGTTAATCATACTATTTGTTTAATATAATTTTTAGTCTGCAAAAATAACTATTTTCCCATATATAAAGCAAATATATAACCTTTTTTAGCTGAAAAATTCAGGTTTAAATGAAATTCTCTTTCAGTTATTTTGTTTATTTCAAAAAAATAAGCAATTTTGGGGCAACCATTTTTTCTTATTACTACCATTTGCACCATGGAAGATATAACCAAAGTTACCGCCGAAGGCGATAAAGAGATTGTATTCTCTAAAGCAGTTAAAGCAGGCAAAAGAATCTACTATTTAGATGTAAAGAAAAACAGAAAAGACGAAATGTTCCTAGCCATAACGGAAAGCAAAAAAGTTGTGACAGGGGAAGGTGTATCATCACAAGTAAGCTTTGAAAAGCATAAAATTTTCCTCTACAAAGAGGATTTTGAAAAATTTTTAGCCGGATTGCAACAAACCATTCAGTTCATTGAGCAGGAGCAAGGTCCTATTTCAGGGGCGAGCCACATTGCGACACCTCAAGAGGTTTCCGGAAACACACCGCTCAAATCGGATGAAATAAAGATAGACATTGATTTCTAAACCTATGGACAGGTCTGTCATATAAAAAACAGTATGACAGGTATTCGGTATAACATACCTATTTATTAAAAAGCCTCTAATATTTGGTGAATACAAATAAAAACACTAACTTTGCACCGCTTTTAAAGGCTCATCGTGTGATATACCACATCGTGTGATGGCGAATTAAGCAAAAAAATCAACTTAATTTAGAGTAACACAAAAAATTACAAACAATGAAATCAATCGAAATCAAAGGTTCCTTGAGAACTGAAACAGGTAAGAAAGCTACTCACAGCTTGCGTAAGAACAATGCAGTACCTTGCGTATTGTACGGAATGCAGAAAGATGAAAACGGCAACCAGGTTGCTACTCACTTCATGGTACCGGTAGAAGGTCTGCGTAAATTGGTATACACACCGCACATCTATGTTGTTGACTTGAACATCGATGGTAAAGTTGTAAACGCTATCATGAAAGATATCCAGTTCCACCCTGTAACTGACGCTATCCTGCACGTTGACTTCTTGCAGATCAACGAAGCTAACCCGATCGTAATGGAAGTTCCTGTACAGTTGGAAGGTTTGGCAGAAGGTGTTAAGGCCGGTGGTAAATTGGCTCTTCAGATCCGTAAATTGAAAGTGAAAGCTTTGTACAATGTAATTCCTGAACGTCTGGTTATCGACGTAACTAACTTGGGTCTGGGTAAGACTATCAAGGTTGGTGAATTGAGCTACGAAGGTCTGGAATTGCTGAATGCAAAAGAAGCTGTTGTTTGTGCAGTTAAATTGACTCGTGCTGCTCGTGGTGCTCAGGCTGCCGCTGCAAAATAATCCAAACTGAGTTAAACGAACAATCACAAAACGACACAAATCCTTTCAATGAAATATTTGATTGTAGGGCTGGGGAATATCGGTGATGAATATCGCGAGACCCGCCACAACATAGGATTTATGGTATTGGACGCCCTCGCAAAGGCGTCCAATATTGTTTTTAAGGACGGACGTTATGGCGCTACGACTACCCTCTCCGTCAAAGGACGCCAACTGATTCTTCTGAAACCTTCCACCTATATGAACCTGAGTGGGAATGCTGTACGCTATTGGATGCAGCAGGAAAAGATTCCTCTCGAAAACGTATTGGTAGTAGTAGACGATCTGGCTTTGCCGTTCGGCAGTCTGCGTCTGAAAGGTAAAGGCAGTGATGCCGGACATAACGGACTGAAGCATATTGCCGCTACATTAGGAACCCAGAATTATGCCCGCCTGCGTTTCGGTATCGGAAATGATTTTCCGAAAGGCTGTCAGGTTGATTACGTGCTGGGACACTTCGATGAAGAAGATTTGAAACTGATGCCCGAACGTCTGGAGATGGCAGGAGAAATTATCAAGAGTTTCTGTCTGGCCGGTCTGAACATTACCATGAACCAGTATAACAATAAGTAACACTATGGCTGAAGCTAGAATTGATAAATGGATGTGGGCGGCCCGCATTTTCAAGACACGTACCATTGCAGCCGAAGCATGCAAAAAAGGGCGTGTATGCATAAACGGAGCACAGGCCAAACCGGCACGGATGATCAAGCCTGGTGATGTGATTCAGGTAAAGAAACCACCTATTACTTATTCATTTAAAGTATTACAGGCTATCGAAAAGCGTGTCGGAGCAAAACTGGTTCCTGAAATCATGGAGAATGTAACGACACCCGATCAGTATGAATTGCTGGAGATGAGCAAGATTAGCGGATTCGTGAACAGGGCTAAAGGCATGGGACGTCCGACAAAGAAAGACCGAAGAGACCTCGATGAGTTCTTCACCCCCGAATATATCGATGACGAATTTGATTTCGACTTCGATGATGAGGATGAGAACGACGACAAATAAATAGAAGAGAACGGGTGTATTTCTGTTGTAGAAGTACACCCGTTCTCTTCTTTAGTAAAAAGACAGGAATTACAGATTGGCCTTGATGGCATCGATCAATTCCTGATATTCAGCATCTGTCAGATACACCTTACCCGGATTCATCTGGAATGTACCTCCGTAATCAGGTCCGTCAACGTATTTAGGAGCCAGATGGAAATGCAGGTGCGACAATTTATCGCTATAGGCACCGTAATTGATCTTTTCCGGATGGAATGCCTTGTCCATTGCACGGGTTACACGAACCACATCGGCCATGAAAGCATTGCGGTCGGCATCACTCAATTCATTCAAATCGTTTACATGATCTTTATAAGCAACCAGACAACGTCCTCTGTAAGTCTGTTCCTTAAACAGAAAAACACGTGAAACACTTAACTGTGCAATTTCAATCATCAAATTGTGTAAAGTCTCGTTGTTCTGACAATACAAGCAGTCTTTCGGATCACTCTTCATAAATTAATTTCTTTAGCGTGTTAAACATATGGTATTATTCTACATGTTGTGCGGTAAAGAGACGATCCAGATTGTCTTCCTCTCCTACTACCCACACAATATCATTTTCCTCAAATTCACGGTTTACATCGGGGCTATGCAGCAATCCGTCGGCCGATGATTCAACTCCCACGACAAGACAATGGAACTTTCCCCGGATATTGCTACTTCCAATAGTTGTACCGACAAGTTTTGAAGAATTATCGACAACAAATTGCTTGAGCTGCATCTCATGTTTCTCAAAATCACTGTCATCGAATGTATTCGCTACTTTGGCAACACGGTCAGAGAACACAGCCAATTGTTCGTCGGTTCCGATTACCTGGATTTTGTCATTTGGGAAAATCCGAGAATTACCGTCAGGTATATTCACTCGGCACGTACCTCGAATAATTGCAGCGACATGTACACCGAAACGTTTTCCCCAATTAAGTTCCTTCAATGTCTTTCCGGCAGCCAACGATTCGGCAGGTATCACAAAATCGCTCAAGTGCAGGTCTCTGTCAAGCAACCGTCCGGCATATTCAGGACGTTTCTCACCCAAATATTCCTGATGCATTTCCTTGAAACGAAGATTCTGTATGAATGTACGTTCCATAAAAATGGACTGTTTCTTCAATACGCGGGAGCATATCATACAGGCTACTGCCATAATTGCAATACCGAACAACAGAGCGGCAGATGCCGTAAACTGACTTTCGATGACAAAGACCACGAAAAGGA
Source organism: uncultured Phocaeicola sp. (assembly GCA_944321335.1). Taxonomy (GTDB): domain Bacteria; phylum Bacteroidota; class Bacteroidia; order Bacteroidales; family Bacteroidaceae; genus Phocaeicola. Next base: position 4,130 of record CALUKX010000042.1, on the reverse strand, counting down.
TTGCAATAACCACCCGGAGGATAAATGTTGATATCAACGGAGCATGGTTAAAACGGCTGTCGGCCCATAAAGCCTTGAACTCGATCGAACGGTTCTTTTTCATAATCAATGCACGAAGGAAAGGTGCCAATGCAAGAATGGTAACTACAGTTCCTACTATCCGCCCCCAGAAATCGCCTAACGTCGCAATACACAAAGGTATAATAAAATGCAGACAAATTGCAACAATTGCTACAGAGAGTACAGAATAAACCAAAACGATTCGCAAAATGGCGCTAAGCAATTTCTTCCAATTGTTTTCATGGTTCACCGTCTGCGTTCCTGTAGTATACCGGCATAGCAGATTCATCCACCGTGCCGGCAAATGACGCTCCATTGCATTATAGGTCGGAACCGCCAATCGGATCATATAAGGTGTCAGGAAGGTGGTAATGACTGATACGGCCACCACGATAGGATATAGGAATTTACTGGTCACTCCCAAACTGACTCCCAACGAGGCGATAATGAAAGCGAATTCACCGATCTGTGTCAGACTGAAACTGCATTGCATGGCTATCTTCAACGACTGTCCTGAAAGAAGTACACCCATTGTACCGAAAATGGTCTGTCCCAAAATGATGGCAACAATTATCGCAATAATCGGATAGCGGTATTCCACAATCATACTCGGATCGACCATCATACCGACCGATACGAAGAAGATGGCACCAAACAAATCCTTTACAGGAGATACCAACTTCTCTATGTGTTCCGACTCAATGGTTTCAGCCAGAATGGATCCCATAATGAAGGCACCGAATGCCGGAGAGAAACCGACTTGCGAAGCAAGCACTACCATTCCGAAACATAAGGCTAGAGAAACGATAAGCATGGTTTCGTCGCTCATCAGCTTTCGTGCCCTCTTGAGAATCTGCGGAACCAGGTAGATTCCCACCACGAACCACAAAATCAGGAAGAATACCAACTTCGACAAGCTGTATATCATTTCCGTACCTTCGAAATTCTTACTTACAGCCATTGTCGACAGCATTACCATCAAGACTATGGCCAATATATCTTCCAATATCAGGATACTCAGTACGATACCGGCAAACCGTTGCTGCCGCAAGCCGAGATCATCGAATGCCTTATATATGATTGTAGTGGACGACATAGCCAACATACCGCCCAAGTAAAGACAGTCCATTCTGCGCCAATCGAACAGCCAACCTACCAACATTCCGATGACAATCATACAGAATATAATGGTACAAGCAGATATAATGGCCGAACCTCCCACCTTCATCAGCTTCTTGAAACTGAACTCCAAACCTAAGGCGAACAGAAGGAAGATTACACCGATATCCGACCATGTCTGGATATTGGCCGTATCAACCACTGTCGGGGTTAGTTCGAAATGCGGACTGCAGATAAATCCGGCTACGATATACCCCAGAACCAACGGTTGTTTAAGCTTCTTGAATATGAGTGTCATGATCCCGGCACAGATCAAAATAAGCGCCAAGTCACTGATAAGAGGTGCTAAATGCGACATTGTTTAGTGATTTTTGATATTACGGATACAAAATTACAGAATTAATTTGAAGTAGTTAACAGAGAGTCATGTTCTTTTTTCCGATGAAAGTGGTAGAATTTATAGTATTGCAGTCTGCACAATTTTGACTAACTTTGTCAGGCAATCTACAAACAATACATAGAATTATGATAGTCTGCATAGCCGAAAAGCCGAGTGTTGCCCGCGACATTGCCGATGTATTGGGTGCAAAAAACAGAAAGGAAGGATACATAGAAGGGAACGGATACCAGGTCACCTGGACATTCGGTCATCTGTGTACCCTAAAAGAACCGCATGAATATACTCCGGCATGGAAAGCTTGGAGTCTGGGCAGTCTGCCGATGCTCCCTCCGCGTTTCGGTATCAAGCTCATCAACGATCCGGGAATCGAAAAGCAGTTCCATATCATTGAAGGTTTGATGCAGAAGGCTGATGAGATCATAAACTGCGGCGATGCCGGTCAGGAAGGTGAGCTAATCCAACGATGGGTGATGCAGAAGGCCGGAGCACGTTGTCCGGTGAAACGTTTGTGGATTTCCTCGCTTACGGAAGAGGCTATCCGTGAAGGATTCTCGAAATTGAAGGATCAGAGCGAGTTCCAACCGCTGTATGAAGCAGGACTGAGTCGTGCCATCGGCGATTGGTTGCTTGGAATGAACGCAACACGTCTGTATACGTTGAAGTACGGTCAGAACCGACAGGTTCTCTCCATAGGTCGTGTGCAGACTCCTACCCTTGCCTTGATTGTGAAACGCCAGCAGGAAATCGAGAATTTCAAGCCAGAGCCTTATTGGGAACTGAAGACAGTCTATCGTGATACGACTTTCAGTGCGACAAAAGGTAAATTCACCTCAAAAGAAGAAGGATTGAAATTCCTTGAAACAGTCCGCAATTCCGATTTTACCGTTACCGACGTTTCAGCGAAGAAAGGAACGGAAGCTCCTCCCCGTCTGTTCGACCTGACATCCCTGCAGGTTGAATGTAACAAGAAGTTCAGCTATTCGGCCGATATGACGTTGCAACTTATCCAATCACTCTACGAAAAGAAAGTGGCCACCTATCCGCGTGTCGATACGACCTATCTGAGCGATGATATCTATCCGAAATGTCCGAATATACTTGCCGGACTGAAAAGTTATTCGGCTTATACAGCACCGCTGGCCGGGAAAAAGCTTCCCAAATCGAAAAAAGTGTTCGACAACTCGAAAGTTACCGACCACCACGCCATCATTCCTACCGGCGTACAGCCACAAGGGTTGACCGACATGGAAAAGAATGTGTTCGATCTGATTGCACGCCGTTTCATTGCGGTGTTCTATCCTGATTGTAAATTCTCTACCACCACCATCTTGGGAGAAGTCGACAAGGTTGAATTCAAGACTACCGGCAAGCAGATTCTGGAACCGGGATGGCGTGTAATCTTCGCCAAAGAACAGCAGGAAGAGGTGAAGGAAGGAGATGAAGAACGGGTATTGCCTCTTTTTGTTAAGGGAGAAAGCGGACCACATGTTCCTGATCTGAATGAGAAATGGACCCAACCACCGAAACCTTATACAGAAGCGACCTTGCTCCGTGCAATGGAAACAGCAGGGAAACTGGTCGACAATGATGAGTTGCGCGATGCATTGAAGGAAAACGGAATCGGACGTCCGTCAACCCGTGCTGCCATTATCGAAACGTTGTTCAAACGTCATTATATCCGTAAGGAACGGAAAAACCTGATAGCGACTCCGACCGGTGTGGAACTGATCCAATTGATTCATGAAGAATTGTTGAAATCGGCGGAACTTACAGGTATCTGGGAGAAGAAGCTGCGCGAAATAGAGCGGAAGAGCTACGATGCTGCCACCTTCCTTGCCGAGCTGAAGCAGATGGTGACTGAGATTGTACATAGCGTACTGAGCGACAACAGTAACCGCCGTGTTACCGTCATGCCGGAAGAAGAACCTTCCAAATCGAAGAGAGCTAAAAAGAAAGCCGATGAAGACGATGGAGCTTCCAGAGAGCAGAAACCAAAGCGCACACGAAGTGCATCCGCCAAACCGAATGCGACAAAGGGAAGTACCCAAGATAATGCATCGGCAGTTATCCAAGCGGCACATCCCGAAGGTGATACAATAGTGGGAACAGTATGTCCGCTTTGTGGTAAAGGAACCATTATAAAAGGGAAAACTGCCTATGGCTGTTCAGAATGGAAAAATGGTTGTACATTCCGCAAACCGTTCTAAAAAAGGGAATTCCTATTCAATCGTCAAGCAAACGTTATGAATAGGAATTCCCATTACAAGACATATCAACGTCCGATCTTATTCTTCAGAATCAGGTTGTCCTTCAGCTATCACATCATCAGGAACCTTTTCGCAACGGACATACCGACACACGTCTGATTTATCATCTTTAACTGTCCATATCATCGAGCCGGTTTCCAACAAATCTGTCACAATATATTCATTATTCCAGTCACCATTCTCATAATCATACGTACCGCTAATCACACGTGAGTTCGGTATAATAATCTTATGCAATAAGCCTACTTTTATCAATGATGTCAAAATTGAGTGACGGTTTCTTA
>CALUKX010000041.1 GCA_944321335.1 uncultured Phocaeicola sp. | reverse complement strand
ACATAACAAAGTCTCGGCTTGGGAAAGTCGGGGCTTTGTCATAAAAAAAGAGGGTATGCATTTTGACACACCCTCTTCTTTTTATTTAAATATTTCCACTCCTTTCAGTGTAGCCGAACTGCTTTCGGTAATCTTGACCATGACCAGGTCGCCGATGCGGTGGTTGCCTCTGTCGAATACCACAACCTTGTTCTGTTCGGTGCGTCCGAAGAGTTGTTCCTTTGAACGTTTGGAAACCCCTTCCACCAGTACTTCGAATGTCTTTCCTACATCCTTGGCGTTACTTTCTGCCGAAAGCTGGTTCTGCAGTTCGATCATCTCGTTCAGGCGGCTGATTTTCACTTCTTCCGGTATGTCATCGGGCAGATGTTTCGATGCGTAGGTTCCCGGACGTTCGGAATACTTGAACATGAAGGCCGAGTCGAAAGCACATTCACGCATCAGTGAGAGCGATTCCTTGTGGTCTTCTTCGGTTTCCGAATGGTAGCCGGTAAACATATCGGTGCTCAATCCGCAGTCGGGGATGATGCGGCGGATGGCCGCTACCCTTTCAAGATACCATTCGCGTGTATATTTTCTGTTCATCAGTTTCAGAATACGGCTGCTTCCGCTCTGTACGGGCAGGTGGATGTGCTTGCATACGTTCGGCACGTCGGCAATTACCTGCAACGTTTCATCACTCATGTCTTTCGGATGTGAGGTGGTGAAACGTACACGCATGTTCGGGGCGGTTTCGGCTACCAGACGCAGTAGCATCGGGAAGGTTACTGTTTCACCGTCCTTTTCGAACCGGTACGAGTTGACGTTCTGTCCCAGCAGTGTAACTTCCTTGTAACCTTTGCTCTGCAGGTCGCGCACTTCGTTCAGGATACTTTCCACATCACGGCTACGCTCGCGCCCACGCGTGTAAGGCACGATACAATAGTGGCAGAAGTTGTTACATCCGCGCATGATGGATACGAATCCCGAAATGTGGTTGCCGCAGATACGTGAAGGAATTACATCGCTGTAGGTTTCCGTAGTCGAGAGTTCAACGTTGATGGCCTTCTCACCGGCTTCGACCGATGCGATCAGGTCGGGCAGTGTCAGGTACGAGTCGGGGCCTGCCACCAGATCGACATGGTGGTTTTCGATCAGATCGTTCTTCACACGTTCGGCCATACATCCCAATACTCCTACGATGAGGTGTTTGCCTTTCTTGCGCAGCGAATGGAAGAATTCCAGACGGTTCAGAATCTTCTGTTCGGCATTGTCGCGGATGGAGCAGGTGTTCATGAATACGGCGTCGGCCTCATCGAGCGATTCGCAAGGTGAATATCCTGCCATCTTCATGATGGAAGCGATGACTTCACTGTCGGCTACGTTCATCTGACAGCCGTAGGTTTCGATAAACAGTTTCTTGTTTTCCTGTTCAGTTGCGGATTTAAAGTCCGTTCCTGGTGTTTGGTTTGTCATAATGCGATTGTTAATTATTTAATAAATTCGGTTGCAAAGATACGGGTTTCTTGCCTAAATTCGATGACATGTCAGATTTATTAGTATCTTTGGACAAATACTTAACATTTAATCACCTATGGGAAGTGTCTTTTTTATCATAATCATTATCGGACTGGTGCTTTTTCAGGCTGTCAACAAGCAGTTGGGCAAGCAAGGACAGCAGGAAGCCGAACGTCAGCGCCGCCTGCAGGAAGAAATGAGAAGACAGCAGCAGAATCCTCCGAAGGATTTCTATTGGGAAGACGATGAGGAAGAGGAGGAGCAAGCCGAGCCTGAACCGGTCCGCAAGGAGGCGTACAGACCTTTGGATATCCCTTCCGTTTCGGACTTGAGGCCTTCGGCCGAAGGAGCCCGTGTTACGATGGATGCTCCGGCAGCTCCAAATGCGCCGGCTTCAAAATCTCAGCCGGATTCTCCCAAGGGTGAAAAGGTGGAGATGAAGACTCCGGCCGAGGCACGACGTGCTTTTATTTATTCGGAGATTTTCAACCGCAAGTATGAATAGACCGTTACGACTTAAATTCAAATACTAACATACAAAAACACCTGATACTATGAGTTATAACTTTATGACGGCAGCCGAAGCTGCCAGCCTTATAAACGACGGAGATATCATTGCCTTGAGCGGGTTTACGCCTGCCGGAAGTCCGAAAGCTGTAACTGCCGCTTTGGCCGAAAGGGCTGAAGCCATGCATGCGAAAGGGGAGTCTTTCCAGGTGGGTATCATTACGGGAGCCTCAACGGGCGATTCTTGCGACGGTATTCTGGCCCGTGCTCATGCAATCAAGTTCCGTGCTCCATATACGACAAATGTCGATTTCCGCAAGGCGGTCAACAACGGAGAAATCAATTATACCGATATTCATCTTTCCCAGGTGGCCCAGCGTTTGCGTTCCGGCTTTTTGGGGCATGTCAGTACGGCCATCATCGAGGCGTGTGAGCTGACGGAAGACGGCCGTATCTTCCTGACTGCAGGGGTGGGTATTTCACCTACTATCGCCCGGCTTGCCGATAAGATTATCATTGAGCTGAATGCGGCACACAGCAAGACCATGATCGGTATCCACGATATTTATGAGATGGAACGTCCGCCGTACCGTCGTCCGGTGCCTGTGGTGCGTCCGAGCGACCGTATCGGTCTGCCTTATATCCAGGTCGACCCGGCGAAGATTGTGGGGGTGGTGGAAGTGAATCTTCCCGATGAGGCACGTGGCTTCAGCGAACCTGATCCGATAACCGACAAGATCGGTCAGAATGTGGCCGAGTTCCTTGCTGCCGATATGAAACGGGGGATTATCCCTTCGACTTTCCTGCCTTTGCAGTCGGGCGTGGGCAATATCGCCAATGCGGTATTGAGTGCTTTGGGCAAGGACCAGAGTATTCCGCCGTTCGAAATGTACACCGAAGTGATCCAGAATTCGGTCATCAAGCTGATCAAAGAGGGTAGAATCAAGTTCGGTAGTACCTGTTCGCTGACCGTGACCAACGATTGCTTACAGGATATCTACGACAATATGGACTTCTTCCGTCACAAGCTGGTGCTCCGTCCGTCGGAAATATCCAACTGCCCCGAAGTGGTGCGCCGTATCGGTGTGATTTCGATGAATACGGCTATCGAAGCCGATATCTACGGTAACGTGAATTCCACCCATATCTGCGGTACGAAGATGATGAACGGTATCGGTGGCTCGGGCGACTTTACCCGCAGTGCTTATATATCCATCTTCTCCTGTCCGTCGACGGCGAAAGGCGGCTGTATCAGTTCCATTGTGCCGATGGTTTCACATCTCGACCACAGCGAACATTCCGTCAATGTCATCATTACCGAACAGGGTGTGGCCGATTTGCGTGGAAAGAGTCCGATGGAACGTGCCAAGGCGGTGATCGAGAATTGTGCGCATCCGGATTACAAACAGTTGCTTTGGGATTACCTGAAGATTTCGAACAAGGGACAGACTTGGCACAGTTTGTCGGCTGCCTTGGGTATGCATCAGGTATTCCTCAAGAAAGGGGATATGCGACTCACCGATTGGGCGGAGTTCAATCAGTGATCGTCCGTTGAAAAATATTCAGGCTTACCGGTTGACGTAGTGATTCCGGTAAGCCTTTTTTATATGCTTTTATCTCCTATACACGAATTTACTGTTTTTTATCCTTCACATCCTTCACACACGATATAAACAGGTTGTTGAAAGTTGTTTATTTCCTGTTGATGACGTATTGGATGATGTAGTGCAAAAGCTTGTTTCCGAATGGATTTTCTAATGAACAGGTTGTTGAAAAGCTTATTTACACCCTGTTTATATTCTTCACAGATTTCACGGATTGAAGACGGATACAGGAAACTTCCGGCGATTTAGCTTCGTCGGATGGGCAGCTTGCGATAAGGCAATAAAATATCCGCCCGATGGCAGTATCATTACTCCCATCGGGCGGATATTTATTCCATTATTTTACCGGTAAGGTGAGCTTGCCGGCTTTCATACCTTTGGCCGATGCCTGAAGCTCGAAAGCACCGGCTTTTTCTCCGGCTTGTACTATTACGGTTAGCATACCGTTGAAGGCGTGCATCTGCGGTTTGTGGAAGAGGTCAAGACAAGTCGGGTCGCCGTTGGCTGCAGCACGGTAGGTGGCAGCTCCTTTTACCTTGAAACTGACCAGACTGCCGTTGGTCGGACAGAGGTTTCCGTCCTTGTCGACTACTTTGACTGTTACATAGGCCAGATCCTTTCCGTCGGCCGAGAGCGAGGTGCGGTCGGTTGTCAGTTCGATGTGATGAGGCTTTCCGGCTGTACGTGCCACCTTTTCTTCGGCGGCATTTCCGTTTTCGTCATAGGCTACCACCTTGACTTCTCCCGGTTCGTAGACTGCATCGTTCCACATCAGGCGGTAGCGGCTTTCCACACCTTTACCGCTTTGCTTCTGTGCTTCGGCTGTACATTTCTTTTGCTTTCCGTAACTCTTTCCGTTGATAAACAGTTCGGCGCTGGGATAGTTGGTATAGACGAATACCGGAACTTTCTGTCCTTCGTGTCCTTCCCAGTTCCAGTGCGGAAGTACGTGCAAGGTCTTCGCTTCCTTGTTCCAGATGCTCCGGTACAGGTAATAACGGTCTTTCGGGAGAGATGCAAGGTCGATGATACCGAACATCGAACTGTGGTTCGGCCATGCGTCTGTATCATACGGGCTTGGTTCGCCCAGATAATCGAAACCGGTCCATACGAACTGGCCTAAAGTCCAGTTGTGGTCGTCGGCACGGGCGAAGTCGATATCGGGGATGTTCGACCATCCGCAGTATTCCAGATCGTAGGACGATGACTGATGATCGTCGTACATCGCATCGGCTTTCTTTTCGACCGGCAGTTTATAAACGCCCCTTGAACTCACGGTAGATGTAGTTTCCGAACCCAGAACCAGATTCTGCGGCAGACGTTCGTAAGCCTCATCGTATCGGTGTGCCCGGTAATTGAATCCCGGAATATCGAGCATGGCGGCAAAACCATTGTCGAGGACACAGTCCACCTGGTCCATACCACAGGTAACCGGTCGGGTAGGGTCTTCTCGGTGGCAGATATCCTGCAGGAACTTGGCTACCTTGTAACCTTCGGCGCTGCATTGTGTCGGTACTTCGTTACCAACGCTCCACATCACCACACTCGGGTTGTTGCGGTAGTGGCGCAGCATGTTTACCATATCCTTTTCGGCCCATTCGTTGAAGAAACGGTGGTAACCGTTTTCACATTTGGCGATATCCCATTCATCGAAGGGCTCCAGCATCATCATGAAACCCATCTCGTCGCAGAGTTCCACCAGTTCCGGTGCCGGCATGTTGTGGGCGGTACGGATGGCGTCACAGCCCATGTCTTTTAATAGTTCCAGCTGATGGCGTAGGGCAGCTACGTTGATGGCCGCACCGAGCGGACCCAAGTCGTGGTGGTTGCATACGCCTTGGAATTTGCGGTGCTTGCCGTTGAGGAAGAAACCTTTGTCGGCCACGAACTCGATGGAACGGATTCCGAATCGGGTAGTGTAGGTGTCGACCAATTCACCTCCTGCATAGATTTTCGATACGGCCTTGTAAAGTGAAGGGCTTTCGGGCGACCACAAAGCCGGATTGTCGACAAGGAAGTTCTGTGTGAACGGTTGTTCGTGGTTGATATATCCTTTGTTGGTCTTCGTTGCCACTACTTTCCCTTCGGGCGAAAGGATATCGGTGGAAACGGTCAGTAGGGTAGTATCGGCATTTTCGATGGTCGTTTTCAGGCAGATTGATGCATAGTCTTCGGCCACGTGTGGGGTAGTGAGCTGGGTTCCCCAAACCGGGACATGAATCTTCCCGGTTGTAACCACATGTACGTTGCGGTACAATCCGGCACCGGGATACCAGCGCGATGACTGCGGTTTGTTTTCCAACCGTACGGCCAATACGTTGTTCTTTCCGTCCTTGTTGAGCAAGGCGGTCACGTTGCAGTGGAAGGAATTGTATCCGAAAGGCCAGAAACAGGCCTCTTTTCCGTTCACATACACACGTGCCTCACTCATGGCTCCGTCGAAAACCAAAGTGGTTTCCTTTCCCGGCTCCACATCGAAGGTGGTTCGATACCAGCCGATACCTACATAGGGCAGACCGCCGGTACGTCCGGTTTTCACGGAAGCTTGGGTTTCCATATTCTGGGTGATGGCCACTGTCTGCAGGTCGTTGCTACGGTCGAACGGACCGTAGATGGCCCAATCGTGAGGGACGGTTACCTTTTCCCATTTCGAATCATTGTAAGTAATCGCTTCTGCACCGGCCGCTTCGCCCCTGTTGAACTTCCAGCCCTTTTCGAGTGTCTGTCCGTTGCGTTGTGCATATACCGAACCGATTGTTCCCAACAGCAGACAGGCCATGCCTAGTAATTTGTGGTATTTCATATCGATGTGTGTTTATCTGTTTCCGATTTATTCGTTGATGATGTTGGCAAAAGCATTGAATGTCGGGGTGGCGCATCCGTTGTTGTCGAACATACCTTTCGTATACCCGTTCCATCCTCCGTAACATTCGGGTTCCCAATAGAATACGCCTTCGCAAGAGGTGTTGGCTTTTGCTTTCTGTACCAGATAACTGACAAATTCGGCCGCATCCTTGTCGTCCCAGGAAATTCCGAATTCACAGATGATACAGTTGGTGTTGTACTTCGCTTTCAGATTGCGGATATTGGTCATGCAGTCATCGGTCATCTGTTTCCAGTCGTCGCCATAGTAGGTGTCGGGATAAAGTGACATACCGATAAGATCCCATTTGCCTCCGTTGTTCTTTAGAATATCGAATAGCCACTGGAAATTCTCGTAGATGTTGCCACGGTCGTTGTGAACGATGACTTTGGCTTTCGGATAGACGGTTTTTACGGCATCATAGCCTGCCGTTACAAGTTCGGCAAACTGTTTCGGGTTCTTGTCGGCCTGTCCGTCGGGATAAAGCATACCGTTTCGGGTTTCGTTGCCCACCTGTACCCATTCCACATCGATGTTCTTGGCTTTCAGAGCCGAAAGTACATCCTTGGTATGGTCGGTTACGGCCTGTTTCAGTTCGGCAAACGAATAACCGGCCCACGCTGCCGGTTTGGTCTGGTTTCCCGGGTCGGCCCATGTATCGCTGTAGTGGAAATCAATCATCAGGCGGAATCCCAGGTCGCTCGCACGTTGCGCTTTTGCCACCACATCGGCCTTGTTGCACCAACCGTATGTCGGATTCACCCAAACGCGCAGACGGATGGAGTTCATACCGGCATCCCGCAGGAACGGTAATAGTTCGATGTTTTTACCTGACGCATCTTTCCAGGTCTTCCCCGCCTTTTCCATTTCGGTAATCCAACTTACATCGGCTCCTTTCGGAAACCCGTTCATGTCGTAGGTCGGAGTGTCGGGTTGGTCGGGTTTTTCGGGGGTGGAGGGAGAATCGTCGCTACTACTGCAGCATGCGAATGAGAAGCTGCCGAAACATACGGCTGCAGCCAGAAATAATTTGTTGAGTTTCATGATCGGGATGTTTTTAGTGATTTTAAAAATGAAACAAAGGTCTTTTCGGTTTCATATCGAAGAAGTGCCTCGACAAAAATATAAAATCGGTTTCACACTGCAAAAAAAAATCTGTTTTTTGTTTCTTGGTGAGTTTGAGCGTGTTCACTGATTAATTTTCATACAAGAAATGCCGTTCGGCAAGCTAACTTTATGTATCTTTGCACGTTCTTTGGGAAAAATAATAATAATCAACATATAATAAAATCCTCACTATGGAATATAATTTCAGAGAGATCGAGAAGAAATGGCAGCAGAAGTGGGTGGACAACAAGACCTACAAAGTTGTCGAGGACGAATCGAAAAAGAAGTTCTATGTGCTCAACATGTTCCCTTATCCGTCGGGAGCCGGATTGCACGTAGGTCACCCGCTGGGATATATCGCCAGCGATATCTATGCACGTTACAAACGCTTGCAGGGCTTTAACGTTCTGAACCCGATGGGTTACGATGCTTACGGCTTGCCGGCAGAGCAGTATGCTATCCAGACCGGACAGCATCCGGCCATCACTACCGCAGCCAACATCCAACGTTACCGCGAGCAGCTCGATAAGATCGGTTTCAGCTTCGACTGGGACCGTGAGGTTCGTACTTGCGAACCGGATTACTACCACTGGACCCAGTGGGCTTTCCAGAAGATGTTCAACAGCTTCTACTGCAATTCTTGCGGCAAGGCGCAGCCTATCAGCAAGCTGATCGAACATTTCGAACAGAAGGGTACTGAAGGACTGGATGTGGCTTGCAGCGAGGAACTGAGCTTTACTGCCGACGAATGGAAGGCTAAGAGCGAAAAGGAACAGCAGGAAATCCTGATGAACTACCGTATCGCTTACCTGGGTGAGACGATGGTGAACTGGTGCCCGCAACTGGGTACCGTATTGGCGAACGATGAAGTGGTGGACGGCGTTTCCGAACGTGGAGGCTTCCCGGTGGTACAGAAGAAGATGCGCCAATGGTGCTTGCGTGTGTCTGCATACGCACAGCGTCTGTTGGACGGTCTGGAAACCATCGACTGGACCGATTCGCTGAAAGAGACTCAGCGCAACTGGATCGGCCGTTCGGAAGGTGCCGAAGTGCGCTTCAAGGTAAAGGACAGCGATCTTGAATTTACTATCTTCACTACCCGTGCAGATACCATGTTCGGTGTTACTTTCATGGTATTGGCTCCTGAAAGCGAACTCGTTGCCCAGCTGACTACTCCCGAACAGAAAGCCGAAGTGGATGCTTACCTCGACCGCACCAAGAAACGTACCGAGCGCGAACGTATTGCCGACCGCCGCGTGACAGGTGTATTCAGCGGTTCTTACGGTATCAATCCGTTTACCGGCGAAGCGGTGCCTATCTGGATCAGCGACTATGTATTGGCCGGATACGGTACAGGTGCCATCATGGCGGTTCCGGCCCACGACAGCCGCGACTATGCCTTTGCAAAGCATTTCAACCTGCCTATCGTTCCGCTGGTGGAAGGTTGTGATGTAAGCGAAGAAAGCTTCGATGCCAAGGAAGGTATCGTATGCAACTCTCCGAAAGCAGGCGTTACTCCATACTGCGACCTGAACTTGAACGGCCTGACCATCAAGGAAGCCATCGCAGCTACCAAGAAATACGTAAAGGAACATAACCTCGGACGTGTGAAGGTGAACTTCCGTCTGCGCGACGCCATCTTCTCACGCCAGCGCTACTGGGGCGAACCGTTCCCGGTTTACTACAAGGACGGCATGCCTTACATGATCGACGAAAGCAAGCTGCCGCTGCAGTTGCCTGAAGTTGACAAGTTCCTGCCTACCGAAAGCGGCGAACCTCCATTGGGCCACGCAACCAAGTGGGCTTGGGATGTAACCAAGGGCGAAGTGGTGGAAAACAGCCTCATCGACAACGTGAACGTATTCCCGCTCGAACTGAATACCATGCCGGGATTCGCTGGATCGAGTGCATACTACTTGCGCTACATGGATCCGCACAACGATATGGCTCTGGTTTCTGAAAAGGCTGATCGTTACTGGCAGAACGTTGACCTCTACGTGGGTGGTACAGAACACGCTACCGGTCACCTCATCTATTCCCGTTTCTGGGACAAGTTCCTGTTCGACCTGGGCGTAAGCGTGAAGGACGAACCGTTCCAGAAGCTGGTCAACCAGGGTATGATCCAGGGACGAAGCAACTTCGTATACCGTATCAAGGATACCAACACATTCGTTTCTCTGGGCTTGAAAGACCAGTACGATGTTACTCCGCTTCATGTCGACGTGAACATCGTATCCAACGATGTATTGGATGTCGAAGCCTTCAAGAACTGGCGTCCGGAATACAACAATGCCGAATTCATCCTCGAAGACGGCAAATACATCTGCGGATGGGCCGTAGAAAAGATGAGTAAGTCGATGTACAACGTAGTCAATCCGGATATGATTGTCGAGAAATACGGTGCCGACACCCTGCGTATGTATGAAATGTTCCTCGGTCCGGTAGAACAGTCGAAGCCGTGGGATACCAACGGTATCGACGGTGTACACCGTTTCCTGAAGAAGATGTGGAATCTCTACTACGACCGTCAGGGCAACTTCAACCCGACTGAAGGTGAAGCTACCAAAGACGAACTGAAGTCTATCCACAAGCTGATTAAGAAAGTGACAGGCGACATCGAAACCTTCTCATACAACACTTCAATCAGTGCATTCATGATTTGCGTGAACGAACTCACTTCATTGAAGTGCCGCAACAAGGCCGTGTTGAGCGATCTGGTAGTGCTCATCGCACCGTTCGCGCCACATCTGGCAGAAGAATTGTGGGAAGCATTGGGACACACTACTACTGTATGCGATGCCCAGTGGCCTGTATGCAACGAAGAATACCTGAAAGAAGACAGTGTGAAATATACCATTTCCTTCAACGGAAAGGCACGCTTTACAATGGAATTCCCGGCTGATGCGGACAACGACACAATCCAGGCAGCTGTGATGGCCAACGAGCAGTCGCAGAAATGGATTGAAGGCAAGACTCCGAAGAAAGTCATCATCGTTCCGAAGAAGATTGTAAATGTTGTACTCTAAACCGTTTGAATGGAAGCATTGTTAAGAAGAAAATTGGGCCGGGAGTCGAGAGACTACCTGGCCATCACTTTCGGACTGGTGTGCTATGCTATCGGTTGGGCGGCATTTCTGTTGCCTTACCAGATAACCACCGGAGGTGTGACCGGTATTTCGGCCATTATCTACTACGTAACCGGCCTTGAAATCCAAGTATCGTATTTTATCATCAATGCCATCTTTATGGGATTCGCGTTGAAGATACTGGGACCGAAGTTCAGTGTGAAGACTGTTTATGCCATCTTCATGCTGACTTTCCTGCTCTGGTTTTTCCAGATGCTGTTCAAGGATGAGAACGGACACCTGCCGCAATTGCTGGGACCGGGTCAGGACTTCATGGCCTGTGTCATCGGAGCCGGTCTGATCGGTTTTGGTATCGGTATGGTATTCTGCCACAACGGAAGCACCGGCGGTACGGATATCATTGCCTGGATCATCAACAAGTACAAGGATGTAACCCTCGGACGTATGATGATGTACCTCGATATCATCATCATCTCCTCGTGCTATTTCATCTTCCACGATTGGCGTCGTGTGCTGTTCGGTTTCGTAGTGCTCTTCATCATGAGTATCGTCATCGACTATGTGATAAACAGTGCCCGGCAGTCGGTCCAGTTCCTTATCTTCTCGAAGAAGTACAATGAGATAGCCGAAGGCATATCGACCGATATCAACCGAGGCGTTACCTTGCTCGACGGTCAGGGCTGGTACAGCAAGCAGGAGATAAAGGTGGTCGTGGTATTGGCCAAGAAGAGCCAGTCGCTCGACATCTTCCGCCTTGTAAAGGACATCGATCCGAATGCGTTCATTTCGCAAAGCAACGTTGTGGGAGTCTATGGGGAAGGATTCGATAAACTGAAAGTAAAATAAATGAAGAAACTTGTATTTGCAACCAACAATGCCCACAAGCTCGAAGAAATCCGTGCCATCCTGGGCGACAAGATAGAAGTATTGAGCCTCAACGATATCGACTGCCATGCCGATATCCCTGAAACCGCCGATACCCTCGAAGGCAATGCAGCCTTGAAGGCCGAGTACATCTACAAGAACTACGGGCTGGATTGTTTTGCCGACGATACCGGTCTGGAGGTTGAGGCTCTGGACGGCGCTCCGGGAGTCTATTCTGCCCGTTATGCGGGAGGAGAGGGTCACGACTCGGAAGCCAACATGAAGCGGCTGCTGAAGGAGCTTGAAGGAAAAGACAACCGCAGAGCCCAATTCCGCACCGTCATTTGCCTGATTGAGGGCGGAGAGGAGCATTTCTTCGAAGGCATCGTGAAAGGCCGTATAATCGAAGAAAAACGCGGCGGTTCGGGGTTTGGATACGACCCTATATTCGTTCCCGAAGGTTATACCGAAACTTTTGCCGAGATGGGCGGTGAGGAGAAGAACAAGATCAGCCATCGTGCCCGTGCCGTTCAGAAGCTTTGCGCTTATCTGAACAAGTGATTCAGAAAGGTTTGATCCGTCATAAACGAAGAAAGTCCGGTCTGTTGCAAGGCCGGACTTTCTTCGTTTCCCCGAAATGTTTTTGCCCATTTTCCCGTGTTTCCCCGAAATGTTGATGGGTTGTGAATTAGTAACGACCCTGTTTTTGTTCCCGAAACGTACGGTCGCAATGAAGCTTGCGTAGGCTTTTGTAGCGGAAAATGCGGGGAAGAAAACAGTTTATCATTTGAGTGAGTAAGATCCATCCTTGCAGTGATAGACATTCGTCGTTGGTGTGATGGATGTCCATCACTGCAAGGATGAACCTAAAGCCCGGGAGCTTTTGCTGCTACCCTTAAAATGTTTTCAAGCGTTTTCCTGTATTCCCTTGAAATGTTGAAGGAAAAGGTGAAGTGGCGCTTTGTGTCTTTTGTGGTATTGGGATCTGTTCAGATTTAAAAATTTGCAAGAATATCGGCTTCTATTTCTTGTGTTGTCAGCTGTGTATATCGCTTTACGATGGTATGTCGGTTCAGATAGTCGATGTTATCACATAATTCCTGCAGGGTGTTGATAAGGTGTGAAGAAAGGATGATGGTCTTGTTTTCTGCCTTGAGTGATAGAATAATCCTTTTCAATTGGATACAACCGTATAAATCTACCCCATTGAAAGGCTCGTCCAGAATGTATAAGTCATTATTCTGGAGCAGCAAGGCCATCAGGGCCAGTTTCTTCTTCATGCCGGTAGAATACTCCGAAGCATATCGGTCCAACGGAAGCTGGAATTTTTCATTCAATGCCTTCATGTGCTCGTGGTCGATGGCTTTCCCTTTCGCCTTTATACAGAAATGAAGGTATTCCCATCCGGTGATGAGCGAATAAAAGAAATTCTCGGCAGGGAGATAGCCGATAGACATATCCGGTTTCTTCCGGATTTCACCTTGATAGTCGGTCATTCCTATGATGCAGTTGAATAGAGTGGTTTTTCCGGCTCCATTCTCACCTACCAGTCCATATACCTTCCCGGTTGAATAGGATACAGACAAATCCTGAAGGACCGGAGTGCGTCCGAAATCTTTTGTCAGATGATTGATGGTAATCAGTTCCATAGTTTGCTGAATTTAGTTTTAGCCATCAAGCAGATTCCTGCTTGAAATAGTAAGAAGGGAATGAGTATGAGAGGTATGAAACAAGAGAAGAAGAACAAGGGGAGGGGCAGCACCAATCCGTAAATCCAGAGTGTGACTGTCGTGGAATGAAAGAATCTTGCCGTTGCCAGATTGCAAAGGTAGAGGATAGTACTCATTGAAACTGTCAAGATGAATCCGGCCTGCTTCCATTCGGGCGAGAAACAGAGAATCAATGCGGCAAGAGGGATGCTTGTGAGCACAACGTTCCATACCATACCAGCGAGCAGCCGCTTTTGGAAAGTCTTGAAATCCCGATAAAGTGCAAGTTCGGTCAGTTGGGGAAGTTCCAAAAAGGCCGTTCCTTCCAATATGCCCCATATCATCAGACAGGCCTTTCCGATACGGATATTCCCATGTATGCCTCCCATCAGGGCAAGAAACAACAGTATCAGGTAGGGTAGAATCTGTCTTCTGAACATGCGTCGGTATAACAGATCTCCAGTGTAGAATCCGGGGAGCGGAATTTTCGGTATTCTTGTCTTGATCGGTCTATAAAGAGGAAACAGCATTGCTGCCAAACAGATGACACCGACTGACAGATAATTCCTGGTCAGTATTCCTGCAAGTGTAAAAGGAGTTGTTACCAACAGATATTCTATAGCCAACAGTCTGCGGAATTTCTTTATCTGGAGTGCCAGAAATTCCCTGTCCTTTCTTTGGGTGTGGTAGAATCCTATCAACAATACTCCACATGCAGGCAATATCCACGGATTCTCTATTTGGGGCAGCAGATAGAATAGTGTTGCGCACAAAAGAACCAGAAAGATGCACCGCAATGGGCCGATGCTGGCAAGAATACGGCCTAACTGTCTGCTCCGAAGCTTCAGATACATGCTTGTCATTGTTTATACAGATACTTTTCTATACATCATGATACAATAGTTGGAATGAACCTTTTTAGGATTTTCATTTGTTTCTAGTTGTGTAGAAGTGTTATTAATTCCTTTATCTTTTATAGTGATTTTCAGCTGTTCCAAAGAGTCAACATCTTGTTGGAAATTGCGACTGATATCTCCTGATGTCAGTTGCTCTTTTGTCATGCCTTCAATCTGAAGAATTTCATCACCGAATCTCACTCCAGCCTTCTCTGCAGCTCCATCTTTCAATAATGATGTCACAACGGTTTTGCCATCCATTGCCTCTAAATTAAGGCCGAATTTTGATATTGTATTTTGGCGGTATCCTTTGGCATCTCCTGACCGTTTCTGCAGATATAAATGCTTAGGATTATGTTCTTTTCTTTCGTACATTAAAAGGAAGTTGAAGTTTTGCATAAACTTTGCTCCTATATAGTTGCCATCAATACTTCTCATGTTTACCAATTGACAAGAGTCTATCTTTATCCCTGCAATAGAAATCGGAATATTTTCGAATATTGTAATCGTATCTTTCATCCCATCCTTTCTCAGTATGTTGATTTGCTGGTGTTCGTATTTCTGTTTCAACAAATCTGTCGTTTTGTTATTTATTTCTATGGCTCCGGAATATCCCAAGTCGAGTGTAAAGTGGAAATCATTTGGTATGTTACCAATATGGATGGAAATACTATCGTCCTCTAAACCATTACTGATTTTAACAAGACCTTCTGTTTCCTTATCAATGATTGCCTGATTCTTACAATGAAATAGTTTTATTTTCTTTGCTTCTGTATCGAATTTCCAGCAACCCATTTTAAGTAAGTCTACCCCAAATACGCCATCTGCTACTACATCATAAATAAGATTATCTTTGCAGGTTTCCATGAATAATGGTGTTGTAACTTCCATTTCACCAAAACGTATTGATTGAAAGGAATAGATATTGCTATCATATTTTACATTATATGCATTGGACCATTTGATAGGTAATTCCCCCCAAAACTGACCACCATATTTCAAGATGGAATCAGTACGCATCAAGCATGTCGCTTTTGTATCAATGGATAAGGTTACATGATGGTCTTTATTAATTCTGCAGTCTATCTGGAAATGATTGTCTCGTCCATATTTGAATGGAATTTCAGAATACATATTTTCCGGCAGTGCCTCACTTATTTCAATTTGGTGAAGCAAATATCGTCCGAACGGATAAAAATAGATTCCTAAAGCAATAATGATTGCAAGGATAATTGCCGAGATACTCAATATGATTTTCTTCTTTCTTTTCATTTTTGATCTTATTTTAGTGTTTCAATTTGATGTTCAAGACGGAGTCCTGTACTTTCTTTGACTGCAAAGATAAATATTATTATTTCATGTATCTGGAGACCTTACTCCGTCCGAATAATCGAAAGTGAGCACATAGGCCGGTGTCCAGTTTTTGGTTTCAGCATTCCAGCTGTATGCTTTCTTCTCAGCAAGCTGTCCGTTTTCGGTGTACTGGTATTCGTACTTGAATTTCGGAGTCAGTGTCTTTCCATCTTCGTTCACGGTGCATACAGTTTTGGTGTTTCCATTATCGCCGTAGATAAATGTCGGATTTGTGTTTGCGTTTGCTGTGGTGAAACTCATGGTTAACATTGCTACCATTGCTACTGCTGCTGATTTGATAAATGACTTTTTCATAATTGTAAATGTTTGTGTTATTATTATTGTTTTAATTGTGTTTATTTTCGATTGCGGTAATTATTTTCCGTTTATCGATATGCAAATGTATATGTTATTTTTGAAGCAGCAAAGAAAAATCAAGAAAAAATTATCGAAAACCAATAATTTTTTCTTGTTCATGGGTTAGACACGATTGTGGGAGGGTTCATTTATCGGGACTAAGGTGAAAGCGAAATGTCCTTGGTTTCACCCGTAATGAAATGAATATCAGATTGTTGAAAGAGTGAAAGGTAAAAAATGAAAAATCATTTTGGAAATAAAATCCCCCTGAAAGGATTGTTACACTTTCAGGGGGATATCTGTATTTTGATCCGTATGTTTACTCAATGAAGTGAGGTTCGAACCGGTAGCTTGAGCTTGTACCTCTGCTACTCTTTATTACAATGTCTGTATTGGTGTAGTCCTTCGGACCCGGGATAAACACGGCGTGCTGGAGGACGTATTTCACACGTGCCATCTGTTGGGCCGAGAAGGTATTGCCATCGGTAACGGCATAATCCATCACATTGGTCGATCTGAACTCCTCACCCGTATCGCTGTTGGTACGCATAACGTAGATTTCGTATTGGGATTTGTCGTTCAAATCACCACCGTTTGACAGGAAGGTGGTCAGCTTCACATCGTATTGTGCCTTGTTGTATGGAGGCGTATCGGTACAGAAATCGCTGTCGAGATCGTAATCACTGCTGCCTGTTTTCGGATTCTGGTTGAATGCATGATACAAGCCAAGCAGGTGTCCCAACTCGTGAGCAACTGTAAGCACGATATTACTCATGATATACTCGCCGTTTTCGGGCATATCATAGATATATTTGTTGTTGATGCAGACACATTGAGGATACTTGTTGTCGTTGAAATTAGCACCTTTGTCTACCGTTGTCAGCCCGTCCAATGTATAAGGTTCAGGAAGCAACGGGAACTGTGAGATACCCATTACGCCTTCATTGGTGAATTCGAACAGCATAATGTTGATATACTTGTTCGGGTCCCAGAGCATTTCCTTGTATTCGGGTTTGCTGCCTTTCATGAATTCCTGAGCATCCATCTGAACATAACCATACTTTTCACGGCTTACCCCCGGTTCTTCAAGCTTGTTTCCTTCCGGATCTTCGGTCGCCATCACAAATTCGAAGTTGATAGGTGTGCCGCAACTCTGGTAGAGTTTGTTTACACCGTCAATTACTTTCTTGAGATAGCCTGCCCGGATGTAGAACTGCTCACTGCTTTCTCTCCAATAGAGGCAATGGAAGACTACAGGAAGCTTGTAATGATGGTTTTCGCTGTATGTATAGGCATCCTGCTGTATCGTAATGGTTTGCGACATGTTTTCTGAATTGGACACCAGAATAGTTGCAGTGCGTTCGTCACGATTCAAGTTTTCGGATATGGTAATCTCAAGTTTTGATTTGTCGGGCGAAGGATTCAGAGATATCCAGGAAGCCGTTGAAGTTCCGGTCCATGAACTTGAACTTTCAATGTTCACCGAAAGGGTTGTGCCTTCTGCCGATATTCCTGTAAACTCATTGGCACCGGTCTGCAGTATAGGAGTTGAATTGTCGTCCGAACTGCAGGATACCATTGTGAGGGTCAGAATGAACAGAAACAATAGATTTTTGATTCTCATAATACTATTCAAAATAATTTGTTTGAAACAAAAAAACTTCCATGGGAATAGATTATCCCCATGGAAGTTGTATAATGAGTCAATCAGTTCTTCTTAGCCTTTTTGAAAGCGTCCATTGAAAATGGTTCTACAGAAACAACTTTTGCTTTTGGTTTACCGTACAGACGTGTCTTGCGGAAGTGGTTGCCGTTATGACAAGAAACCTTGACATTGCTTGTAGCATGAGCTCTTGTCTTCAATGCATTGGCACTTGTTGTACGTGTCAAGACAATACCTTTAGCGCTTTGGAATGACCATGTTGCAAAACCTGCCATGTATTCTGTTGCAATGGATGGAGTATAAGTTACACCGTCGATTGTTACAGATTCGATAGTCAATGTATTTCCGTCCTCAGAAACGGTTACAGGGAATTCGATACGGTTGTAAACGTTGGTATAAGGATCTGCGGTATTACATCCCATCAAGAGCAAGGTAGAGTTCCAGTTAGCCATCGGATCTACATAGTATGCATAATTGTTGCCGTCTTCCGTATATTTGGTTGTAGCCACCTTAATCTTGTCAACTCCATTTTCCTGATAGATTTCGAAGAACAGTTTCGGTCCATAATCGCGGAACAATTCATCGGTATCGTATGAAGAATAGTTCAGGTCGTTGAACAATGCCCATGAGCTCATATAGCTTCCGTCGTATTCATTGTACTGGAATCCTTCAGCAACGAGGAAGTTCTGTCCTTTGTACTTCTGGGTATAATAATCGGTTTTTTCCTGATATTCCTTGAAGTATTTTTCTACAGTCTTTTCAGCTTCAGCTTGTGAATTTCCGAACGACATATAGTATTCTATCAGCTTTTCCTTAGAATCGGCAGGCAAAGAGCTTATCTTTTCCGGACCTGCACTGATGCGTACAGCGCTAGTGATCGGAGTTCCGTTGGCCGGAGTCATTGTAGCAGTCCAGTTACCGAGCAAGGTTTCGAACAGTTTGCTGTTTACAGGATCCTTAGCCGGTATTTTGCCTGATTTGGCACTTGCTTCATAGATTCCGCTCTTTTCATCCTCGTTGAAGGACTGTACGGCAAAGGTACTTTCTGTTTCATCTTCGCTGGCGAATGTGAAGTCGTAACCGGTTTCGCTGTTTATGGCGCTCAATACTTCTTCCTCTGTAATTGCATGGCCGTAATAGTCCATCAGCTCTTCAATTTTAGCTTCACGGTTGTCACCATCCATTCCGTTGAGTTCCAATACCCATTCTCCGGTAGTGTTGCAAAGGTATTTCAGGCTCTTGCAATCCTTGTTAGGTGCTTTGACATTGAAGCCGATTTCGTATGGGCTGGACATTGTGATCGGAGTGATTGTGATTTCACTTGCCGGCAAGTTTGATTCCTGGCCTGTGAACACATCGCTAACGTCCATAGTCATGATGGTGCTGTCATCATCGTAAACCGCAACTACATACAATTTATACTTGTGGCCTTTTGTCATGTTCACTTTTACAGTTGTGATACCTTCTCCGATACCGCCAGGGTAATCATGGACGTATGCCTGCAGTCCATCTTCACCGATGTAATCGATGATGCCCTGATAATCGGCTTCATCAATGACTGTGTAAGCATAACGGAAAATATTTTCCGACGGTGTCAGTGTAATGTAGGCTGTTCTTTCAGTTAACTTATCAAAGTTGATGGATACTTCTCCGTCACCTTTGATAGCCTGCTGTGTAAAGAATACGGTCTTTGCATATCTACCTGTAAAGGTCAGACCGTTTACTTCTTCGATTGATTCGCTATATTCCTTTACATTCGGCGCCATTGGTTTTGTAGCTACACGGCTGTCGAGCAGGATACCTGCGTTATCATCCGGTGCTTCCAATTCACCGTCAACAAGTCCTTCGGTTGTTCCGTCTGCATTAACCTGGCTGATGAGCATGGCATAGCCTGTACCCGGATGCAATGGGAATGACCAAGCTTCAGAATATTCCCCTCCGTTAAGACAGCCTTCCAATTTGTATGGGTCATCACCATTCTTCAATGTAAACGTATGAGGTCCCTTGAAGCGAGGAGAGTTTGACGGTCCCCATGGGCTGTAGATAAAGTCGAGGTCAGTGTATCCGAATTGCAGCTTGTAGCCGTTGTATGTTTCCAGATCCAGCAGGTTCAGCTGATAATATTCGTCTTCAGGAACTTCTACATGGAACTTGATAGAGAACATGTCGGCCTGGATCATAGTCACTACCTGACTGTAGGCCGGAGTCGTGATGACGAAACGCTTCACTTCGAATGTATCATTCATCTTGAATGCAAAATAAACGGTATAGGTCTTGTTTCCTTCCAGTCCGTAGACAGTGACATCAGTATCCCCATCATTCAAAGTCTTGATACCATCGCTCAGCTCCTGAGCTTCTGCATAGATGATAGCTCCATCCATTGTTTCGGCACCTTCGCCTTCCACAACCTTGTAGGCACATGATTCAATCCCTTTAGTAGAGAGCTTGAAGATTGCCGATGTGGAGAAAATGTTGTCGGCTGAAGGAGCTTCCACGTTTGCATAGGTGGCAGCTTCCGTTTTGCCTTTGCTATCATCATCATCCGAACAACTCCATAATGTTGTACACAAGCAACATGTAAGGAGTAACATGAATAAATAATTAAGTCTTTTCATTTGTTTTATATATAGATTAAATTAAAAATTATTCTCCCTTATCCCTTGGGTGAAAAGTTGGTCCTATTTAGGGTATAAGATATAAAAAAGCGTAAGGAATGATGCGATAAGAATCAGATATCGCGGCATTTGATATTTTTCAGAATGAACTTGAAATCGTAATAAGGATTTATATGTAAAATCTTATTCATGATTGAGACCCCATATGGTTATGTGTTCCTAAATTTGTGTGCAAAGATACTAGATTCTATTAATAATCAGTGATTTTCTTTTATTTTTTTTTGCTTTTTAATTATTTTTTTGCTTTTTAAT
>CALUKX010000040.1 GCA_944321335.1 uncultured Phocaeicola sp. | reverse complement strand
AAATCATACTCTATGAAAAATGAGACACCTATGATTATATAATGAAAAAGAGGATGCATCATTTTGACACATCCTCATTTTTTATTCCTTATCTTTATTGGCTTCGGCCTCCTGAATCTTCCGGTTCACGAAACGGATTTTCAAATTGGCCTCATCCTGTTCTTTCTTGATTTCTTCAATTGCTGAAAGCACACGGGCAAGGTCGGTCAGTTCCACTATCGCCTTGACATCGTTAGGATGCATTAGGGTCTTGTAGGTCCGGTCGCCTATAAATTCCAGCGTAATCCATTTGTCCTGGTTGGCAACGATGAAAGCTGCTACCCCACCATCCTTACCTACTTTATAATCGGCCTTCTCGATGGCATACCCCAAATCGGTGGTTTCATAGCTGTCGGTCGAAGCCGGAGTCTCTGCCGACAAGTCGCCAACACTGACTCTGACCGCCGTATGATGGATATTTCTCAATGCACAGTAGATGGAAGTCAACGACATCTCTCCCTGTTCATTGACTTGCGCACGCAGGAAGGAACGGCCGACATTCTTTTCAACTACCTGAGTAGGATAGAAATAATTGCCCACTTCCTGATAGGCCGTATCTTTTTCGAGAACGAATTTCGGAAGGATGGAGTCGAGTGAAGCCCGCTTTATCTGCATCATGCTGTCGAGATAGACCAACGATTTCTGTTGTTCCTGCAAGTCAATCTGTTGCATCAGTCTGATACTCGCCTTGCGCATATCGAAAGCTTTCGGATATAAAGTGCGGATACTGTCGAGCTGGAGCTTCGCCAGATTATAGTCGCCCGCAGCGAAAGCATCCTGTGCACGCTGATACAATTCGCCGGCACGTTTCTCATCGGTATTGCAAGCTGTAAGGAGTGTTGCCAATGCAGCAACCATCAATATCATCTTTTTCATAGGCTAAACAATTCTAATTATTGACAAAAATACAACTTAATTGCTTCATCCCCCACGAAAACTCCTCCTTTTTTTGTAATTTTGCAGGCCAATTAGAAGAAACAGATATGGAACTCAAAGAACACTTTACAGGCAGAATATTCAAATTAATATCCGAAACCGCCGATGAATTGGGTTTGGAATGCTACGTTGTTGGAGGATATGTACGCGATATATTCTTGAACCGCCCGTCGAAGGACATCGATGTTGTCGTGGTGGGAAGCGGCATCGAGATAGCCGAAGCGTTTGGAAAGAAACTTGGAAAGGGAGCGAAGGTTTCCGTCTTCAAGAATTTCGGAACGGCACAAGTGAAGTTCCATGATACGGAAGTGGAGTTTGTGGGCGCCCGCAAGGAATCGTACAGCCACGACAGCCGCAAGCCTGTTGTTGAGGACGGTACGCTGGAGGACGACCAGAACCGCCGCGACTTTACCATCAATGCGATGGCGGTATGCCTCAACAGCGCCCGCTACGGTGAACTGGTCGATCCGTTCAACGGCCTTGACGACCTGAAGGAACGTATCATCCGTACACCGCTCGACCCGGATATCACGTTCAGCGATGATCCGCTGCGCATGATGCGTTGCATCCGTTTCGCAACTCAGCTGAATTTCTATATCGACGACGAGACCTTCAATGCGTTGGAACGCAACAAGGAGCGTATCAAGATCATCTCACGCGAACGTATCGCCGATGAGTTGAACAAGATTCTGTTGTCGCCCGTTCCGTCGAAAGGTTTCGTCGACCTCGACCGTTGCGGATTATTGGAGCTGATATTCCCGGAACTGGTTGCCCTGCAAGGTGTGGAAGTGCGCAACGGACGTGCCCACAAGGATAATTTCTATCATACATTGGAAGTGGTGGACAACATCGCCAAGGTGAGCGACAATCTCTGGCTGCGTTGGGCTACCTTGCTGCACGATATCGGCAAGCCGCGCACCAAGCGTTGGGAACCGCGTATCGGGTGGACTTTCCACAACCATAATTTCATCGGTGAAAAGATGATTCCCGATATCTTCCGCAAAATGAAGCTCCCGATGAACGAGAAGATGAAGTATGTACAGAAGCTGGTGAGCCTGCACATGCGCCCGATTGTGATTGCCGATGATGTTGTTACCGATTCGGCAGTCCGACGACTGTTGTTCGAGGCCGGAGATGATATCGACGACCTGATGCTGCTCTGCGAGGCCGATATCACTTCGAAGAACGAAGCCCGCAAGCAACGTTTCCTCGACAACTTCAAGCTGGTACGCCAGAAGCTGAAGGACCTGGAAGAGAAGGACCGTATCCGCAACTTCCAGCCACCGGTAGACGGAGCCGAGATCATGCGTGTATTCAACCTCCAGCCTTGTCGTGAAATCGGAAGCCTGAAAAGCTCCATCAAAGATGCTATCCTCGACGGTGTAATCCCGAACGAACACGATGCCGCTTTCGAGTATATGTTGAAGAAAGCCGAACAGATGGGGTTGAAACCTGTCAACCTATAAAGTTGGAATTATGGCCAACCGGTTGTCTCATCCGGTGCACAAAAGCAACAGGTCGGCTACATTTTATATTGTCCAACATATCCATAGAAATAAAACAAGAATCTCCAAATAAAAAAGTTATTATAAATAAGAGTTTACCATTTAGCCATTCTATAGATATTTAGAACGCATTTTTACAAAAATAAAGTTGTTCAATTTAGACAAACAATCAAAACTCTTATTTTCATATTATTTCCTATTTTCATATATTTGTCTTGCATTTCTGAGGTAACAGAAGTTTCAAAAGGGAATGTCGTGCGAATCGACAACAGTGCCCGCTGCTGTGTTTCTCGCAGAACTGGAACAATGCAAAAGCAACCACTGCCTGATTTGAAGGCGGGAAGGTCGTTCCAGGGAGAGATCAGTCAGAATACCTGCCGATGAAAGCAATGTACCATGTTTAACTTTTTTCAAACCAACAAATTTATGAACTTAGGTGAAATTTGCATTATCAAAAGAGACGGAAAGCGGGAAAACTTTTCGCCATCCAAGATTTCTAATGCAATCAGCAAGGCATTTGCAGCTACGGGATTGAGTAGCCAGGAGAATCTGATCGATGAAATCACACAGCGTGTAATCGCTCATTTCGAACAGCCCACTATCGGCGTGGAAGACATCCAGGATCTGGTGGAGAACGAATTGATGAAGGTTCAGCCGGAAGTGGCGAAGAAGTACATCATCTACCGCCAGTGGAGAAATACCGAACGCGACCGCAAGACAAAGATCAAGCACGTGATGGACGGTATCGTTGCCATCGACAAGAACGATGTAAACTTGAGCAACGCCAACATGTCGAGCCATACTCCGGCAGGACAGATGATGACATTCGCATCGGAAATCACCAAAGACTATACATTCAAATACCTGTTGCCGAAGCAATATGCCGAAGCACACCAGTTGGGGGATTTACATATCCATGACCTGGATTATTATCCGACCAAAACTACGACTTGCATCCAGTACGATCTGGACGATCTGTTCGAACGTGGTTTCCATACCAAGAACGGAAGCATCCGCACGCCGCAGTCTATCCAGAGTTATGCTACACTGGCTACCATCATCTTCCAGACCAACCAGAACGAACAGCATGGCGGACAGGCTATTCCGGCGTTCGACTTCTTCATGGCAAAAGGCGTGTTGAAGAGTTTCCAGAAGGCCGTAGCCAGCGATCTTTCATTCTATATGGATATGAAAGGAAAACCGGTGGAAGAAAAGGATTTGACAGCTGATATCAAGAAGCATTTTATCAGCATCGAACCGGATGCCGAAGCCAAGGAAGCTTATCTGCAGACCGTAAAGACAAAAGGTATCGAACTTTCTGCCAACGAGCTGGAACATCTGCTTCACAAATCATTGGAACAGGTGCGTAAAGATACCCACCAGGCAATGGAAGGTTTCATCCATAACCTGAACACCATGCATTCGCGTGGCGGTAATCAGGTGGTGTTCAGTTCCATCAATTATGGTACAGACACTTCAGCCGAAGGCCGTATGGTGATGGAGGAACTGCTCAAGGCTACTATCGAGGGATTGGGAACTCATGGAGAAGTACCTGTATTCCCGATTCAGATATTCAAGATAAAGGACGGAGTTTCCTATTCGGATGCCGACTACGAACTGGCTATGCAGGATTTCGAAGCGGCTTTGAACGGAAAGGTGAAATTCGAAGCTCCCAACTTCGATCTGTTCCTGAAGGCTTGCTGTACGACAGCCAAAGCGCTGTTCCCGAATTTCATGTTCCTCGATACTCCGTTCAACCAGAACGAGAAATGGGACAAGAACGATCCGAAACGTTACCGCTATGAGTTGGCTACGATGGGATGCCGTACCCGTGTATTCGAAAACCTGAACGGAGAAAAGAGTTCGTTGGGCCGTGGAAACCTTTCGTTCACGACCATGAACCTGCCGCGCCTGGCTATAGAGGCCCGTATCAAGGCCGAGAACATTGCCGACAGCAACAATGAGGATGCAATCGAACGTCTGGCGAAAGAAGAATTCATCCAGTCGGTTCATAAGATGGCCGAATTTATAGGCGAACAGCTTTATACCCGTTACCAATACCAACGTACGGCTTTGGCCCGCCAGTTCCCGTTCATGATGAGCAACGATGTATGGAAAGGCGGAGGCAATCTCGCTCCGAACGACCAGGTGGGCGATGTATTGAAGCAAGGAACATTGGGTATCGGTTTCATCGGCGGACACAACGCTATGGTTGCGCTCTATGGCCAAGGCCACGGACATAACCAGAAGGCATGGGATACACTTTACGAAGCTGTGGAAGAAATGAACCGTGTGGTAGAACAGTTGAAGAAGAAGTACCAGCTCAACTTTTCGGTACTGGCCACTCCGGCAGAAGGTCTTGCAGGACGGTTCACACGTATCGATCGCCGCAAATATGGCGTGATTCCGGGAGTTACCGACCGCGACTACTACGTAAACTCGTTCCATGTCGATGTAAAAGAACCTATCAGCATTGCCGAAAAGATCAAACGTGAGGCACCTTTCCATGCGCTGACACGCGGAGGCCACATTACTTATGTAGAGCTCGACGGTGAGGCACAGAAGAACGTGAAAGCCATCGCCAAGATTGTGAAGGTGATGCACGATGAAGGTATCGGCTACGGTTCCATCAACCATCCGGTTGATACTTGCCACAACTGCGGATACAAAGGCGTGATCTACGACAAGTGTCCAATCTGTAACAGCGAAAATATCCTGCGTATGCGCCGCATCACCGGTTATCTCACCGGCGACCTGAGCAGCTGGAATTCCGCCAAACGTGCAGAAGAGCGCGACCGTGTAAAACATAGCTAACCAATTTATACAATCCAAACAGAAAGTGTGTCATAGAAAACCCTGACACACTTTCTTCATTCTATAACCTGTCATGCTACACTACCTCTATACTTATTCCGAAACCATAGTCGATGGCGACGGCATCCGTTTTTCCATTTATCTGGCCGGATGTAACCACCGCTGCAAAGGATGCCACAATCCCGGATCGTGGAATCCCAAGGCAGGTTATCCCCTCACCCGGGAGAAGATAGAGGAATTCATACAGGCCATCAACGGCAATCCATTGCTCGACGGAATCACCTTCAGCGGAGGCGATCCGTTCTACAACCCGAAAGAATTCCTGCCACTTATCAAGGAAATCAGCGAACGCACCCGTCAGAATATCTGGTGCTATACAGGTTATACTTTGGAAGAGCTGCAGGCCGATCCTGAGAGAGCACCGATATTGGAGTATATCAACGTACTTGTCGACGGACGTTTCGAGCAGTCGCTCTACTCCCCTCTTCTGGAGTTCCGCGGAAGCAGCAACCAACGCATTATCAAGCTGAAGTAACATTCACATTTTTAACATATAAGCTGTAATCGGAAGATTTAATTGATGATTTCGTAACTTAATTGTAACATCCGACACACAGACCCTTCTTTTGTGCAATTTCTGTTATCGCACACAAAGAAAAACAGGTGGTTTCATGACATAAATCAAGAAAAACGCATTTTCGAGATAAAACATGCTATAAAACATTGTTTGTATCAATAAAACCCTTACATTTGCATCGTGGTTGTGAAACCAAATGATAACAAAGACACAAAACAGGTATTAGATTACATAATTAAGGTATATTAAAGACTTTAGAACGAGGTATTAGATTTTAAGGTAAGCAATTTTAGTATTTAGGTATTTAGATTAGATTTAAGTTTTTAAGGTATTAGCATAAAAAAGGTAATTGTTTTCAGATAAGTTTTTTAATAGGTTTAGGTAAAATTGCTTTAAGGTAGAAAAGAGAGAGGATAACACAAACTACAACTAGATGACTTAAGACGCAAGAACCCTAAAGGGGGGTTCTTTATGAAATCGGCGGTATTCACGAATGGTGAATCTCGCTTTTTTTGTTTTTATACACCAGACATTATTGACAAGAAAAATATAAAAGAGGAAGGCGGACAGGAAACCTTCGGGGAAATCCCGGGTTTCCTGTCCGCCTTCCGGCATTTATCTACCAATCCGAAATACAGTTTATCCGTACATCAGAACAGGAATCGCAATATATCGTTGAAGTTCGCCCATATAAGCAGTGCGAAGAGAAGGAACATACCTACCATCTGTGCATATTCGAGGAACTTGTCGCTCGGCTTGCGTCGGGCAATGATTTCATACAACAGGAACAATACATGACCGCCGTCCAAAGCCGGAATAGGCAGGATGTTCATGAAAGCAAGGATGATAGACAGGAAGGCTGTCATTTCCCAGAAACGTTCCCAGTCCCAAACCTTCGGGAAGATGCTTCCGATGGTTCCGAATCCGCCTACGCTCTTGGCCCCTTCTTTGGTGAACACGTATTTCATGTCGTTGACATATCCTTTCAAGGTATTCACTCCCAAGGTTACACCGGCCGGGAATGATTCGAAGAAACCGTATGAAAGAGTGGTCGGCTTGTAATTGACCAGACCACCATAGGCATCGACCTTAAACTTGTTGTTGGTAGCAACCTGAACGGTATCACGCACTCCTGCACGTGAGTAGACCAGCTGGAACTGAGCCGATTTTTCCTGATTCAGTTCAGCTTGTGCGCCTAGCTTACCCATTTCATCCAGAAACTCGTTCCAGGAAGTCAGCTTCACATCGTTGAAAGCAAGCAGCGAGTCGCCTTTCTGGATTCCGGCTTTTGCGAAACCTCCTCCAGCAATTACCGAATCAACAACATTAGGCTGATAAGGAGCTACGAACATCGGATCCTCCTTCGCAACTTCCAGCAGACTGAGTTCCGGCATCAGGATTGTAACATCCTTACCGTCGCGCACTACCGTCACTTCACGCGCTTCCACGATACTGCGGAGCATATCCATATCAAATTTCACCAACTCTTCTCCGTCGGCAGCCTTGATGATATCACCGTCGCGGAAACCTATTTCCTGGGCTGTCTTGTTAAACTTCATACCATACGACATATCTTTCAATGCCACGTACGAATCGCCCCAAGTGAAAAGAATCATGGAATAGATGAACAAAGCCAAAAGGAAGTTCATCAACACACCGCCGATCATGACCAACAGACGCTGCCATGCCGGTTTCGAACGGAACTCCCAAGGCTGAGGCGGCTGTTTCATCTGTTCGGTATCCATCGACTCGTCGATCATTCCCGAAATCTTACAATAACCGCCCAACGGCAGCCAACCTACTCCATATTCCGTATCACTGTTCTTCAGTTTGAATTTGAACAATGAAAACCAAGGGTCGAAAAAGATATAGAATTTCTCCACACGGATCTTGAACAGACGCGCAAAGAAGAAGTGTCCTCCTTCATGAATAATCACCAGCAGCGAAAGGCTGAGAATAAGTTGAAGGGCACGGATCAAAAACGTTTCCATTTACTTTAAATATCAGTTTTTAGTTGTTAGTATTCTATTATTTAATTCCGTTGATTACAAGTTCGGCCGCAATCCGGCGGGTTTCAGCATCGGTCGATACATAATCTTCGTAAGTCGGAGTCTTGATGAAAGGCACTCGCTGCATGGCCTTTTCGATTACATCACTCATTCCAAGGAAGGAGATCTGATCTTTCAAGAACGAAGCGACCACCACTTCATTGGCTGCATTGACGATACAAGGCATGTTTCCTCCCTGATGCAAGGCTTCGTATGCCAGAGCCAGGTTGCGGAAGCGTTTCGTATCGGGAGCCTCGAAAGTCAGGTCATGGCACTTCATGAAATCCAGACGGTCGAACGACGAACGGACACGTTGCGGATAAGAGAATGCATATTGGATAGGCAGACGCATATCAGGGACGCCCAACTGTGCCTTCACGGCACCGTCTTCAAACTCGACCATCGAATGGATGACCGACTGCGGATGTACCACCACTTCAATCTGATCGGGACGGACACCGAACAGCCATTTCGCTTCGATTACCTCGAATCCCTTGTTCATCATGGAAGCCGAATCGATGGTAATCTTTGCTCCCATACTCCAGTTCGGGTGTTTCAACGCCTGTTCCTTGGTTACGGTCCGAAGCTGGTCCATCGTAAATGTACGGAACGGACCACCCGATGCAGTAAGAATCACCTTCTCCAACGGATTGTTAACTTCCAAACACTGGAAGATAGCCGAATGTTCCGAATCGACAGGCAGAATCGGAGTACGATACTCATTGGCCAACGCGTTGATGATTTCACCGGCAACCACCATCGTTTCCTTATTGGCCAGCGCGATAATCTTTCCGGCACGGATGGCGCTCATGGTCGGTTTCAGACCGGCATAGCCTACCATAGCGGTAAGCACGATATCAATCGGTTTAGATTCAACCACCTGGCACAAGGCTTCGGTTCCGGCATACACCTTGATAGGCAGGTCGGAAAGCGCTTCCTTCAGCTCCAGATACTTGTCTTCATTGGCAATGACCACGGCTTCGGGCTTGAATTTCCGGGCTTGCTCAATCAGCAGATCAACCTTGTTGTTGGCTGTAAGCACATACGCTTCGTACAAATCAGGATGTTCCTCTATCACCTGTAAGGCTTGAGTCCCGATCGATCCTGTTGAACCTAATATAGCAATCTGTTTCTTCATAATCATAGTTAAAATACAACATACTTCTCCGGGTTGATGGCCGTTCCCTTGTGCCATACCTCAAAATGCAGGTGGGGTGCTTCGCCTTCCTTGTGGTCGCTTGTGCCGACCAAGGCTATTACCTCCCCGCCTTTCACCTTGTCGCCCGTCTTCTTCATCAGCGAACCGCAATGCTTGTAGACCGTAACGAAGTCTTGCGGATGCTGGATCTGAATGACATAACCCGATTCGGCTGTATAGGTCGACAAGATCACGGTGCCATCCAATGCGGCTAGAATATTTTCATTGGGACTTGCAGTCAAGTCCACCCCAAAATGCAACTGTTCAGGATTGAAGTTGGTCGACATCACGCCACGGGTAGGACGATAGAAAATCAGTCCGGCGGCCTCTTTGCTTTCCGAAACGGCAGTCAGATTATACCGTTCCTGTTCTTCGTATTTCTTACGGAACTCCTCTTCCTCCTTGGTACGCTCCATCAAAGTCTCTGCACGAACATCGGTCAGCGAATCGATCGACTTCACCGTATCGACCTTCACCTGTCCGCTCAGGATATCCTGGATATTCATCAGATAAAGCTTCTGACGGTTGAGCGCCGCTTCGAGCGAATCGGCCCGCAAAGCATTCGTTACCATACGCGAACGGGTCTGGCTGTCCATATATCCCGGCAGGTAATTGCGCAGCGGAGTAAAGATGATGATGGCGGCAGCGATGAGGAAAATAATCACGCAAGCCGAAAGCAGCACTGAAAGACCGTTCAGTTTGGAAACATGAATTCCAACCACCTCCTCCAATGTGTTTTCGTTGATAATAGTCAGTTTATACTTAAACTTGATATTATGCCAGAACGCTTTACGCTTTCTTTTCTTCATATTCTCTATCAATAAAGACTGATATTCTTTCAATATATGCTTCAATCAAGCAGTCCGTCGGGAACTTCGACTTTCAGTATCCGGTTCTTCCGGTCCAGGTCGACGATAAATTCCTCGTGCGCCGGCAGAAGCAGTTCCTCTCCGTCCTTCTCGATGACAAAGAGCACGTTCATGGTCGCATCGTCTACGTCGACCACCGTTCCCAGTTCCCCATGATTCACGTCATCAACCTTGAAACCGATGAAGAAGTTCCATGAGGTGATTTCATCCTGTTCGTCCATGAACTTCTTAGGGAAAAATACCGCGACATTGGTGAGTCTGCGCGCCCGTTCGGCGGTATCGATACCTTCGAACTTCACCAATGCGACGTCATCCGAACGGAAACGGTACTCCTCGATGAAGAACGGCACCAGAATACCATCCATCAGCAGAATCAGGTAGTCGCAATCCACCCGGTCGAATATATCATCGGTAAAGGTGAACGAAACTTCCCCTTTCACGCCATGAGGCTTGTTGATGATACCGATTCTGAAAACTTCTTCCTTCTTTATCATATACCTCCTACACGGGTTATACGGGCTCCCAGAGCCGTCAGACGTTGTTCGATGTTCTGATAGCCACGGTCAATCTGTTCGATGTTATGGATTCGGCTGATGCCGTCGGCGCTCAATGCAGCGATCAGCAGGGCGATACCGGCACGGATATCGGGCGAAGTCATGTTACGTCCCCTCAACCGGAAGTTGTGGTCGTGGCCGATGACTACAGCACGGTGCGGATCGCACAGAATGATCTGCGCTCCCATATCAATCAGTTTGTCGACGAAGAACAGACGGCTTTCGAACATCTTCTGATGAATCAGCACACTGCCTTTCGCCTGCGTAGCTACGACAAGAATCACACTCAGCAGGTCGGGAGTAAGTCCCGGCCACGGAGCGTCGGCTATTGTCATGATCGAACCGTCGATAAACGATTCGATTTCATAATGATCCATGTGCGGGATAACGATATCGTCCCCCTTCAGTTCCATGTGGATTCCCAGACGGCGGAAGCTTTCGGGAATGATTCCCAGGTTTTCGAACGAAACGTTCTTGATGGTTACTTCACCGCCTGTCATGGCAGCCATACCGATGAAACTACCTACCTCAATCATATCGGGCAGGATACGATGGGAGCATCCCTTCAAGCTTTCCACCCCTTCGATGACAAGAAGGTTGGAAGCGATGCCGGAGATGCGGGCGCCCATACTGTTCAGCATGCGGCACAACTGTTGCACGTAAGGTTCACAAGCTGCGTTGTAGATGGTGGTCTTACCTTCCGCCAATACGGCAGCCATGATGATATTTGCAGTACCTGTTACCGAAGCCTCATCGAGCAGCATATAGGTTCCTTTCAGCTTCTTGGCCGAAATCTGAAACACACCGGTTGCATCGTCGTAAGAGAACTGGGAACCCAGCTTTTGGATTCCGAGGAAATGCGTATCCAGACGGCGGCGGCCTATCTTGTCGCCTCCCGGTTTTGAGATGCGTGCCACGCCGAAACGTGCCAGCATCGGACCGATGAGCATAACCGATCCTCTCAGCTTGGAGCAGCGTGCCAGAAAGTCTTCACTTTCCAGGTAGGCGAAATTCAGTTCGTCGGCCTGGAACGTATAGGTATCCAGATTGTCCTTCGACACCTTAACGCCCATATCACGCAGGAGCTGTATCAGGTTATTCACATCGAGGATGTTCGGCACATTGCTCACCGTCACCTTCTGGTCGGTCAGCAAGATTGCACACAATATCTGCAAAGCCTCGTTCTTGGCACCTTGGGGAGTAATCTCTCCCTGCAGCCGGTGTCCTCCTTCGATTACAAATGAAGCCATAATAGCGGTTTATCAGGTATTAATATTTTCGTTTCTGCTGGTTGGTGTTGCTTACCTGACGACGGCGTGGAGCAAAGAACTTCTGTTCGGTCAGGCGAAGGTCGTCGGTCGTAAGCTTGATCTTTCCGCCCGACAGTTCATAGAGGTCGTCCAGAATCTTCTGGTCCTCCACCCCGTCCTTGTTCCAGTTGATATAGTCCTTCTTCATGTGGTTGGCAATCATCTTGAGGAGCTGTTTCTTTTCATCTCCTTCGGGATAATCGATTGCCACCTGAATCATGTCCTGCACAAAGCGGCCGTAGTGGCGGTAACGGATGTTGTTCTGTGAATAAGGTATACGGTCGGGCTTGACTTCCAGACTTTCCTTCTTCACAATCTCCACCGGATAATCGATATCCAGTTTGAAGTCGGACATGATAGCCAGATGATCCCACAGCTTGCGGTTACCGTCTTCGATATCACGCAGGAACGGGAACATACCTCCCATGATATTGATGATGGTATTGGCACAACGCTGACGTTCTGCACGGTCTTCAATAGTCAGGGCATGATCGACCATATTCTGTACACTTCTTCCATACTCGGGAAGGGGCAATTTTCGTTGCTGGGTATTATATTCCATAAATTTCTTTTTCCAGGAAAAACTCGCAATTAATTTACTAAAAATTCGGGATTACAACAATTTCTTGGGGGTAGAAGCTACAAATTCCTTCAGATAGAAGGGTTCGAAGTAGGCTACATCCTTGAAATCGTTCGTCGCTACGGCCTTTTCGGCCAGAGGGAACATCCATTTAGCCAACGGATGGATGTTGTCGATGAAACGGGCGTTCGGATGAGTGATCTTGTCCTTGCACTTGGCTGCTCCGTTTCCGAAGAAATAAACCGGATGTTCGTCGAGGAACTCCTTGTAGGAGTTTTCATCGATGATATCGGCACTGATCGGTTTCTTTACATGTAGAGCACGGTCGTAGATAGCTGCATACACTTCCATACGGCGGGCATCGATCATCGGGCAGATCAGGGCATCTTCGGGCAGATCGTGGCCGAGAAGTACCGGAACCGACATCACCTCGAGGGTAGGCAGTCCGATCAACGGGATGTTACGGCCATAGCAGATACCTTTCGCCATAGAGACTCCGATACGCAAACCGGTATACGAACCCGGTCCGCAGCTTACAGCCACCGCATCCAAAGGAATTACATGATTATCGACAAACGACAGGGCCTCGTCAACATAAACACCAAGAACAACCGCATGCTGAGGTCCTTTAAAATCTTCTTTCGAGAAAATGGTAGCCCCGTCCTGACTGACAGCTACGGAACATACCTCGGTAGAAGTTTCAATATGTAAAATACACGACATAATTTATTCCTTATAATATAGAGTGCAAATATACACTTTTCTTTGCACTCTATTTCCATAAAATCGTTACTTTTGCAAAAAAAACAAGACTATGATACAATCAATGACCGGATATGGCAAGGCTACGGCCACATTCGGAGACAAGAAAATCAACGTAGAAATAAAATCCTTGAACAGCAAAGCGATGGATCTTTCTACCCGCATCGCTCCCCTGTATCGTGAAAAGGAAATGGAAATCCGTAACCTGATTACCAAGACGTTGGAAAGAGGAAAGGTGGATTTCAGTCTGTGGATTGAGAAGGATGCTGCAGAGAGCGCCACTCCGATCAATGCCGCATTGGTAGAAAATTATTACAATCAGATAAAACAGATTTCCGAAACCTGTAACATCCCTGTTCCCGAAGATTGGTTCGCTACATTGTTGCGTATGCCCGACGTGCTGACCCGTGTGGATGTGCAGGAACTTTCCGACGAGGAATGGGCAGTAGCCTACAAGGCTGTGGAAGAAGCGCTCCAGCATCTGGTGGATTTCCGCAAGCAGGAAGGTGCCGCACTGGAAAAGAAGTTTACCGAAAAGGTGGACAATATCGAACGCTTGCTGAAATCGATCGAGCCGTACGAAAAGGAACGTGTGACCAAGATCCGTGAACGTATTACCGATGCGCTCGAGAAAACCATCAGCGTGGATTACGACAAGAACCGTCTGGAACAGGAGCTGATCTATTACATCGAGAAACTCGATATCAACGAAGAGAAGCAGCGTCTGGCCAACCACCTGAAGTATTTCCGCGAGACTATGGCCGGAGGCCACGGACAGGGAAAGAAGTTGGGCTTCATCGCACAGGAAATGGGACGTGAAATCAACACGACCGGCAGCAAGTCGAACCATGCAGAGATGCAGAACATCGTGGTTCAGATGAAAGACGAGCTGGAACAGATCAAGGAACAGGTTCTCAATGTAATGTAACGAAACGCTTATGGCAGGAAAACTTATCATATTTTCAGCACCTTCGGGTTCGGGCAAGTCGACCATCATCAATTATCTTCTTACCCAGAACTTGAACCTCGCATTTTCCATTTCGGCAACGAGCCGACCGCCGAGAGGCACCGAACAGAACGGCGTGGAATACTTTTTCCTTACCCCGGAAGAGTTCAGACAGCGCATCGCCAACGACGAGTTTCTGGAGTACGAGGAAGTGTATGCCGACCGTTTCTACGGAACGCTGAAGGCACAGGTCGAAAAGCAGCTGGCCGCCGGTCAGAACGTCATCTTCGATGTCGACGTGGTGGGCGGATGCAACATCAAGAAGTTCTACGGCGAACGTGCCTTGTCGGTTTTCATCCAGCCGCCTTCGGTTGAGGAACTGCGCCGCCGTCTGAACGGCAGAGGCACCGACACACCGGAAGTCATCGAAAGCCGCATCGCGAAAGCTGAGTTCGAGTTAGGCTACGCCGGCAAGTTCGATGTCATCATTGTCAACGACGAGCTTGAAAAGGCAAAAGCCGATGCACTGAAAGTAATCACCGATTTTCTTAACAAATAATACGATATGGCTAAAGACCCTCGAAAATTACTCCGTACCATGATGGTGGTTTCCATCATCATCGGCCTTGTAGCATTGGCTGTAGGATTTGTAGCCCTCGGCATGAAACAGTATATCATTGCAGCGGCGATGTTTCTGGTTGCCGGCTGGCAGGTAGTGAACTTTATAAAGTGGAAGAAATGTCTGTAAAGACAGGAATCTTTGGAGGTACGTTCAATCCCATCCATATCGGTCATCTGGCGTTGGCCAATTACCTCTGCGAGTACGAAGGGTTGGATGAGATCTGGTTTCTGGTTACTCCTCAGAATCCGTTCAAGAAAGATATACGGCTGCTCGACGACCGTCTGCGTTTCTGGATGGTCGAGGCAGCCGTTCGTGCATATCCGCGGTTCAAGGTGTCCGATTTCGAGTTCCACCTTCCGCGTCCGTCGTATATGGTAAATACATTGGAGGAGCTCCGGAAGGCATATCCCGACCGGGAATTCACGCTGGTTATCGGTGCCGACAATTGGGTGGCGTTCGACCGCTGGAAGTCGCCCGAGGAGATTATCCGTAACCATCCGATACTGGTGTATCCGCGCGAAAGATATACCGTCGATACGGCTGCCCTTCCCGAAAGCGTCCGGATGGTGAAAACGCCTTTGCTGGAAGTCAGCTCCACCTTCATCCGCGAGTCTGTCCGCAACGGGAAAGATGTACGGTATTTCGTTCATCCGGCCGTATATGAATTTATCAAAGAACATAATTTATACCGCAACGAATAATCGAGACCATGAAGAAATTTAACATTCCGCTATGGACTTTGGCTGGGTTAATGCTGATAAGCACAGCCGATGCCGATGCAAAGATATTCAAGAAGAAGGAGAAGAAGACAGCCGCAGCTGCCGCTACGAAGACCGACGACAGCAAGAAGAAAGGTCCGAAACCTTACAAGAATGTCATCACTTCGAAGGCAAGCAGCACACACGGTTTCTTTTCCGTACACAAAGTCGACGGGAAATATTACCTCGAATTTCCGGATTCGGTGATGAACCGCGACATTCTGGTGGTAAACCGTATCAGCAAAGCGCCTACTGGTACTCCGAAATCGAAGATCGGATACCCGGGAGATATCGTGGGCAGCAAGGTTATCCGTTTCGAATGTGGACCGGAACACAAGGTTTTCGCCCGTGAAATTTCGTACCGCGAACGTTCGGACGACAAGGAAGGCATGTATCAGTCGGTACGGAACTCGAACGTACAGCCCATCGTTGCGGTTTTCGATCTGGAAGCATCGAAGAAGGATTCGACCGGCACAAGCTTTGTCATCAACATCGGCGATTTCGTGAAGAAGGAAAATTCTCTTTTTTCCATCGAAACAGGAGATAAGGACCGTTACGGCATCACGACCCAATCGGCCGACGCTTCGTATATAGATACCATCAAGGCGTATCCGCAGAATGTGGAGATATCTACCGTCATCACATACCGGCGCAAGAAAGGAAACGAGAAAAAAAGTTTTCTGGTAACCGGAAGCGGCACTACACCCCTCACCTACGAACTGAACAGTTCGATGATTCTGTTGCCGAAGGAAGCGATGAAGCCCCGTCTGTTCGATCCGCGTGTGGGCTTCTTTACCGTAGGCTATACCGATTTCGACAGCAATCCGCAAGGTATCGAGTACAAACGCCTCATCACCCGTTGGCGGTTGGAGCCGAAGGATGAAGCGGCATACCTCCGCGGCGAGCTGGTGGAACCCAAGAAACCGATTGTCATCTATATCGATCCGGCTACTCCGAAAAAATGGGTGCCTTACCTTATCCAGGGTGTGAACGACTGGCAGGCAGCTTTCGAACAGGCCGGATTCAAGAATGCGATCTATGCGTTGGAAGCGCCTGCCGACGACCCGAGCTGGAGTCTGGAGGACGCACGTCATTCGGCTATCGTTTACAAGCCTTCGGACATTCCCAACGCAAGCGGCCCGCATGTAAACGACCCCCGCAGCGGAGAAATCCTCGAAACCCATATCAACTGGTATCACAACGTGATGAGCTTGCTCCGCAACTGGTACATGATCCAGGCAGGAAATATCGACGAGGCGGCTCAAAAGATGCAGTTCGACGACGAGCTGATGGGCCAGCTGATCCGTTTCGTTTCCTCTCACGAAGTGGGACATACCTTGGGATTGCGCCACAACTTCGGTTCATCGAACACCATCCCGGTAGAGAAGTTGCGCGACAAGGCTTGGGTGGAAGCCAACGGACATACTCCCTCAATCATGGATTACGCCCGTTTCAACTATGTGGCACAGCCCGAAGACAACATCAGCCGCAAGGGAATCTTCCCACGCATCGGCATGTACGACAAGTGGGCCATCGAATGGGGTTACCGCTGGTTGCCTCAGTTCAAGACTCCCGAAGAAGAGATTGCTTACTCGAACAAGAGCATTATCGAGAAGCTGAAAAGCGACAAGCGTTATACATTCGGAACGGAATCGGATCCGAACGATCCGCGCAACCAGAGCGAAGATTTGGGCGACGATGCCGTACTGGCAAGCACTTACGGTATCAAGAACCTGAAACGCATCCTGCCGAATATCCTGAAATGGTCGTATGAGCCGAACAAGTCGTTCGAGGGCGCACAGACCGTTTATGCACAGGTGATGGCCCAATTCGGACGCTATATGGGACATGTGGCAAAGAACGTGGCAGGCATCTACAACACACCGATTACGGTGGAACAGACCGATGCAGTAGCACGCGAATATGTGCCGGCCGACATCCAGAAGAAAGCCGTGGCTTTCCTCAACGAACAACTGTTCACCACTCCCGAATGGCTGTTCGACAAGGAACTGAAGGAAAAGGCGAGAATCGTGCCGACCAATGCCATCTGCAGCCTGCAGAACAATATCCTCTCACAACTCATCAGCACCAATACGCTGAATAAGATGAGCGAGAACGAAGAAGCCAACGGGAACAAAGCTTACACATCGACACAGATGTTCAACGACCTGAAGAAATGCATCTGGAGCAATCCGGGCAAGTCGGATATCTGCCGCCGTAGCCTTCAGAAAG
Organism: uncultured Phocaeicola sp.; assembly: GCA_944321335.1. GTDB lineage: Bacteria > Bacteroidota > Bacteroidia > Bacteroidales > Bacteroidaceae > Phocaeicola. The sequence continues at coordinate 3,215 of CALUKX010000040.1, read as the reverse complement.
CTTACGTGCAACGTCTGATCGGTCTTCTCGACAAAACGGAAAGCAAGGATACCGAAAAGCCGAACACCAACAAACGCTATTCGTACTCCGACGCTCCGGCAATTGCCCGCGGACAGCTTACCGATTTGAGCCGGATTACCGCCAATGCTGCCGCATCGACCGGCGGTGTGGTAAAAAGCCATTATAAGAACCTGCAGTCGATGATCAAGAAGGCTCTGGAAGACAAATAACCATTCCAAAACGAAAAATCCGATAACGTCCACTAGAGATGTTATCGGATTTTTTGTTTATCAAATCCAATTTCAGAAGACATAAGCATCCATTGAACATTTGACTCTTGTCAAAAGTACTGTTGACCTTAGTCAACAACTCTTTTTGACCTAGGTCAACAACTTAGGATAACCCAAGTCAACAGCCAACTTTTTCTTGATATCTTCAGAAATCTATCAGTTCCATTTGATTTTCATTCCGTGAAGCATGGTCGCACTTGCTCCGGTAGAGCCGGTATGCTGGATACCTGTTCCCCCGAAAAAGTTGGGAGAAATATCCGACTGCAAATCGACCACCTTCATCAAGTTCGGGTCGTTTGTTTCGGGCTGTTCGGATTGCGTCTCTACGTGAGCGAAGAGCTTGTTCCCTTTTTCGGTCCACAACCGGATGGTACAACCTGTCCGGTAACAGGTAGCCGATACAGGTTTGCCCAAAGCCTCCACCTTTCCGTGGTCGTAACGCACCAACTGGAAATCGACAGCCTTGTGATACTTGGTCGTACGGAAAATCCGGAGTGCATATCCGCTCAAGGTACGGGTATCAAACTTGATATAGACATCCATATATTGTCCCGTTGCGCTACCGAAACCCTGCCCTGCCTGTTTGCAGGGATCTACTTTCAAGGTAACGTCCATATCGCCGTATTCGCCCGAAAGCGGCGTATAAAGCAAGCGCGCCCCCTTAGCCTTCTGCATCAAGCCTGTCCCTTTAGCCGCATCGAATCCTTTACCGTAATACCAGCTGTCGGTGGTCGGTTCCCACGAATAAGCGGACGTATCCATCGGCTTGTAACCGTCGACAGTCCAATATCCCGGCTTCACATAAGGCTGATACTCGGCGGGGAAATTCCGGAAATCGGTTTCGTATGTCTTCGTGTCGGGGACATCGAGTTCGTCTATTCTTTTCTTATAAATCGCAGTGACTGCCTTACCCGGCAAGCAACGCCTATGCTTGGGCTGGATTACCGCCTTGATGTAGCATCCGATATCACCGGGACGCAAGGTATAGGTATATTCCGGAGAATCCAGACGCGAAACGGCCACCTTGACAGCCTCTTTACCCGATGAGTCCTTGCATCGGTACCAGGTAATCAGCGATTCGTCCTTCCGACCCTCCAAACCTAGCTTGTAGCAGACCTTCAACACACCACCTTCCTTCTTCTTTATCCAAGGTTTCCTATCGAATTCGGGAGCGGGAAGATATGACGGCATCGAAACGATTTCGGCGGCACCGCACAAGCCGGAGGAAGTACGGGCAAGCACAAGGGCATTCATGGTACTGTCGGCCACATTCGTACCCGTCACAACCTTACGGATATCGAAGACATCGCCCATTATTCCCAACAGCCGGGGATCGGAAACATTCCACTCCAAAGAGGAAGGGACGTAAGCATATCCTCCCCAACGCTTGACATCGGCTTGCACCTCCAGAGGCTTTCCACCCTGTTGTATGCTGTCGCCCGTAGAAACCAGTCCGAGATAGACCGGCAATCCTGAGAGCCGTCTGCCCGTCTGTTTTTCGCCTTCTTCCACCAAAGGCTTGACAGCCAACGGATCCCATCCGTCATCGCCCGACAATAGATTATAAGTATTGTAAACCGTCTTACCGTCGAGTTCGAATTTATAGGCATCGAGCAACGGCTTTCCGGTCATATCGACCGTAATCTGTGGTACATCCTCACTCAAAACGACAGGTCTGCCGTTGCAGGTAACGCCCGACTGATAGCACCTCAGATCGGACGAAGGATCCTGAGTCCAGCCCAGATATACATCACCATCGGAATGGAAATGGCAATCGACCAACGCCATCGGACTTTCTACCTTAGTAATATACTGACGGGCTCCACATTTGGAATAGACATCACAATCAAGGAAAACCGCTCCGGTTTCGGAAGTGGCATAAAAGGGCTTCGAACCATAGAAAACAAAATCACAGTCCAGATACACCCCGGTACCGCACAAGGCATCGTCGGTACATTCGAAATAACATTTCTCAAACAAGGTGCGCTTACCTCCATTGAGCGGACAAAGGTTCAGCCGGCTGATGAAATGCACGTTGTGTGCCTCCAGCTTGTCTCCGTCGGCAAAAGCCAATTGCGCCTGTGTAACGGCAGGCATCCTTTTGGAATAGTTCAACGAAGGTTCCAACGGAAAATCAAGATCGACGTTGCAATAGTTCCCCAAGGTAAGATTGTTCAATGAGATACCGTCGCCGTGAAAAAAGAACATCGTATAGTTCCCCACGGCCCCCTGTGTCTGTCCCCGGTTGGAAGCCAGCACCACATTCGCCGGATTATCGGTAAGCCCCTGCAATTTCAGCCACGGACAGAATATCTCCATGCCGAAAGGCACATCACCTTTCTTCGGCATCCGTACGGCGGTATCGTCGGGATCGTCAATCCAATACACACAAGGCGCCAGATAGACCGTCATCCGGTCGGCTTCGGAAGAACCGGGCTTCAAATGCCCGACGGCTTCGGCAAACGAATTGAACACATAAGGATAACGGTCGGCCAACTCATCCGTCAGCAGACCATCTACAAAGAAAGCTTTTTCCCCCAACAGAATTTCTTCCCCATTGAAACGGATCCGGTCGCCCAAGAATTCGATAGGCTGGCTGGAATCGAGCGAACGATAACCAACAACTTTGCCTGCCCCCTTACATAACGAAGGGACTAAAAGCATCACCACGACAAGCCAAAGGTTCTTCATAATACCAGGGTTTAGTTATACTTGAAAACACCTATAAATATAACTGAAAAAGAAGACTTTTACAATGATTATCGAATTCCGTTCTGTGAAAAAAAACAAAGAAACCTTTACAAAAAAAGAGGCTGTCTCAAATTGAAATATAATTTGAGATGGCCTCTTTTGTGTCTGCAAAAAAAAATCGGGCAAGCCCCAACTTCGCTCAGTCAGGACTTGCCCGTTTCCCTAATTTTTTGT
>CALUKX010000039.1 GCA_944321335.1 uncultured Phocaeicola sp. | reverse complement strand
GGGGCTTGCCCGATTTTTTTTTTGCAGACACAAAAAAGGCCATCTCAAATTATATTTCAATTTGAGACAGCCTCTTTATTAATATAGGGCATCGACTATTTTGATGTCTTGATCGACAACTTTTCAAGTATAAATACAAGGAAGAAACCCACAAACATTAGTGCAACAGCTTCCGGAACAGACTTGTCCGGAAGAATGTTCGATTCAATCGGCATTCCATGAGTATCATCCACTAATTCCTTCCACGGCCATACTTTATTGAGTGAGCCCAACATAAATCCGCTCAATACTGCTAAAGTAATGTTACGGAAGTGTTTCAATGCAAACGACAACAAACGAGAGAAAGTTGTAATTCCTATGCAAGCACCTACGCCAAAGACCAACATCACCTTGACATTCAAAGTCTTTACAGCCTCCATAATGAAGAAATATTTCCCCAGCAAAACCAAAATAAAGCTACCGGAGATGCCGGGCAAGATCATGGCACATATAGCAACAGCTCCACATACAAAAATAAAAAGCCAACTGGATGAGGTTTCAGCCGGTGTAGCTATTGTTATGTAAAAGGCCACTACTACTCCCACCACAAAGCCAAGAATTGTCTTCCAATTCCATTCTTTAATATCTTTCCCTACAAATAATGTCGAAGCCAATACCAATCCGAAAAAGAATGACCAGACTAAAATCGGGTGCGTCAGCAGTAACCATGTAATGATTTTAGCTAAAGAAAATACGCTAATTCCTATACCTGCCAACAAGGGGAACAGGAAATTTCCATTTATAGCTTTCCAGAATGACTTCCACTGTCCCGTGAAGAATAATTTCAAACTCTTCGCATTAATACTTTTAATTGATTCAATCAACTCATCATAAATTCCTACAATAAATGCGATTGTCCCTCCAGAAACACCAGGGACAACGTCAGCTGCTCCTATACCCATTCCTTTCAATACAAGCATGAGGTAGTCTTTCAATTTACGTTCCATTCTAAAGCCGCTCAATTATTTTTTAAAGTTTTGTACAAAGATAACTAAAAAAAGGGATTTTCACACTAAAGTATCTATAAAAAATTACATCCACATCCTGTATAATTCCAAACAGTTTATTTTTTCAAAACTATTAAGGAAACGGCTTTCACTCTTTGCTCGTAAATACCTACTTTTGTACTTCCAAAACAAACGATAAAAGCATGAAATATTTAATTGTATCCGACATACATGGCTGCCTGCCAGCCTTAGAGCAGGTACTTTCATTCTACAGGGAAAGCCAATGTGAAATGATGTGCATCCTAGGTGATATTCTTAATTATGGCCCACGTAATGGAATCCCGGAAGGTATTAATCCCCAAAGAATTGCCGAAAAGCTAAATGCGATGTCTGACGAAATCATTGCCATTCGAGGAAATTGTGATTCAGAAGTAGATCAGATGTTGCTTGATTTTCCCATATTAGCCGATTATGCTTTAATAATAGACAATGGGAAACGCTTGTTCTTAACACATGGCCATATTTATAACGAAAACAAATACCCCAAAGGCAAAATTGATTTTTTCTTCTACGGACATACCCACCTTTGGAAACTAGAATCCGACAGCAACCGAACAATCTGTAACACTGGCTCCATCACATTCCCTAAAGGAGGAAATGTTCCTACATTTGCAATATATGAAAACGGACACGTATCTATATACAGGCTCGACGGGACACTGATCCAACAAAAATAAACACAAAGGAGGAGTTCCAATGGAATACCATCAGAACCCCTCCTTAATCATGATAAAAAGAAGAAAAGCCGTAACAGATGAAGTAGCCAGAGTAAGAGACAGACAAGATAAAAAACTACATCTACCAGAAACAGCTTTTCAAACTTTTTTGCCTAATATTACAAGAAATTATAACGTTCAATTTTTACAGCAAGCATCTTTTTTCGACAATCCCATAGGGAATGACAAACCAACAAAGGCATTGACTGAACGCGAATTGTTACCGAAGAACATATAATCTGTTCCTAAGAACAAAGGTCCCAGTTTCAATGCAATACCAAGTGATTTACCACAAGCCTGGATTGGTGAATAGCTTACAGCTGCATTGAGCCAATTTTTCGGACGGTAAGTCGCCGACAGAGTCAATTCATTCATGGTTTTAGGTTCTACGAATCGAGCTGTATACATAGCTCCGACACTCAGTTTGTTGTCGAACATTGCATATTCACCAGCTAACAAAATTGTAGAAGAAAGTTTCTTGGTTCTTGATTTCACTGCATCTTCGTCATCCTTCAAACTGAAACGTTCGAAATCAAGGAAGTCATCGCTGATATATTGATCATAATTATCCATATTCACATTTATCTTTTCGCTCTTATCTACACTTGCTACTGTAGTATGTGACTTGTTCCATTTAATAAAGCCCAAATCCAATACTGCAGCCGATAAAGTAACATGATCAAACAATTTATAAGTTGCTCCAAGGTCGATACCGAAACCTGCCCCTGAGATACCATAATCACCTCCATCAAAATCAAAACCATCGATGACTTCATTGTCATCATAACTCAAACAGCCACCTTTCATGGTTGTTGTTATTTGAGCTTTAGATGTATATTCAGCGGTATAGGTTTTACCAGCATCCCAAGCGGACGGATTCTGATAATCCGCCGGAAGATTAGTATCAATTTCAAATTTGTTCACTTCCATTTCTGCATTTGCAATACCAAGCAAGACTTTCACACGACCTCCGACTGTCAAACGGTCAGTGATAGGTCTGGAATAACCTAAACCGATTTCTGCATAAGCATTGATATTCATCTTTAAATCAGTAATGCTTCCATTCATAGCTCCTCCATCATAATGGTTGGCATCACGTAAATATTCGAACATATCTTTTGGAACGGAAGCACCGACATCAGTCCTCAGACCAACATTAACACTCCAGAAACCTTTTCCTTTATACCATCCGAACGAGAATATATCTGTATTCAGATTTACATTCAAACGGTTATCGCTCTTCAGACGGTTGTAAAGATCATCGTTATCAAAGATATCGGTCCCATCACTATCGAAAAAATCTACAATATCACTTGTACCCAAAACATTAGAAGAAGCTCCAACATTCAATGAACCGATAACTGGAAAATTGAAATAGCCACGTGTAGGCTGCAAACCCGGATTAAGTTGAATACGTGAACTTGTCCCCTCCATAAAATAGGATGTACGCAAATATTGAGCATAGGCACTACTTCCCAATATCAATCCACCCATAACCAACAATCCCTTTTTTAAAACTTTCAGCTTCATAAGTCTATATGTTAAAATGATGAAACAAAAATAAACAATTACTTATTATATACATATCACACAAATCCCATTTATCAACTAAGCGAACGTTTATCCGAACTAAGTGGACGGAATATGCCACTAAACAGGCAAAACTCATCAAAGAGAATCACAACTGATAAAAGCGATCCATCATCTCTTTCTTATATTTCTTGGATACAGTCAATTCTTCCACATTATTAAAGGGCGGATACATAACACACCGGTTATCTTGAACCATAATAAGATAACGCATATTAATAATGAACGATTGATGAATCTGCATAAAGACACTACTATAAGCACAAAGTTGTTCTGCCGTTGTACTTCGCTTCAAAGGTAAATAAGTTCCGTTTGTAAGGGCAACCTCCCATATTTTCCGATTTGAGAGATAACGGAAATATCCTATTTCAGAAGGTCGCAGAAAACGTAAATCTCCTGTCGGTGTGACCACCATAAAAGGCTTGTCTCCTTTATCTGTTTCTGTGAATGTCTGAAAAGAATTGGTTCCGTCCTTCATCCGTTCACAGAAACGTGTCATTACAATCTGCAATTCTGCACTATCTACAGGTTTCAATAGAAAATCGAAAGCATATGCACGTAGGGCATCAATCATATATTTGTCATAAGCTGTATAGAAAATAACGTTCATATTCCATGAGGCCCTTTCACGCACTCTTGAAATGACATCCATTCCCAACATATCAGGAAGTTCCACATCTTGAAACACCAAATCAGGATGGACTTTCTCAATCAATTTGACACCAGTCGCACCATTCTTTGCAGTTCCTTCAACTGAGATGTATGGAAAACGTTTCAGTTCTAGGCTCAAATTATCTATCGCACCTTCTTCGTCATCAATAATCACTGCTTTGTAATTCTTTTCCATAGTGTAATTTTTTTCCGTTTAAGTTGATATGAATAGTTAACAGGTATAAAGAAACGGACTTCACATCCGATTTCGTCATCAGAGACAGGGATGTTATTTATTTTCATAACAATCGGTCGGTCATTATAGCTATTCAATAATTGGATGGTTTGTACCACTACCTTTGTTCCTGTACCGGTTCCCTTAGTAACACTATCTATCCGATAGCCGCCACCATTATCGAGAACTATAATTTCAACACCGTCCTCTTTCTTTATTATCTTGATCCAAAGTTTTTTCATGCCTTCTTTTCCCCTCAAAGCATGTTTAATAGCGTTTTCAACAGAAATCTGAATCATCATAGTCGGAACTTTCATGGTATTGACATCAATGCATTCATCAATTTCTTCCACAAAAAGAAAATCGGGCTGCAATGATTTCTGTTCCAGACCCACATAGGTTCTGACAAAATCCAGTTCCTCGGCCAAAGAAACAGCCATATTATCCGATAATTCGAGATTGCGACGTAATAGTTTGATCAACCCCCTTATATCAGATTCATCTTCAACTTTACGCTCCTTCGACATAACCTCACGGCTCAATACATTAAAAATGAAATGTGGCGAGATGCGGTTTCTCACATTTTCCAGACGTAAAGAGGTAATAGCTGTACGCATATTCCGCTCTTGCTCATCCCGTTTTATTTTACGGTACAATATCCATCCGCCAACAACAGACAATGTTATCAAAACCACAAACAACCCTCTATAAACCCATTCATGTAGCTGTAGCACTTCATTCCTCTGTTGTTGGATAAGCATTTCCTTTTTCATTAATGTACTGTCTTGCCTATATCGCAAAGCCAGCTCGGCCGAACGCATCTTAATCCTTTCATTCCGGATAGAATCATCCATCTTCCGATTGTTCAGCATATACTTGTAAGCGTTCTTATAGTCCCCATTTTTCTCAAAATAGTGTTGAAGATATTTATTACGGATATGCAACATATTCGGTTCGACATAATCCAGTTTGACCGCATCAGCTATCCGCTTTTGTGCCAACTGCAAATTACCCTGTTGCAAAGCAAGCTCTATCATCTGTGTCTCAATATAATATAGGGCACTGTTATTTCCGATTTTCTTGAAAAACGCATGACATCTGTCGAGATAATAAGCAGCCGAATCAGTCTTGTTCATCAACAGATAGACCTCACCCAAGTTGACCATTGTCAAATTACGTTCGAATTCCATCTCAGGATAATGGTTCAGATACTTCAGCAAACTCTGGAAATACTTCAACGCAGTAGGATAATCTTCCCTGTAATAGAACGAATTACCGCGATTATTCAGATAGATATGCTTTTCATAAGGTTTCATCAGATAATAAAAACGACCGGCCAGTTCAAAATAATAATCGCATTGGGCAAAATCACGTAAATCCATGCTGACTTGCCCCAACCCATAATATCCAGGGAAACGTTCTTCTTCAGGCAATCTGATCGAATCTGCCAAAGACAGGAATTGCCTGTACCAGAATGACCCCATATCATACCTACCTGTACGCACATACGAATCGGCGATATTCAACATGACATCCAAACGTTTCCGGTCATCATCCAATCGGGAGCAATAGGAATAGGCTCGCTGATACTGCACCAAAGCCGAATCCATCATCACCTTCCGGGCATAGATATTCCCCTTCAGATTATAATAATAGGTACAAAGCAAATTCCTATCATGGGAATCCTTCGTACAAGTAACGATATAACGTTCGGCTTTATTCAGAAGATTGAAAGCTGAATCAGGTTGGGAAAGCTGCAAGGTTGCTTTAGCTTTGATGATAAGAAGACGATAATATTCCAGACTGTCTTTCAGCAATGGCAGGAGACTATCTATCTGGGCATTCACCCATACGGGGTGATTGGACAATGAATCTTCCCACATCCCGACCATGTTAGTATAGGAATCTGGAGCATGCATCGGCTTTTCGGTTTCAGAACGACAACCGAAAACAACCACAACCAACATCATACATAAAAGATAGCTAAACCGATTCACCCTTTTTCAAATCTAGTTTCAAAAAACAAATATAGGAAAAAAGAGTAAACATACAAAAAATAATTTTAATAAAAATTACCATATAGAATGTAAAATCACTACTTTTGGGACAAATAACACCATTAATCAGTTCACTGTAACAGATATGACTTTATAAACACAGTAATCGCATGAAAACACTATCGAACGATGTTGTCAGCATTCAGATTGCTGATTCTGGAGCGGAATTAGTAAGTATCTGCGCCAATGGAACAGAGTATTTATGGCAAGCCGACCCTAAGTTCTGGGCACGCCACTCACCAGTCCTTTTCCCATTGGTAGGACGAGTTTGGAACAATGAATACCGCCATGAAGGCAAGACTTATTCGTTAGGTCAGCACGGTTTTGCCCGAGATATGGAATTCCAGCTTACATATGAAGAAGAAAACGCATTGATCTATACCTTGGAGAGCAATGAGGAAACCCTGAAAGTGTATCCTTTCAAGTTTGTTTTTGAAGTGGGTTACCGACTGAAAGGCAACCATATCGAAGTAATGTGGAGCGTCCAGAATCCGGGAGATGAGAATTTGTATTTCCAGATTGGTGCTCATCCGGCATTCTATTACCGCGACCTCGACCTTGCTACTCAGGAAAGAGGTTTTCTTGATTTCGGAAAGAAGATCAGCACATTGGAATATATTTCTCCGGCAGAAAAAGGATGTGTATCCGACAAACGACGTGAATTGTTTCTGAACGAAGGGTTGATGGAACTGACCAGCCAGACATTCGACTGCGATACATACATCTTCGACAATAGCCAGGTAAAGAAAGTAACTTTGCTCGACAAGGAAAAGAATCCATACATCAGCATAGAATGTAACAGCCCGTTGCTTGCTGTCTGGTCACCTAGTGCCGCTCATCCAGATGTTCCATTCGTATGTCTGGAACCTTGGTATGGACGCTGTGATAAGGTTGGCTTCAACGGCGAATTCAAGGATCGTGAATGGATGCAGTGTATAGCCCCCGACAAGAGTTTCACAGCAGGCTACACAATCATCCTGGAAGATGTAAAAGCAAAATAAGCATTTAAGGAATAATTTAAAATCCTTTCAAGACTTTGCGGCCATAACCGGAAATCTTGAAAGGATTTTTATTTTTACGAAATGTTTATATCCTGTTGTCAATCTGGAAAATTTCTTGCGGATAACCAATATCCACCAGAAACAGAGCATGTCCCGGAACTGATGTTCCGGCACTGCAACGGTTTTTCTCCTCAATAATCTTACGGAAACCATCGACCGACAGTTTTCCCCGTCCAACTTCCACAAGGGTGCCGACCACTGCACGCACCATATTCCGAAGGAAACGGTCGGCCTGTATGGTAAATACCCATTCATTCTCTCCCACCTGTTCCCACGCCGCATGCATAATCTTGCAGTTGTTGGTCTTTACATCGGTATGGAGTTTGCTGAAACTCGTAAAGTCGATGTAATCGAAAAGCGTTGCGGCAGCCTCATTCATCTTCTTGAAATCGAGTTGTTGGAAAATGCGCCACGAATACATCCGGTTGAACGGACTCTTCTGTGTGGTAATGTAATATTTATAAGTACGATAGGTAGCATCGAAACGGGCATGCGCATCCGGTCTTACCCGACACACCTTGTATACCGAGATATCAGGTGGAAGCAACCGGTTCAGTTTGTCGGTAACCGAATCACAATCCAATATACAGCCGAAATCGAAATGAGCCACCATCAGCCGGGCATGTACACCGGCATCAGTACGTCCTGCCCCTACCACCTCCACAGGCTGACGCAAAAAAGTTGCCAACGCCTGCATTAGTGTTTCCTGCACGCTCGCACCGTTCGGCTGGATCTGCCACCCGTGGTAGTTTGTTCCGTCGTATGCCAAATAAATGAAATATCTTGCCATGTAAACCTATTATCGCACGGTTATATGAAAACAACCCTGTTTCAGTTCGTACTTGATGTAACAGCGGTCGGCCTTGCGCAAATCGCTCAACACTTCCGATAGTACCAGTTTCAAGGTATCGGCACCCACATCCTGCATCGGGCGGCCATCCGGATCTTCTACCTTTGTGAAACGTTTCCAGCTGACATCGAAAGTCGTTCCATAGAAATGGCAGGAGTTTTCCGAAGCGTTTCCATTTGTACGGCGAAGTTTCTTCACATCCTCTTTGGTACGCAATACGGATGTAACCAGAATCTTATTTGGATTCAAGCCCTTACATCCCAATGAATCCAGAAAATTCATGCCGATGGTATCCAGCAAAGCACTGGCCTGAGGCACCAGATACGGAATGGAATGGGTCAATGAATCAACATCATACCACTCGCACGAACGGATTTCCTCCAACTCCCCTTCCAGACGTTCCGCCTGCTCGCGTGATGAAATCGGTTTGATACCCAAACGTTTTGCGGCCGTAAGCTGTACTTCATTCAAATCGCCGAAGCTTTTCTTATAGCTCACCACCCCTCGGATATTATGGGGATAATTCAATTTGATAGATTTATCTTTGTGTTCACAACCTGTTATCAAGACCGAAAACAGGACAAGTGCCGCCAACAGTATTTTTTTCATGTGTATTTACCTATTTTACAGCCAGAAAATGTCGCATTGGTTTTCTGAATTACCTGAAATCTGTTACTTTTTCACAATGCTACAAAGATAAAGATAATAATCTGAAACTTGAAACTTTCGCTCGGTGAAATAAATTAAGGTGAATTACGTAAACAATCAAAAGTTATGATTAAATTTGCACAAAATTAAACTAACGAGCATATCTGAAATAGTTAATGATCGAGAAACATATCGTACTAGAGGACATTGATCCGGTTATTTTTTATGGCGTCAACAACGTCAACATGCAAATGATCAAGGCTTTGTTTCCCAAATTGCGCATTGTGGCAAGAGGAAATGTCATCAAGGTAATGGGGGACGAGGAAGAAATGTGTGCTTTCGAGGAAGCGGTACTTGCTTTGGAGAAGTATTGCGCCAAATATAATTCGCTCAACGAAGAGATTATCCTTGAGATAGTGAAGGGCAACAAGCCTCAACCAGAGAAGATAGGCGATGTCATCGTTTACAGTGTTACGGGTAAGCCTATCACTCCGCGAAGCTCCAACCAGCTGAAGCTGGTCAAGGAGTTTGAAAAGAACGATATGATTTTCGCAATCGGTCCTGCCGGTTCAGGTAAGACTTATACGGCCATCGCTTTGGCTGTCCGTGCCCTCAAGAACAAGGAAATCAAGAAAATCATTCTGAGCCGTCCGGCTGTGGAAGCGGGCGAAAAGCTCGGATTCCTTCCCGGCGACATGAAAGACAAGATCGATCCGTATCTGCAACCGTTATACGATGCCTTGCAGGATATGATTCCGGCAGCCAAGCTGAAGGAGTACATGGAGCTGAACATTATTCAGATTGCTCCGTTGGCTTTCATGCGTGGACGTACCCTGAATGACGCAGTGGTAATTCTGGATGAAGCACAGAATACCACTACCCAACAGATCAAGATGTTCCTTACCCGTATGGGTATGAACACGAAGATGATTGTAACGGGTGACATGACTCAGATTGACCTTCCGTCATCACAGACTTCCGGTCTGGTACAGGCCTTGAAGATTCTGAAAGGTGTCAAGGGTATCAGTTTCATTGAACTCAACAAGAAAGATATTGTCCGCCATAAGCTCGTGACCCGCATCGTAGAAGCTTACGAAAAGTTCGAGGAGAAAGCGAAAGCGGAAAGACAGGCTGCTGCCGAAACCAAGAAGGCAGGCAAGGCCGAAAAGGAATAACAAACGAATCATTCATTACTAAATTATAGGAAGACAATGAGTAAAGCATTAACAAAAACAGATTATCACTTTCCAGGTCAGAAAAGTGTGTACCACGGTAAAGTGCGCGATGTGTATAACATCAACGATGAAAAACTAGTGATGGTCGCTACCGACCGTATCTCTGCTTTCGACGTAGTATTGCCGGAAGGTATTCCTTACAAGGGTCAGATGTTGAACCAGATTGCTGCCAAGTTCCTGGATGCGACTACCGATATCTGTCCGAACTGGAAACTCGCTACTCCCGATCCGATGGTTACCGTTGGCGTTATGTGCAAAGGTTTCCCTGTAGAAATGATTGTGCGCGGTTATTTGTGCGGTAGCGCATGGCGTGCCTACAAGAGCGGTGTCCGTGAAATCTGTGGCGTTCGTCTGCCGGAAGGTATGCGCGAAAACGAAAAGTTCCCGCATCCGATCATCACTCCGACTACCAAGGCCGAAATGGGTATGCACGATGAAGATATTTCGAAGGAAGAAATCCTGGCTAAGGGTCTGGCTACTCCGGAAGAATATGCTACACTGGAAAAATATACATTGGCTTTGTTCGAACGCGGTACCCAGATGGCTGCCGAACGCGGTCTGATTCTAGTAGATACCAAATACGAATTCGGTAAGCACAACGGTGAAATCTACCTGATGGATGAAATCCATACTCCTGACTCAAGCCGTTACTTCTACTCTGAAGGCTATCAGAAACGTTTCGAAAACGGTGAACCTCAGAAACAGCTTTCAAAGGAATTCGTACGCGAATGGTTGATGGCTAACGGTTTCCAAGGCAAGGAAGGACAGCAGGTTCCTGAAATGACTCCCGAAATCGTCGCTTCTATCAGCGACCGCTACATCGAGCTGTACGAACACATTACAGGTGAAACATTCGTGAAGGCCGATACCGAATGCATCGCAGCACGTATTGAAAAGAACGTTACAGACTACCTGACCAAATAAGCGAAGGCAGGACAACCGTAACAAACATATACTGAATCTGGCAGGACTATCCCTGCCGGATTCTTTCCCTACCAATCAGAAAGCACTTTTCTGAATATGAAACCAACCAATCCAAGATTAAAGATTCATGGCTCATTATCCGCAAGAAAATATCAAACCCTACAACGAAGATGAAAGCAAGGCCGCTCAGGTGGAGAAGATGTTCGACAATATCGCTCCGGCCTACGACAACCTGAACCATGTGCTTTCGTTGGGTATCGACAAAAGCTGGCGACGCAAAGCCATCAACTGCCTGAAGCCTTATCGACCGCAACACATGATGGATGTGGCTACAGGTACCGGCGACTTTGCCATACAGGCGTGCCGTGTACTCCAACCGCAGGAGTTGATAGGTACCGACATTTCGGAAGGGATGATGAACGTGGGACGAGAGAAAGTGAAACAGGCCAACCTTGCCGACCGTATTTCGTTCGCGAAAGAAGACTGTACCAACCTCTCCTTCCCCGACAACCGTTTCGATGCCATCACCGTTGCCTTCGGTGTGCGCAACTTCGAGAACCTCGACCTTGGATTGCAGGAGATGCACCGCGTACTGGTACCGGGTGGACATCTGGTCATTCTGGAACTTTCGGAACCCGAACATTTCCCGATGAAACAGTTGTATGCCCTCTATTCGAAGGTGGTCATCCCTACTCTTGGCAAACTACTATCGAAAGACCGGAGTGCATATACGTATCTTCCCGAATCGATCAGAGCTTTTCCACAAGGTGAAGTCATGCAGGAAATCATCCGCAAGGCTGGTTTCAGCCAAGTCACCTTCAAACGGCTGACGCTTGGCATCTGCACCCTCTACTTTGCAACAAAATAAAACGAACATAAATCCTATACAGATATGAAAAAATACGGTTTGATAGGTTATCCGCTCGGACACTCCTTCTCAAAGAATTTCTTCAACGAGAAATTCCAGTCGGAAGACATTGATGCGGAATACGTGAATTTTGAGATTCCGACTATCGAAGATTTTCCTAAAGTGATTGCTGCCAACCCGAATCTGGCAGGCATGAACGTAACGATTCCCTACAAGGAAAAAGTAATCTCTTACCTCGACGAACTGGACAAGGACGCGGCAGCTATAGGTGCAGTGAACGTTATCCGTTTCGAACGCGGAAAGAACAACAAGTTGAAATTGGTCGGCTACAATTCCGATGTGTTAGGTTTTTCACGTTCCATCGAACCATTGTTGGAATCGCATCACAAGAAGGCTTTGATTCTGGGTACCGGTGGAGCTTCCAAGGCTGTCAACTATGTTTTGAAACAGCTCGGTCTTGATACTTTGTTCGTTTCACGCAGCCGTCACAATGACAATACAATCACTTACGAAGAACTTACTCCCGAAATGATGGACGAATACAAGGTGATTGTAAACTGCACACCGGTAGGTATGTATCCGAAAGCAGATCTTTGTCCCGCCATTCCTTACGAATGTCTCACTCCGAAACACCTGTTGTATGATTTGCTGTACAATCCCAACACCACACTTTTCATGAAAAAAGGTGAAGACCAGGGAGCAGTAGTGAAGAACGGACTGGAAATGCTTCTGCTGCAGGCTTACGGAGCATGGGAAATCTGGAACAGATAACCGGATCGACCGCTAACCTTTTGAACGTTTTTTTGTTATATAGAAAGGCAGTGACGATTAGTCTCGAGAGAGTATTCATCACTGCTTTTTTTATAGACCGATAACCTGATAACCGAATGAAAAAGAAAATTCTGATAACCACCGGCATTGTGGCAGCTGTCATCATCGCCATTCTTACCGGAGGAAGCTTGTATATGCTCGACTATTCCCTACGCCCCGAAAACCGGGGAAAGGATATGGAAGGTTCGATGGCCTTTATGCGCGAGACCTATCCGCAGATCGTTCCCTGGCTCGACAGCCTTGAGCAACACAAGGCCTTGAGAGATACCTTCATTACCGCTCCCGACGGAATCAAGATGCACGCTTTCTTTGTCCGTGCATCGAAACCGACCAACAAGACGGCGGTCATCGTTCATGGCTATACCGATAACGCCATCCGCATGTTCCACATCGGATACATGTACAGCAACGACTTCGATTACAACATCCTTCTTCCCGACCTACGCTATACCGGACTGACGGAAGGCGATGCAATCCAGATGGGATGGCTCGACCGGAAAGATGTCATCCAATGGATTGATACGGCACCCGCTATCTTCGGCGATTCGCTGCAGACGGTCGTACACGGTATCTCGATGGGTGCAGCCACAACCATGATGGTATCGGGAGAAAAGCTACCCGGATATATCCGTTGTTTTGTGGAGGACTGCGGATATACCAGCGTATGGGACCAGTTCGGCAAGGAACTGAAAGAACAGTTCGGACTCCCGAAATTCCCGCTCCTTTATACTGCCAGCTGGATGTGCGACCTTCAGAACGGATGGAACTTCACCGAAGCCTCTGCTTTGAAACAGGTAGCCAAGTGTAGACTCCCGATGTTCTTCATCCACGGCGACAAAGACGACTATGTACCTACCTGGATGGTGTACAAGCTCTACGACGCCAAGCCCCAACCTAAGGAAATATGGGTGGTACCGGGAGCGGATCATGCCCACTCCTACCGCTACTATCCCGAAGAATATACCGAGCACGTGAAACGTTTCGTAAACAAGTACATTCACTAAAAACCCGACAACCGCACGTGCTATCCCATTTTTTTTGCTTATGTTTGCAGATAAAGAAATCATTAACATTAAAAACACGCAATTATGAAAAAGACATGGCTTATCGTGATCGCCGTTATCGCAGTGCTTGTGGTATATGGCATCTCTACTTATAACTCGTTGGTTTCACAGGAAGAAAAGGTAGGAACCGCCTGGAGTAACGTCGAAAACCAATACCAGCGCCGCAGCGACCTGATTCCGAATCTGGTAAATACGGTGAAGGGATATGCATCCCACGAAAAGGAGACCTTCCAGGCTGTAGTCGATGCCCGTACCAAGGCTACACAGACTACCATCTGTATCGACGACCTGACTCCGGAAAAGCTGGCCGAGTTCCAGCGTGCACAGGGTGCGGTAGGAAGTGCCTTGAGCCGGTTGATTGCCATCTCCGAGAATTATCCCGACCTGAAGGCCAGCGAAAACTTCCAGACCTTGCAGGCTCAGCTCGAAGGAACCGAGAACCGCATCAGTGTGGAACGCCGCAACTTCAACGAGGCTGCACGTGCTTACAATACAGCAATCCGCCGTTTCCCGAAGAATATCTTCGCCGGCATGTTCGGATTCGAGAAACGTCCGTACTTCGAGGCTGAAGAAGGCGCCGAGAAAGCTCCGGAAGTAAAATTCTAATTTTCGGTCATGAAGAAGATAACGTCATTCTGTCTTGTATTGGGTATCTGTCTGGTGCTCCCTCTCCTTATACAGGCGAAAGCCTATAAGGTGAACGAGATTCCTATGGTCCACCTGCAGGACAGGACACGCTATGTGAGCAATCCCGACGGAGTTCTGAGTCCGGAGGCGGTAGCGGCTATCGATACCACCCTCTTCGCTTTGGAACAACAGACCGGTACTCAAGTGTTGGTGGTTGCCGTGAAAGAGATTGACGGAGGCGATTGTTTCGATTTCGCATATCAGTTGGGACAACAGAACGGTGTAGGCCAGAAAGGAAAGGACAACGGACTGGTAGTATTGCTTGTTACTGAAGAACGGTGCATCCAATTTGCTACCGGCTACGGACTGGAAGGCTCCCTACCCGATGCCGCCTGCAAACAGATTCAGATACGCTACATGAACAAACCGTTCAGCCAAGGGAATTGGGATGCAGGTATGGTGGCAGGTATCCAGGCCATCCGCAGGCAACTGGACGGAACAGGCGAACCTTTGGGCAATACCAACAACGGTGATGACGGAGGATTCCTTCTGTTTCTGATTCCTTTTCTTTGCATTTTTTTGCTCGTACCTCTCTTTATCTGGTACAGCAACCGCCAACGTAGAAAATGTCCGGCCTGCCACAAACATACACTCAATGAGATTTCGCAACGCACCGTAGCCAAGGTAAACGGCTACAAGATAATCGAAGTGAACTGCCTCTGCAAGCACTGTGGATATACTTGCGTTCGACAGAAGAAAGTACAGGACGACGATTTCCGTGGAGGCATGGGCGGCCCGTTCATCGGTCCGTTCTTCGGAGGCGGCCATCGTGGCGGAGGATTCGGAGGAGGATTCGGCGGTGGAAGCTTCGGCGGCGGCAGTTTCGGTGGCGGAGGTGCAGGCAGCAAATTCTAATTACGAAACTAAGTTATTACAGATACTATGTACAACAATACATTTGGAAATATCTTCCGTCTGACCAGCTTCGGCGAGTCGCACGGAAAAGCGATAGGTGGTGTAATCGACGGTTTTCCGGCAGGTATCACCATCGACATGGACTTTATCCAGAACGAGTTGAACCGACGCCGTCCGGGACAGTCGTCGATTACGACTTCCCGCAAGGAGGCCGATGCCGTGGAATTCCTTTCGGGTATCTACGACGGTGTATCGACCGGATGCCCCATCGGTTTCGCGGTATGGAACACCAACCAACATTCGAACGATTACGACAACATGAAGGATCTCTTCCGTCCTTCTCATGCCGACTATACCTATACACAGAAATACGGACTTCGCGACCATCGTGGAGGCGGACGTTCTTCCGCCCGTGAAACCATCTCTCGTGTGGTGGCCGGAGCTCTCGCCAAGCTTGCTCTGAAACAACTCGGCATCAGCATCACCGCATTTACTTCGCAGGTAGGTATCTACAAGCTCGATAAGGATTATACTGAATACGATTTGAGCAAGATTGAAGAGAATCCGGTGCGTTGTCCCGACCAGGAACTGGCTAAACAGATGGAAGAATACATCTTCAACATCAAGGGTGAAGGCGATACCATCGGTGGAGTAATCAGTTGCGTAATCAAAGGCTGTCCGGTGGGACTGGGACAGCCGGCTTTCGGAAAGCTTCACGCTGCCCTCGGAAGCGCCATGCTGAGCATCAATGCCGTGAAAGGTTTCGAATACGGACAAGGTTTTGGAAGCATGAACCTGAAAGGAAGCCAACAGAACGATATCTTCTACAACAAGGATGGAAAGATAGCCTTGAAGACCAATCGCTCGGGAGGTATCCAGGGAGGTATCAGCAACGGAGAGGATATCTATTTCCGTGTGGCTTTCAAGCCGGTGGCAACCGTGTTGATGGAACAGCCGACCGTTGACAAGGAAGGCAACGAAACCGTATTGAAAGCCAAAGGCCGCCACGACCCCTGTGTGCTGCCCCGTGCTGTACCTATTGTGGAAGCAATGGCAGCAATGACCCTGCTCGACTATTATTTGCTCGACAAAGCAAGTCACCTTTAAAATACCGTTACCATGGAAATCAAGCAATACATCAAGGAAAACGAGAGCCGCTTTCTGGAAGAGCTCTTCAGTCTGATACGTATTCCGAGCATCAGTGCACTGCCCGAACACAAGTCGGATATGCAGGCCTGTGCCGAGCGATGGAAGCAACTCCTGTTGGAAGCCGGAGCCGACAAGGCCGAAATCATGCCGTCGAAAGGCAATCCGCTGGTCTACGCCGAAAAGCATATCAGCGACGATGCACCTACCGTACTGATCTATGCCCATTACGATGTGATGCCCGCCGAACCGCTCGACCTTTGGAAGAGTCGCCCGTTCGAGCCGGAAATACGCGACGGACGTATCTGGGCACGAGGAGCCGACGACGACAAAGGACAGGCAATGATCCAGGCAAAAGCTTTCGAATACGTGGTGAAGGAAGGCTTGCTGACCCATAACGTAAAGTTCATTTTCGAAGGTGAAGAAGAGATTGGTTCGCCCAGCCTCAACGCCTTCCTCAAACAACATAAGGATTTGTTGAAAGCCGACATCATTCTGGTTTCGGATACCAGCATGCTCGGTGCCGACCTTCCGTCGCTTACAACCGGCTTGCGTGGACTTGCCTACTGGGAGATCGAAGTGACCGGTCCGAACCGTGACCTTCATTCGGGACATTTCGGCGGTGCGGTGGCCAACCCCATCAATACGCTGTGCAGCATGCTTGCCCAGGTAATCGATGCCGACGGCCGTATCACCATCCCCCACTTCTACGACGATGTGGAAGAAGTGCCTGCAGCCGAACGTGCGATGATAGCCGATATCCCCTTCGACGAAAAGAAATACATGGAAGCAATCGGTGTGAAAGCGTTGAAAGGTGAAAAGGGATACTCCACTCTGGAACGCAACAGTTGCCGTCCGTCGTTCGATGTCTGCGGTATCTGGGGCGGATATACCGGTGAAGGTTCCAAGACCGTATTACCATCGAAAGCCTATGCCAAGGTTTCATGCCGACTGGTTCCGCATCAGAATCACGAAAAGATATCCAAGCTGTTCGTAGATTATATCAACCGGATAGCACCCGACTATGTGCAAGTCAAGGTAACTCCGATGCACGGAGGCGAAGGCTACGTCTGCCCCATCTCCCTGCCCGCCTACAAGGCTGCTGAAAAAGGTTTTACAAAAGCCTTCGGCAAACAACCTTTGGCAGTCCGTCGTGGAGGAAGCATCCCCATCATCAGCGACTTCGAACAGATACTCGGTATCAAGACCATCCTGATGGGTTTCGGACTGGAAAGCGATGCAATCCATTCGCCGAACGAGAACTTCCCGCTCGACATTCTCCGCAAGGGAATCGAAGCCGTAGTGGAGTTCCACAAGGAATACAATAGATAATCGATAGAAACATAAGGACGTCTTGAGCGATTCACAATAGTGAATCGCATGAACCACAATTGTGAGCCGCTTGATTCACTATTGTGAATCGCTTGAACCACTATTGTGAATTGAAGAAAACATCAAGACACAACAATAAAAGAATGCCTGCAACCGGAACAAACCATCCGTTGCAGGCATTCATCTTATATTGTAAAAGGGAATCAACCCTTCAGTTCATTATCTCAAGCGAAGAATATCTCCCACCTCAGGAGCCGGTGCGTCCGGACTCATCTTGTTCATCTTATACAAACGTTCCAGACGTACTCCGAACTTCTGTGAAATGGAATACATGGAATCGCCGTCGCGCACGACATACACGATATACTCTTTGGTAGCCCGGCGCCGCTTCTGTTCCAAGTAAACGATCTCTCCTCCCTCGAACACATAATCTTTAGGCAGTTCGTTATACTTACGAATCTTCTTATGGCTGATATCAAACTCCTTGCCGATACTCTTGAACGTATCTCCCGGGCGGGCAATGATATACAGCAACTCATTAGCCAAGTAAGGTTGGTGCGGATCGGGGAACTCTTCCGCCCATTTCAGTCCGCCCTTGCGGTCGTACTTATCGAGGTCGTACAATTCGATGATATTGATCAGTCGGGTTGCATATTTCGGATCGGTAGCATAACCTGCCTTCTTCAGCCCTTTGGCCCATCCCTTGTAGTCCTTGATATTCAGCTTGAACAAGAATGCGTAGCGCGCACCCGAACGCAGGAACTTGGAATGGTCGCGATACGACTCCTTGGCATGCTTGTATTTTCGGAAACATTCATTCGGAGCATCGTCGGTAAACCGCACAGACGGCCCGTCCCACGAACGGCCACACTTGATACCGAAATGGTTGTTCGACATACGAGCCAACTTACTCTTCCCGGCACCCGACTCCAAAAGTCCTTGTGCCAGCGTAATGCTGGCCGGAATCTTATAGTGCTTCATCTCGTCGACCGCCACACTCCGGTACTTCTTTATATAATCTTCATAGGCTTTATTACGCTGCTGGGCATTGAGGCTACTTATCCCCAAAGTCATCAACCCCAAAAACAGCCAATGAGATAGTTTCATATTCCTTCCGATTTGATTATGCGGACAAAGATATAAGAATGAATGAATAAAACAAAACGAGATAGGAAATCTACTTTTTTTTCTGTAGATTTGTCATGTATTAATAACACTATTTTTGCATCTGAAGCGTTATATAGACAACATGGATGATTTAAATCAAATAAAGCCCGTACTGGCTACAATGATATAAAAAATAAGAATAATGGAGAACGAGATACAATTCCTACTTTATAATATGCCGGACGAAGACGGCAAGGTCCAAGTCATCATAAAAGATGAAACAATATGGTGCACCCAAAAAGCAATGGCACAACTATTTGGAGTGGGAGTTCCTGCAATCAGTAAGCACCTCAAGAATATTTTCCAGGAAGAAGAATTGCAGAAAGAAGTGGTTGTTTCCAAAATGGAAATAGCCACTCGGCATGGTGCCATAGAGGGTAAGACACAAACATCCCCGGTTGATTTCTATCACCTTGATGCGATTATTGCTGTTGGCTATCGGGTTAATTCTGCGAGAGCTACGAAGTTTCGCCAATGGGCAACAAAGATTCTCAACGAATATATCCGTAAAGGATTCGTGCTTGATGATGACCGTCTGAAGCTAGGTACAGCAATTTTCGGTGAAGACTATTTCAGGGAATTGCTCGAAAGAGTACGTTCCATTCGTGCCAGCGAACGTCGCATTTGGCAGCAGATTACAGACATCTATGCCGAATGCAGTATAGATTACGACAAAAACGCTCCAACTACGCACGACTTCTATGCCATGATTCAGAATCGTTTCCATTATGCCATTACTGGACAGACTGCAGCAGAAATTATTTACACCAAAGCAGATCATAAGAAAGAAAATATGGGACTTACGACATGGAAGAACTCACCAACTGGTAGAATACTTAAATCAGATGTAACCATAGCCAAGAACTATTTACAAGAAAAGGAAATACGTCGGTTGGAGCGTACTGTTACTTCTTATTTCGACTATATCGAGAACCAAATCGAACGTCAGAACACCTTTACAATGGAACAGTTTGCTGCCAGTGTAAACAAATTCCTGACATTCAACGATTATAAGATTTTGCCTGATAAAGGATGTATATCCGCAGCACAAGCAAAGGCTAAAGCAGAAAGTGAATATGATATCTTCAATAAAACTCAACAGATAGATTCCGACTTCGACAAGCAAGTCAGAGGTGTGTTAGATAAATAGAACTATGAAAGCAATGAAAGACAAGCATGAATTCATCAAAGAAATTCTAGATATCCCTTCAATTAAAAAATGAAGGAATGCCCAAAAGCCCGTTTATCATCTTACAACTAAAATAAAATTACTATTTTTGTGAAATAAAAAAGCATTATGAAAGAAGTAAAGATTGACATAAACATTCACTCGTACAGCTACGAGGAACTGGACGCGACCGACAAGATGTTGATTGATGCAGCGATAGAAGCGACTAACCGGAGTTATGCACCCTACTCTAATTTTGCTGTAGGTGCAGCCGCTTTACTAGAGAACGGAAAGGTAGTAACCGGAACGAATCAGGAAAATGCCGCCTACCCTTCGGGAACCTGTGCCGAGCGCACCACCCTCTTTTATGCCAATTCGGAATACCCCGACCAGCCGGTAGTTACCTTGGCTGTAGCGGCCAAAAGCCCGAGCGGCTTTCTGGACCGACCGATACCTCCCTGTGGAGCTTGCCGCCAAGTCTTGATGGAAGTGGAACAACGCTACAAACGCCCCATGCGCATCATGCTTTACAGCAAGAATGAAATCTATGTGATGTACGGAACACGCAATCTGCTCCCGCTTTCGTTTGCGAGCGATTATATGGAATAAAGACTGAGATGAAACCGATAGGATTAAGGGTGAAAGCAAAATCAGCTTGCTTTCACCCTTAACAGTCTATGAATAAGCGAGTTGAAAGAATGAAAGCAAAAATATAAGAAACTTTTTTAAGATAATATCGTCAACAAATTATTGATAAACACTTCCACAAAAGCGAATTTTACGTCAAAAAGCACTTTTATAGAAGTGTTTTTCTCAAAATCAATCCAAAAACTGTCCAACCGCATGAGATACATTCTCGAAAAACATCACATAATAAATCGGAATGTAAGTTATACCATTTTCAGTATAAACCTTCTGTTCGTTGGACAAGACATAAGCCTGACGGATATTATATTCATCAATAGACAAGAACTTGTCCAACGCACCGTGAACAGTATAATCTTTTCCCGACTTGACTTCAATCGGAATATTCGACAAATTATCAGCATCATCAATCAGGAAATCCACTTCACCATTCTTCTTGTTGTCATAAGAGGAGTTCTATAAATTAAAATATTGTAGTACAGTTGTTTATATGGTTCCAAGAGCGTAAATTTGCAGAAAA